>NZ_JAKUHT010000035.1 GCF_022436705.1 Nocardioides sp. CFH 31398 | reverse complement strand
AGCGGCGCCGCCGCCGAGGCCGCGACCGCCTCGGCCGCCGCCGGGGTGGTGGGGCTCGGCCGCACGGCCGAGGCGCTGCGGGAGGCCGCCTCGGCCCTCGACGCGCACGCGGACGCCGTCGAGGTGCGGCTCGCCCTCCTCGCGTCCCTCGGGGACCGGGCCAGCGCGTGGGCCGAGGAGCTCGCTGGCGCCCTGCCGGACCTGCCGGACCTGCCGGACCTGCCGGACCTGCCGGACCTGCCGGACCTGCCGGGGCTGCCGTGGTCGGCGTGAGCCTGGGTCCGGACGACCTCAGCGTGGCCGGTGGCGTGGCCGGCCTGGGCGCGACGTACGACGACCTGCGGGCCCTGGCCGACGACCACGACGCCCTGGGCGACCGGCTGCGCGGGCGGGTCCCCGGGGTCCTCGCGCTGGCCGCCGACGCCGACCTGCTGGCCTCGGCGGTGCTGTCGCCCGTGACCTTCGCGGCGGCCGAGACGGCGCTGACGACGGCGGTGTGGGGCACCGACGGCCTGGTGGCCGCGGCCACCCGGTGGGAGGTGGACGCCGAGGCCGTCCGCGCGTCCGTCGGGCTCCTGGTCGGCGCGGACGCGGCGGTGGCCGTCGGCCTCGACGTGCTGGCGCACGGGGTCGGGCGGGCGGCGGTGCCGCTGCTCGCGGCAGCGGTGCTGCCCGTCGGGGCGGGTCTGACGCTCGCCCACCTGTCGGGTCGGCTGGGCACCCTGCCCGCGGTGCAGTCCGCCGTGGTGGCCCGCCCGGGGCTCGTCGAGCCGCTGGTCGCGGTCCTGTCCGGCGCCGTGGACGTCGTCTCGGGCCGGGTGCCGCCGGTCCCCGGCGCTGTCGGGCTGCCGCTGCCCTCCGACCCACCCGGGGCGACCGGCGTGCTGGCGGGCGCCTTCGCGGCGGAGGGCACGCCGGGGGTGGTGCGGCGTCGCGACCTGGAGAGCACGGTCGCGCCCCCGCGGGGGGTCGCGGACCTGCTCGGTGGCCTCGCCGGGGTGGCGGCCCTGGCCGACGACCCCGAGGGTCGGGGCACGGTCGCCGTCGACACCCTCGTGGGGGCGGACGGTCGCCGCGCCCACGTCGTCCACCTGCCCGGCACGGACGACTTCTCCGCGCCCTGGGCCGGCGACGACGACGTCCGTGACCTCGGCGCGGACCTCGGCCTGCTGGCGGGCGAGCCGACGACGTACGGGCGCGGGGTGGCGGAGGCGATGCGGCAGGCCGGCGTCCGGCCCGGGGAGCCTGTCCTGCTGACGGGACACTCGCAGGGCGGCATGCAGGCGGTGGCCCTCGCCGCGGAGGCGGGCACCGACGCGATGCCGTACGACGTCCGGCAGGTCGTCACGGCCGGGGCGCCGACCGCGCAGGTCCCCGGGCTCCCCGAGCAGGTGGCGGTGCTGTCGCTGGAGAACCGCGGCGACGTCGTGCCGCTCCTGGACGGCGCGCCCAACCCGGACACCCGGCAGCGGGTCACCGTCACCTTCGACGCGCCGGTCGCGGCGGGAGTGGCCCCGGGCCTCGCCGAGCGCCACGCGCTGGGCCACCACGTGGACGCCGCGCGGGCGGTCGACGCGTCGAGCGAGGCGTCCCTCGTGGCCCAGACCGCGCGGATGCGCGAGCTCGGCCTCCTCGACGCCGCGGCTGTCGAGCGGCACGTCTTCCGGATCACCCGGTGAGGGGCCGTGGGAGGCTGGGGCCCTCGGATCCGCCGCGGCCCGGGCGCCACCGGGTTTCGCGGCGACCGTCGCGGGGCAGTGGTCCGGACGCAACGGTGCGCAAGGAGGCAGGCGATGTACGGCGACGTCGGGGTGATGCGACGGCGGGTCGGCGAGCTGCGCGAGCAGGCGTCGGAGGTCCGGGCGCGGGCCCAGTCGCTGGTCGCCCAGGCCGAGAGCGTCCCCTGGACGGGCCGCGCCGCCGAGACGATGCGCGAGCGGGTCCGCGACCGCGCGGCGCGGATGCGCGACGCCGCCCGCCTGCACGACGAGGCCGCCCAGTCGCTGGAGAAGCACCTCACCGAGGTCGCCCACCTGAGCGAGGCCATCGCCGCGGCCGAGCACCGCCACCGCGGCCAGGAGCTGGACGGCCCCGGTGACGGCGGCCGCGGCTCCACCGCCGAGGCCCCGCCGCCCGGGCACCGTGACTGGCTGACCTTCGACTCCGGGGAGCGCTGAGGACCGTGCCGACCGTCGACCTGTCGAGCCCCACCCCGCCCCCGGACTCGCTCCTGGCGGGCCTGCCGCGCCGGATCAGCCTGACCCTGCCCGAGCTGCGCCTCGTCGCGGAGCGGGCCGGCGGGGCACCGCTGCCCTTCCTCGCCCCCGCCGCCGAGGCCGGCCGTTCCGCGGGCCTGGAGTCCCGCCTCGGACCGAGCCGCGGCGCGGGCGACGACGCGGCGTACGCCGCCGCGCTGGCGGGTCTGCACGAGCCCATCGAGTCCCTGACCCGCCGCGGCCTGCTGGACGCGTGGGGCGAGCCCGACCCCGGGCTGGCCGGCGCCGTCGGCCTGCTGGCCACGCCGAGGGTCGCGGTCGACCTCGACCTCAACATCACCGGCGCGCAGCTGCACGCGTGGCACCGCCACGGCCGCACCGCCGTCGCCACGCTCGCCACGGCCGACGGCCTGGTGTTCGAGCTGGGCTGGTTCGCGACCGCGCAGTGGCCCGCCGAGCTGGCGCGCGTCGCGGCGCTGCCCGCCGAGCTGCCGCGGCAGACCTCCGCGCTGCCCGGCGTCCTGGACCTGCCCTACGAGCTGCTGGACGCCTCCGGCGAGGCCGTGCGCTCCGGCCGGGCGGACGTCGTCCCCGTGCTCGCCGGGCACCACTCGGGCCGGGTCGTCGCGGACGGCGTCGTCCTGCCGGACGCGCAGGTGCCCGGCCTGCTCGGTGCCCTGCAGCGGGAGTCGCGGGGTCGGCTCCGCGCGCTCGTGGCGGACCTGCCCGAGGCCCCCGACACCAGCGGGACCACCCCCTCCCTCGACACCGTCGGGGTGACCTCGTGGCTGCTGCTGGCGGACGGGTGGCACGCCCTGCGACCGCACGTCGACACGACCGACGGACGGCAGGAGGGCCGCGTCGAGGTCCGCCGGGTCGAGCCCGCCGACCTCGCCACCTCGCTCGCCCCGGTGCTCGCGGAGGTGAGCCGATGACCACGGATCCCGGCCACGGACTGTCCGGCCCGACGGGCGGGCGCGACGCGCAGCGGAGCGTGTCCGAGGTGGAGGCGGTGGCCGCGGGCGAGAAGTACGACCGCATGACCCGGCTCGCCGAGCTCTTCGACCGGGTGGGCGGCGAGCTGCGGGAGCGGTCGCGGCTCGGCACCACGATCCTCGCCGACGACGACGTGGCGGCGTCCGCCGCGCTGTCGCCGCGGACCTGGGAGGTCGCCGAGGAGGACATCCGGCGCGCCACCACCGGCAAGCACGGCCTGCTGCCCGGGTCGACCGAGCTCGACGCCGACGCCCTCGTCGTCCGCGCCACCGTGCTGACCTACCGCTGGATCGACGAGCTCGCGGAGTCCGCGTCGCGGACCATCGGCTCCATCGCCGGCCGTGCCATCGGCTTCCTCGCCCCCGAGGTCGAGCTGGGTGGCGTGGTCGTGGCCGCCGGGCTGATCGAGACCGACGCCGACGACCGCGAGCAGGTCGCGGAGTACCTCGGCCAGCTCGCCGAGCACCACCCCGACCTGATGGACCACATCAGCACCGCGGGCGGGCTGCTCGACGGCCTGCAGCTGCGCACCCTGCTCACCCCCGGCCTGGGCACCAACGAGGAGGCGACCACCGCCGGCGTCGCCCTCGCGGGCCTCCGGGCGGTGGGGGTGCCGGCGTTCACCCAGGACGCCGTGGGCGCCGTCCGCGACGTCGCCGCCGACCTGCTCGGCACCGACCCCGCGACCCCGCCCGCACCCGCCGGGGTGGCCGACCCGTCGCTGCCCGCCGGCCTCGGCGCGCTGATGACGACCCTGAGCGAGGTGACGGCGAGCGTCGAGGTGCACCGCGCCGCGCCCGGACGCTTCCTCGTCTACCTCCCCGGCCGCGCCGACGCGGACGGCGGCCGGCTGCGCCTCGTGGGCGGCGACCACGCGACGTACGCGGCGGAGGCCGTGCGGGTCGTCGAGGCGGCGGTCGAGGCGTCCGGCCACACCGACGGCCCGGCCCGGGTGATGCTCGTGGGCGGCGGGCGCGGCGGGGTCGCGGCCGCCGAGGTCGCGGCCCGGCAGCCGTCGTCACGGTTCACCGTCGAGGCGGTCGTCACCGTCGGCTCCCCCGCCTCGCAGGCCCCGCGCATCGACGGCGACGTTCGGGTGCTGTCGCTGGAGGACTCCGCCGACCCCGTCGCCCTCCTCGGCTCTTTGGTCAACGCCGGGGACGAGCACCGCACCAGCGTCGTCTTCGACGGCGGCGGCGCGGTCGGACCGCCCGCCTGGGTCGTCGGGGGCCGCGCCGCCGACGACTCCTCCCACGACGGCCTCCGCGCCGAGCTCACCCGCCTGCGGGACCTGGGCTACCTGGCCTGACCGTCGAGTCGGGGGGGGGGGGGGCCGGGGGCGGGGGGGGGGGGGGGGGGGGGGGGGGGGGGGGGGGGGGGGGCGGGCGGGCGGGGGGGGGCGGGGGGGGGGGGCGC
>NZ_JAKUHT010000034.1 GCF_022436705.1 Nocardioides sp. CFH 31398 | reverse complement strand
CGGGTCGAGTCGGCACGTCTGCGCAGGCGGCGGGGCCGCCCACGTCGGCCGGCGCTGATCCGGTGCGCAGACGTGCCGACTCGACGCCCTACAGCCGCGCAGACGTGCCGAGTCGGCTCAGTGGAGGGGCCAGGCGGAGGTGCGGATGCGGCCGGGGGCACCGGGGGCGCGGCGGCTGGCGGGCTCGACGCCGTCGGGACCGCCGCCGGGGGCGTCGACGGGACGGCCGAGGAGCGGGGCGACGAGCGAGCGGATGGTCTCGGTGGGGCGCAGGCCCAGCTCGTCGGCGAGCAGGCGGCGGTAGCCGTCGTACTGGCGCAGCGCCTCGGAGAGGTTGTTCTCCGCAAGGTGCACCTCGATGACGGCGCGGTGGGCGCTCTCGCGCAGCGGCTCGGCGCGGACGGCGGCCATCGCCGCCTCGAGCGCCGCCGTACGGCGACCGTGGCGCCACAGCAGCGACGCCCCCAGCTCGAGGGCGCGCAGGCGGGTCTGGCGGTGGCTCTCCTGCTCGAGGACCAGCCAGTCCTCGACCCAGTCGGCGAGCAGGTCCTCGCGCAGCAGGTCCAGGCCCCGGTCGGCGTGGTCGACGCCCTCGGGCCCTGCCAGGTCGTGCGCGAGGTCCTCGGCCGCCCACAGGTCCACGGCCATCCCGTCGGCCAGCCACACCGAGGTCGCGTTGCCCTGCACCAGCGCGCGGCCGCGGGGCCGCGGCATCCGCCACAGCGTCGAGCGCAGGCTCGCCGTCGCCCGCCCGGCGGGAGCGTCGGGCCACAGCCGCTCGGCGATCGCCGTGCGCCGGACCCGCCGACGGCGGTGCGTGATCGCGAGCATCGCCAGGAGGCGCTCCGCCACCGCACCGACCTGCGGGGGGTCGCCGTCCGCCTCGAGCCGGAACTCCCCGAGCAGCGTCAGCCGGCACCATCCGTCCAGGGTCACCACCTCCGGCGATCCGTGCCCGGCGGTGACCAGGCTCATCCGAGCCACCTGTGACGCCCGTGTGACGCCCACGCACCGCGGGTGCGCCGCCGGCGCACCGGGAGGTCGTACGTCGCGGGGTCGCCGCGCGCCACGGCCCGGGCACGCCTCACCGGGAGCGTGGAGGACGTCGGAGCGAGAGGCGCTCCACCACGAGAGGACCCCCATGTACAGGCACAGCTCGGAGCTGCAGTTCGACGTCCACCCCGACAAGCCGGACGCGCTCTTCGCGGCCAAGCTGCAGGAGCTCGTCGGCGGCCAGTTCGGCGAGATGACGGTGATGATGCAGTACCTGTGGCAGGGCTGGAACTGCCGCATCCCCGGCAAGTACAAGGACATGATCCTCGACATCGGCACCGAGGAGATCGGCCACGTCGAGATGCTCACGACGATGATGGCCCGCCTCCTCGAGGGCGCCCCGTCGGAGACCGTCGCGGAGGCGGCGGCGTCCAACCCGGCGCTCGCCGCGGTGCTCGGCGGCCAGAACGTGCAGCACGCCATCGTCACCGGCGGCGGCGCGATGCCCACCAACAGCCAGGGCGTGCCGTGGAACGGCGGCTACATCGTCGCCAGCGGCAACCTGCTCGCGGACTTCCGCTCCAACGTCCACGCCGAGGCCCAGAGCCGGCTGCAGACGGCGCGGGTGTTCCAGATGACCGACGACCCGGGCGTGAAGGAGACGCTGCGCTTCAACCTGGCGCGCGACACCTTCCACCAGCAGCAGTGGCTGCTCGGCATCGAGCAGCTCATCGAGGACGGTTACACCGACGGCATCGAGGACTCCCTGAAGGAGGAGGAGAACCACGAGGCCGCCCGCACCTACTACTCGTTCCACGAGGGCAGCACCGCCGGCGAGGGCCGCTGGGCCCAGGGCACGACGCTCATCGGGGACGACGAGATCCGCTTCGAGCAGGGTGGACCGGTCGGCGAGAAGCTGGACGTCGCCGACCTCCCCGCGCCCGACCCGCTGCTGTTCGCGACGTACGACGGCTCGAAGGGCCCGGGCACGCCCGGCTCCGGCGGCGGGCTGTACGGCGGTGGCGGCGAGGGCCTGGTCCAGAAGGCCAAGGACGCCCTCACCGGCGACGAGTGAGCCCCGGCTCACCCTGAGGCGCACCCATGACCCAGCTCCTGCTCCAGCCGTTGGCGGACGCGTTCATGCAGGTCGGCGTCTTCGTCGCCCTCGCGGTCGCGCCGTTCGGCTGGGCCCAGCACCGGTGGGGGGCCCGGCTGGCGGCCGCTCTCGAGCGGCACGCCCGCTGGGCCCCCCTGGTGGGGGCTGCGCTCACGATGCCCCCCGGCTGCGGGGGCGCGATCGTGGTGGTCACGGCGTACGCCCGCGGCGCGGTGTCCTACGGGACGGCGGTCGCCGCGCTCGTCGCCACGATGGGCGACGTCTCCTGGGTGCTGCTCGCGGCGGACCCCGTGCTGACCGTCCAGCTCAAGGCCGGGCTGCTCGTCGTGGGCGCCACCAGCGGCTGGCTCGTCGACGCCGCGGGCATCGCCCCGCGACGTCCGGTGCTGCGCGTGCCCCCGGCGCCACCCCCCGACCTCGTGCGGCCCGACGGCGCAGCGAACGGCGCCACCCTCGTCCACTCCCTCGGCGTCCTGCCGGTGCTGCTGTGGCTCGCGATCGGCGGCGGTGCGGTCGTCGGACTGCCCGTCACGCTGAACCTCTCCGACCCGCGAGACCTCTACCTCGTCGTCGGCCTCGCCGGTGCCGGCCTCTGCCTCGCCGCCGCGGCGTCCGGGCGGCTCGCGGGACCGGGGGTGCTGCGGGAGAGCGGCGCGCAGGTCGCGCAGGTCACCACCTGGGTGTCCGTCGCGTACGTCGGGCTCGCCGTGCTCGAGCGGGCCACCGGCTTCGACGGCTCGCAGCTGCCCGTCCACGGCCTCGTCGGCGTGCTCGTCGGCGTCGCCGTCGGGCTCGTGCCCGGCTGCGCCGCGCAGATCGTCTTCGTCGGCGTCTTCACCGCCGGCGGCATGCCGCTGTCGACCCTGGCCGCGGCGACCGTCAGCCAGGACGGCGACGCGCTGCTGCCCCTGCTCGCCCTGCACCCCCGCGCGGCCGTGCTGGCCGGCGCGCTCACCGCCGTCCCGGCGCTCCTGGTCGGCGCGGCCCTGCTGCTCCTCACCTGACCACCACCACGAAAGGGGCCCGCTGTGCCCGTCTTCCTGTCCGCCGACCGCCTCGGCCTGCTGCTCGCGCTCGTCCTCGGCCTCACCGGCACCGTCTGGGGCATCAGCGGCGCACTGGTCGTCCTGGTCGGTCTCGCCGCCCGTCAGGCGGGCGGGGCGCCGCGGCGGCGCACGACCTCGGCCGCGACCTCGCCGAGCGTCGCGGACGACGTCTCCGTGAGCGTCAGCAGCCGCGCGTAGGCCGCGCCCATGTCGAGGCCCTCGGTCCAGGCCAGCACGCCCTTGGCCTGCTCGACCACGGCCCGCTGCGCCATCGAGCGCCGCAGCTGCGCCCGGACGGCACCCGCGTCGGTGAGCGCGGGGTGCGCGATGGCGAGGGCGACGAGGTCGGCGTACACGCGCCCGGGCTCCTGGCCGTCGGCCGCGCGACCGCCCTCGTCGCTCGCCCAGAACAGGTTGAGGCCGGCGAGCGTCACCCCCCGCCACGCCACCGGGTAGGCGCTGACCGCCCGGAACCCGGCGTCCCGCATCAGCGCGCCGAGCGAGCCCTCCTCGACACCCTCCGCCTCGGCGGTCCGGTGGACGACGCGGGCGGCGTCCATCGCCTCCACGCAGGGGCCGCGCCCGTGCTGGGCCTGCCAGACCTCCATCGCCGCGGCGTGGTGGGACGACGCCGCGAGCAGCTCGAGGTCGGCCGCGGGCTCGTCGCGCGCGAGGACCGCGACCGCGCGGGCGCCGCTCGACGCGGCGCAGTCGGCGACGAGGTGGGCGAGGATGTCGCCCACGTCCGGCTGCTCGCCGGACAGCGCCGCCAACGCGCGGCCGAGGCCGTCGGCGCCCGTCACGGGGCGGTGCTCCCGCCGTCCACGCCTCCGCACCGGCCGAGGTCGAGCTCCCGAGCGATCACCCGGCGGCTGATCTCGCCCACGGTGGTGCCCTCGACGAAGGCGCGGGCCTTGATGAGCGCCAGGGCGTCCTCCGGGGTCCCGCCGGACTGGGCGACGACCATGCCGACGGCCTGGGAGACGCGGTCCCGGTCGATCCACCGCACCTGCTCGTCGTCCGGCATCAGGGTGTCGGCGAGGACGACGGCGGCGAGGGTGTCCGCGACGAACCGGACGTCGTCGAGCGCCTCGGCGCGGCGGGCCTCGGAGGGCCCGTGGAGGTACTCGCCGAGGCCTGACTGCAGGCTGTGGTGGACGGTCAGCACACCCACCACCTCCGTCGGCTGGGCCAGCATCGGGACCGCCGCGGTCGGCCCCACCGCCACGGTGTCATAGAACGCCGCGAGCCGCGGCCACCGCCGGGAATCGTCGGCCCGGCCGGTCATCAGGACGGGGGCCGACGTCGCCAGGACGTCGTACACGGGGCCCTCGCCGGTGACCTCCTGGGCCTGCCCGAACCCCGCGGCCCGGCGGCTCGACGCGCACACCAGCTCGGGCACCCCGGAGACACAGAGCGCGATGCTGCCGTCGTCGACCCGCAGCCCGGAGACCGCGGCGCGGCACAGCGCCGGCCACCGCTCCTCGCGGGGGTTCTCCGCCAGGGCCCGGGACAACGCCAGCAGCAGGTCGGCGTGATCGAACAAGAAGACCTCCGAGCGACAGGTGAGGGGGTGTGGACGGCTGTTCCCCCAGGGCTGCCGACCGGGCGATGATGGCACGAACCCGCAGGTCACAGCCGTGCGCGCCACGCCGGAAGTTCTACCACCACCCCATCGGGCGCGCCTGTCGGTGCCCAGGCCAACCAGTTTCATGCAACCTCCCCGCACGGGTTGACGAGCCCCCTCGCAGTGGTCCTAGCGTCAGAGGTTCTTCCTCGCTGAAGCAACCGGCGAGACCCCGGCACCAACGCCCTTGTGAGGTCTCCATGGTTGCCACATCTGTCCTGCCCACCCTGGACAACGCCGCGCTCGCCGCCGCCTGCTGGCGCGAGCTGGTGGCCACGGCCACCCGGACCGAGCGCCGCTTCTCCCACGACGAGCGCCGTGCGCTCTCCCAGGAGCTGCTGCGCCGGGCCGCCGACGCCGAGGACGACGCCGCTCGCACCTCGATGCTCGACGCCGTGATCGCCCTGAACCACCGCGTGGCGGTCGCGGTCGCCCGGCGCTACTCCGACCGGGGCATCGACGCCGAGGACCTCGAGCAGGCCGCCGCCGAGGGTCTCGTCAAGGCGGTCCGCCGCTTCGACCCCGACCGCCAGCACGACCTGCTGAGCTACGCCGTCCCGTCGATCCGCGGGGAGGTGCTCCGGTTCTTCCGTGACCACGGGTGGATGGTCCGCCCGCCCCGTCGCGTGCAGGAGCTGCAGCTGGCCCTGCGACGCGCGTCGTCCGACCTGTCCGTCGCCACCGGCCGGGAGGCCACCCCGGAGGAGGTCCGGGCGGCCACCGGCACCTCCGAGAGGGACTACGCCGAGGCCGGCAGCGCGCTGGGGTGCTTCACCCCCGCCTCGCTGGACCAGCCGCCGGAGGCCGGGTCGACCGTCACCCTCGGCGACACCCTCGCGGCGGACGACGAGCTCGGCGCCGCCGAGGCGCGGGTCGTTCTCTCCGGGGTCCTGGGGACCCTCGGCGAGCGTGACGCCACCGTGCTCTACCTGCGCTTCTTCGAGGAGAAGTCGCAGCGCGAGATCGGCACCCGCTTCGGGGTCACCCAGGCCACGGTGTCGCGCTGGCTCGGCGACATCCTCGCCGACCTGCGCAGCACGATCGAGGGCCGCGGCGCCCGGCCCGTCATGGCCGCGGCGGCCTCGTGAGCGGACCCGCCGACGACCGGGCGAGGTCCGCCGGGCCCGGACGGCTCGCCGTCGTCACCGGCGCCTCGACCGGCATCGGGCTCGAGCTCGCCCGCTGCCTCAGCCGCGACGGGTGGACCGTGGTGGCCGCCGCCGATGAGGAGCGGATCCACGACACCGCCCGGGAGCTGTCCGCCGAGGGCCGCGGCCACGTCCAGGCCGTGCAGACCGACCTCGCCACCCGTGAGGGCGTCGACGCCCTCGCCCGGGAGGTGGCGGGCCGGTCCGAGACCCTGGGCGCGGTCGTCCTCAACGCCGGCGCCGCCGCGCACGGCCGTTCCGACGAGGTGCCGCTCGGTGACGACCTGCGGGTCGTCGACCTGAACGTCCGCGGCGTCGTCCACCTGCTGAAGCTGCTGCTGCCCGACCTCCTGGCGCACGGGTGGGGGCGGGTGCTGGTCACGTCGTCCGTGGCCTCCGCGGCCCCCGGGCCGCACCAGGCGACGTACGACGCCTCGAAGGCGTTCGTGCACACCTACGCCCTCGCC
Source organism: Nocardioides sp. CFH 31398 (assembly GCF_022436705.1). Taxonomy (GTDB): domain Bacteria; phylum Actinomycetota; class Actinomycetes; order Propionibacteriales; family Nocardioidaceae; genus Nocardioides. The sequence continues at coordinate 55,097 of NZ_JAKUHT010000034.1, read as the reverse complement.
GTGCGCGAGGAGCTGCGGGGCACCGGCGTCACCGTCACCTCCGCCCGCCCGGGTCCGGTCGACACCCCGTTCTTCGCCCGCGCCGGGATGCTGCGGACCCGGCTGGCGTCGTCCACGCCGAAGGACAGCCCCGAGACGGTGGCCCGCGACGCCTACGAGGCGATGCTCGACGGCAGGGCGACCCTCGTCCCCGGGTCGTCGCTGGTGCGGGTGCAGGACACCGCGACCCGCCTGCTGCCGGACCCGCTGCGGGCGCGGCTGCTGGCGCGGTTCACGCGCTGAGCAGCGGGAACCGGCAGCCATGTCCGACCTCGCGACCCTGCTCCTGACCCACGGCTTCCGCGCCATCGAGACCGACCGCGACCGCCGCGGCGCGACCGCCACGTACCCCAGCCGGCTGCTGGGCTCGCGCGCCGTCGTCGTCGGCACCGAGGAGGGCGCCCGCACCTTCTACGACCCCGCCGCCACCCGACGCGCCGACGCCGTCCCCGCGGCCCTCGGCTGGCTGCTGTTCGGCCGCGGCGCCGTCCACACCCTCGACCACACCGAGCACGCCGAGCGGAAGGACCTGCTGCGCGCCCAGATGGGCGTCGAGGGGGTCACCCGCTGCGCCGCCGAGGCCGGGCGGCTGCTCGGCGAGATCCTCGACGAGGCCGGCGAGCGGGAGGTCGACCTGCACGACGCGCTCGTCGTGGCGTACGGCGTCGCCGCGCTGCGCTGGGCGGGGTTCTCGCTCGCACCGCACGTCGAGGTGGACCTCGCCCGCACCTACGCCCGCGTCGTGGACGGCTTCGGCCTGCGCGGCTCGGCGTACGCCCGCGCCTGGGTGGCGCGGGCCCGCACCGACGCCTGGGCGCGACTGACGCTGAGGGCGATCCGTCACGGGGAACTCGTCGTCGCGCCGGGGACGCCGGCGCACGCGATCGCCGCCAGCGACCTCGACGAGCGCACCGCGGCGGTGGAGCTCGGCAACCTGGTGCGGCCGACCATCGCCACCTCCTGGCTGGGCTGCTTCGCGGTCCTCGACGCGCACCGCTGGACCGACGGCGAGACGTGGCTGGAGCGCAGCGCTGCGCGGCGCCGGTCGTTCCTGCACGAGGTCCGCCGCACCGCACCGTTCGTCCCCGCCCTCGCGGCCGTCGCGCGTCGTCCGCTCGAGGTGGACGGCGTCGCCGTGGCGGAGGGCGAGCGCCTCCTGCTCGACGTGCCCGGGATCAACCACGACCCGGCGACCTACCCCGCCCCCGACCGGTTCGAGCCCGAGCGCTTCGTCGGCACCGAGCCCCCGCCGTACGGTTTCGTGCCGCAGGGCGGCGGTCGCGTGCGGGGCCACCGCTGCCCCGGGGAGGACCTCGTCACGGTGCTGCTCGACGCGACCCTCGACGAGATCTGTGCCCGCGGTGTCGTCCCGGTCGGGTCCTGGGACGTGGACCTGCGCCGCATCCCCACCCTGCCCGGCGGGACGCCGTACGCGCGGGCGACGCTGCTCTCATCCACCGCCGACGTCCGGGTACTCCCCCGCCGAGAGGCAGCCACCTTCTGACCTGCCCCTGCTGACCACCTGCTGACCCGGGAGGGGACCCATGAGCGACGACCGGCAGCGACCCGGCCGCGAGCACCAGCGACCCGCAGGCGTGTCCGACGAGACGGTCGACGCGCTCGGCTCGTTCTCGGAGGCCCTCGAGGCGATCGAGGCGGCCCGCGGGGCGCTCTACACCTGGCACCGCCTGTCCGGCACCGCCGACCTCACCCTCGGCGACGCCGTCGACAAGCTCCGCGACGCCGGGCACGACGACCTCGCCGACCGCGTCGAGCGGGAGCTCGTCGGCCGCAACGTGCTCGAGGGGCGCTGGAGCTTCCAGACGGTCGAGGAGTACGACGACGGCTACTACGCCGCCTTCACCGCGCTGGAGCGAGAGGCCCGCGAGACCCTCGTCGGGGGCAGGCGGCACCTGTTCGAGGCGGAGATGAAGGAGGACCGCCGCACCCACGGCCTCCGCCACCACGAGGCCACCCCGCCCGCGCCCGAGTAGGACGAGTCGGCGCGTTGTCCGGGCGTGCGGCTGGGGCGCGACCCGGGTACTCCCCGACGTTCTGACCCTGAAACCGCCCGGACGACGGTCGCAACGTCAGGGACTACCGGGGTGACGGCCCCATCTAGCCCCGGCCCGCCGTACTCCCCGACGTTCTGACCCCGAAACCACCCGCACGACGGTCGCAACGTCAGGGACTACCGGGCCGACGGCGCCATCGAGCCCCGGGCCGCCGTACTCCCTGACGTTGCGACCCTGAAACCGCCCGGACGACGGTCGCAACGTCAGGGACTACCCGGCTGACGGCCCGCGGGGAGCTCACCCGGGCGGCACCGCGCCTCTCCACAGCCCGACTCCTCGGTTCCGGGTAGTCCCCTGACGAACGGTCGTCCCGGGGGTCCGTGGACGACAGATCCTCAGGGGACTACCAGGAGGCCGGGCCCGGGGCTGTGGACGACGCCCGCGCCGCTCAGGCCCGGTGGGTCGCGGGGCGCTCCCCGCGCCGCAGCGGCTCCCAGCGCTCGACGCGACCGGCCACGCCGGCGAGGGCCGCGCTGAGGGTGACGGCGCGGTCTCGCGCGGCGGGCACGCGGCCGGCGACGGCGTCGAGGGCGTCGCGGGAGCGGTCGATGACGGTGAGCGGCAGCGCGGCGAGCGCGTTGCCGGGCGGACGGCGGGCCACCACGGGGTGCGGGCGGGTGGGCGCCGTACGACGCAGCACCTCCCAGGCGATCCCGAGGAGCTGGAGGCGGCCGGTCTCGACGCGGTCCTGCAGGCGCGGGAGCAGCTCGTCCTCCTCGTCGCGGACGTCCTCGCGCAGCACCTCCGCGAGCCGCTTCTTCAGCGCCACCCGGTGGGGGCCGGGCGGGGTCGTCTCGAGCTCGGTCCACAGCTCGTTGACCTCCTGGTGCTCGCGCTCGACCTGCAGCGTGAGCGCCTCGCCGTCCGGCACCGCGCTGCGGACGACCGGCCACAGCAGCGCCTCCTCCGCGAACGCGTGAGGGAAGACGAGGCGGGCGATCGCGCGGAGGACCCGGTCCTCCTCCGGACCCGGCGTGGCGTCGTCGAGCTCGTGCAGCAGCCGGTCGAGGCGGACGTGGTCACGCTTCTGCACGGCGAGGACGCTGAGCGGTCCGCCCAGCTGCTCGGTGGTCTGCTCGGCGAGGGACGTCATGGCTCACGGTGCCCGCGCCCCGGCGCGTGATCCGACGGCTAGAGGTGCTCCCGCACGAACCGCGCGAGCTGGTCGAGGTCGCGGCACTCCGCCATCGGCACCACCGCGGCGTACCGGCCGGCGTCGGAGTCACCGGAGTCCCACTGGCGGCGCGGCTCGGGGTTGAGCCAGAACACCTGGCGGGCGCCGTCCACCATCCGCTTCAGGGGCACCAGTCCGGGGTCGGAGTAGTTCGACCGGGCGTCGCCGAGCACGAGCACGGTCGTCCGCGGACCCACCGCGTCGCCGTGCCGCTCGACGAACGAGCGCAGCGAGCGTCCGTAGTCGGTGCGCCCCAGCCGGACGGCGCGACCCCGCGCGTCGACGAGGTCGCCGAGCACCTCGGCGACGTCGGCGCCGGGGCGCAGCAGGTCGGTCACCTCGACCACGTCGTCCACGAAGGCGAAGGCGCGGACGCCGCTGAACTGCTCCCGCAGCGCGACCACGAGCATCAGCGTGAAGCGGGCGAAGTGGGCCACCGAGCCGCTCACGTCGCACAGCACGACCAGGTCGGTCCGCCGCGGACGGCGGGGCCGGTGGTGCGTCGTCAGCGGCACCCCGCCGGTGCCGAGGGAGGACCGCACGGTGCGGCGGACGTCGAGGGGCCCGCGGCGGCCGGACCGGTGGTCGCGCGCCAGCCGCGCCGCGAGCCGCCGGGCGAGCGGGGCGACCGCGCGGCGCATCTGGGTCAGCTCGGCCGCGCTCGCCGAGGTGAACGCGACGCGGTCGGTGGCGGGGCGGACGGCGGTCCGCCCGACGTGCTCGGCCCCCTTCTGCTCGGCGATGCGCCGCAGCGCCTCGCGCTGGACGGCGGCCTCGAAGCCGGCGAGCGCGTCCTCGTCGACGTCCAGCTCGCCGGGCGCGAGCCGCCGCAGCGTCGTGTACGCCGACCACGTGCTCGCCCCCGCCGGCCGCCCGGACAGCCGTCCGAACCGGCCCACCGCCTCCACCGCGAGCGCCTCGACCTGCGCGTCCGTGGTCGCCGGGTCGGCGAGCGCCTCCTCGAGCCGCCGGCGCAGGTCCTCGCGCTGCTCGCCCGAGTCCGGGGCGCCCTGCCCCTCCGTTTGTGCCGAATCGGCGTCAGGACCCGCCTCACCGAGCCGCGACGTCCCCACCCGCGGCGGGAACCACAGGTCGAAGAGGGCGTCGAAGGCCGGGCGGTGGGAGGTCCGCTTGAGCAGCGTCGCGGCGTACGCCTCGCGCACCGACGCCCGCCGCTCCCAGCCCAGCGACGACACCGCGGCGAGCGCGTCGAGGTCCTCGCTGACCGCCACCGGCACCCCCCCGGCGCGCAGCGCGCCCACGAACCCGAGGTGCCGGTCGAGCATCATGCGCGTGCGAGCTCCTTCGCCGCCGCCTCGAGGTCGGAGCCGTGCTTCACGACGACGCCGAGCGTCCGCTCCATCGCGGCGGCCGCGGCGTCGTCCCCGAGCGACCCGGCCTGAAGCGCGACGAGCGTGCGGACCCAGTCGACGGTCTCGGCGATGGACGGCGCCTTCCGCAGCTCCGCGGAGCGCAGCCGGCCGACGACGTCGACGACCCGGCGGACCAGGGCGTCCTCGGCGTCCGGCACGTGCGACACCACGATCTCCCGCTCGCGCTCCGGCGTGGGGTGGTCGAGGTGGAGGAACAGGCAGCGCCGGCGGACCGCCTCGCTCAGGTCACGGCTGGCGTTCGAGGTGAGGACGACGTACGGGCGCCGCGTGGCGGTGATGGTGCCGAGCTCGGGGACGGTGACCTGGAAGTCCGACAGCACCTCCAGCAGCAGGCCCTCCACCTCGACGTCGGTCTTGTCGACCTCGTCGATCAGCAGCACCGTCGGCCCGTCGCGCCGGATGGCCGTCAGCAGCGGCCGCGTCAACAGGAACTCCTCGCTGAAGATGTCGTCCTGCGTCGCCGCCCACGACTCGTCGTCGGACCCGGCCTGGATGCGGAGGAGCTGCTTCTTGTAGTTCCACTCGTACAGCGCCCGCGCCTCGTCGAGGCCCTCGTAGCACTGCAGCCGCACCAGCTCGGCGCCGTGCGCGCGGGCGACCGCCTTGGCGAGCTCGGTCTTGCCGACCCCCGCGGGGCCCTCCACCAGCAGCGGCTTGCCGAGCTGCCCGGCGAGGTACGCCGACGTGGCCGTCGCGTCGTCCGCGAGGTAACCCGCCCCTCCCAGTCGTGCGGCGGCGTCGTCGGGCGAGGCGAACCAGGTCACGCGGTGAGCCTAGGAGCAGTACGGGTGGCAGGGTGACGCGCGTGGAAGACGACTCCGGTGCGGGGCGCCGGCTGACCCCGCCGGAGGTCGCGGCCGAGGGCCTCGAGGACTGGCGACTGCTCTTCGACCGGCTGCACGCCGGCTTCGAGGTCGGGGACCTCGCCGCGGCGGGCGCGCTGGTCGCCGAGGTGGCGCGCGCTGCCGAGGGACGTGAGCGGCACCTCGACCTCGACGTGGCGCACGGGTGGGTCGGGCTCCGCCTCACCACGCCCGGCCTCGGTGGCGTGAGCGCGGCCGACGTCGCCCTGGCCCGTGCGGTGAGCAGCCTGGCCCGGACGGCGGGAGCGACCCCGAGGCCGGAGCGCACCGCGGTCCTCGAGCTCGCCCTGGACAGCCCGGACGGCGCCGAGGTCGCCCCGTTCTGGACGGCGCTGCTCGGCTACGAGGCGGTGAGAGTCGAGGTCAGCGGCGGTGGTCAGGAGGTCGAGCTGCGCGACCCCGCAGGGCGTCGTCCGTCGGTCTGGTTCCAGGCCACCCGGCCGGGCCCGGTGCCGAGTCAGCGCTGGCACCTCGACCTGTGGCTCCCGGACGAGGTCGCCGACGACCGCGTCGCGGCCGCGCTCGCGGCCGGCGGCTCCCTCGTCGTCGACGACCCGGGCTGCCGGGTGCTCGCCGACCCGCAGGGCAACCACGCCTGCGTGGTCACCTGGCGGGGCCGAGAGACACCCGGCTGACCGGCCGGCCGGACCTCAGACCGGCAGCGGCTTGCGGCTGGTCTCGCGCAGGGTCAGCACGGTCACGATGCCGACGACCACGACGCCCATCACCCAGAACGCCGGGGCCATCGTGTTGCCGGTCGACTCCACGAGCTGCGCGGCGATGTACGGCGCGCTGCCGCCGGCGATGATCGTGCCGATGTTGAAGCCGAGCGCGACGCCGGTGTAGCGGACGTTGCGCGGGAACAGCTCGGTGAACTGCGGGAAGGCCGGCACCTGCGCGAGGCCGTTGAACATCATGTAGGCGACCCAGACGATCCCGACGACGAGGATCGAGGACGTCGAGCCCATGATCGCGAAGACCGGGTAGGCGAGCACCAGGAACCCGACGTACGCCGTCAGCAGCACCGGCTTGCGGCCGAACCGGTCGGTCAGCAGCCCCGCGATCGGGAAGCTCGCGCAGGCGATCGCGATGGCGATGGCGGCGGTCCAGTAGATCGCCTGCGGGTCGAAGCCCTCGCCGGTGAGGTAGATGGAGAAGTAGGTCAGGCCGATGTAGCCGGAGCCGTTCATGGCGATCGCGATGCCGATGACGCGGAGCACCGACAGCGGGTGCTCGCGGACCACCTGCAGCAGCGGGCTGCGGACGACCTCGGCCTTGGCGGCCATGGCCTCGAAGTCGGGGGTGTCCTCGAGCTTCACCCGGGCCCACAGGCACAGGATCGCCAGCGGGATCGAGATCAGGAACGGGATGCGCCAGCCCCACGCGGCCATCTGCTCGGGGGTGGTGAGCGCGGAGACGGTGCCGACGACCGCGGCGGCGACGGAGAAGCCGAGGGTGGAGCCGATCGGGGTCATCGACCCGAACACGCCGCGGCGGCCGGCGGGCGAGGACTCCGCGACGTACGTCGCCGCGCCGCCGATCTCGCCGCCCGCGGAGAAGCCCTGCGCGAGTCGGATGAGCACGAGCAGCACCGGGGCGAGGACGCCGACGGTGGCGTGGGTGGGCAGCATCCCGAGCAGCGCGCAGCACACGCCCATGGCGACGACGGTGACGACGAGCGCGTGGCGGCGTCCGCGGCGGTCGCCGAGGCGGCCGAAGAACCAGCCGCCGATGGGCCGCATGACGTACGCCGACCCGAACACCGCGAGCGTCAGCAGGACGCCGACGGCGGGCTCGTCGGAGGGGAAGAACAGCGGCGCGAGCGTCACCGCGAGGAACGCGTAGACGCTGAAGTCGTAGTACTCGATCAGCGTGCCCACGCCGCCGGCGAGGGCGGCGCGCTTGGCGGTGGAGGGGCTCGGTTCCGTCGCCGATTCGGCGGAAACGGCGGTGCCGGGCTGGGTGTCGGTCATGGCGGTCCTCGTACGTCGGGCCGGGAGGGCTGGGTGCGGGCTGGGCTGGCGGGAGGGCTGGCGGGAGGGCGGGTCAGGTGGTGGCCGGGGTGCGGCCGTGCTCGGCGAGCAGGAGGTTCAGCGAGCCGCCGGCGGCGACGACGCGTGCGGCGCGGTCGCTGGGCGGGGTGCCGAGGAGGCGGGCGTCGGAGTCCGGGAGCCGGACGTCGGCGGCGCGCCAGTCGACCTCGACACGATCCCCGGTCGCGGCGGTGGTGCTGATGCCGGGGACGGTCAGCAGGGGCATGCCGTTGTAGGTCTCGCCGCGCCAGAAGCCCGGGGAGAACGACTCGGCGAGCACGGCGGCGATCCCGAGGTCGCGCAGCGCGACCATCGGCGGGTAGTGGGGGTGGCCGTAGCCGAAGTTCCGGCCGCCGACGACGACGTCGCCGGGGCGGACGCGGTCGACGAAGGTCGGGTCGTACGCCTGCATGCAGACGCCGCGGAGGAAGTCGGCGTCGTACGACTTGATGTTCTCCACCCCGATGACGAGGTCGATGTCGAAGTCGTCGCCGAAGACCCAGGCGACGCGGCCCGTGATGACGTCGGGCGGAGGCGGGTAGGTCCTCATGCGCGGCCCACCTCCTCGGCGGTGGTGATCGACCCGGCGAGCGCGGACGCGGCGACGGTCGAGGCGGAGCCCATGTAGATGTTGGCGGCGGTGCTGCCCATGCGCCCGGAGATGTTGAGGACGCCGGTCGAGATGCAGTTCTCGTCGGCTTGAAGCGGCTTCTGGTAGCCGAAGCAGAAGTCGCAGCTGGACCGCGCGATGGTCGCGCCGGCGCCGCGGAGGACGTCGAGCAGCCCCTCGGCCTCGGCCTGGTCGTGGACGGCCTGCGAGGTGGGGACGACGTTGAGGTCGACGCCGTCGGCGACCGTCCGGCCGTCGAGCACGAGGGCGGCGGCGCGGAGGTCCTCGATCCGTCCGCTGGCGCACGAGCCGATGAACGCCTTGGTCACCGGGGTGCCGGCGAGCTCGTCGGCGTGGCGGGTGTTCGCCGATCGCGCGGAGCCGGGCTCGACGACGCGCGGACGCAGCGTCGACAGGTCGATGGTGTGGCGGGCGGCGTACGTCGCGTCGGCGTCCGGCGTGACGGGCGTGCCCGCCTCGACACCCAGCGCGGCCAGGTGCGTGGCGGCCTCGTCGTCCGGCTCGAAGACCGCGGAGACGGCGCCGGTGAACATCGCCATGCCGCACAGCGACTGGCGGTGGCCGATGGCCATCGTCTCCGCACCCGGGCCGCCGAACTCCATGACCTGGTGGGCGCACCCGTCGGCGCCGAGCATGGCGATGATCTCGTGGACCAGGTCGCGGGCGTCGACGCCGGGCGGGAACTCGCCCACCAGGTCGAAGCGGGTGGTGGCGGGGACGTCGAGGTGCAGCTGCCCGGTGACCCACCCCTCGAGGAGGTCGCGGCGCACGCCCCAGCCGAGGGCGCCGAAGGCGCCGGCGCCGGAGATGTGGCCGTCGAAGTGGACGAGGAACGCGCCGGGGACGACGTACCCCTGCTCGACCATCACCTGGTGGCCGATGCCGTCGGCCTCGTGCAGCGCGATGCCGTAGTGCTCGCACCAGTCGCGGGTGACCTGGTGGACCTCCTGCTCGCGGCCGTCGCCCCGGGTGAGCATGTGGTCGATGAAGACGACGTACCGCTCCGGCTCGGCGAGCTCGGTGATCCCGAAGTCGTCGTGCATCTGGCGGAACATGACGTCGGTGTAGCCGGGGAAGTCGTAGGCCATCATCCGGTCGGGCCGGACCGGCAGGTTCTCCCCCGCGGTGACCGCGTCGCGGCCGGCGGCGCGGGCGAGGATCTTCTCGACGATCGTGCTGGGCACGGGTTCTCCTCCTCTCTGGCGTGCGGTCAGACCGACGCGGGCAGGTAGGTGTCGCGCAGGCGGTCGACCTCGGCGGTGCCGATGACGTCGACGAACGTCGCGTGACCCATGGCGTCGGCGCCCACGGTCGCGGGGTCCTCGCCCTTCGCGAGCCGCGTGAGGGTGGTCTGCGCGGCCTGGGTGACGCTCATCAGCAGCTGGGTCGGCAGCAGCGCGAGGCGGACGCCGACCTCGCGGCAGACCTCGGGGGTCAGCGCCTTCTCGGTCCAGGCGGACGCCGTGAGCGTGGCCATGAGGGGGACGCCGAGCGTCTCGTGGCAGCGGCGCCACTCCTCGACGGTGGTGAAGGTCTTGGTGACCGGCATGACGAGGTCGGCGCCGGCGGCGACGTAGGCCTCCATGCGGCGCAGCGCGTCGTCCCCGCGGGCGTCGGTGCGGGCGACGACGAGCATCTGCTGCGCGGCGTCGGCGGCGGACTCGCGGGCGGCGTCCACGACGGCGCGGACCTTGCCGGCCGCCTCGTGGGTCTCGAGCAGGGGGACGTCGGCGCCGGTGGTGAGCGGGCAGCGCTTCGGGGAGAGCTGGTCCTCCATGAAGACGGCCTGGACGCCGGCGTCGGCGAAGCGGCGGGCGGTGCGCGAGGCGTTGACCGCGTTGCCGTAGCCGGTGTCGATGTCGGCGACGACGGGCAGGCGGCTGGCCTCGCGGACCCGCCGTACGGCGTCGAGGTTCTCCGTCATCGTGTAGAGCTCGGCGTCCGGGTAGCCCAGCGACGCCGAGACGGCGAAGCCGGACGCGCACAGCGCGCGGAAGCCGGCCTGCTCGGCGAGACGGGCGGTCAGCCCGTCCCAGACGCCGGGGGCGTGGACGAGGTCCTCGTCGATCATCTGCCGCAGGTGCACCCTGTAGTCTCCGTTTCGTCTTGCGGAACGCGTTTCGCGGAATGTGTTCCGGCAGTGAACCGTGACCGCGGTCACGCTGTCAACAGGGCTGGCTACGATCGCCGCGTCCGGCCGGAGGGAGACCGATGAGCGAGCGGGAGACCGTGGGCTCGGTGATGCGGGCCTGCGCGCTGCTGGGGCTCTTCAGCGCGGCGCGCCCCGTGGTGACGCTCGCCGAGATGGCGACGGAGTCGGGGCTGAACAAGCCGACCGTCCACCGGCTGATGTCGACCCTCGTCGAGGCGGGCTGGGTCGACCGGGACGCCCAGGGCGCCTACTCGATCCGCATGCCGCTGTTCGTCATCGCCTCCGCCGCGCTCGCGGACGGCGACCTGCGCGCCCTCGCCCGCTCCGACCTCGAGGCCCTCGCCGGACGCTTCGGCGACACCGCCTTCCTCATGCTCCCCGCGGACGCCGGCGCCGTCGTCGTCGACCGCGTCCAGGGCGGCCGGTCGCTGCAGGTCACCGGCATCGGCGTCGGCACCGTCCTGCCCTTCCACGCCGCGGCCGGGCCGGTGGTGATGGCGGCGTACGACGACGCCATCGGCCGCCGCATGCTCGCCTCCCCCGCCGAGGCGTACACCGACGCGACCGTCGTCGACCCCGGGTCCCTCGAGGCGCGCCTGGCCACCGTGCGCCGCGACGGCGGCACCGTCAGCCACGGCGACTACCTGGACGGCGTCTCCGCCGTGGCCGCCCCCGTGCTCGGCCGGGGCGGCGAGCTCGTCGCCACCCTCAGCCTCGGCGGCCCGAGCTCGGACTTCCGCGACGCCGCCGGGGAGGAGCGGTTCACCGCCGTCCGCGAGGCCGCCGCGCGGCTGACGAGGTCCCTCGAGATCGTCAGCGCCTGAGGGCCGGGCCGGCCTCGGGGTTCAGATCGACTCGAGCAGACGCCGCCGCTCCTGCAGGGCGGCCGACACCTTCCCCGGCCCCTGCGGACCGCGCGACCCCGGGCCCGGCCGCATCTCCACGTCGTACGGCGAGGGGCTGGTGCCGCAGGCCGGGCAGGCGCCGGCCCGGTCGAGGTCGGTGCCGCACGCGGCGTGGGAGAACAGCCGGCGCGGGCCGTCGGGCGCGGAGAACTCGTCGCCCCAGGCGAGCAGCGCGACGACGACGGGCCACAGCGCGAGACCCTTCGCGGTCAGGTCGTAGGCCTCGCGTCCCCCGCTGGGCACGCGCACCAGGACCCCGTCGTCCACGAGCTGGGCGAGGCGCTCGGCCAGCACCGCGCGCGAGACGCCGAGGTGCTCGCGCAGGTCGCTGAAGCGGCGGACGCCGAAGAAGCAGTCGCGCACGATCAGCAACGTCCAGCGCGAGCCGACGACCTCGAGGGTGCGGGCCACCGAGCACTGCTGGGCGGCGTAGTCGACTCCGAGGGCCATCCCTGCACGGTACACAACGGTTCGGTGACCAGACCGAACCTGCTACGGTCCCGCCGTGACCACCCCGGACCGTCGTCGGACCCCGCGGGCGACGCTGCTGGTCGTCGCCCTCGCCACGGCGACGTCGCTGGCCGCGTTCACCGCTCCCCTGGCGACGATCACCTCCACCGCCGCCGGCCTGGGCGCCGGGGCGGCGGGGCGCACCTGGATCCTCAGCTCGATGGCGATCGGACTGGGGGCCGTCCTGCTGTCGGCCGGCACCCTCGCCGACGACCGGGGACGCCGCCGCGTGTTCGTGGCCGGGCTCGGGCTGCTGCTCGCCTCCTCCGTCGTCTGTGCGACGGCCCCGGAGGAGGTCGTGTTCGTGCTGGGACGGATCGGCCAGGGCGCCGGTGCGGCCGCGGTGATCGCCGCCGGGCTGGGCCTGATCTCCGCACGCTTCGAGCCGGGCCCGGACCGCGCCCGGGCGAGCGGCGTGTGGGGCGCGAGCGTGGGCGCGGGCATCGCGGTCGGCCCGCTCGTCTCCGCCGGGCTGGACGTCGCGGTCGGCTGGCGGGCCGTGCACGTCGTCCTCGCCGTCGTCTCCCTCGCGATCGCGCTGCTCGCGCTGCGGACCGTCGAGGAGTCACGCACCCCGGAGCCCCGCGGTCTCGACCTCGCCGGGACGGTGCTGTTCACCGGCGCGGTCGGCACCTTCCTGGCCGCGCTCGTCGAGGGCCGGCTCGGCTGGGACCGCGCGACGCCGCTCGCCCTGGCGGCGGTCGCCGCCGTCCTGCTGGTGGCGTTCGTGGTGGTCGAGCGGCGCGGCCGAGCGCCGATGCTCGACCTGGGGCTGCTGCGCCGGCCCGCCTTCCTCGCCGCCACCGTCGCCGCGGCGGTCACCGGCGGCGGGATCATCGCGCTGCTCTCGACGATGGCCTTCTTCCTCGACGCGGCGTACGGCACCACCGCGCTGCACGCGGCGTGGCTGCTGCTCGCCTGGTCGGGCACGTCCGTGGTCACCGCGCTCCTCGCCCGCCGGCTGCCCGCGTCGATCACCGGCCGTCACCAGCTCGTCGTGGGGCTGCTGATCGTGGCGCTCGGCCAGCTGCTGCTCACCGGGGCCGGCACCGACAGCGGCTGGGCCCACTTCCTGCCCGGTCTGTTCGTCGCCGGGGTCGCGAGCGGGGTGGTCAACTCCGCGCTGGGCCGCGAGGCCGTCGCCAGCGTCCCCGCCGGCCGCGGCGGCATGGGCAGCGGCGCCAACAACACCGCCCGCTACGTCGGGTCCGCCGTCGGCGTCGGCGTGGTCTCGGCGATCCTCGGCGCGCCCCGGCCGGGGACGCCGCTCGAGGGTCTCGTCGCCGGGTGGAACGTGGCCGCCGTCGTCACCGCCGCGGTCACCCTCGCGGGCGCCGTGGTCGTGGCGCTGTGCCGGGAGCGGGCCCCGCGGGCCTGACCGTCGACCGCCTCCTAGATCGGGGTCGCTGGGCGTCGGCCGTCGCGCGCCGCACCGGGGATGGCCCGTCACCACCCGGGCACCGTGTGGTGAGGACGGGAGCACCCGCATGACCCAGGGACCGAGGCGTGGGGACGCGGCGGGCCCGACCAGACCACCGGTCTGGGCGGAGTACGCGGCGTGCGCACGCAACCAGGACTACGCCTCCGCGGTGGAGCTCGTCGACTCGCACGGGTCGCTGCGACGCCACTTCGCCGCCCACCTGCGGTGGTCGCCGGCCGGGCTGGTCGACCTCGACTGGTACGCCGCCGCGCGCGAGGCGTCCGCGCGGTCGTGGACGCCGGGCGAGCGCCACCTGCTCGACCTCGTCCTGTTCCTGGTGCGTCCGGAGCTGGAGCGCGACTGCGACCCGGCCGCGACCGGGGGCGCGGGGCGCCCCGAGCACCCGGCGGCGCACCGGCCCGCGCCGCACTGAGGCGGACGCCGCCGCCGTCCCCGGCTCAGACCGGGAGGCCCACACCGCGCCGCACGACGAGCGTGGCGGCCGCGCCCACCGCGGCCCCGACGGCGAACCCGACGACGACGTCGGAGGTGTGGTGGACCCCCGTGTGCACCCGGGAGTACGCGACGGCCACGGCGAGCGGGAGCAGCACCGGGGCCGCGCCCGGCAGGGCTCCGCCGACCCCGACCGCGAAGGCGGCCGCCGACGCCGCGTGCCCGGACGGGAAGGACCCCGTGGTGGGACGCCGGCGCAGGGCCCGGGCCGCAGACAGCTCGACGGCCTCCGGCCTGCCCCGGGGCAGCAGCCGCTTCAGGCCCTGGTTGACGAGGAGGCTGGACGTCGCCCCGGCGCCGATCCCGGTCAGCGCCCCCACCTGCGCCCGCTCGTCTCGGGTCGAGACGAGCAGGACCGCGACGGCGGCCCAGACCTTCGAGTGGTCGGCTGCCGCGGACAGCCGCCGCATGACGTGGTCGAGGGCGGGCCGGTCGACGGCCAGGACCCGTTCCGCCACCCGCGCGTCGAGGTCGGCGACGAGCCTCGGCAGTCGCAGGTCGGCCGGAGGTCGTCGCACCGGGCCAGTCTGGGGGCCTCGGATGAGCGACGGGTCATCGGGCACCGAGCCGCGACCACCCACCCCACGCGAGATGAGGTCCCTGCATGGCCTCGGCCCAGCAGCCCGCGCCGCGCCGCACGCGACCCGTCGTGGCGCAGGAGCCCGGGCCGGCCACCCGTCGGGCGGCGCGTCGGGGGTGGCCCCTGCTGAGGGCGGTGCGGCCCCGGCAGTGGACGAAGAACGTCCTCGTGCTGGTGGTCCCGGCCGCCGCCGGCGAGCTCACCCGGCCGCAGGTGCTGGGCGCGTCCGCCGTGGCCCTGGCCTCCTTCTGCCTCGCCGCCGGCGCCGTCTACCTGCTCAACGACGTCCGTGACGCGCCGCACGACCGGCGCCACCCGCGCAAGCGGCACCGTCCGGTCGCCGCCGGTGAGCTGGGCCCACGGACGGCGGTGGTCGCGGGCGTCCTGCTGGCGGTCGCCGCGCTCGGTCTCGCGGCCTGGTGGTCGCTCGCCCTCGGGGCCGTCGTCGCCGCCTACTTCGCCGTGCAGGCGGCGTACACGGCCGGTCTGAAGGACCAGCCCGTCCTGGACCTCGCCATCGTCTCCTCCGGGTTCGTGCTGCGGGTGATGGCCGGCGGCGCCGCGACGGAGATCCCCATCAGCGGCTCCCTGCTGCTCGTCGCCTCGTTCGGCTCGCTGTTCATGGTGTCGGGGAAGCGGTTCAGCGAGGTCGGCGCGCTGGGTGAGGCGGGCGAGACCCGGGCGTCGATGAAGGCCTACTCGCAGTCCTACCTGCGCTTCGTGTGGTCGATGGCCGCCGCGGTCACCGTCGTCACCTACGTGCAGTGGGCGTTCGAGGACGCCGGCGGCAGGCCGGGCGACGTCTCCTGGGGAGTCATCTCCGTCGCGCCGCTGGTGCTCGGCATGCTGCGCTACGCCGTCGACATCGACCGCGGGAACGCGGGCGCGCCGGAGGACCTCGTGCTGGGCGACCGGGTGCTGCAGGTCCTCGCCGTCCTCTGGCTCGCGACGGTCGTCCCCGCCGTGGCCGGGGCATGAGCAGGCAGCCACTGGCCGGCTGGGGCAGGACCTCACCGTCCACGGCGGACGTGCGCGCGGTCGGCTCGACCGACGACGTCGCCCGCCAGGTCGCAGGTCACGTCGCGGACCGCGTCCCGGGGGCCGGGCGAGGTGTCCTGGCCCGCGGGCTCGGTCGCAGCTACGGCGACGCCGCCCAGAACGGGGGCGGGGTCGTCCTCGACATGACCGGGCTCGCCGAGGTGCACGCCGTCGACCCCGGCACCCGCCTCGTGGACGTCGACGCCGGGGTGAGCCTGGAGCGGCTGATCGACGTCCTGCTGCCGCGGGGTCTGTGGGTGCCGGTCCTGCCGGGCACCCGGCAGGTGACCGTCGGCGGTGCGATCGCGGCGGACGTCCACGGCAAGAACCACCACGTCCACGGGTCGTTCGGCGACCACGTGACGTCGATGGAGCTCGTGCTCGCCGACGGGTCGGTCCGCACGCTGCGGCGGGGGACGACGGACCCCGAGGAGGCCGCCCTGCGCCGCGCCACCGTCGGGGGGATGGGCCTGACCGGGGTCGTCACCCGGGCGACGATCGAGTGCCGCCGGGTCGCGACGTCGTCGATGGTGGTCGACACCGAGCGGGCCGGTGACCTCGACGAGCTGCTCGCCGTCCTCGCCACCGACGAGGACCGCTACCCCTACTCCGTCGCCTGGTTCGACGCGGTCGCCACCGGCGGCGCCGCCGGTCGCGCGGTGATCACCCGCGGCCGCCACGCCGAGCGCGACGAGCTGCCCGCCGCGTCCCGGGCCCGCCCGCTGGCCTACACGCCGGGCGTGCGGGCCGCCGTCCCCGACGCGGTCCCTCCGGGCGTGCTCAACCGGGCGACGGCCCGGGCGTTCAACGCGCTCTACTACCGGGCGGCTCCGCGGCGCCGGCGCACGGAGGTGCAGGACCTCACGACCTTCTTCCACCCGCTCGACGCGATCACGAGCTGGAACCGTCTCTACGGGCCCCGGGGGATGGTGCAGTACCAGCTCGTCGTCCCCCTCGGCGCGGAGGACGTCGTCCGCCGGGTGGTCGCGGACGTCGCCGCGTCGGGCCACGTGTCCTGCCTGAACGTGCTCAAGCGCTTCGGCCCCGGCAACGACTCGCCCCTGTCGTTCCCCACCGAGGGGTGGACCCTCGCCGTCGACCTCCCCGTGCGCGCGGGCCTCGGGCACCTGCTGCGCGGCCTGGACGAGCAGGTGCTCGACGCGGGCGGGCGGCTCTACCTCGCGAAGGACTCCCGCGCCGACTCCGCCACCCTGCGCCGGATGTACCCGCGGCTCGACGAGTTCCGCGCCACCCGACGCCGCGTCGACCCCGACGGGGTCTTCGTCTCCGACCTCGCCCGACGACTGGAGCTGTGACATGACCGACGCCGTGGGCGACCCCCGCTCGCTGCTGCTGATGGGCGGGACCTCCGAGATCGCGCTCGCCATCGCCGAGCGCTACGCCCGCCGGGTCCCCGGCCTGCACGTCACGCTGGCCGCGCGGCCGTCACAGCGCCGCGCGGAGGCCGCCGGGTTGTTGTCCTCCCTGGGTTGCACCGTCGCCGAGCTCGACCTCGACGCCGAGGCGCCCGAGACGCACGCCGCCGTGGTGGAGGCGGCCACCGCCGACCGCGACGTCGACGTCGCGGTCGTCGCCTACGGCCTGCTCGGGGACCCCGAGGAGGCGTGGACGGACGTCGACGCCGGCGTCCGCCTGGCCCGGGTCAACTACGTCGGCCCGGTGGCCACCGGCATCGCGCTCGCGGACCGTGTGCGCCGCCAGGGCCACGGCACCGTGGTGGCGCTGTCGAGCGTGGCGGGCGAGCGCCCCCGGCGCTCGAACTTCGTCTACGGCTCGACCAAGGCCGGCTTCGACGCGTTCTACACCGGTCTCGGCGAGGCGCTGCGCGAGCACGGCGGGCGGGTCGTCGTCGTCCGGCCCGGTTTCGTGCACTCCCGGATGACCGCCGGGCTCGACCCGGCGCCACTCGCCGTGCGGCCCGAGGACGTCGCGCAGGCCGTCGTCGCGGCCGTGGACGGCTCGGCCGAGCAGGTGTGGGTCCCGGCGGCGATGCGACCCGTGATGTCCGTGCTCCGGCACGTGCCGCGTCGCGTCTTCCGGCGGCTCCCGCTCTGACGTGATGGCCCCACCCTCCGGCACCGCCCCCGCCACCCCCGCCGCACGCCCGGCCGTCGCCGTGGTGGTCACGGTGGTCGCGGTGGTCGCGGGCACCGCGGTCGCCGTGCTCGTCGCGACCCTGGTGCCCTGGCCGGGCGGAGCCCCGGTGGCCTCCGCGACCGGGCGGGGCCTGCTGGCCGGCCTGGTGGTCGCGACCGCGGTGGCCGTCGTGGCGGTGGGGCTGCTCGTCGTCCGTCGGTCCGGCTCGGAGGCGGCCGCGCACCTGCTGGTCGGCGGCACCGCGCTGCTGCTCGCGACCGCCTCCGTGCTGGCGCTCGCGGGCACCCGCTGGGGTTTCGGCGGGCTGTACGCCGACGCGTCGTTCCGCACCGAGGCGGCCACGCGGTACGCCGACTCCGCCCGCCTCGCGGACTACGCGTACGCCGGGCTGCCGCCGTACTACCCGCCGGCGCTGTCGTGGCTGCAGGGGCGGGCGGCGGCGCTGACGGACCTGCCCGGCTGGATGCTGCTCCAGCCCTTCCAGGTCGTCCTGGCCGCCACGGTGCCGCTGGTGGCCTTCCTGCTCTGGCGGCGCGTCGCGCCGCCGCTCGTCGCGGCCGGGATCGTCGCCGCCGGGTCGCTGCTGACCGTCGACCTGCTCAAGCCGGACGAGTGGCTCGTGCTGATGTGCGCCACCCCCTGGTGGCTCGACCTCGTCCGTGGCGTCCGCGCGGACGGGGTCCGCGCCTGGCCCTGGTGGGCCCACGGGGTGTTCGGGGGCGCCGTGCTGCTGGTGCACACCTTCTACCTGCTCCCGCTGGCGGTCGCGACCGTGCTCGGCTGGGTCGTCGACCTGGCGCGCCGTCGGCGACCCGAGCTGGGCGTGGTGCGGGCGCTCGGTGTCGTCGGGGTCGGGCTGGTGGTGGCGACGCCGTACTGGGTGCCCGTGCTGCGGGCCCGGCTGTCGGGCATGACCACCGACAGCCTCCAGATGCGCTACACCTACCCGGGCGCGAACGTCCCGCCCTGGCCGTTCCCGTTCGACCTCGGCCCCTCGTCGGTGCTGGGGGCCGTCGGGGTGGCGTGGTTCGCCTGGTCGGCGCTCGAGGCGCGCCGCGGGCGCCCCCGGCCGCTGGCCGGCGCCCTGCTGCTGGTGCTCCTCGGCGCCTGGACGACGATGCTCGCCGGCGCGGTCGGCGTGCATCTCGGCGTGGGCTTCCTGGCGTTCAAGGCCGACGAGATGGTCATCCTCGCGATGGTCGCCTCGGGCGTGTGCGGCCTGGTGGAGCTGCTGGCGCGGGCGGTGCGTCCGGTGCGGTCCGCGGCGCACGGCCGCACCCTGCGGGCGGCCGGCCTGGCGCTCGTCCTCGGTGTGACGGGGTACGCCGCGGGGCAGTACGCCGGTCACTGGGTCGTCGGGCAGCCCGTGCTCGCCGCGCAGACCACCCGCTACCCCGACGGCACGTCCCCGGCCGCCGCGGAGAGCCTCGAACCGGTCTCCGGTCCTGCCTGGGTCACCCCGGGCGGGCCGTCGGTGGCCCAGGTCGAGGAGGCATGGCGCGACCTGACGGGGACCTCCCTCGACTCCGACACCGTCGTCCTCAGCACCCGGGTCGACCTGACGGCGACCACGCCCGTCCATCCCTTCGTCACGGGCAAGTCCATCTACTCCAACCCGCTGGGCCGGTTCGCCGGTCGCTACGCGCTGCTGCGCGAGCTCGAGCGGTGCGGAACGCCGGCCTGCGCCCACGCGCTCCTGCGCGACAACCCGTACGACGCCGTCGACGGGATCGTCCTCGAGCGGGTCGGTGACGAGCTGGTCATGCCGATCCTGGTCGACGACTTCCCCGAGCGCAGCCGGACCACCGCCGTGCGCGTCCCGCTCGCGGTCGTGACGGGACCGGGCTTCGCCTCGACCGAGGTCGACGGCGTCGTGGTGGTCGCCCTGACCGGGCCCGGCTGACCGTGGTCGGTCAGGGGGTCCGTCAGGCGCCCGGGCCGTCCAGCTCGGTCTCGAGCAGCAGCCGGGCGACGTCCTCGGGTCGCGCGCCGGCGCGGTAGGCGGCCTGCCGCACCCTCGTCTCGGCCTCGGCGACCGTGATGCCGTCCTGCCGGGCGAGGAGCGCGGCCGCGAGGGCGACGTCGTGCTGCGCCTCGAGGATCGTGGGCGCCTGCTCGGACGTGGCGCGGCTGGTGAACGACAGGTCGGCGTTGCGGACGGCGTCCGCTGCGCGCCCACCGATCAGGGCGGCCAGCCGCTCGTGCCGGCCCTCGAACGCGTCCGGGGTCGCGGCGTAGAGGTTGACGGTCCCCACGACGCCGCCGTCCTCGCCCAGGAGCGGCAGGGTCAGGGTGCTGGCGACCCCTCGCGCGGCGGCGGCCCGGCCGAAGAGCAGCCACCGGTCCTCGTCGAGCGGCCGGCTCTCCCGAGCGGCCGACGACCCGGCCGGGAGGTCGTCGACGCACGGCCCGCCGTCGAGGTACTGGACGGCGTCCAGCGCGGCCGCGTCGTCGTCGCTCGCGACCAGGGTGAACGAGAGGTCCAGGGTGAACCAGGCGACGCTCAGGCCGACGCAGTCGGGCACGACCGCCTCGACCTTCCCGGCGAGGTCGTCGAGGAGGGAGAGGACGTCGAGGCCCGGGGCCAGCCGGTCGATCTCGCGGCTCGCGCGGACGGTGGCGTCGATGGGGGTGAGCTTGGGGGCCATCGGTTCCCGTGCCCGTCGCGGGTCCGGGCACTCGCCGGCGCGGGCCCGGGGCGGGTCGTCAGCCCTCCGTGCCGCGCTCGTGGCTCTCGACGACGACCCGGGCGACGTCCTCCACCTCGACGCCGGCCCGCTGCGCAGCCCGGCGCATGGACTCGACGGCCTCGTCGACGTCGACGTCCATGCGTGCCGCGAGGAGGCCCGCCGCCGTGGCGACCGTCCGCTGCGCCTCGAGGGTGGCCGGCGCCCGGCGGGACTCCGTCAGCGTCGTGAAGGACAGGTCGGCGTTGCGGACGGCCACGGCGGCGTGGCCGCCGGCGATGGCCGCGAGGACCTCGTGGTGGCCCTCGAAGGCGTCGGGGGTGGAGGCGTACAGGTTCACGGTGCCGGCCACCGCGCCGGCGTCCAGGACCGGGATCGTCAGGGTGCTGGCGATGCCGTGCGCCGCCGCGGCCAGGCCGAACATCTGCCACCGGCCCTCGTCGAGGACGGCGTCCTCGCGGGTCTCGAGGACCCCGTCGTCGGGCGTGACGTCCACGCACGGCCCGCCGTCGAGGTACTGCACGGCGTCCAGCGAGGCGGTCTCCAGGTCGCTAGCGACCAGCGTGAACGAGAGCCCCAGGTCGAGCCACGCCACGCTCAGGCCGACGCAGTCGGGGACGACCGCCAGCACCAGCTGGGAGAGCTGGTCCAGGTAGGCGAGCACGTCGACGTCGTGCTCGGGTCCGGTGAGCTCGGCGGCGGCCCGCCGTGACTCCAGGATCGGGTGCAGCCTCGACGGCACAGGGACCTCCCGGGGCCTCCGCCCACGACGACCACCGCCGGCGAGCGACGTGGGCAGCGGCCGCGCGGGCCTCGACCCGTGCCCCGCACCGCGGTGCTCACTCGTCCTGCCCGCCGATCCCTTCCCGCCGTGGTGGGTACGAGGCCGGCATGACGCAGACACCCGACGAGCAGGGCCGCCTCGACGACGAGGCGCTGGAGCAGGAGACCTCCGACGACGAGGGCGCCGCCGCGGCCGGGGAGTACGACCCCGCCCAGGGCTCCCCCGGCGCCGAGCAGCCGGCCGGGCACCCGGTCGGCGAGGACTTCCCCGACGAGGCCGTCCGCTACGACGACCCCGAGGAGCGCCCCCGCAGCTGACGGGCTACGGACGCGGGCCGGACGGGCTCGGGGCGAGCTGCTGCCGGCGCTCCAGCGCGAGGGCCGTGGCCTCCTTCGTCAGCAGCTCCGTCAGGTCCCGCGGGGACCTCGTGGCGGTCGACGCCGCGGCGGCCATGAACCGGGGGGCGAGGTCGCGGACCCGGACGTTGTGGTGCTGGGAGAGGCGGGAGAGCACCGCGAACGCGGCCTCCTCGGTGAGGCCGAGGGTCCCCATCAGCAGACCCAGGCTCTGCTGGATGCTCGCCGCGTGCTGCCGTGCGCGCTCCACCGCGAGTCGGGCGCTGCGGACCTCGTCGTCCGTCACGTCGACCATGAACCCCCGGCTGTACCGGTGCGGCGTGGTCGTCCCGACAGGCTCGAGACGGGAGGTCCCCACCGTCAGCACCGTGCGCTCGTTACCGTCGACGTCGACGATGTGGTGGTAGTTGCTGAAGTGCTGGTCGCCGGTGGCCGCGGCGTCCAGCAGGACCATGGCGTGGGCGCGGTCCTCCTCACGCTTGTGCTCGAGCACGAGGTCGGTGTCCACCGCCACGGCGCACCCGCGGTAGCCGTGCAGGTGGTACATGCCGGCGTCCCAGGACCACTGCCCGGTCGTCGCGTCCCAGACGAAACGCCCGACGGGCCTCGGCTCATCGGGCGACACGGACCTCGGCACGAAACTCGACCTCCACCTCGAACCCCATGCGACTGCCCCCCGCAGGTCGAACATAGGACAGACACAGGCCCGACGTCACGCGGCGCAGGTGGGTCGCTAGACGGGGTCGTTCCTGGCGTCCTCGTCGGCGTCCGAGGGCCCACTCCCCGAGCTCGACGCGCGCTGCGTGTCCGCGGCGCCCCGACCGGACGCCCCGGGCTCGGCGTCGTCCGAGACCGACTGCTCGGCGAAGCTCGCGGCGGAGGCCACGGCGGCGCGGGCGAGCGGGTGGCCGCGCAGCGACTCGGCGAGCAACGACCACGCCTCGACCAGCAGCACGGTGTCGACGTCACGCGCGACGAGGACCTGCGCGAGCCAGGAGTGGGCCTCGACCATGATCGTCTCGTCGCCGGTCACCAGTGCTGCGGACAGGCACCCGACGAGGTGGTCGGCCAGGCCCTCCAGCTCGGCCAGCCAGCCCCGCGCCGAGCGCGCGAGCTCGTCGGAGAAGTGGTCGGCGTCGCGGAGGCCGGCGACGACGTACCCGGCGATCTGGGCGCGGTGCTCCTCGATCCACGCCGCCTCCTCGTCGGCCATCGTGGGCTCGGGCATCCGCAGCCGCTCCGTGCGCTCGGGGAGCGTCCGCAGCAGCTCGACGGCGTGGGCGGGGCTCGCGCACCACGCGGTGGCGCCGAGCGCCTCGGCGCGGCTGCCGTCGCTGCCGAACCCGGCGCCGCCGACGATCACCGGCAGCCCGAGGGTGCCGATCTGCGCCATCAGGCGCTTCTGGCGACCGAGGGAGGAGGTCAGCGACCCGCTGAACAGCACCGCCCGCGGCCGCAGGCGGACCACCTGCAGCACCAGGTCGTCGGGGTCGGGCGAGCCGCCCAGGTAGTTGACGCGGTAGCCCGCCTCGACCAGCGCCTCGGAGACGATCAGCGCCGGGAGCGCGTGCTGCTCCTTCTCGAGGCACGACACCAGCACCAGCGGCCGGTCGCTCGAGGGCGGGTCGCTGAACGACCCCAGCCAGTGGACGACGCCCTCGCTGATCGCGGTGGCGGCGTGCTCCTCCGCGACGGTCCACTCCCCCGCGAGCCAGAGGTCGCCGATGAGTCGCTGGGCGGGGACGACGTGGTCGGCGACGATCTGGGCGGCCGTCAGGCCGGAGGCACGCAGGCGTCGGACGGCGGCCAGCGAGGCATGCCGGTCGCCGTCACACAGGGCCTGCCAGTACTCGGCGTCCACGATCCTCTCCTCGAAAACCGTCACGACGGTACCCAGCGGCACCTCCCGACACCGAACCGACGACCGTGCTGCGAGACGGGGCCCTCCGCCGCGAGCAGGGCCCCGCCGGCCGAGCGCCCGCGGGCGAGCGGGCTCAGGCCTCGTGCGGGCGGAGGTCGAGGCGACGCAGCAGCTGCGCGTTGAGGGCGACCACGACCGTCGAGACCGACATCAGCACGGCCCCGACGGACATCGGCAGCACGAACCCGACCGGCGCGAGGACGCCGGCCGCGAGCGGCACCGCCGCGAGGTTGTAGCCCGCACCCCAGGCGAGGTTCTGCACGCTCTTGCGGTACGTCGCCCGTGAGAGGTCCACGACCGACAGCACGGACCGCGGGTCGTCGGAGGCCAGGATGATGCCGGCCGACGCGATGGCCACGTCGGTGCCGGCCCCGACGGCCACGCCGACATCCGCGGTGGCGAGCGCGGGGGCGTCGTTCACGCCGTCGCCGACCATGGCGACCAGGCGTCCCTCGCCCTGCAGCTCGGCGACCCGGCCCGCCTTGTCCTCGGGACGGACGCCGGCGTACACCCGGTCGATGCCGAGCTCAGCCGCGACCGACTGCGCGACCGCCTCGGCGTCCCCGGTGATCATGACGACCTCGACGCCGCGCCGGTGCAGCTCGTCGACCGCGACCCGCGACTCCGGGCGGACGGCGTCGGCGAGCCTCAGCGCACCGGTCACGGTGCCGTCGACGACGACGTGCAGGATGATCGCGCCCTCGCCACGCCACTCCTCGGCGACCGGCAGCTCGTCGCCGTCGACCGCCTCGAGCAGGGCGGGCCCGCCGACGCGCACGTGCCGACCGCCGACCCGGGCACTCACACCGACCGCCGGCTCCGAGGCGAAGTCGGACGCGCGGGGGACGTCGAGACCCCGCTCCGACGCGGCCCGGACGATCGCCCGCGCCAGCGGGTGCTCCGAGTCCGCCTCGGCGCCGGCCGCGAGGGAGAGCACGTCGTCCTCGGTGTGCTGCGCGGACGCCGGCACCACCGCGGTGACCGCCGGACGGCCCTCCGTGAGGGTGCCGGTCTTGTCGAACAGGACGGTGTCGACGCGGCGCATCTGCTCCATCGCCAGGCGGTCCTTCACGAGGACGCCGGCGCGCGCGGCCCGCTCGGTGGAGATCGAGATGACGAGCGGGATCGCGAGCCCGAGCGCGTGGGGGCAGGCGATGACGAGCACGGTGATGGTGCGGACGACGGCGTCCTCCGGCGAGCCGAGCACCGCCCACGCGGCGGCGGTCACGAGCGCGGCGCCGGCGGCGTACCAGAACAGCCACCCGGCGGCCCGGTCCGCGAGCCGCTGGGTGCGGGACGCCGAGGACTGTGCGTCGGCGACGAGCGTGCGGATGCCCGCGAGCGCGGTGTCGTCGCCGGTGGCGGTGACCTCGACCCGCAGGCCCGAGTCGGTGGCGACGGTGCCGGCGACCACGGGGTCGCCCGTGCTGCGACGGACGGGTCGGGACTCGCCGGTGATCATGGACTCGTCCACGGACGCCGACCCGTCGACGACGGTGCCGTCGGCCGGCACCCGGCCGCCGGGGCGGACCAGGACGACGTCGCCGACCCGGAGGGTGGCGGGGTCGACGACCGTGACCTCCCCGTCGTCGGCGACCTTCTCGGCCTCGTCGGGCAGCAGCGCGGCCAGCGAGTCGAGCGCCGAGCTGGTCTGGGCCAGCGACCGCATCTCGACCCAGTGGCCCAGCAGCATGATCGAGACCAGCAGCGCCAGCTCCCACCAGAAGTCCAGGTGGTGCGGCAGCACGCCGAGCGTCGAGCCCCACGAGGCGACGAACGCGACCGTGAGCGCCAGGGCGATCAGCAGCATCATCCCCGGCGCGCGGCTCCTCGCCTCCTGCCAGCCACCGGTGAGGAAGGGCCGCCCGGCCCAGAGGTAGAGGACCGTCCCGAGCACCGGCGAGACCCAGGACAGGCCCGCGACGTCCGGCAGGTCGTAGCCGACGAGGTCCGCGAACATCGACGACGCCAGCACCGTCGGCACCGACAGCGCCAGCGAGGCCCAGAACAGCCGGCGGAACATCGCCACGTGGTCGCCGTGACCTGCGTGGCCTTCGTCGTGGTGCTGTTCCGCCTGGTGCGTCTCGGTCCGCATCGCTGCTCCTTCCAGGTACCCCCTGGGGGTATATCGGTGAGGCTAACATGTACCCCCAGGGGGTATGTCGGGTGAGTGTCCGGAAGGGCTTGGTCGACGTCCGGCTTCACCGTCAGACGCCGTCCGCTCAGGTAGATCCACCGTGGCCGAGCGCGCGCTCGTCGTCGTCGTCGTTGTCGACGTGCAGGTCGAGGACGTCGAGGGATCGCGTCAACTGCAGCACCCGCCCTTCGAGGACGCAGTAGCCAGCGTCGCCCGCGCCATCGACAGCGCTGCCGAGCACGGCGTCCCGGTCGCCGTCCTGCAGCGCGCGAACACCACGAGGGTGCGCCCGTCTTCGCCGATGGCATGCCGGTGCGGCCCGCCGGGCAGGGCGCCGAGACGGTGACGCCGGTTGAGGTGCGACCGGCCCTCATCGCTGGTTGAGGTGCGACCGAAGGGAGCCTCGAAACCCGGTGACATTCTTTGCTCCCATGACCCCCGACGACGTCCGCGAGCTCGCGCGGTCCGCACCGTATCGGTGGACCGAGCTCGACCTCGTCCATCGCTCGTGCGGGGGCGAGCACCTCGAGGTGAGCCTGCGGCACGGCGTCCTGACGGGCCGGGACGTCGCACGCGGCCGCGACCTCCACGACACCGAGCGCCCGCCGTCCTCCTTCTTCCGGCCGGTCGAGCCGTACCCGACGAACTACCTCTGGTGCGCGATGCTCGACCCTGACGAGCTGTCCCACGACGTCCGGCTCACCGAGATAAGCGAGGGCGAGCTCTTCGGTCGACCGGTGGTGTCGTTCGTGGCCCACGCGGAGGACGACTACGACCCGGTCTGCACCTGCTGCCCGCTGGTGTTCTCGGAGGCCAGCGAGCGCCACGAGCAGCCCGACGGGTGGACGCCGGCGCCCGGTGAGCTCCCGGACGGCGTCGAGATCACCCTCGACCGCGAGGCCGGCATCGTCGTCAGCAGCCGCGACCGCGGCGGGCGACTCGAGTCGTGGTTCACGACCGAGATCACCCGGGTGGTGCGGTAGCGGGTCGACCTCCTGCCTCGAGCGGGCTCACTCACGCGTGACACCGCGTTGACCGCGCGGTCGCGACGGGCGCGTTCGGCTGCGTGTTCCGCAACGACACACGCGCGGTGTACGTGAGCACGACCAGCACCGCGAGACGAGCCCCCACCTGCTCCACGCGATGCCGTTGGTCGCCTTCCGGCACAAGGGTCTCGAACGTGGCCAGCGGGTAACCGCCGGTCGCGCCGCCCGGGCAAGACGAGGCCTCCCGTGCTGGGGCGGGACGGATTGGAGGCGGGTCACCGTCGACGTGCAGGCCGACCGCCGGCGGGGACGCAGCCCCTGCACTGGGTTGGCTCCGGCCGACCCGGAAGCGCTGTTCACCCAGGATGCCGACCCGTGTCACGCGGCGTACCGAGACGAGTCCCACCTCTCGCCATCGAGGATGAACTCGCCGCTGAAGCTCCCCAGTTCACCAGTTGTGGGGATGCGCACTGGCCCGCACGCGAACCACCGCTGAAGGAAATCCGCAAGACCGCGCCGGGCCCTGGATGCGCCCACCCGCCCGGATCACACTGACTGCGTCGGGGGCGGCGTCCACCGGTCGTGCCCGACTGACTGGAGGCCGGCCATGTCCATCCGTACGACGACCCGCGGTGCCCACCGAGGTCCCACCGCGCTGCTCGCCGCCGTCGGGCTGCTTCTCGCCGGGCTCATCGCGACCGGGACGACGGCCCCGCCACCACCCGCACAGGGCGCCGTCACCGCGGCCTTCCCGACCGCGCCGCTGCTGACCGGGTCCGCGACGTGGAGCTACCTCGACGACGACTCCGACCCCGCTCGCGGCAGCGCCGACACCCTGGCCTGGACCCGCACCGGCGCCGACGCGACCGGCTGGAAGCAGGGTGTCGGCCCGTTCGGAGCCAAGAACGGCGCGGCCCGCGACCTCGGCGGTGGGAACGTGCCGCGGACCCTGCTGCGGCACTACATCAGCGGCTCCGCTGCGCCCGTGATCCCGACGTACCACTTCCGCACGACGTTCACTCTCGACGCCGGCGTCGCCGCCCAGACCGAGCGGCTCGTCGCCACCATCGGCTACGACGACGGGGTGCGGGTCTACGTCAACGGCACGCGCGTGGGCGGGCTCAAGGACGCGCCGGTGCCCCCCGGCGTGAACCGGCAGTACACCGGCGTCTCGGTCGCGCAGCCCGTCACGGGGACCGTCGACGTGCCCGGCGACGTGCTGGTCGACGGGGTCAACACCATCGCCGTCGCGGTGCACCAGGCCGAGTCGTGGTCGTCGGACGTCTGGTTCCACCTGTCCTCGCTGACCGCCGAGGCCAAGCCCGTCGTCGAGCAGCCCGAGGTGCCGACCGGCGACCTCGTGAGCACCGCGGGCACCACGTGGCGCTACCTCGACGACGACTCCGACCCCGCCCGCGGCAACACCGCGGATCCCCTGGTCTGGACCCGCAGCGGCTACTCGCTGACGGGCTGGAAGTCCGCCCGCGGCTCCTTCGGGTTCAAGGGCGGGCGGATCGAGGACCTGGGCGGAGGCCACGTGCCGACCACCCTGCTACGCCGCTCCGTCAGCGGTTCCGCCTCCCCGACCATCCCGACCTACCACTTCCGGACGACGTTCTCCCTCGCCCCGGGCGTGGCTTCCCGGATCGCGCGGCTGCGCGCCTCGATCGCGTACGACGACGGGGTGCGGGTCTACGTCAACGGCACCCGGGTCGGCGGGCTGGACGACGGCGCCGTGCCCGCCGGGGTCAACCGTCGCTACGCGGGCTCCAACGCGAGCGCGCCGAAGCGCGGCGTCGTGGACGTCCCCGGCGAGGCCCTGGTCGACGGCACGAACGTGCTGTCGGTCGCGCTGCACCAGTCCACCAGCACGAGCTCCGACGTCTACCTCGACCTGATGTCGCTGACCGCCGAGGCGAGGTCCGGCACCGATCCGAACCCCGTCGAGGTGCTGCCGTCGCGCGTGGTCCTCACCCCGACGGCGACGCCCACGACCTCGCAGACGATCTCGTGGCTGGCCAGTGACACCACCCGCACCACCGCGGGCGTGGAGATCGAGCCCGCCGCGGGCGGGACCACGCGGACCGTGCCGGCGAGCTTCGCCGGCACCGTGAACGGCGACCAGCGCCCGCACTTCGTCGCGACCGTCGACGGGCTGGCGCCGGGCACGACGTACCGCTACCGGGTCGGCTCGGTCGGCGGCTGGTCGCCGTGGCGCAGCTTCACCACCGCGCCGGGCGGCGTGGGCGGCTTCTCCTTCCTCTACTTCGGCGACGCGCAGGTCGGCCTGGACTCGGTCTGGCCGCGGGTGGTCGCCGCCGCCCAGCAGCAGGCGCCGCACGCGTCGCTGGCCCTGCACGCCGGCGACCTCGTCGACAGCCCGATCAGCGAGACCCAGTGGCAGCAGTGGTTCGACGGCGTGGCGCCGCTGGCCGCGACCACCACCCAGGTCGCGGCGATCGGCAACCACGAGACGTACGGCGACCGCAACCTCTACGCGTGGCGGGCGGCGTTCGAGTTCCCGCGCAACGGCCCGACGACGTCCACGATCGGCTCGATGGCCGACCTCGCCGTCGGCGACACCCCGGAGGCCCGCCAGTACGCCGCCCTGTTCGCCCACTTCGAGACCGTCGCCGCGGACACCGTCTACACCGTCGACCACGGCGGCGTCCGCTTCGTCGCGCTGCACGGGAACGCCATCCCGGCGATGCTGACCCCGGGCAACCTTCCGTCCTGCTCCGGGACGGCGTGCCCCATCAACGACGTCGGCCGTCTCTGGCTGCGCTGGCAGGCGGCGTGGCTCGACCACGTGCTGGCGACGAGCCCGTCGCGCTGGAGCGTGGTCACGGTGCACCAGCCGCCGTACTCCGCCTCCGACGGACGCGACGACCCCATGGTCCGGGAGGCGTTCGCGCGGGTGATCCAGGACCGCGACGTCGACCTCGTCCTCGCCGGCCACGACCACGTCTACGCCCGTGGGTACGACGACGAGGACCGCACGGACGTCGCCGGCGTCACCGACGGGCCCGTCTACGTGATCGCGAACGCCGGCGGCAAGCACTACCGGGTGGAGACCGACCCGACGGTCGACAAGTGGCTCACCAACGGGATGACGAAGGTCCGCAGCGGCACCGGCTTCGCGACGTACCAGGTGATCGACGTGACCGGCGACCGGCTGCGCTACCGCTCGTACGTCGCCGACCGGACGGGCGCGGCCACCACGCCGCTGGCCGTGGGTGAGGTCTTCGACGAGTTCACGGTCTCCCGCTCCGCCGACGGTGGCCACCGGGTGACGGAGGGCTGGACGCCGTAGGCGCCTCCCGGGAGCGGACCGGTTACCAGAGGACCTCGCGGCGCGGGGTGATCTTGTCCGGCGGGAGGTGCCCGATGGTCTCGAGCACGTCGATCTCGATGGTGCGGGAGATCGCGGTCATGGGGACGTCGTGCACGTCGTCGCTGAACGGGTCGGCCAGGTCCTTGCCGACCTGGACGGCGAGCAGGTACATCATCCCGACCAGGCCAGACCCGATCGGTGTCAGCCACTGCAGGTCCTGCACGATCGCGAGGGGCAGGACGATCGCGAAGGTCCGCGCGAAGAACGAGGGCAGGAAGCGGTACTGCACGGGCAGCGGGGTGTTCTTGATCCGCTCGAGGCCGCCCTGGGCGTCCGCCAGTGTCGCGAGCGTGGTCTCCATCTGCACGCGAGGCAGCTGCTCGATCATCTCGCGCCTGCGCGCCTCGGTGACCAGGGTGCCGATGTGGTTGAGGACCGCGTTGGGCCGGTTCGTCGCCGCCCGCGCCCGCTCCTCCGCGTCCGCCGTGAGGTAGCGCCCGAGCTCGGGAGGCGTGTCCTGACCGCGGAGGCTGGTGCGCAGCACGTGGACGTAGGCGGCCTGGGCCCGGACGAGCTCGTCGACGAGGTCCGCACGTGCCTGCGGGGCGTCGGTGTCGATGAGGGTGACGGCCTCGCGGGCCAGGTTGCGGGAGTGGTTGGTGATCGACCCCCACAGGGTGCGGGCCTCCCACCAGCGGGCGTAGGCGGCGTTCACCATGAACCCGAGGAACAGCGCGACGGCCGTGCCGTACAGCGTGTACTGGATGGTGATGGACTCGAAACCGAGCCACCCGCGCATGTAGGCCACCGTCACGACGACGTCCCAGGTGAGCATCAGCAGGACCGGCCCGAGAAGGCGACGCCACGCGGGGACCGCGGTCGGCAGGTTCGCAACGATCACCCCAAAATCCTGACGGGGCGCTGGTAGGGCGTCCGTCACAGTGCGGCGCCGGCCCACTGCCGTTGGATGTCTTCAGCCCAGCGACACCGGCAGCGCCCTCGCCACGCACGGCAAGCCCGCAGCGCGCGAGACGCCAGCCGCGTGAACTGATACCGCAGCTTCTCGGCCACCGGGAGGGACCGCGCCGCCGAGCAAGCCCAGAGACCGGGCCACGCGACCGCGTTCGGCCCGACTCCGACTGGCTGAGCGCCGACTTCACCAGAAACCGTCATGGGGCGCGGGCGGCGGCTGCCGGGGGCCGGCCAGCCGTCGGAGCAACTTCATCCGAGAGGCGCCAGCGGGCCGTCCGACCGGATCGCCTCACCCCGCGAGAACAACTTGGTAACAAACAACTGTGCACTGATGTCTTGCGCGTCTGGATGGCACACGATTCTCGACGGCTCATTCACAGATGCACTGGGGGAAACAATGGCGCGCAACACCGGGCGGTTCCACTTCGACGGAGGAGCCGGAACCTACTTGGGAACGGGCATCCTCGCGTTGCTCATCACGGTCTGCACGTTCGGCATCTGCTATCCGTTCGCTCTAGTGCTGAAGGAGCGCTGGCGCGCGAAGCACTCGTACATCGACGGTCAGCGCCTCGTCTTCCTGGGTTCCGCCTGGGGCTTGTTCGGCAACTGGATCAAGTGGCTCCTGCTCAGCATCGTCACCCTCGGCATCTACCTCTTCTGGGTCGGTCCGCGCATTGCCCGGTGGAAGTGGGAGCACACCGACTTCGATCCCACGTGGCGGCCCAACACGCTCCCCGGGACGCACGCGAATTCGCCCGGGGTTGCATCCAGCGGCGCGAATCACGCCGCGCTGGGTAGCGGCACCCCCGGGTACGTCGCGAGCCCTGCCCAGCAGCCTCGCTACCAGCACTCGGACCAGCCTCAGCGGTAGACGGCGCCGCCCGGGCCTCGCGCCTGGCGAGCCCACTGGGTTTCGAGGCTCGGCGCTGGCGCGCCTCACACCTCAACCGGCGACGACTCAGCCCAGCAGCAGCGCCACCCCTAGCGACACCGGCAGCGCGGCGACGGTGGTCACGAAGATGGCCTCGCGGGCCATGTCCTCGCCGATCCGGTAGCGGGAGGCGTGCACGAAGATGTTCTGCGCCGTCGGCAGCGCCGCGACGATGACGACGCCGAGCAGCAGCGTGCCGTCGAGGCCGAGCGCGAGCCCCACCAGCCACGCCACCAGCGGCATCACCAGCAGCTTGAGCGCCGACGCGACCGCGACCTCGGCGTTGTGGCCGGACCCGCCGACCGGGGGCGCGAGCCGCATCGCGACGCCGTACGCGAGCAGCATCGCGGGCACCGCCAGGCCCGCGAGCAGCGACAGCGGCTCCTCGACCAGCGCGGGCAGCCGCCACCCGGTGAGCGCGAGCAGCAGCCCGATGGCGGCACCGACGGTGAGCGGGTTGGTGACGATGCGGCGTACGGCGGCCCAGAAGCCCGAACCCCGCCCACGGCGCCGGTCGAGGTAGGCCAGCGCCAGCGGCTGCACGAACAGCATCTGCACCAGGAGCGTCGGGACGACGACCGCGACGTCGCCGACGACGAACGCCGCGACCGGGATGCCGAGGTTGCCGGCGTTGACGTAGCCCGCGGTCAGCGCGCCGATCAGCGCCTCTCCCCCGTCGCGGCGCAGCACCAGCCGCGCGACGAGCAGGTAGGCGACCATCGCGACACCCAGGGACACGACGGCGGTGGCGACGTTGGCCGCGAGGTCGGCGTCCATCTCGACGTCGGAGATGACCAGCAGCATCAGCGCGGGGCTGGCTGCGAAGAACGAGACGTCGTTCAGGGTCCGGCGCCCGGCGTCGTCGACCAGCCTGAGGTGTCCGAGCAGGACGCCGACCAGCACGACGCCGACGACCGCGGCGAAGCCCGTCAACAGGTCCACTGGACACCTCCCCGGCACTTATGCGATAACTACGTCACTCATCATACAAGTAGGAGTGATCCCCGTGGCCGACGCCATCCGTCATCTGACCCTCTCGCACGTCGTCCTGCCCATCGACAACCCCGTCAGCGACGCGAAGGTCCTCACCGGGCGGCAGAAGCCGCTGACCGAGACGGTGATGCTGTTCGTCGAGGTGCTGACCGAGGACGGTCACCAGGGCATGGGGTTCAGCTACTCCAAGCGCGCCGGCGGGCCAGCGCAGTTCGCGCACCTGCGTGAGGTCGCCGAGGTCGCGATCGGGCAGGACCCCTCCGACATCGCGAAGATCTACGAGTCACTGATGTGGGCAGGCGCCTCCGTCGGCCGCTCCGGTGTCGCGACCCAGGCCGTCGCCGCCCTCGACGTCGCGCTGTGGGACCTCAAGGCCCGCCGCGCCGGGCTCCCCCTGGCGAAGCTGCTCGGCGCGCACCGCGACTCGTGCCGCGTCTACAACACCTCGGGCGGCTTCCTCCAGGCCTCCGTCGAGGAGATGAAGGAGAAGGCCACCGCCTCCCTCGAGGCCGGGATCGGCGCCATCAAGATCAAGGTCGGCCAGCCCGACTGGCGCGCCGACCTCGACCGGGTCGCCGCGATCAAGGAGCACCTCGACGACGTCCCGCTCATGGTCGACGCCAACCAGCAGTGGGACCGCGCCCGCGCCCGCCGCATGTGCCGCGAGCTCGAGCAGCACGACCTGGTGTGGATCGAGGAGCCCCTCGACGCCTGGGACGCCGTCGGCCACGCCGACCTCTCCCGCACCTTCGACACCCCGATCGCCACCGGCGAGATGCTGACCTCGGTGGGTGAGCACATGGCGCTGATCGACGCGGGATACCGCGGCATCGTGCAGCCCGACGCCCCCCGCATCGGCGGCATCACGCCGTTCCTGAAGTTCGCGACGCTCGCGAACCACGCCGGTCTGGCGCTGGCGCCGCACTACGCGATGGAGATCCACCTGCACCTCGCGGCGGCGTACCCGACCGAGCCGTGGGTGGAGCACTTCGAGTGGCTGGCCTCGTTGTTCGAGGAGCAGCCGGAGATCCGTGATGGGCGGATGTGGGTGCCGGACCGTCCGGGTCTGGGGTTCACCCTGACTCAGCGGATGCGGGACCTGACCGAGGAGACCGCCTCGATCGGTCGCCCGTGACCAGGACCCCCGGCGGCCTGGCCGCCCGCGTCGTGTCCGGGTTGAAGGACCGGGTGCTGGCCGGCGACCTCGCCCCCGGCACCCGCCTGCCGAGCGAGGCGGAGCTGATCGAGACGTACGGCGTCTCGCGGACGGTGGTCCGCGAGGCCGTCGGCCAGCTCCGCGCCGAGGGCTTGGTCGAGACCCACCAGGGACGCGGCTCGTTCGTGCTCGCCGTCCCCGAACCGTCGACGTTCTCGCTCGAGTCGTCGGCCATCCGCTCCCAGCACGACGTCCTGGCCATGCTCGACTTCCGCCTCGGCGTCGAGTGCGAGGCCGCCGCCCTGGCCGCTCGCGCCATCACCCCCCAGTCAGCTGAGGCCGTCCGTACGGCGCTCGCCCAGCTCGAGACCGCCGCCCCCGAGGACGCCGTCGAGGCCGACTTCGCCTTCCACCGCGCCATCGCCGCCGCCACCGGCAACCGCTTCTACCTCGACCTGCTCGACTCCCTCGGGCCGATGATGATCATGCTGCCCCGCACACGCCTCGGCGACGCCCACTCCCACTCCGAGGCCCAACACGTCGCCCGGGTGCAGCGCGAGCACGCACAGGTCGCGAACGCCGTCTGCGCAAAGGACGTCGATACCGCGCGGGCGGCCATGCGGGTGCACCTTGGGAACACGCGGCGCCGACTATCGCTCTAGTTGACCCGATCGGCGCACTTCGTCGCCATGTCTAGTTACACAGACGTGCCATGCAAGTACTAATAATGAGTTGACACAGTCTCGCGCCGACGCCCTGGGGAATAGGCCCCTGTCTAGGGAGCACGTTCCTGTCAGGAAATGGTGCGAAAGTGCTCGATCCGGGCCAGCCAGTCAAGCGCGCGGGAGAGCTCAAATCGTCTAATCGTGCTGCAGAAGAAATTCCTCCACCTTATCGAGCACGAAGTCAGACGGATTCTCGCCGCGCTCGAGAATGTCTAGCATTTCCAGCAGGTCTGCCAGCGTGACGAACAGAATTACCTTTCCACTGTGGTTATATATCGTGTTGCGTTGCCTGTAAGCCGACTTCTTAGGCTCTTTGTTGCGACAAAGCATCGCAAGCTTCCCCCACGGGCTTCGAAGATAAATACCGGCCTGGTTCACCTCGTCTTTTCCGATACCGGACTTGTCATAGTTCTTGAACTCAACAGGAATCAGCCGCGCCTTGTAGTCCGCGTGAAGGATGCCCCAAGTCGAACTCGAATCTCGAACTCGGTTGGGGAAGACAGCGTCACGCCGCTCAACCCCCTCCAATGTTCTCGACTGAACCATCGCGGGCTCAAGAGGAGGCACAAGTACCGCCTCTAGAACCTCCAATCCGACTTGCTCGAACTTGGACCAGCCATCGCTCCCCGCTGGACACTCCCCGAGGCGTTTACGCAAGTCGTTGTAGTTGACGCCCATCATTACCAATCCTTTGACGGGTCAGTCGTGACGCCCTTCACGCGTGCTAGCGATCGCAATCTGGGCGCGTCGAGAACTTGCAGCTGCGTGCCGCTCGCACGGAGTTGCTCCAAAAATCCTCGCGTCACAGACGTGAGTTGAGAAGTCGTGACAAAGAGGCCAACGCCCTGACGAGGTTTCAAATAGTCGGCGAACGCTGCCATATCGCGCGGACTCACTCGCTGCGCCCTTCCGGATGCAATCTTAATGAATACCGGCACCGGTAGCAGCAGTTGCAACTCATCCTGATAATAGCCATGCAGGTCGACTCCACTGTCCGCCGAACCGTCCGTGCGCTCTAGGACATAGCCACACGACTGTAGAAACTCTTCAACTAGACTCTCAAATTGATTCGGAGCCATAGAATTTAGGTTGAAACTTTCCCAACCGTCCATGACTCGATTGAAAATCCGATCGACATCGACGGTGCTGCCTGCGAAGTAGACCGCTTGCCTTCCCGCCAGTCCGACCGGCACCTCGGCAGCCTCCAGCAGAACTGGAACAATCTCAATATCGCGGCGATCGAGCGCGTTCGAAAGTTCCGCGGCCACCATGCGCGAATGCATGGAAGCGCGCGAGACAAGGATCACCAGCACGTCGCGTGACGAGATTGCATCAGCTACAGTTTCGGCGATAGAATCGCCCGGGTTGATTCCTTGCTGATCACGCCAGACGTTCAGCCCCCTCTCAATGAGCCCTTCAGTAATCTTCAAGGCCGTCTCGCGGTCAGCGAGTGCGTAACTCAGGAATATCGTTGGAGCGGTCGCCAGCGCGGACATGCGCCAAACCTAACCCATGCGACCCCATGAGACCTGGGCATGGCCGCAAAAACGCAGGAAGGCAGATTGGGGGCGGACCATGCTTCGTCGCCGAGGATTCTCAAGAGACTCGGTGAAGGGCTGCACTCTGTCGCTTAGTGCTCCCACACGCGAGAGCGATGTCCGACAAAGACCGCCTCTAGTCCGGTCTCCGCTGCCGTTCTTTGACGCAGACCAGGTCTGACGCGATGCGGCGATCTGCACTATGGCCGAGAGGATGACGCCGAGGTGGGAGTTGAACGGAATCGATGACCGACCTGTGCTAACAGGTCCCCGCCACCATCGCCGCACCCTTCACTTCGCCTCAATAAGTTGGCGTTGACTCACCACAACCTTGACCGAGTCGACCGCGACCCACCCCGACCGGGGACGCTGAGACCGCGAGCGGGGCTATGCGGGACCACCTGGGAAACCCGCGGCGGCGGCTGACGCGGTAGTTTCAGCGGGCCCCTGCGGGCGGTCATTGGTGGCGGTTGGGCCCGCACCGGCGATGTCTAGGTCTAATCGAGCGCGCGACATACGGACGCGAGCGCCCGGCGTGTGTGCCGCTCGACGGTGATGGCGATGTCGAGGGCTTGGGTGAACACGTGGTCGAGGGCGCGGATGGCCGCGGCGCTCGTCGGAGTGGTGGGCCTCACTGCGACGCTGCGGCCGACGTCGGTGGCTTGGGGTGCGGCGACGATGAGTACTGCAGCTGCGCGTAGGACGAGTGCCGCGTACGTCGGGCTGATGTCGCAAACGAACCCGTGGGCGACCTCGTTGCGAAGGTTGACGCCGATGGGTCCCAGCAAGAGCCACCTCAAGAACCATGCCCATGACTCGTCCAGGGCGAGCCGCTCGAGGTTCTCCAGAAGGCTGTACAGCCCCACATAACCTCCCGGGTCCTTGCCAGCTTGGACGCGGTAGATGCCCTCGTCCAGGCTGCGGAGCAAGCCACGTGCGGCTGCTTCGATCTTGGGAAGTACGACGTGGACCGATGCTTCGTAGTCTTCATTCCAGAAGTGGTGTAATCCGCGGGCGAGGCTCCGCGCCAGACGTGTGTCTGCTGCCCCGAGATCGAGCAGGAGACCGGTGATATCGTCGGTGCTCGGTCGGCCGTATCTGGTCTGCATGCGTACTAGTGCGATCGCGAGGTTCCGGCCATGAAACTCGGCCCGCATCTGGGTCACTTGGGCCAGATCGTGCTTTGCCTTGGCTTCGTCGGAGTTGAGTGTGACGACCGGTAGCCCGTCGGCTCCGTGGAGAGCGGTCGGGAATAGCCTCGACAACATGCTCCAGAGCGGTCGCGCGGAGGAGCGCAAATCCGTGACGTCGCCACTGGGGACCTCGGAGGTGAAGAAGTAGCCGAGCGCGGCGCGCCAGTCGGGTGAGCGTGTAAATCGTGCTAGGTAGCTTTCTGGAACCCAGGCTGGAAGGGCGCTTTCGGTGCGGATGACTTCCATGGCGAGATCATCGGGACTGATGGTTTGCATCTCTGCGGTCAACTCGGCCGCGCGGGCGGTGAGTCCGCGGCTGTCCGCGAGTTGGATCGCCTCCTTGAGGTGATGCATGCGTGAGGCTGGATGTGTGGCTCGTGCAGAGTTCCGGTGGTGCGCCTCGACCTGATCGAGGTCGATCTCCCGTATCCGTGCGGCGAGCTCAGGTGTTCCGTTGCCGTGCTCGGCGGCGGCCTGCCGCCGCCGCAGGGTGGCGAGTTCTGCCGCCAGGTGACCGCGGACCTCGACAGCTGCCATCTGGTCTAGGTACTGGCTTGGTGTGGGGGCGTCTGCCGGGACTGAGGCCTGGGTTGGCTCGCATAGGGCTGAGATGAGGGGGTAGAGGACTCCGGGATGAGACATGCCGTCGCCCGCGAGTAGTTCGCTGGTTCGACGGTGCAGTTCGGCGAGCACCGCTTCTTCGGCTGTGGTGTTGCGAGTGAGGCGTGCGAGGGACCGGGCTCGCATCAGGCATGCCGTGGTGGAGAGGTCATCAACCCGTCCGTCGATGGCTTCGAGGTAGGCGTTGATGGCGTCGCGCGCGTGGGTGCCGACCTTCCCGTCGCGGACGGTGAACAGCAGGTCGTTGATGCGAGCTCGTGCGGCGGGTGCGGTCAGGACGGGACGCACGGCTCGCCAGAGCGCGATAAGTTCCGGGTCGCTGTCCGCGATGGGGACCACGCCGGCCCAGGAGAACTGGCTGTCGCTGCCGAATGTGCAGTCGGGAAGTTGACCCAGCGTGGAGACGGTGAGCCCGTGTACGCAGGTATCGCGGAGCGCGTTGATAAGCGGTGTGGGTGGAGCCGGGTCGAGTTCGGCCACGGCTTGCTCGACCAGGCTCCAGCATCCCCAACCATCGACCAGGTCGGCGAAGACGACATCGAGGACCGCGGTTGCGGGATCGAGGTCGTCCGGTTCGAAGACGTAGGGGTCCGGAGGGACGGGCTCGTCACCGTCCACGCACTCCGGGTCGCGTGCCGGGCTCGTGTCGGTGAGGTCCGCGGCGGGCGTCGCGAGGTCAGCTTCGGCCCGTGCGTCTGAGTCGTGGCCGGTCGCAGGTGCGGGGATCGGCGGGGACGGGTCGTGCGGTGGACTCGTCATAGAACCATCTTTACGTGTCGAGACGAGGTTGTTGTACGAGTTTCGCGGCCGCACGCCCCCGGCGTATGTCAGCGCCGGCCAGTGCGTGATGGTCCGGTCGAGGTGCGTGTTGGGGCGCGGCGGCCGTAGAACTACCCAATGGCGGCCCGCCAGCCTCTGCAATCTCGGTGACGATGCTGATCGTCTCATCAAGGTTCTCTGCGGGTTGCGATACCCGCCAGGGCCACGCCGAATGCGGCGTCGTCCATGTGATGGGGTCTTCTCGAGGCGAAGCGCCGACGGGAGGAGACGTCTGCGGCGTCAACGATGCCTTCGATCGTGGGCCAATTCGGCGCTGCGGGACGACGATCCCGGCTGTCGAAACGAGTCCGCCGAGCCCCTGTTCGTCTTTAGGCCGGATCAACGCAACTGTCGCAGGGGCGTCAAAGTCCAGGGTGTGAGCAGGAGACCCGAGAGTTTGCGTAACGCCGCACAGCGACAGCGACAGCGACAGCGACAGCGACAGCGACTAGGTTCTAGCCATGTTGCGCCGACTGGACATCAAGGACCCCTGGCGGTCACTGGATAGCGGGTTCTGGCCAGAGGACCTCCCGGCCGGTTGTAAGACGGTCGTCTACGGCCACAATGGAAGCGGCAAATCGACCTTGTCTGAACTGCTGTTGAGCCTCGCGGAGGACTCTGCCGCGACCAGCGTGGTGTGGGAGGGCGACGATAAGCAGCGCACCAACGTCGCTACAGGCGGGACAAGTCCGTCGCCTGCGATGGCGGTATTCACACGAAAGTGGGTCGAGGGAAACCTCTCCGCGTTCCTCGACGGCGCCAGCGCCTCGGCAATCGTGACGTTGGGACGTGAGGCCATTGATGCAAAGGAAGAGGAGGAGCGGCTGGTCGAAGAGATCGCGACCCTGCGTGAGCAGGCAGACGGGGCTGAGAAGCAGCGTGTCGCCGCCGCTAGCAAGGTCAATGCGTTAGCGAAAGGCGTTCAGGACAGAATCGTCGCCCAGCTTAGGGCGTTCGACTACAACCACTTCACGAGGAATCGCTACAGCGTCCCGAAGGTGCAAGAGGATCTCCGTTCCTTCAGAGGCGAAATCCCGGACAGCGAGGTCCACTCAGAGGCCTTGAAGCGGTTGGGCGAGGGCGCACCGGCGCCGGTCGCCGACGTAGTTCCGCCTCCCGCGGGCGCTGCCAGCAAGCTCGCTGACCTTGCGGATCTGCTCGCGGAGACGCCGACGCGGGTCGCCATCGCGGCGCTCGACGGCAATCCGATCCAGCAAACATGGGTTGAGCGCGGGCTAGCCCTACACGAAGGTGTCGACCACTGCTTGTTCTGCGATGGACTGGTCTCTGAGAAACGCCGGGCGCAGCTGGCACGGCACTTCGATGAGAGCTGGCTCAACATCCGTAGCAAGGCGAAGGAGCTCCTTGTCGTGATGACGCGCGAGAAGCAGGCGATCAGCGGCTGGCACGCATCCTTGCCGACTGTCACGAGTCTTGCGGGCGACCTCCAGGGGCCGTATGCCGACGCCCTGACGCTCGCCACAGACGACGTCAATTCGCGCATCTATGCCCTTGAAGCCGTTATGAGCGTACTTGATGCCAAGGCGGCGGACCCAAGTGCGACGCCCGCGGCACCGGATTGGCAAGTTCTCTCGGACGCGCCGTCCACGACGGTGCTCACTCAAGCCGTCGACGAACACAACGATCAGGCGCGTCGCCACGAGGAGGTGACGACCCAGCGGAAGGAGGCCGTTCTCGCCCATCTCATTGGTTCAGAGAGCGTAGCTTTCCAAGCCCTCGAGAAGCAGGCCGCAGACCTTGCCGAAATGACCGCGACCCGCAAAAAAGCGGCCGCGCTCGCAGAGACTCGATTGGAAAAGGTTCGAGAGGCCCAGTTCACGACTAAGGATATGGCCGACACGCTTACTCGTGATCTCGCTCGCGTCTACGGTAAGGACCATCTCACCGTGGCAGTCACTGCGGACGGCAAGTCATACGCCTGCCGGCGTGGTGACACGCCTGGTACCGACCTCAGCGAGGGCGAGCGAACCACCTTGTCCCTGCTGTACTTCTTGAGAAAGCTCGAGGACGAACAGGTGCCCGGCGGTGACCCATCGCAGCGGATCGTTGTAATCGACGACCCTTCGAGCTCGCTTGATCGCGAGGCGCTGTTCGCCACCCACCAGTGGCTCATCGACACCCTGAAGATTTTTGGGCAGTACATCGTACTAACGCATGACTTCAGTTTGCTCCGGTTGTTTGTAAAATCACAGAACAGCGCATGGGGAAAGTCGATGAAACGCATGACTCAAGGAAACGCCGATGAGATTCGCTTTCCGAAGGTATCTTTCTTGGAGATGTACGCAGCCTCATCGGACGGCGGCCGTCGGTCAAAGGTAGGCAAACTGCCGCGCCTGCTGCTCAATAATACTTCCGAGTACTCGTACCTCTTCGCAATGGTGATGGCCGGCGTGGCGGACTCTGAAGACCACGAACGCCTGTTCCTGCTCCCAAACGCAACTCGACGAATTCTCGAGGTGTTCGCCAGTTACAAGGCCCCGCACCTAGGCGATTTCTCGCGAGCGCTAGAGGCCATGGTCAAGGAGCAGGACGGGGAGCCATATCGCGACGTTTATGACTTTTGTAACCGCTACTCCCACGGCGAAGGAAGCGAGACGGTCGACGTTCTTGACGCGCGCGCGGTTCACGGTCAGATCCGACGCTGTATGGAGTTTCTGCAAGCTGTGGACAGCGAACACTTCGAGCGGATGTGTATGGCCACCGGAGTTGATCCTGCGGCGCTTACATAGCGCGTCCTGAGACGCCAGGATTCCTGTCGCCTGCATCGCCATCGACGCCGGGCCAAGTCACCCCACGTTGCCCGGGATACGATAATGCAGCACAGATTGGTCCGCTTGAGCTGAGGGAGCCGCCGTCACCACCTTGTGGTGTTTACCTCGAACCCCGGCTCAACACTCCGCATGTACGCCGTATCCGCGCGCTCGCGGAACCCGCAGACCTGCCACTGCTCGTGCAGCACCCCGAGCATGTCGCGGTCGAGCTCGACGCCGAGGCCCGGCGTACGCGGCACGGCGACGGAGC
Source organism: Nocardioides sp. CFH 31398 (assembly GCF_022436705.1). Taxonomy (GTDB): domain Bacteria; phylum Actinomycetota; class Actinomycetes; order Propionibacteriales; family Nocardioidaceae; genus Nocardioides. The sequence continues at coordinate 13,457 of NZ_JAKUHT010000034.1, read as the reverse complement.
CGCCGGAGAACGTCAGGGCGCCAGGGACGATGAGGTCCTGGGTCTTCCACGGGTAGTGGGTGTCGCAGGCGTAGGTGAGGTTCTCGCACGACGCGGCGAGCTGCACCATCGCGGCGAGGCTGACACCGAGGTGGGAGTTGGAGTGCATCGAGAGCCCCATCCCCCACACCTGGCAGATCCCGGCCAGCAGCGCCGAGCGCTTCAGCCCGCCCCACAGGTGGTGGTCGCTCAGCACGACCTGCACCGCATCCTGGGCGACCGCCGGGGGCAGGTGGTCCAGGGCGATGACGCACATGTTCGTCGCCAGCGGCAGCGGTGAGGACGCCGCCACCTCGGCCATGCCGGGAATGCCGGGGGTGGGGTCCTCGAGGTACTCCAGGGTGTCCGCCAGCCGCTCCGCGACCCTGATGGACGTCGGCGGCGTCCAGGCGCCGTTCGGGTCCAGGCGCAGCGGCATGCCGGGGAAGGCGGCGGCGAGCGCCTCGATGGCCTCGCACTCGGCCTCGGGCTCGAAGACGCCGCCCTTCAGCTTCAGCGAGCCGAAGCCCCACCCGTCGACCATCCTGTGGGCCTGGGCGACGATGCCGTCGGGGTCGAGGGCCTCGCCCCAGGCGTCCGGCTCGGCGCCTGGGTGGCCGGCCCACTTGTAGAAGAGGTAGCCGGAGAACGGCACGTCGTCGCGGGCGCGGCCGCCGAGCAGATCGGCGACGGGGACGCCGGCGCGGCGTCCCTGGATGTCGAGCAGCGCCACCTCGAACGGCGAGTAGACGACGTCGACGGCGGAGTCGACGTCCAGCATCCCGCCGAACGACGCCCCCGCCTGGCCGCCGGTCTCCTTCGCGAGGACGGTGGTGACGAGGCGGCGCAGGCCGATGAGGTCGTACGCCGAGTGGCCGCCGAGCTCGTCGGCCACCGCCCGCAGGCGGGCGAGCTGGGCGTCGTCGCCGTACGTCTCCCCCAGGCCGAGCAGGCCGTCGTCGGTGTGGACCTCGACGATCGCCCGGAGCGCCCACGGCTGGTGGACGCCGACGACGTTGAGCAGGGGCGGGTCCGCGAAGGCGACAGGGGTGATCACCACCCGTGACACACGGGTGGTCGAGAGGGCGGACATCAGCTCGGCTTCACCGCCAGCACCGGGACGGGCAGCTCGAGGAGCAGGCGCTGGGCGTTGCTGCCCATGACGAGCTTGCCGACCGGCGTACGACGGCGCAGGCCGATGACGGCGAGGGTGACGGAGTGCTTCTCGGCGAGGCTCACGAAGGTGTCGACGAGGTGCGAGCCGTGCTCGGCCTGGTCGACGGTTGCGGTGACGCCGGCGTCCTTCGCGCGCTGGATCAGCGTGGAGCTCGCGGCGGAGTCGAGCAGCGAGCCGTCGACGGGAACGCCGCGGCGGGGGCTGTTGAGGATGACGGCGTCCTCGCCGCGCAGGCCGGCCTCGCGCAGGCCGGCGTCCAGGGCGGCCTCGCCCTCGGGGGTGGGGACGTATCCGATCAGGATGGTCACAGCGTGACGTCCTCTCGCTTGGAGTTGTCGTGCGCCAGGGCGGCGGTACGACGGTCCAGGACCAGCTTGACCAGCGGCAGCACCGCCACGATCACGAAGACCACCAGCAGCGTCGCAGAGATCGGCCGGGTGAAGAACCCGAGCGGGTCGCCGCCGAAGATCAGCATGGAGCGGCGGAAGTTGTCCTCGACGAGCGCGCCGAGCACGAACGCCAGCACCAGCGGGCCGGGCTCGAAGCCGGTCTTCTTCATCAGGTAGCCGACGACGCCGAAGAACATCATCACGAAGATGTCGAAGACCGAGTTGTTCAGCGTGTAGACGCCGAGCACGGTGATCAGCGCGGTCAGCGGGGCGAGGATCGCCGGGCGCACCCGCAGCAACCGGACGAAGATCCCCACCAGCGGGATGCTCAGCAGCAGGAGGAACAGGTTGCCGATGTACATCGAGTTGATCACGCCCCAGAAGATGTCCGGGTTGTCCTCGACCAGCGACGGGCCGACCCGGACACCGGCGATCAGCAGCGCGGCGTACAGCATCGCGATCGAGGCGTTCGCCGGGATGCCGAGCGTCAGCAGCGGGATGAAGGACGACGTCGCGGCCGCGTTGTTCGCAGTCTCCGGGGCGGCGACGCCCTCGATGGCGCCGCGGCCGAACCGGGACGGGTCCTTCGCGCGGCGCTTCTCTGCGGCGTACGCCACGAGCGAGGCGAGGACTGCGCCGCCACCCGGCAGCACGCCGAGCACGAAGCCGATGACCGAGCCGCGTCCGATGGCACCGGAGGACTGCTTGAGCTCGGCCTTGTTCGGCCAGACGTTGCCGACGACGGCCGGCGGCTGCGCCTTGCCGGCGCGCTGCTCGAGGTTATGCAGGATCTCCGCGACGCCGAACAGGCCCATCGCGATGACGACGAAGTTCAGGCCGTCCGCGAGCTGCAGGCTGTCGAAGGTGAAGCGCTCGGTGCCGGTGAAGGAGTCCCGGCCGAGCGTGGCGAGCAGCAGGCCGACGGCGGCGGTGATGAGGGCCTTGAGGGCGTTGCCGTTGCCGACGGTGGCGACGAGCAGGACGCCGAGCAGCGCGAGAGCGGCGTACTCCGGCGGACCGAAGCCCAGCGCCCACCCCGCGATGAGCGGGGCGATCAGCGACATCAGGATGATCGAGACGGTGGCGCCGGTGAAGGAACCGATGGCGGCGATGCCGAGCGCCGTCCCTGCCTTGCCCTTCTTGGCCAGCGCGAACCCGTCGAAGACGGTGACGACGCTGGAGGCCTCCCCCGGCAGCCGCAGGAGGACCGAGGTGATCGTGCCGCCGTACTGCGCGCCGTAGTAGATGCCGGCGAGCATGATCACGACCGTGACCGGGTCCTCGATCGTGTACGTGACCGGCAGCAGGATCGCGATCGTCGCCGCCGGGCCGAGGCCGGGCAGGACCCCGATGAACATGCCGATCAGCACGCCGATGAGGCAGAACAGCAGGTTCGAGGGTTGGAGGACCACCCCGAACCCCTCGACGAAGGCGTTGACGTCCATGTGGAGCTCCCGGGCCTAGAAGGCGAAGAGGTGGGGCAGCGGCACGCGCAGCCCGTAGAGGAACAGGGCGTAGAACGCGGCGACGGTGACGACCGAGACCACGATCGTGCTGCGCCAGGTCTCGCCGCCGAGGAACCGCAGCCACACCACGCACAGCAGCAGGGCGGGGATCTCGAAGCCAATCACCGGCATGAGGAACGCCAGCGCGACGAACGTCGCCGCGCCGACGGCCGGCAGCAGGCTCGCCCTGCGGAAGCGCTCGGAGTCGTCGAGCGTGCGGCCGACCACGAGCAGCGCGGCGGACAGGACGGTGATGAGGACGCTGACGATCAGCGGCCACATCCCGGCGCCGGGCTCACGGAGCGTTCCGAGGCCGTAGCCGAGCGAGAGCACGATGCCGCCGACGCCGAGCGCCAGGCCGACGAGGGCGCCGACGACCTGGTACGCCGTCCCGCCGGGGTCCTTCTCGTCCTCGAGGTCCTTGGCGACCTCGGCCTGGATCTCGTCGAGGAGGTCAGGCGCCGGGGTCTCGGCCGTCTGCTGGGCCTCGGCACGCTTCGGGTCGCTCATGGCGGCTCCTCCCTCTGCTCGTACGACGGTCATCGTGGTCCCTCCCTGCTCGTGCACCGGCCCGAGCGTCAGGACGCGTCGCCCAGGTTGATGCCGTACTCCTCGATGAGACCGGCGTACCGCTCCCGGTCCTCCTCCAGCTGGGCGACGACCTCGTCGCCGCTGATCTCCATCGGGGTGAGGCTGTTCTGCTCGTTGAAGGCCTGGTACTCGTCGGTGGCGAACGTCGCCTCCATGCCCTCGGTGAGGCGGTCGGTCACCTCGGACGGCGTGCCGGTCGGCACGGTCATGAACCGGTACTGCGCGACCTCGACCTCGAGTCCCTCCTCGGTGGCGGTGGGGACGTCGGGGAGGAACTCGACGCGCTCGGGGCCGAAGACCATGAGCGGGGTGAGGTTGCCGGACTCGACGTTCTCGATCGCCTCGCCGATCTGCAGGGCGGCGACGTCGACCTGGCCGCCGAGGACGGCGGTCAGCGTGGGCGAGCCGCCGTCGAAGGGGACGTCGGTCGCGTCGACGCCGAGGTCGCCGAACAGCAGCGCCTGGGCGAGCTGGGAGCCGGTGCCGACGCCGGTGGTGCCGTAGCGCAGCGAGCCGGCGCCCTCGAGGTCCTCCAGCGACTGGTACTCGGAGTCGGCGTTGGTGACGAGCACGTAGTCGTCGCGGGAGACGCCGCCGACGACGTCGAAGTCGTCGATGCTGGTGGCCTCGTCCTCGGGGACGGCGAGCGGGGTGATCGCGAACAGCGAGGCGTTCTGGATGGCGATGGTCGAGCCGTCGGGCTCGGCGTTCTCGAGCTCGCCGGCGGCCAGGGCGCCGTTCGCGCCGGGACGGTTGATCACCGGGAAGCTGCCGTCGAGCTCGTTGCCGAGCCCGTCGGAGACCGCGCGGCTGATCAGGTCGGACGAGCCGCCCGGGTCGGCGCCGACGAGCATCTCGACGGAACCGGTGGGGTAGGTGTCCCCGCCGCCGCTGCCGCCCGCGGTGTTCTGCACGCCGCTGCAGGCGCTGAGCGCGAGGCCGCCCGCGGCGAGGAGCGCCGCCGTCCGGAGCGGGGCTGCGAGCTTCGTCATGGTGTCTCCTGGGGTGTCCGTGGGGGCCACTGCGGAATCGGGTGCTGTGGTGGCCGTCACTGGACCGTACGTACGACCGTCGATGCCTGTCTAAGCCCTATCTGCTATTGCTTGATACTGTCACGGCATGACCGTGACCCTGGACCAGGTCCGCTGCTTCGTCGCGGTCGCCGAGGAGCTGCACTTCGGACGCGCCGCCGAGCGGCTGCGGATGACCCAGCCGCCGCTGTCGCGGCAGATCCAGAAGCTCGAGAGCCAGGTCGGCGCACAGTTGCTCGAGCGGGACAACCGCCGGGTCTCGCTCACCGCGGCCGGCGCGGCGTTCCTCGAGGACTCCTACCGCCTCGTCAACACCCTCGACCAGGCCGTGGCCCACGCCCGGCGCGTGGAGGGCGGGTCGGCGGGCACGCTGCACCTCGGCTTCACCGCGGTCTCCGCGATCGGGATCCTCGGCCCGCTGCTGGGCCTGCTCGGGCAGGACCTGCCGGACGTCGAGGTGATCCTCCACGAGCGCGTCACCGGCGGGCAGGTCGACGGGATCCGCCGCGGCGAGGTCGACCTCGGCCTGGCGCGGCCGCCGTTCGACACCTCGGCGCTGTCGTCGCGGGTGGTGGTCCGCGAGCCGCTACGGGTCGCCGTCCGGGCCGACCACCCGCTGGCGTCGGCGACCGGACCGCTGGGGCCGGAGGACTTCGACGGCCTCCCGGTCATCAGCTACCACCCGACGCAGGCGCGGTACTTCCACGAGCTGACCGTGCGGTTCCTCGTCAACGGCCACTCGCGGATCACCCAGAACGTGCAGCAGATCCTCACCGCGGTGCTGCTGGTCGCGGCGGGCGAGGGCGTGGCGTTCGTGCCGGCCACCGCCGCGGCGCTCGGGGTGCAAGGCGTGCGGTTCATGCCGCTGGCCCCCATGACCGACGGCCACTCCGACTCCGACCCCGCCCGCCCGGTGGAGCTGCACGCCATCTGGGCGCGCGGCACCATGACGCCGATGCTGCGCAACGTCCTGCACCTCGTGCAGCGGTCCGCGCAGCGGGTGGACGACTCGTACGCCTGACCCTCACCGGGTTTCGAGGCTCCTCGCTGGCGCTCGTCACACCTCAACCACCGGCGCGGGGGTTGAGGTGTGAGGGCCGCCAGGCCCGAGCCTCGAAACCCCCGCGCCCGACCGACTCCCGTCTCACCGGGTTTCGAGGCTCCTCGCTAGCGCTCGTCGCACCTCAACCACCGGCGGTGGATCGGAGGTCGAGGCGTGAGGGCCGCCAGGCCCGAGCCTCGAAACCCCCGCGCCCGACCGACTCCCGTCTCACCGGGTTTCGAGGCTCCTCGCTAGCGCTCGTCGCACCTCAACCACCGGCGGCGGCGGAGGTCGAGGTGTGAGGAGCGCCAGCGACGAGCCACGAGACCCGACGAGACTCCATGCTCTGCGGGACCTACTGCATGCGTAATGAGTGTTGGACGGGTATCGAGCGGGTGCCTAGCGTCACAGGGGTGCGGCGAGGGTCGTCGTACGGCCCGAGAGGAAACCCCGTGGCTCACCTCAGTCCGTCCGAGCTCCCCGCCGCCCTCGGCAGCGGGCTGCTGTCCTTCCCCGTCACCCACTTCACGGCCGAGCGCGAGCTCGACGAGGCGGCGTACCGCGAGCACCTCGCGTGGCTCAGCGGCTACCGGGTGGCCGGGCTGTTCGCCGCGGGCGGCACGGGCGAGGGGTTCTCGCTGACCCTCGAGGAGACCGACCGCGTCGTGCGCGCCGCGGTCGAGGCCGTCGACGGCGCCACCCCCGTGATCGCGCCCGCCACCGGCTCGACCGCCAACGCGGTCGCCCAGGCGAAGGCCGCCGAGGCCGCCGGCGCGGACGGCATCCTGCTCATGCCGCCGTACCTCACCGAGGCCAGCCAGGACGGGCTCGTCGAGCACATCTCCGCCGTCTGCGAGGCCTCGTCGCTGGGCGTCGTGTTCTACAGCCGCGCGAACGCCGTGCTGAAGGCCGAGGCGGTCGAGAAGGCGTGCGACCGCAACCCCACGCTGATCGGGTTCAAGGACGGCGTCGGCTCCATCGAGGAGATGACCCGCACCTACGCCCGCATGGGCGACCGCCTCGTGTACGTCGGGGGCCTGCCCACCGCGGAGGTCTTCGCGCTGCCGCTGCTGCAGCTCGGCGTGACGACGTACTCGTCGGCGATCTTCAACTTCGTCCCCGAGTTCGCGCTCACGTTCTACGACGCCGTTCGCCGCCAGGACCAGACGGCCGTCTACGCCATGCTGAACGAGTTCGTGATCCCCTACACGCAGCTGCGGGACGCCCAGCGCGGGTACGCCGTGTCGATCGTCAAGGCGGGCCTGCAGGTCATCGGCCGCCCGGCCGGGCCGGTGCGTCCGCCGCTGACGGACCTGACCGAGCTCGAGCTGACCACCCTGACCGACCTCGTGAAGCGCATCGGAGGCGTTCCCGCGTGACCCAGACCGACACCGTCCACCTCGTCGAGGCGGCCACCACCGCGGCCCGTGACGCGTTCGCCGCGCTCCGGGCCACCACCCCCACCGAGCGCGCGTCGCTGCTCGAGGCCATCGCGTCGGAGATCGAGGCCGACAAGGACGCGATCATCGCCGCCGCCGTGGCCGAGAGTCACCTGCCCGAGGGGCGGATCACCGGCGAGGTCGGTCGGACGACGGGCCAGCTGCGGCTCTTCGCGGGCGTCGTCCGCGCCGGGGACCACCTCGGCGTCCGCCTCGACCCCGCCCTGCCGGACCGCACCCCGCTCCCCCGCGCCGACCTGCGCCAGCGGATGGTGCCGCTCGGACCGGTCGCGGTGTTCGGGGCCAGCAACTTCCCGCTCGCCTTCTCCACCGCCGGCGGCGACACCGCCTCGGCGCTGGCCGCCGGTTGCCCGGTCGTCGTGAAGGGCCACCCGGCCCACCCCGAGACCGCCGCGCTCGTCGCGACCGCGGCCTCCCGCGCCGTCCAGGCCGCGGGCCTGCCCGCCGGCGTCTTCACCCTGCTCGACTCCCGCGAGACCGGCACCGGCTACGAGGTCGGTGAGGCGCTCGTCGCCGACGAGCGCATCAAGGCCGTCGGCTTCACCGGCTCCCGCGGCGGCGGCCTCGCCCTCGCCGCTGTCGCCGCGAAGCGCCCCGAGCCCGTCCCCGTGTACGCCGAGATGTCCTCGGTCAACCCGGTCGTCGTCCTGCCCGGCGCACTCGCCGATTCGGCAGAAACGGTGGAGAAGCTCGCCGCGGCGTACGTCGGCTCGCTGACGCTGGGCGCCGGACAGTTCTGCACCAACCCCGGCCTGCTGTTCCTCCCGACCGGCGAGGCGGGCGACGCGTTCCTCGCGGCCGCCGGGCGTGCCGTCGGCGAGGCGACCGGCCAGCGGATGCTGACCCCGGGCATCGCGTCGGCGTACGGCTCCGGCGTCGAGGGCGTCGGCGCCCTGGACGGCGTGAAGGTCGTCGCGAGCGGCTCCGCGGCTGGCGAGGAGGCCCCTGCCCCGGCGCTGGCGGTCGTGTCCGGCGACGCCCCGGACGACGCGTTCGAGGAGGTCTTCGGCGCGTTCGGCGTCGTCGTCCGCTACTCCTCGGCGGCCGACCTGGCCCCGCGCCTCGCGGCGATGGAGGGCCAGCTCACGGCGACCGTGCACTACGACGCCTCGGCCGAGACGGGCGACCCGGGCGACACCGAGGCCGCGCGCACCCTGCTGCCCGTGCTGGAGGACCGTGTGGGGCGGATCCTGTTCAACGGGTGGCCCACCGGGGTCGAGGTCGGGCACGCGATGGTGCACGGCGGGCCCTTCCCGGCGACGTCGGACTCGCGGACGACCTCCGTCGGGTCCCGCGCGATCGAGCGGTTCCAGCGTCCCGTCTGCTACCAGGACGTGCCCGCCGAGCTGCTGCCGGACGCCGTACGCGACGACAACCCGTGGGGCCTCGTGCGCCGGGTCGACGGGACGCTGGAGCTGCCCCGATGAGCAGTCCCACCGTCGCCCGTGTCGAGGTCGTCCCGGTCGCCGGGCACGACTCGATGCTGCTCAACCTGTCGGGCGCCCACGGGCCGTTCTTCACCCGCAACATCGCGATCGTCACCGACTCCGAGGGCCGCACCGGCCTCGGGGAGGTGCCGGGCGGCGAGGCCATCCGCAGCACCATCGAGGAGGCCGGCGAGGTCCTCGTCGGCCAGCCGGTCGCCCGGTTCCGGTCGCTGCTGCGGGAGGTCGCGACCCGGTACGCCGACCGCGACGCCAGCGGCCGCGGCGCGCAGACCTTCGACCTGCGGACGACGGTCCACGCGGTCACCGCGATCGAGTCGGCGCTGCTCGACCTGGCCGGCCAGGCGGACGGCGTCCCCGTCGCCGAGCTGCTCGGCGAGGGCCAGCAGCGCACCGACGTGCCGATGCTCGGCTATCTGTTCTACGTCGGGGACCCCGATGCGACCGACCTGCCGTACCTGCGCAAGGACGACGAGACCGACGCCTGGGGCCGGCTGCGCCGCGAGGCCGCCATGACCCCCGAGGCCGTCGTGGCGCTGGCCGAGGCGGCGCAGGAGCGGTACGGCTTCAGCGACTTCAAGCTCAAGGGCGGCGTGCACCCCGGCGAGGACGAGGTCGCCGCGGTCACCGCGCTCGCTCACCGCTTCCCCGACGCCCGCATCACGCTCGACCCGAACGGCGGCTGGCTGCTCGCGGACGCCGTCCGGCTCTGCGCCCCGCTCGGCGACGTGCTGGCGTACGCCGAGGACCCCTGCGGCGCCGAGGGCGGCTACTCCGGCCGGGAGGTGATGGCGGAGTTCCGCCGGGCCACCGGCCTGCGGACCGCGACCAACATGGTCGCCACCGACTGGCGCCAGATGGCCCACGCGGTGCGGGAGCACTCGGTCGACATCCCCCTCGCCGACCCGCACTTCTGGACCATGGCCGGCTCGGTGCGCGTCGCCCAGCTCTGCCACGAGTTCGGCCTGACCTGGGGCTCGCACTCGAACAACCACTTCGACGTCTCGCTCGCGATGTTCACCCAGGTCGGCGCCGCCGCCCCCGGCGAGATCACCGCGCTCGACACGCACTGGATCTGGCAGGACGGCCAGGGCCTCACCCGCGACCCGCTCGTCATCCGCGACGGGCAGGTCGCCGTCCCGGACCGACCCGGCCTCGGCGTCGAGCTCGACCCGGACCGCCTCGCGGCCGCCCACGAGCTGTACCTCGAGCACGGCCTCGGCGCGCGGGACGACGCGGCGGCGATGCAGTACCTCGTGCCGGGCTGGACCTTCGACCCGAAGCGACCCGCGCTGGTGCGCTGATCCACCAGTCGATGTCGGTGGGCACTCCTACGGTGGCCCTTCGCCGTCGACATGGGGGAACCTCATCGTGCTCATCGCCGCATTCCGCGTCACCGTCACCGTCCTGCTCCTCGTCGCCCTCGGGGCGTGTGGGGAGGACCGCCCGGAACGCGCCTCCACCGTCGAGTCGTCCGACGGGGTCGAGAACGAGCAGGGCAGAGCCGATGACGGCGAGCAGGCCGAGGCGCCCGCTGACCCCGCCGGCGAGCAGCTGACCGAGGAACAGATCCAGGCCGCGCTCCTCACCATCGAGGACCTCCCCAGCGGATGGACGAAGGAGGCGTCGGAAGAGGACGACGAGAGCGAGGACACCATCGATCCTGCGCGGTGCCAGGAGGTGCTCGACGCCCTCGACGAGGGCACCGGGGACCCTGCAGTGGACGGCGAGGCCGACTTCAGCAAGGGCGGGCCGTTCGGGACCTTTCTCAACGTCACGCTCTCGACCTACGACGAGGAGGTCGACGAGGACGCCGTGCAGAACATCTCGGACGCCTTCACCGAGTGCCCCGAGTTCACCACCACCGATGCTGCCGGAGAGGTCAGCGACGTGACGGTCTCGCCGGTCTCGTTCGCCAACCTCGGGGACCAGACGCTGGCCGTGAGGATGGAGTTCGCGTCGTCGGAGTTCACGATCCAGGTGAACGTCGCCTACGTCGTCATCGGCCACAACGTGCTGGCGTTCCTGCTCGGCGGAGTCGCGGGGTCGGACGCAGCCGAGCTCGAGGACCTCGCGGGCCAGGCGGTCGACAAGCTGGAGAGCACGACGTCCTGATCACGACCGGCCCGACCAGCTCGTGCTGGCGCCTGACGCCGTGAGCGTGGCGTGGGTCGCGGACCCGCGGCAGGATGGCGAGCCATGATGTTGCGGCAGGGGGAGAAGGTTCCGATGAAGGGCCGAACCATCACGGTGACCCCTCGTGCTTCGCGTCACTGCCGCCCGTCCGGGACCACCTCGTCGATGTGGCGCGGGCAGGCGAGACGCTCACCTATGGGCGGCTCGTCTCGGACCTCCACCTTTCCTACCTGCCGCGCGGACTCGGCCGACTCCTCGACCTCCTGTCCGAGGACTGCCGACGACGGGGAGAGCCGTCCCTCGCGGCACTGGTCGTCAGCGACTCGTCCGGCGAGGTGGGGTCGGACTTCGCAGGCAACCCCGTGTCCGAGCGCAACGCCGTCTACGCGTATTGGCGCACGACCGGAGGCACCTGACCTCCGACCAGGCCGACGAGGTGAGGGCCCACTTCCGGCGCTGATGCCTCGAGGCACTCGGCCCCGGCGCGGCCAGACGACTCCGCCTGTCTCGCCGTCAGCGGTGTGCGACCACGGCCTCGGCGCGGATGGCCTCTTCGAGCGACCACGTGCGCTCCGCCATCGCGGGGGTCGGTGGTGGCGCGTCGCAAGCTCCTCCGCGGCGACTGCCCTCGGAGATAGGTAAGCCTTGCCATATCCTCTGGACGGACGTCTCCCCCACCCGAACGAGGACCCTCATGCGCCGCCGCTTCGTGAGCCTGATCGCCTGTGCGCCGCTGGTGCTGACGACCGCCGGGTGCGGGATCTTCGGCTCGGGCGGCGAGGACGCCGACCTGCAGGTCTACTCCGCTCGCCACTACGACCTGGAGGAGGCGTTCGCCGACTTCACGGACGACACCGGCATCACCGTCGAGTTCCTGTACGGCGAGGACGCCGAGCTGCTGGAGCGCCTCCGGTCGGAGGGCGAGGACACCCCGGCCGACCTGTTCATGACCGTCGACGCCGGGATGCTGTGGAAGGCCGCCGAGGAGGGGGTCCTGGCGCCGGTGGAGTCGCGCGCGATCGAGACCGCCGTGCCCCGCGACCTCCGCGACCCCGAGGGCCGCTGGGCCGGTCTGGCGATGCGGGCGCGGACCCTGATGTACGACCCGCGGACCGTCGACCCCGCCGACTTCGACCCCGTCGACAGCTACGCCGGCCTCGGCGACCCGCAGTGGGAGGGCCGGCTGTGCATGCGCGACGAGACGTCGTCGTACGTGCAGTCGCTGGTCGCGAGCCTCATCGACACCCAGGGTCGCGAGAAGGCGCTCGAGACCGTGCAGGGCTGGGTCGACAACGACGTCGAGATCGTGAGCAACGACGTCGAGCTGCTCGAGACCATCGCCGCGGGCGGCTGCGAGGTCGGCATCACCAACCACTACTACCTGGCGCGCCTGCTCGCCGAGGACCCCGACCTGCCGGTGGCGCCGTACTGGGCCAGCCAGGAGGGCGACGGCACCCACGTCAACATCTCCGGCGCCGGCGTGGTCGAGGGCTCGGACGCCGCCCCCGAGGCGCAGCAGCTGATGGAGTGGCTCGCCACCGAGGGCCAGAGCGACTTCGTCGACGACAACCACGAGTACCCCGTCAACCCGGACGTCGAGCCCGAGGACCTCATCGCCTCCTTCGGCGAGTTCGACCGGATGCAGGTCGACGCGGCGGCGTACGGCGCCCGCAACGCCGAGGCCGTCGAGCTGCTCGACGAGGCGGGCTACCGGTGACCCGGACGGGGTCGTGACCGACCTCCTCGGTCGGGTCCCCAAGCCGCTGCCCGAGCTCACCGGGCCCACCCCGTCGCGCGCACGTCGCCGGCGGGCCGCCGGGTCGGGCCGACCGGCCTGGTCGCTGCTCGTCGTCGTCCTCGGCGCGCTGGTCTGCTGCCCGGTCGTGGCGGTGACCGTCTGGGCTCTCACCCTCGGCGACGACCTCGCCCTGCCCGGCGGCGTCGGCGCGATGGTGCTGACCACCGTCGCCCTGCTCGTCGGGGTGGGCGTGGGGTGCGCCGTCCTCGGCACCGGCCTGGCCTGGCTGGTCACGGCGTACGACTTCCCCGGCCGGCGGGTGCTCGAGGTGCTGCTCGTGCTGCCGCTGGCGATGCCGGGCTACGTGCTCGGCTTCGTCTTCCTCTCGACCTTCGACTACCCCGGCCCGGTGCAGACCGGGCTGCGCGGCCTGCTCGGCGACGACCTGCCTGCGCTGCCGGTGCGCTCGCTCGCCGGGGCCGTGGTCGTGCTGGTCCTCACGCTCTACCCGTACGTCTACCTCGTCGTCCGCGCCGCCTTCCTCGAGCTCGCGCCCGCCGCCTGGGACGCCGCCCGCACCCTCGGCGCCTCGCGACGCCGCGCCTTCCGCAGCGTGCTGCTGCCGCTCGCCCGGCCGTCGTTGGTCGGCGGCCTCGCCCTGGTGATGATGGAGACGCTCACCGACTTCGCGACAGTGCAGTACTTCAACGTCCGCACCGTCTCCGTCGGCGTCTACCTGACGTGGAAGGGCAGCTTCGACGTCGCCTCCGCGGTGTCGGTGGCCGTGCTGGTGCTGCTGCTCGCCGTCGCGGTGCTGGGGCTGGAGCGGACGCTGCGGGGCCGGGCCCGCTTCGCGCAGCGCGGGGGCGCCGGCCGCGGCCTGGAGCGCCGCCGGCTCACCGGGCGCCGCGCCGCCGCGGCGACC
>NZ_JAKUHT010000033.1 GCF_022436705.1 Nocardioides sp. CFH 31398 | reverse complement strand
CCCGCCGCCGACCCGGGCGCCGGCGCGGCCGGGCCCGGCGACGAGGCCGCCGCGGACACCCCGCCGCCGCCCGGGCCCCCGGGCCCGCCCGGCGAGAGGGTGCTGCGGTTCGCCCCCGACATGGAGGACGAGGTCGTGGCGAAGTCCTGCGTCGTCAAGGACGGCGTCGTCGTCCACGAGATGACCCGAGCGGTCCTGCAAGGCGGTTCCCTGTGATCGAGCTCCTGACCATCCTCGTGCTCAGCGTGTTCGTGGGCGTCGAGGTCATCTCGAAGGTCTCCTCGACCCTCCACACGCCGTTGATGTCGGGCGCGAACGCGATCCACGGCGTGATCCTGCTCGGCGCGATCCTCGTCACCGGGTCGACGGACGAGCCGGTGTTCGTCGCGCTGGGCACCCTGGCGATCGTGCTCGCCACCATCAACATGGTCGGCGGCTTCGTCGTGACCGACCGGATGCTGCAGATGTTCTCGCGCCGCCGTCCGGCGTCCGGCGCCAAGGGCCGCCCGTGATGGCGGCGCCGACCTGGGTGCAGCTGGTCTACCTGCTCTGCGCCGTCGGGTTCATCCTCGCGCTCAAGGGCCTGTCGGGCCCCCGGACCGCCCGCGCCGGCAACCTCGTCGGCGCGGTCGCCGCGACGGTCGCCTGCCTGCTGCCGTTCCTCTACCTCGACCTCGACAACGTCCTGCTGATGGTGGGCGCGATCGTGGTCGGCACCGTGCTCGGCGTCCTCGGCGCCCAGCGGGTGCAGATGACGCAGATGCCGCAGATGGTGGCGCTCTTCAACGGCGTCGGCGGCGGCGCCGCCGCGCTGGTCGCGCTGGTGGAGCTCGAGGAGTTCCTCGCCTACGCCGACCTCGACGTCCTCGGCTGGGACACCTGGGCCATCACCGCCTTCACCGTGGTCGTCGGCACGGTCTCGTTCGCCGGCTCGGTCGTCACCTTCGCCAAGCTGCAGGAGCTCATGACCTCCCGCCCGGTGGTGTTCCCGGGCCTGCCGGTCGCCGTGGTCGGCGTCCTCGTCCTGGCGCTCGCGGGCGCCGTGTGGCTGACCGTCGGCGGCCAGTCGCTGTGGCTGGGGTTCGTCCTCGCGCTGCTCGGCCTCGCGTTCGGCGTCCTGCTCGTGCTGCCGGTCGGTGGGGCCGACGTGCCCATCGTCATCTCGCTGCTCAACGCCTTCACCGGCCTGTGCGTCGCCGGCTCCGGCTGGCTGCTCGGCAACACGGTGCTGCTCGTGGGCGGCACCCTGGTCGGTGCGTCCGGCACCTTCCTCACGCTGCTGATGGCCAACGGGATGGGCCGGTCGGTCTCGGGCATCCTCTTCGGCGCCCTGAAGGGCGGCTCGACGCTCGGCTCGACCACCGCCTCGGACCGTCCCGTGCGCTCCGGGACGGCGGAGGACGTCGCCATCACCCTGGCGTACGCCGACCGCGTGATCGTCGTCCCCGGCTACGGCCTCGCCGTCGCGCAGGCCCAGCACACGCTGCGCGAGCTCGTCGACCTGCTCGCCGAGCGCGGCGTCCGTGTCGACTACGCGATCCACCCGGTGGCCGGGCGCATGCCCGGGCACATGAACGTGCTGCTCGCCGAGGCGCAGGTGCCCTACGACCAGCTGCGTGAGATGGACCGGATCAACGGCGACTTCCCGACCGCCGACGTCGTCCTCGTCGTCGGCGCCAACGACGTGGTGAACCCCGCCGCGCGCACCGAGAAGTCGTCCCCGATCTACGGCATGCCGATCCTCGACGCCGACAAGGCCAAGCAGACCGTCTTCCTCAAGCGGTCCATGCGTCCCGGCTTCGCCGGCATCGAGAACGAGCTGCTCTACCAGCCCGGCACCATGCTGCTGTTCGGCGACGCGCGCGAGTCGCTGACCGAGGTGCTGGCGGGGGTCAAGAAGCTGTAGCGGCCGCCGGGCCCGGCCTCCCCGCGTCACCTCGCGTCAGTCCGCGTCAGTCCGCGTCACTCTGCGGAGTGAGGCGCGACGGGGTCGTCGCTGCCTAGGCTCGGCTCCGTGTCCCGGCCCGTCCCGTCCGCCGTCGCGTGGGTCGTGGTCGCGCTGGTGACCCTGACGCCGCTCGTCGCCCTCGCGGCGGGGTGGCCGCTGCTGGTCGACGGGGTCGTGCTGACCCTCCTCGCCGCGATCGCCGGGTACGCGGCCGGTGCGTGGCTCGGACCGCGGGTCGCGCTGCTCATGGTGCCGGTGAGCGCGGGGTGCCTCTGCGCGGTCAGCCAGCTCAGCGGCGCGGCGTACCACCCGCTGGACGACGCCGTGTTCTTCCTGGCGTTCGTGGCCGGGCCCGCCGCCGCCGGCCGGGTCGTCACCGCTCGCGCGGCGCAGGTCGACCGGCTGCGCGCCCTCGCGGACGAGCTCGAGGAGCAGGAGCGGCAGGCCGTCCTGGCGGCCCGCCTCGAGGAGCAGGCCCGGGTGCAGCAGCAGGTGCACGTCGGCGTGACCGAGCGTCTCGCCGCGATCGCCGTCCGCGCCGACGGAGCGCGCCGGGTCGGCGACGCCGGCGCCCTGGCGGTCCTGGAGTCCGAGGCCCGGGGGGCGCTCGACGAGGTCCGCGACGTCCTCGGCTCCCTCGCCGCGCCGGAGCCGCCCGCGTCGACGTCGCAGGCGCAGGACGCCGCCCCGGCGCCGCGTCCGTCGTGGGCGGACCTGGGCCTGGCCGCGGCGATCGGCGTCGCCGTCGCGGTCGAGATGGTCGTCCACCCGCTGGCCCGTGGGCCGTCGTGGCTGTGCGCCCTGGCCGGGGTGCTGGTGGCCGCGCCCCTGGTGCTCCGCCGCTCCCGGCCGGTCCTCGCCGCCCTCGTGCTCCTCGTCGCCGCCGCGGCCGCCACCGCGTGGCTGACGCCCGTGCCCGCCACGGTGACCGGCATCGCCCTGCTGTCGGTGCTCGTCTACTCGCTCGGCGCCTGGTCCCGTTCGTGGTGGTGGGTCCCGACGTGGCTCGCCACGGTCGCGTCCGCCCTGCTGCTGGGACACCTTTCGGCGGTCGACGTCGACGAGGCCGGTCCGGCCGAGGACGTCATGGTCGTCGCCTGGCTCACCGCCACGGTGCTGCTGGGGCGCCTCGCCGCCGGGTGGCACGCCCGGGCCCGGCGTACGGCGGAGGTGGTGGACGCCCTCGCGGCGGGCCGCGACGCCGCGACCCGCCTGGCGACGGCTCGCGAGCGGCAGGCGCTGGCGAGCCGGCTGCACGACACCGTCGCCCACACGCTGACCGTCGTCTGCCTCCAGGCCTCGGCGGCTCGCCGTCACCCCGCCGGTGCAGCGGAGGCCCTCGCGACGATCGCGGCGACCGCGGCGGGAGGGGTGGCCGAGCTCCGCGACGGCCTCGACGCCCTCGCCGACGACGACGTCCTCGACGCCTCGCGCATCCGTGCCCTCGGGCGGCTCGTCGGGGTGGCGACCACCGCGTCGACCGAGCCGGGGCCGCCACCCCGCGGTGCCGCCGGCGCCCTCGTGCACCGGGTCGTCCGGGAGGCGCTCGTGAACGTGGCCCGGCACGCGCCGGAGGCCACCGCGTCGGTGGTCGTGGCCCGGTCGGGAGCCGGCTGGCGGGTCGACGTGAGGGACACCGGTCGTGCGCCCGGCGCCGGCCAGCCGCCGGTGCGCGGGTCCGGCACCGGGCTGGCCGGCCTGGCCGCCGTCCTCGCCGAGCGGGGCGGTGCGCTGCGCTGGGGGCCCGACGACGGCGGGTTCCGCGTGGTCGCGGAGGTCCCGGCGCCCGCGGCGTGCCCGGTCGGTGTCGGATGATCGGCGTCCTGCTCGCCGACGACCACGACCTCGTGCGGGCCGGCCTGCGGATGCTGCTGGAGCCCGAGCCGGACGTCGCCGTCCTGGGCGAGGCGCCCGACGGCGCGACGGCCGTCGAGCTCGCGCAGGCGCTGCGCCCCGACGTCGTCCTGATGGACATCCGGATGCCCGGCCTCGACGGCATCGCGGCGACGCGGCGGATCACCGGGACCCTGCCCGGCACCCGCGTGGTCATCCTCACCACCTTCGACCGCTCGCAGCTGGTGTACGACGCGCTGCTGGCCGGGGCGAGCGGGTTCCTGCTCAAGGACGGTCCGGGCGACCGGCTGGTCGCCGCCGTCCACGCCGTCGTCCGGGGCGAGGAGCTGCTGGCGCCCTCCATCACTCGTCGCCTGGTCGCGGAGTTCACGCGCGCCGGCCGCGACGGGCCGCCGCGCGGCTACGAGCACCTCACCACCCGGGAGGCGGAGGTCCTCGAGCTGGTGGCCCGCGGGCGCAGCAACGCCGAGATCGCCGCCGAGCTGGTCGTGAGCATCCAGACGGTCAAGACCCACGTCGCGCGGGTGCTCGCCAAGCTCGGGCTGCGGGACCGGGTGCAGGCCGTCGTCCTCGCCTACGAGCACGGGCTGGTCCGACCCGGCGGGTGAGCGCGGTTCTGGTTCGCCGTCGCCCCGGGCGGGGGAGGTGAGGTCCACCCCGTGGCGTCCACGGACGCGTCCGCACCCACGACGCGAGGTGCTCCAGCGCTTCGTCCCGCGCTGATCCGGGCGAGCGCTCGGGGTCGCGCTCGGGGGTTTCACCAGCCGACCCGTGATGTCCCGACTTGGCCCCCGAAGTTTCGAGGGCCGAGTCGGGGTTTCACCAGCCGGCTGGTGAAACCCGCGCACCAGCGGGACCCGTGCGACCCAGACGACCCGCAACCACGCGCCGCCTCAGCGGCGC
>NZ_JAKUHT010000032.1 GCF_022436705.1 Nocardioides sp. CFH 31398 | reverse complement strand
GCGGGGCCCCCCCCCCCCCGGCCGCCCCCCCCCCCCCCCCCCCGCCCCCCCCCCCCCCCCCCCCCCCCCCCCCCCCCCCCCCCCCCCCCCCCCCGCGACGAGCAGGGGCTGGGCGACGGCGGCGACGAGGCCGTCGGCGTCGGAGAGGGTGCCCGAGGCGAGGCCGGTGCCGTCGGGGCCGATCGTGGTTGCGGCGTCGAGCAGGATCCACTCGCCGGTCGGCGGCCGCTGGAAGGTGACCGTCACCGTCGGGGGGATGAAGAGCCACTCGGTCATCGGCAGCTGGCCCG
The DNA here is from genome assembly GCF_022436705.1 of Nocardioides sp. CFH 31398. Taxonomy (GTDB): domain Bacteria; phylum Actinomycetota; class Actinomycetes; order Propionibacteriales; family Nocardioidaceae; genus Nocardioides. The sequence continues at coordinate 26,604 of NZ_JAKUHT010000032.1, read as the reverse complement.
ACAGCCCGTTGGCGGAGTCGGCGACGACCATCGCCCGCTGCTGCGGGGTCGCCTCCTCGCCCTCGACCAGCGGGATCCGCGGCCGCGCCCACACCGTGGCGGGGCCCGGCTCGGCGTACCCACCGGCCACGAATCGCCACTCGACCGAGCGGCCGTAGCCCCAGTCGGGGCTGGTGCCGGGGAAGTAGCGCTGCGGCTGCTCGTCGGGGAGCGGCGGGACGTCACCCGCGGTGACGTGGTCGGTGGTGGTGGCGGGGCCGCGGCGGATCCGCCACGCGGTGGCGCGCACGGCGAGGTCGTCGTCCGCGTAGAGGCTCGCCTCCACCATCTCCACCCGCTTGCCGGGGCGGACGACGGTGGCCTCGGTACGCATGCGTCCCTGCGGGATCCCGCCCAGCATGTCGACGCTGAGGCGCGCGACCGGCATCGCGGTCGGGTCGGAGGCGGTGGCGTCGATCGCCCGCAGCAGCAGCGCGGCCGGGGGGCCGCCGTGCTGGGACGCCGCGTCCCAGGGGCTCTCCGTCGCCGGGGTCGAGTCGAAGAGGCCGGCGTCGGGGTCGACCGGCAGGTAGTACGCCGACGGCTCGGTCATGCCGGGCTCAGTTCCCCGCGACGCCGTATAGCCGGTCCCCGGCGTCCCCGAGGCCGGGGACGATGTAGCCGACCTCGTTGAGCCTCTCGTCCATCGCCGCGGTGACCACCGTGACCGGCACCTCGAGGCCCGCGAGCCCGGCCTCGAGGCGCTCGCAGCCCTCGGGGGCGGCGAGCAGGCAGATCGCGGTGATGTGGTCGGCGCCGCGGTCGACGAGGAAGCGGATCGCCGCCGCCAACGTGCCGCCGGTGGCGAGCATCGGGTCGAGGACGTAGCACTGGCGGCCGGACAGGTCGTCCGGCAGGCGCTCGGCGTACGTCGACGCCTCGAGCGTCTCCTCGTTGCGGACCATCCCGAGGAAGCCGACCTCGGCGGTGGGCAGCAGCCGCATCATGCCGTCGAGCATCCCGAGCCCGGCTCGGAGGATCGGCACGACCAGCGGCTTCTCGGCCAGCCGTACCCCGGCGGCGGGGGAGACGGGGGTGAGGACCTCCACGGTCTGCACGCGCACGTCGCGCGTGGCCTCGTAGGCCAGCAGCGTCACGAGCTCGTCGGCCAGGCGCCGGAAGGTCGGCGAGTCGGTCTCCACGTCGCGCAGCGTGGTGAGCTTGTGCGCGACGAGCGGGTGGTCGACGACGTGGGTCCGCATGCGGGGCAGCGTAGTGGTCGGCGAGACTCGGACGGTGGACAGCAGCACCTGGGACGCCCCGATGCGGGCCGCGCTCGCCGAGGCCGACCTGGCCGCGGCGGTCGGCGACGTCCCCGTCGGCGCGGTCGTGCTCGACGCGTCCGGCGAGGTCCTCGGCCGCGGCCACAACCGGCGGGAGGTCGACGGCGACCCCACCGCCCACGCTGAGGTGCTGGCGCTCCGCGCCGCCGCCCGACGTCGGGGGGAGTGGCGGCTCGCCGGCTGCACCCTGGTCGTGACCCTCGAACCCTGCACGATGTGCGCCGGCGCGGCCGTCCTCGCCCGGGTCGACCGCGTGGTGCTCGGCGCCTGGGACGACAAGGCCGGCGCCGCCGGGTCGCTGTGGGACGTCGTCCGCGACCGTCGCCTCAACCACCGCCCCGAGGTCGTCAGCGGGGTCCTCGCCGACGAGTGCACCGCGGTGCTCGACGCGTTCTTCGCCGAGCGGCGGCGGGACTGACCCGACGCCGGCTGGACGCCGGACGGACGTCGGCGCTAGTCCGGCGCCACCGCCGCGGCGACCGCGCGACGCAGCAGGTCCCGCCGCGCCTCGTGGTCGGTGGGGGGCTCGTCGGCCGTCGCGGCCCACACCCCGCTGACCGGCGACCACGCCATCGACATCGAGATCACCAGGGCCATCACGTCCAGCGGGTCGCCGGCGCGGACCCGGCCCTGCTCCTGGGCCCGGGCGATCGCGGCGAGCTTCTCGGCGTCCACCCGGTCCTGGTCGGCGACGAGGTGGCCCGTCGGCCGCCGCTCGAGACGCTGCCAGGTGGACAGGCGGATGAGGTCGGGGCGCCGCAGGTAGTCGTCGTACAGCCGGACGGCCCAGTCCGCGAGGTCGTCGGCGTCGATCGGGGTCTCGTCCATGATCCGGTGCAGCGAGCCGAAGAAGACCGCGTCGAAGAGCTGGTCCTTGCTGCCGAACCAGGCGTAGAGCTGCGCCTTGTTGGCCTGCGCCGCGGCGGCGATCCGGTCCACCCGGGCGCCGGCGAGGCCGTGCTCGGCGAACTCGGCGAGCGCCGCGTCGAGGATGCGCCGGCGCGTGGCCTCGCCCTTCGGCGTCGGAGCGGGCTCGGCGGTCACGTGGGACAGACTAGCGAACAAACCAGTTGGTTGCTTTTCGGCGGGAACGGTGTCACGCTGCCAGAACAAACCAACCAGTTAGGAAATAGGCCATGCGCAGCACCACCGCCCTGCTCGCCGACCGCCCCGGTGCCGACCTCGCCCCCACGCCGATCGAGCGCCGCGACCTGCGGCCCGACGACGTCGCTGTCCGCGTCACCCACTGCGGCGTCTGCTTCACCGACCTGCACCACCTGCGCAGCACCGACGGCGCGGCCTTCCCGCTCGTGCCGGGCCACGAGTTCGTCGGGGAGGTGGCCGCGGTCGGTCCGGAGGTCACCCGCTTCGCCGTCGGCGATCCGGTGGCGGTCGGCAACATCGTCGACAGCTGCGGTGACTGCCGCTGGTGCCGGGAGGGCCAGGAGCAGTGGTGCGCCGAGGTCGTCCTCACCTACGCGGGCCGTGACCGCCACGACGGGTCACGCACCCTCGGCGGCTACGCGGGGGAGCACGTCGCCCGGGAGCGATTCGTCCACGCACGCCCGGCGAGCCTCGACCCGGCCGGCGTCGCGCCGCTGCTCTGCGCGGGCATCACGGTCTGCGAGCCGCTGCGCACCGAGGGCGTCGGGGCGGGCTCCAGGGTGGGCGTCGTCGGGATCGGCGGGCTCGGCCACCTCGCCGTCCGCCTGGCCGCCGCCCTCGGCGCCGAGGTCACGGCCTTCACCACCTCGGCGGCGAAGGTCGAGGACGCGCGTCGCCTCGGCGCCTCGCGCGTGGTGGTGTCGACGGACGACGAGCAGATGACGGCGGCCGCGAGCAGCCTGGACGTCGTCCTCGACACCGTCGCGGTCGAGCACGACCTGGAGCCCTACCTCGCGTGCGTCGACACCGAGGGCGTCCTCTACCCGGTCGGCTACCTCGGCCGGTTGTCGGTCGACACCATGAGCCTGCTGGGCGGGCGGAAGCGTCTGAGCTCCTCCGGCAGCGGGGGAGTCGACCGCACCTCCGAGCTGCTCGCGTTCTGCGGCGAGCACGGCATCACCGCGGACGTCGAGGTCCTGCCCGCGTCGGAGGTCGCCATCGCGCTCGACCGCCTGGCCCGCAACGACGTCCGCTTCCGCTTCGTCCTCGACACGACCGCCCTCTGACCGGCCGGGTCGGCACGCCAGCGCGGCCGGGGGCCGCGCCCGGCTACCGCCGCACGCGCTGGACAACGGCCTCGGTGACCTCGGCGGTCGACGCGCTGCCGCCGAGGTCGCCGGTGCGGGTCGCGGGGTCCTTCAGGGTCTCGCGGATCGCCTCCATGAGCGCGGACGCCGCCTCGGGGTGGCCGAGGTGGTCGAGCATCATGACCGCCGACCACAGCGTGCCGACGGGGTTCGCGATCCCCTTGCCCGCGATGTCGGGCGCGGAGCCGTGCACGGGCTCGAACATCGACGGGAACTCCCGGGTCGGGTCGATGTTGGCGCTCGGCGCGATGCCGATCGAGCCGGCGACCGCAGCGGTGAGGTCCGAGAGGATGTCGCCGAACAGGTTGGAGCCGACGATGACGTCGAACCGCTCCGGCTCGAGCACCACCTTGGCGGCGAGGGCGTCGATGAGCTCGGCGTCCCAGCGGACATCGGGGTGGCCGGCGGCGACGTCGGCCACCACCTCGTCCCAGAACGGCATCGTGTGGACGATGCCGTTGCTCTTCGTCGCCGACGTCACGTAGCCCGTGCGGCGCTTCGCGAGGTCGAAGGCGTGCTCGGCGATCCGGGACACCCCGACGCGCGTGAAGATCGACTCCTGGACGGCCATCTCGTCGGGGAAACCGCGGTTCATGCGGCCGCCGACCTCGGAGTACTCGCCCTCCACGTTCTCCCGGACGACGACCAGGTCGACACCGCCCGGCTCGGTGCCCGGTCGGGCGCGGCGCAGCGGGGAGTCGACGCCCTCGAAGACGGTCATCGGGCGCTCGTTGACGTACTGGCGGAACGTCCGTCGGATCGGGATCAGCAGCCCCCACAACGACACGTGGTCCGGCACGCCCGGCCACCCGACGGCGCCGAGCAGGATGGCGTCGTACGGCCGCAGGGTGTCGAGGGCGTCGTCCGGCATCATCGCGCCGTGCTCGGCGTAGCGGCGGCACGACCAGTCGAACTCGTCGTAGGCCAGGTCGAGCGAGTGGACCTCGGCGAGGGCGTCGAGGACGGCGCGGGTCGCGTCGACGACCTCCGGCCCGATCCCGTCGCCGCCGATCACGGCGATGCGCTGGGTGCTCATCGCCTCAGCCTCCCAGGCCGAGCAGCGCCACCATCACCGGCAGGAGCACGATGATCAGGATCGCGCCGAGGATGTCGAAGGTGAAGCCGGACCGGATCATCCGCGTGATCGGGACGACGCCCGAGCCGTAGACGATCGCGTTCTGCGGCGTGGAGACCGGCAGCATGAAGCCGAACGACGCCGCGAAGGTGGCGGCCAGGGCCGGGACGAACGGGTTCACGTCCGCGGCCAGCGCGATCGGGATGATGATCGGGACGACGACCGCGGCCGCGGCGGTGTTGGACGTCGTCTCCGAGATGACGATCGCCAGGATCGCGGCGAAGACCGTGATGGCCAGGGCGCTCGTGAGGCCGAGCGCGTCGAAGGACCCCTCGCCGATCGTCAGCGCCAGCCCCGTCGACTCCAGCAGCGAGCCGAAGATGATGCCGGTGCCGAACAGGACGACGGTGCCCCAGTCGATCTTGGCGGCGTCGGACCAGCGCAGCGTGAACTCTCGCTGCTGCCAGTCGGTGGGCAGCAGGAACAGCAGCGCGGCGCCCAGGATGGCGACGACGCCCTCGTCGAGGCGGTCGCCGGTCGCGAGGTAGGCGTCGGAGTCCGTGCCGGCGACGATCCCGACGATGCCGGGCAGGATCCACAGGGTCACGGTGATGACGAAGGCGATGAGGGTGTTCTTCTCCGCCCGGGAGAAGCCGCCAAGCTTGGCCTTCTCGGCCGCGACCCACTCCTCGATGCCCTCCAGGTGCTTGATCTCGGGCTTGTTGACGAGGAACAGCACGACCGCCAGCGCCACGAACATGAGGGCGCAGATCGGCAGCGCGACGATCATCCAGTCGAGGAACGAGATCCGCTCTCCGGTGGCCTCCTCGATGAGCCCACGACCGATGAGGTTGGGGGGTGAGCCGACCGGGGTCAGCAGGCCGCCGACGGACGCGCCGTACGCCAGCATGAGCATCAGGGCGGCGCCCACCCGCAGCCGGAGCGGGTCGAAGTCCTCGGCGACGACGCCCTGCGACTGCATGAGCTTCGCGATCACGGTGAGGATGCCGATCGCGGTCGGCAGCAGCATCGCCACCGTCGCGGTGTTCGAGACGAACGCCGACAGCAGGCAGGTGATCGCCCCGAACGCCAGGATGACCCGGAACGACGACCTGCCGACGCCCGGCAGGTTCAGCACGAACATCGCGAACCGCCGCGCCAGGCCGTGCTTGAGCATCGCCTGGGCCAGGATGAACGCGCCGATGAAGGTGAAGACCGTCGAGGAGCCGAAGGGCGCGAGCGCCTCGTCCGCGGTGGCGATCCCGAGGACGACGATCGCGGCGATGCCGATGAACCCGCCGACCGGGATCGGCACGGGCTCGGTGATCCACAGGACGATCACGCCCAGCAGGACGGCCGCGAGCCCCTGCTGGGTGGCGTCGATGCCGAGCGGCAGGAACCAGAACACCAGCGTCACCGCGGGCGCGAGGAACAGGCCGACCGTGCGCCGGCCCTTCTCGAACGCCTCCTCCCGCGCCGACAGCTGCTGCTCGCCGAGGCTGCGGTAGGTCGCGGAGCTCATGAACGCCTGGTCGACGTCCGTGCGCGTGCCGCCGGCGGAGGGACCGGGATGCTTGCCGAGGTCGGTCATCGCCTCAGTGAAGCGCACTGTGTGTCCCCTGTCACACACCTCTGCGCGCGGGACCACCCTCGGTTTCCGCGCGAGCGGCGGGCTCGGGTAGCGTTCCGCGCGGTGGCGTGTCCGAGCGGCCTAAGGAGAACGCCTCGAAAGCGTTTGTGGGGGCGACCCCACCGAGGGTTCAAATCCCTCCGCCACCGCCGAAGAGGTCAGGACGACGATCCGGACCTGACGTCGACCGCGGTCGACGCAGCACCGCCGGTCGGCCCCGAGCAGGGGCCGGCCGGCGGTGTCGTCGTCCGGCGACGTGGTTCAGGTCGCGACCGCGCGTGATCCCCTGCCGGCCAGCCACGCCACCGCCGGGTAGGCGGTGAGCAGCCCGAGCAGGATCCCGATCTGCATGAGGAACCAGAAGGTCCCCTCGGTCGCGGGCGGCATGAACGCGTTGAAGTGCAGCAGGAGCATCCAGCCGCCCATGCCGACGTCGAAGGCGAGCACCGTGAGCACCGCGGCGACTACCGCGGGCACAGCGACGCGGGACCGGCCCTCCGCCGCCCGCGAGGCCTGCGCGGACCGGGTCAGCGCCAGCTCGTAGACGAGCAGCAGGAGGATCGCGAGGGCCCCGATGACGAGGATCATGACCCAGAGGTCGATCCCCGCGATCGTCAGGCCGGAGGCGATGACCAGCGGCACGCCGACGAGGTGGGCCAGGGCCGAGGCCCCGCCGCCGGGGAGCCCGCCCAGGGCCGCCGGGCCGGCCCCTGCCCGGGCCGCGGTGCTGCTGGGGTCGCGGTAGCGGTGGAAGAGGACGACGGCCGCGGGGCCGAGGTACAGCGCGGAGGTGATCCACACGAGCGCCGTCGCCGGGTGCATGGAGCCGCGCGGCAGCCGGCTGACGGCCCAGCCCAGGTAGGCCGCGCTGACGAGCGAGGCGGCGATGTAGGTCCAGGCGACCGGCGTGAGCCAGTCGGGGACGCGGGAGGTCATGTCCATGGGAGTCCTTCGAGGTCGTGTCAGGTGTGAGGTCGCGGGGTCGGGGCACGGCGGTCGGACGGACGCCACGGGGTGACGTCACGGACCGGTGCGCCCCTCAGCACCTGATGACGGAGAACTGCCAGGCCGGGGGCGGCCCGGTGCCCCTCGGGGACGGGTCGGGCCCGGGACGTCGGACGACGCCGGGTCGGGGCAGGCGCAGGAACCCGGTGCTCCGGGTGAGAGCGGGCCACAGGAGCCACAGGCCGACCGCGACGAGGGCCAGGCACATCACCGCCAGGGTCGCGGCGGGCTCGTGCCCGGCGTGCCCGGCGTGCCCGGCGTGCTCGGCGTGCTCGGCGTGCTCGGCGTGCTCGGCGTGGGCGCCCGTGGGCAGCCCGGCCTCGGCGTGAGCGGCGGGGGGCGGCGCGTCCCCCTCGGGACAGTCGCCGCCGGCGGTGCAGCCGCCCGGGGCGCAGAGCACGACCATGCCGAGCAGGCCGACGAGGACACCGAGGACGACGACGGGGAGGCGGCGGGCCGACCGGTGCCCACCGGCCATCGCGCGAACGGCCCTCACGCCCGCAGTCTACGGCCGGCCGGGGCACCCCGCCGGGGGCAGGCGCCGAGCGCCGGCCGCCGCGCACGCCGTCCTGGCACGCTCGTGACCATGGCTGAGCGCAGGTTCCAGCGGTACGACGAGGGGCCCGACGCGGCGTTCTACGCGGTGCCGCGCTTCGTGACCCACATCGACGACGCGGCGATCGGGGCCGTCGCCGACCTCTACGAAGAGCTGGGCGTCGGCGGCGCCGTCCTCGACCTCATGTCGTCGTGGGTCTCGCACCTGCGGCGGCGGCCCGAGCGGCTGACGGTGCTCGGGATGAACGCCGAGGAGCTCGCCGCCAACCCGATGGCGACGGAGCGGGTGGTCCACGACCTCAACGTCGACCCGACGCTGTCCTTCGCCGACGACTCCTTCGACGCGGTGCTGTGCTGCGTCTCCATCGACTACCTCGTCGACCCGGTGCGGGTCCTCGCCGAGGTCGCGCGGGTGCTGCGCCCGGGGGCGCCGGTGGTCGTCACCTTCTCGAACCGCTGCTTCCCGACCAAGGCCGTCCGCGCCTGGCTGGAGACCGACGACGCCGGCCACTGCGCGCTGGTCGTCGACCACCTCGCCCGTGCGGGCGGGTTCACCCCGGCCCGGGTCGAGCGGCGCACCCCGTCGGGCCGCTACGCCGGCGACCCGCTGTTCTCCGTGGTCGCGGAGAAGGCCTCCGCGACGTAGTCCTCGAACCGCCGCGCCGACCGGCCGGTGACCTCGGCGACGGTGTCGGTGACGACGGCGAACGCGCCCGACCGGACCCGCTCGAAGGTGGCCGTCTCGAGGGCCCGCACGAACTCGTCGGAGGCGCTGACCGCCTCCTCGACGGTCTGGTCCCGGTGCGCGACCGGCCGTCCCAGGGCGGCGGACACCAGCGCGGCGGTCTCCGGCAGCGTGTACGCCGCGGGACCGGTCAGGGTCAGCAGCCGCCCGTCGTACGACGCGTCGAGCAGCGCCACCTCGGCGACCGCGGCGACGTCGCGGGCGTCGATCCACGACAGTGCGCCGTCGCCCGCGGGGTAGGGCAGCTCGCCGTCCTCGACGATCGCGGTGAGGAAGAACCGCGGGTCGGTGAGGACCTGCGAGAACCACCCGGGGCGCAGCGCGACCCAGGGGCGGCCCGAGGTCGCGACGACCTCCTCGACCCGCAGCGACCAGCGGTCGGCGGCCCCGAGGTCCGCGTCGAGGTCGGACAGCAGCACGACGCGCGTGCCGGGAGCGGTGCGGGCGAGCAGGTTGCCGATCAGTGCGGGGGCGTCGGGGCGGTCGGGGCGGACGACGTACACGGCGTCGACGTCGCGCACCGCCGCGTCCCACGGCTCCGGGTCGTCCCAGGAGAACGCCACCGCCTCGACGCCCGGGACCTCGACGCCCGCCGGGTCGCTGCTGCCGCCCCGGACGACGACGTCGTCCCGCGCGGCGAGGGACGTCGCGAGGGGGAGCCCCGTCTTGGCGCGGACGCCGGTGACGAGGACGGTCCGCGGGCCGGTCGTCGCGGTCGTCGCGGTCACGGGAGGATCGCGTCCACGTAGCCGCCGTCGGCGCGGACGGCGCCGCCGGTGGTGGCCGAGGCGAGGTCCGAGGCCAGGTACAGCACGGCGTTCGCGATCTCCTCCGGCTCCAGCAGCCGCTGCACCAGCGACGCCGGCCGGTGCTCCACCATGAACCGGCGCTGGCGCTCGTCCCAGCTCCCGTCGGTGCCGACCATCTCGGCGACGAAGTCCTCCACGCCCGGGGTGTGGGTCGGGCCGGCGACGACCGTGTTGACCGTGACGCCGCTCCCGGCGACCGCCTTCGCGAAGCCGCGGGTCACGCCGAGCAGGGCGGTCTTCGTGACGCCGTAGTGGATCATCTCCGCCGGGATCGCCACGGCGGAGTCGCTGGCGATCGTGATCGCCCGGCCCCAGCCGCGCTCCCGCATGCCGGGCAGGTGGGCCCGCAGCATCCGCACGGCCGACATCACGTTGACCTGGAAGTACCGCTCCCACGTCTCGTCGTCGACCTCGAACGGGTCGAGCTGGCCGAAGACGCCGAGGTTGTTGACGAGGACGTCGACCTGCGGCAGCTGCTCGACGACCGAGGCGGCACCCTCCGTCGTCCCGAGGTCGCCCGCCACCCGCAGCACCTCGGCACCGGGAGCGGCGTCGACCACCGTCGCGGCCGCCGCCTCGAGGGCGTCGGCCCGCCGGCCGTTGAGCGCGACCCGGGCGCCGGCCCGGGCGAGGACGGTGGCGATGGCCAGGCCGATGCCCTGGCTGGAGCCGGTGACGAGCGCCGTGCGGCCGGTGAGATCGATCTGCATGACCGGCCAGCGCGGTACCCGCGGGCGATGTTCCCGACGCTGGTCCGGACGAGCCATTGATTCAGCAAAACGAATCGTGAAACAACCGAGGAGATCGGGCGGGCACCTGCTTACCGTCCTCCCGCACATGGGGTGTTGCGAGGCCCCGCCGGTGCCCATGGGGGCACGGGCGGGGCTTCGTACAGTCGCCGCGGGGGGAACAGGTCCCCGGCGTCGTCCGTTGCCCCGGACATGGCCCAGCAGTGGATCGCCAGCCGTCCCGGGGACCTCGACGTCCTCTCGTTCACCGAGGTGGACACCCCGCCGCCGGGGCCGGGGGAGGTGACGATCGCCGTCCGGGCCGCCGGGATGAACCCCGCCGACTACAAGCACGTCGCCGGCGGCGAGGTGGCCGACTTCCCGAAGCCCGTGGGCTACGAGGTGGCCGGGACGATCACGGCCGTCGGGCCCGACACCGAGATCGTCACCGGAGCCGTCGCCGAGGGCGACGAGGTCCTCGCCTTCCGCATCACCGGCGGGTGGGCGACCGAGGTGACCGTCCCCGCGAAGGACGTCCTGCACCGCCCCGCCGAGATCGGGGTCGAGCAGGCCGCCAACCTCCTGCTCGCCGGCAGCACCGCCGCCGAGATGCTCCACGTGACGGGCGCGAGGTCCGGGGAGACCGTCCTCGTGCACGGCGCCTCCGGCGCGGTCGGCGTCAGCGTGCTGCAGCAGGCGCGCGTCGCCGGCGTCCACGCGATCGGCACGGCGAGCGAGGCCAACCACGACGTCGTCCGCCGCTACGGCGGGGTCCCCGTGACGTACGGCGAGGGGCTCGAGCAGCGCGTCCGCGACGCGGCGGCCGAGCGGGGCTGGGCCGGCGTCGACGCCGCCCTCGACTGCGTCGGCACCGACGAGGCGATCGACGTGTCCCTGGCGCTGGTCGCGAAGGAGCGTCTGGTCACCATCGCGGCGTTCGCCCGCGCGGAGGCCGAGGGGATCCGGGCGATCGCCGGGCGGATGCCCGCCTCGCAGGCCTACCGTGACCGCATCCGGCCCGAGCTCGTGCGACTGGCCCGCGAGGGCCATCTGGAGGTCCCGTTGGCCCGCACCTACCCGTTGGCCGACGCCCTCGAGGCGGCCGCGTTCCTCCGGGGCCAGCACCCCGGCGGGAAGATCGCCCTCCTCCCGTGACGGGTCCGGTGAGTGCTCGCGCCGTGTACGTCGCCGCGCCGACCGGCTGGACCGGCAAGTCCACGGTCGCCCTCGGCGTCGTCGAGGCGCTGTCGCGGCGCGTCGAGCGGGTCGGGGTGTTCCGCCCGGTCGTCCGCGGGGACGGCCGTGGGGGCACGCGCGACTACGTGCTCGACCTCCTCGTCGGCCACGACGCGGTCGGGCTGTCGTACGACGAGTGCGCGGGCGTCGCCTACGAGGACGTCCACGCCGACCCCGCCGCCGCGATGGAACGGATCGTCGAGCGCTTCCACGCCGTCGCCGCGCAGAGCGACGCGGTCGTGGTCGTCGGCAGCGACTTCACCGACGTCGGCAACCCCGCCGAGTTCGCCTTCAACGCCTCCGTCGCCGCCAACCTCGGGGCGCCCGTGCTCCTGACCCTCGGCGCGGCCGGGCTGTCGGCCGCCGAGCTGCACACCCTCGCGACCGTCACCGCCGACGAGCTGCGGGGCCACCACGCGACCCTCCTCGGCGTCGTCGCGAACCGGGTGACCGGCGGGGACGACGGGATGGACCGGGCCCTCGCCGCCGCCCGCGACGCGGTCACGCTCGGCGACGCCCCCGGCTTCGCGCTCCCCGACGAGCCGCTCCTCGGCGCCCCGTCGATGGGCGAGCTGGCGGCCGCGATCGACGGCCGCCTGGTCAGCGGCGACGCGGCGCTGCTCGGCACCGAGGTGACCGGCGTCGTCGTCGCCGCGATGACCCTGCCGCACGTGCTCGACCGGCTCCTCGAGGGCGCCGTCGTCGTCACCCCGGGCGACCGCCCCGAGATCGTGCTCGGCGTGCTGATGGCGCAGCGCTCGGAGGGCTTCCCCCGGTCCTCCGGGATCGTGCTCAACGGTGGCCTCGACCTCCCGCCGCAGGTGGGGCGGCTGCTGGACGGGCTCGGCTCGGCCACCCCGATCGTCGCCACCGACCTCGGCACCCACGCGACCACCTCGGCGCTGAACGACGTCCGCGGCCGCCTGACGCGCGACTCGCCGCGCAAGCTCGCGACCGCGACCGCGCTGTTCGCCGCCCACGTCGACGGCGACGCCCTGCTCGACCGTCTCGAGCTGACCCCGTCCGCGACGGTGACGCCGCTGATGTTCGAGCACCAGCTGCTCGACCGCGCGGGCGCCTCGCTCCAGCGGATCGTGCTGCCGGAGGGGCTCGACGAGCGCGTGCTGCGGGCCGCCGAGGTCGTCGTGCGGCGCGGGGTGGCGCGGCCCGTCCTGCTCGGCGACCCGCGCGCCGTCCGCGCCCGCTCCGCCGAGGTCGGCGTCGACCTGGGCGACGTGGAGGTCGTCGACCCGCACGACCCCGAGCTGGTGGAGCGCTTCGCCGCGCTGTACGCCGAGCGCCGCGCGCACCGCGGCGTCGAGCTCGCCGACGCGCGCGAGCTCGTCGTCGACGTGTCCTACTGCGGCACCCTCATGGTCGAGACCGGCCTCGCCGACGGGATGGTGTCCGGCGCCGCGCACTCCACCGCCTCGACGGTCCGCCCGGCGCTGGAGGTCATCCGCACCCCGCCCGGCGTCTCGACCGTGTCGTCGGTGTTCTTCATGTGCCTGCCCGACCGCGTGCTCGTCTACGGCGACTGCGCGATCAACCCCGACCCCACCGCCACCCAGCTGGCCGACATCGCGCTGTCGTCCGCGGAGACCGCGACCGCGTTCGGGATCGAGCCGCGCGTCGCGATGCTGTCCTACTCCACGGGCACCTCGGGCGCGGGCAGCGACGTCGACAAGGTCGCCGAGGCCACCCGTCTGGTCCGCGAGCGGCGTCCGGACCTGCCCGTCGAGGGCCCCATCCAGTACGACGCCGCCATCGACTCCGCGGTCGCGGCGACGAAGCTGCCCGGCTCCACCGTCGCCGGGCAGGCGACCGTCTTCGTCTTCCCCGACCTCAACACGGGCAACAACACCTACAAGGCGGTCCAGCGCTCCGCCGGGGCCGTCGCGGTCGGCCCGGTGCTCCAGGGGCTGGCGAAGCCGGTGAACGACCTGTCGCGGGGCGCGGACGTGCGCGACATCGTCGGCACCGTGGCCATCACGGCGATCCAGGCGCAGGAGATGGGCGCCTCGTGAGCGCCCCCGTCCTGGTGCTGAACACCGGGTCCTCGTCGCTGAAGTACCGCGTCGTCGACGCCGACGACGGCACCGTCGCCGCCTCCGGTCTCGTCGAGCGGATCGGCGAGCCCGGCAGCCGCGTCGTCCACGCCGTCGACGGCGAGGAGCGCGTCGTCGAGGTCGACGTCGCCGACCACGAGGCCGCCGTCGCGGCTGCGCTGGACGCGTTCGCCGCCCACGGCCCCGACCTCGCCCACCTCGGGCTGGTCGCCGTCGGGCACCGCGTCGTCCACGGCGGCACCCGCTTCTCCGAGCCCGTGCTGGTGGACGACGACCTGGTCGCCGCCGTCCACGGGCTCGCACCGCTCGCGCCCCTGCACAACCCCGCCAACGCGGTCGGTCTCGAGGCCGCGCGGCGGCTCTTCGCCGACCTGCCGCACGTGGCGGTCTTCGACACCGCGTTCCACGCCACGCTCCCCGTGGCCGCCCACACCTACGCCGTCCCCGCGGCGTGGCGGGAGGCCGGGGTGCGTCGCTACGGCTTCCACGGCACCTCCGTCGCGTTCGTCTCCCGCGCGGCCGCCGCGGCCCTGGGCCGACCGATCGAGGAGACGAAGCAGATCGTGCTGCACCTCGGCAACGGCGCCTCGGCGACCGCGGTGGACGGCGGCCGCTCGGTCGAGACCTCCATGGGCCTGACCCCGCTGGAGGGCCTCGTCATGGGTTCGCGCTCCGGCGACCTCGACCCCGCCGTCCTCGGCCACGTGCGCCGCGAGCTCGGCCTCTCCGCGGACGACGTCGACCGGGCGCTCAACGCGTCCTCCGGGCTGCGGGGGCTCGCGGGCGACAACGACGTGCGGGGCGTGGTCGCGGCCGCCGAGGCGGGCAGCGCGGACGCCGAGCTCGCGCTCGACGTCTACTGCCACCGCGTCCGCGCGTACGTCGGCGCCTACCTCGCCGCCCTCGGCGGGCTCGACGCCGTCGTCCTCACCGGCGGGGTGGGGGAGAACGCGGCACCCGTCCGCGCCCGGGCGCTCGCCGGGCTGGCCCACCTCGGCATCGAGGTGGACGCCGGGCGCAACGACGCCGCCCGCGGGCCGTCGTCCGCGACCCGCATCTCGCCGGACGAAGCCGCGGTCGCCGTGCTCGTCGTCCCCACCGACGAGGAGTGGGAGATCGCGCGGCAGACGGTGGAGGTCGTGACTGCGGCGGCTGGTCCTACGGTGGGTCCATGAGCACCCCCGACCAGCACACCGACCAGGGCGGCGACGCCGAGAAGCCCCGCGCCGACGCCACCGGCACCGACGCCACCGGCACCGACCACGAGGACGCCGGCACCAGCGGCGGCAACCCCGTCGCGGGCGTGACCATCTCCGAGGAGGAGGCCGAGCGGGCCGCCACCCCGGACGACAAGCCGCAGGAGGTCGACGGGCCGGAGGCCTCCGCCGGCCACGCCTGATCGGCCGACTCGGCGTCTACGCGGGGCTCGTGCCGCCCACCACCAGCGTGGGCTCGAACCAGCGCGCGGAGGCGTCCTCCTCCGACACGACGAGGTCGCGGATAGCCGCCGCCATCACCTCGACCGGCTGACGCACCGTCGTCAACGACGGGTGCGTCAGCTCGGCGCCCACGCCGTCGAAGCCGGTGACGCGGAAGTCGTCGGGCACGCGGTGCCCGGCGGAGAGCAGGTGCGCCACCGCGCCCGCGGCGATGACGTCCGCGGCGCAGACGAGCGTGCCGGCGGCGGCGCCGTCCCCCAGCAGGCGTGAGGCCGCCTCGCGTCCCCAGGCGGCCGAGAAGTCGCCCAGCAGGCAGTCGACGTCCGCGCCGAACCAGCGGCGGACGGCGTCCAGCCGCTCGTGGGCCGAGGAGCTGTCGGGCACGGCACCGACGTAGGTCACCGGCTGGGCGTCGAGGTCGGCGGCCGCGGCGAGGTGGTCGTGGACGAGGGCGACGCCGTCGCGGTTCGACACCCCGACGTACGACGCCGCCGTGCCCGGGACCCGCCGGTCGAGCTGGACCGTGCGCACCGACGACGCCGCGAGCGCGACCGCCTCGGCACTGCGTTCCTCGTGCACGGGGATGAGCACCAGGGCGTCGACCTGACGCCCGAGGAACGACCGGACGCCGCGCACCTCGGTGGTGATCGAGTCGTCGGCGCTGAAGAGCAGCAGGTCGACCTCGGAGTCGGCGAAGGCGCGGGCCAGGTGCTGGCCGAGCGCGGAGAAGAACGGGTTGCGCAGGTCGGGCAGCACCAGCCCGACGGTGGACGTCGAGGTGCGACGCAGGCCGCGGCCGAGCAGGTTGATCCGGTAGTCGAGACGACCGGCCGCGTCGGTGACGCGCTGCGCCATCGCGGGGTCGACGGCGCGGGTGCCGGAGAGCACCCGCGAGACCGTCGCGGTCGAGACGCCGGCGAGGCGGGCGACGTCCGCCATGGTCGCGGCGCGGGTGCGGGACACGGCTCCGGACCTCCCCATGTGACGGCGCTGTTACGTCTGCAAACGATTTCCGGTTAGACCCTAGACGTGTGACCTGGCTCTCTGCCAGAGTCCGGAACCTCTCGGCAAACGATTTCCGAACTCAGAGGATCCCCCGATGACCCGTCCCTCGACGACCCGCCGTCGCACCACCGCCCTCGCCGCCCTGGCGACCGTCCCCCTGCTGCTCTCCGCGTGCTCGACCGGCAACGAGGAGTCCTCGACCGGCGAGGCGGGCGAGCCCGCCGACGAGTGCGTCATCGGCATGACGCAGATCAACCAGACCGCCGCCTTCTTCACCCAGATGAACGAGGGCGCCCAGGAGGCGGCCGACGAGGCCGGCTGCGAGCTGCAGATCGCCAACGCCAACAACGACGCCGCCAAGCAGAACAGCGACATCGAGAACTTCGTCTCCCAGGGCGTGACCGGCCTGATCGTCGTCGCGATCGACGTCAACGGCGTCCTGCCCGCCGTCGAGCAGGCCACCCAGGCCGGCATCCGCTCGGTCGCCATCGACGCCGAGCTCGAGGACGGCGCCGTCGACACCTTCGTCGGCGTCGACAACGAGGCCGCCGGCACCGAGGCCGGCCAGTGGGTCGTCGACGAGGGCCTCGCCGACGGCGCGTCGTACGGCATCGTCGACGCGCGCAGCTCGTTCATCCAGAACCAGCGCGAGGACTCCTTCCGCACCGTCGTCGACAACGAGGGCGCCACCTTCACCCAGGCCGTCGACGGCGAGAACGTCCAGGAGCAGGCCGCCACCGCGGCGCAGGACCTCGTCACCGCCCAGCCCGACCTCGACTTCGTCTACACCACCGGCGAGCCGGCCACCGTCGGCGCCGTCGCCGCCCTCGACGCGGACGCCGACACGAAGGTCATCGGCTGGGACCTCACCGCCGAGGTCATCGCCGGCATCGACTCCGGCCTCGTCACCGCCGTCGTCCAGCAGGACCCGAAGCAGGAGGGCGTCGAGGCGGTCAACGAGCTCGCCGCGATCCTCGACGGCGAGGAGCCGCAGGGCTTCATCGACGTCCCGATCACCATCGTGACGTCCGAGAACGTCGACCCGTACCGCGAGATCTTCCAGTGACGGACCTCGACAAGCAGAGGGCCTCGGGGCCCGACGCCGGGCCCGACGCCGGGCCCGACACGGGGAGCGGCCGGATCGGTGAGCCCCGCGTCGAGATGCGCGGGATCACCAAGAGCTTCGGCGCCCTCGACGTGCTCCGCGGGGTGGACCTCACGGTCCGCCGCGGGGAGGTCGTCGGCCTCGTCGGCGACAACGGCGCCGGCAAGTCCACCCTCATGAAGATGCTCGCCGGTGCGGTCACCCCCGACCGCGGCGAGATCCGGGTGGACGGCGTGCCGCTCGCGGGCTCCGGCCCGCGGGCGGCCCGCGCGGCCGGGATCGAGATGGTCTACCAGGACCTCGCGCTCTGCAACGACGTCGACGTCGCCGGCAACCTGTTCCTCGGCCGCGAGCTCTACCGCCCGTTCAGCCGGCGGATGGACACCAAGCGGATGCACGAGGAGGCGGCGAAGGACCTCGCCACCCTCCACATCCGCATCACCGACACCCGCCGCATGGTCGGCGCGATGTCGGGCGGTCAGCGTCAGGCCATCGCCATCGCCCGCGCGGTCACCTTCGAGCCGAAGGTGCTGGTGCTCGACGAGCCCACCGCCGCGCTCGCGGCCCGCGAGGTCGAGATGACCCTGCAGCTGATCCGCGACGTCTCCGCCCGCGGCGTGAGCGTCGTCCTGATCACCCACCGCCTCCAGGACCTCTTCGAGGTCGCCGACCGGTTCGTCGTCCTGCACGAGGGCGTGAACCACCGCGAGCTCGCGCCCGCCGAGACCGACCTCGGCGGTCTCGTGACCGCCATGATGGGGAAGTGACCCGATGAGTGCCGACACCGCCGCCGCCCGCGGCACGACCCCCGCCGGAGCGCGCAACCGCAAGGGCGCCCGGCAGGACTTCGTCACCCGCAACTTCGGCGTCCTGTCCATCACCGCCGTGCTCGTCGTGCTGTTCGTGTTCTTCAGCGTGCAGACCGACGCGTTCCTGAGCGCGAACAACCTGGTCAACGTCGCCCGCCAGGTGGCCCCGACCGTGATCGTCGCGACCGCGATGACCTTCGTCATCACCACCGGCAACATCGACCTGTCGGTGGGCTCGATCCTCGGCCTGACCGCCGCGGCGCTGGCGATCTTCGCCGAGTCCGGCAACCCGCTGGTCGCGCTGCTGCTGACGCTCGTCCTGGGCCTCGGCATCGGGCTCGTCAACGGCGCGCTGACCGCCTTCGGGAAGCTGCAGTCCTTCATCGTCACGCTCGCGGCGCTCACCGCCGTCCGCGGCCTGGCGCTGCTCATCACCGACGGCTACTCCACCCCGATCACCTCCGAAGTGCTGCTGCCGATCGGCAACGGCAAGCTCGCCGGGCTCTACACCCCGACGTGGATCGCCGTCCTCGTCGTGGCCCTCGGCTGGTACGTCTTCAACCACACCCGCTTCGGCCGGTACGTCGTCGCCGTCGGCTCCAACGCCGAGTCGCTGCGGCGCGCCGGGGTCGACGTCCGCCGCGTCCAGCTCGCCGTCCTCACCCTCACCGGCCTCGCGGCCGGCCTCGCCGGCGTCATCACCGCCACGCGGCTGGCGAGCGGGTCGTCGAACTCCGGCACGCTGTTCGAGCTCGAGGTCATCACCGCGGTCGTCCTCGGCGGCACCGCGCTGATGGGCGGCAAGGGCTCGATCCTCGGCTCGGCCATCGGCGCGGTGACCCTGGGCGTGATCAGCAACGGGCTCGTGCTGCTGCGGGTCGACGTCTACTGGGTGCCGATCACCCAGGGCCTCATCCTCATCGTCGCGATCCTGCTCAACGCCAAGCTGTTCGGGCGCATCTCCGGGCAGAAGGGCTAGGCCGTGCCCGACGAGACCGCCACCGTGCAGACGGTGACGGGGCCGGTCCCTGCCGACGACCTCGGTGTCGTCCTCACCCACGAGCACCTGCTCAACGACGTGTCGTCGTGGTGGACCCCCACCACGGCGCGCGGCGTCGAGCCCGAGGTGTTCGCGGAGGCCCCGGTCAGCGAGGACCTGCTCTGGGAGCTGCGTCAGGACCCGTTCGGCAACCGCCACAACCTGGCGCTGGACGACGTCGACGTGGCCTGCGCCGAGCTCGCCCGGTACGCCGACCTCGGCGGCACCACGGTCGTCGAGACCACCGGCTTCGGCATCGGGCGCGACCTCGCGGGGCTGCGGACGATCTCCGAGCGGACCGGCGTGCTGGTCGTCGCCGGCACCGGCTTCTACCTGGAGTCGTCGCACCCGGTCGACGTCGTCGCGCTCGGCGTGGACGGCGTCACCGCGCGGCTGCTCGACGACCTGCGCGACGGCGAGGACGGCGTCCGCCCCGGCATCATCGGCGAGATCGGCGTCTCCGCGGACTTCACCGACGCCGAGCGCACCAGCCTGCGCGGCGCGATGGCGGCGCAGGCCGAGACCCACCTGCCCGTCCAGGTGCACCTGCCCGGCTGGTTCCGCCTCGCCCACGACGTCCTCGACGTCGCCGACGAGATGGGCGCCGACGTCGACAAGGTCGTGCTGTGCCACATGGGCCCGTCCGGCGCCGACGCCGACTACCAGCGCTCCGTCGCCGACCGCGGGGCGTGGGTGCAGTACGACATGCTCGGCATGGAGGTCTTCTACGCCGACCAGGGCGTGCAGTGCCCCTCCGACGACGACAACGCCCGCCACCTCGCCGCCCTCGTGCGCGACGGGTACGGCGAGAAGCTCCTGCTCAGCCAGGACGTGTTCGTGAAGTCGCTCTACCGCCGTCACGGCGGGCCGGGCTACGGCCACGTCCTGCAGTACTTCGCGCCCCGCCTCGAGCGGCACGGGCTCACCCCCGACGAGGTGCGTTCCCTGATGACCGACAACCCCCGCCGCCTGTTCGGCGGCGCACCCCACCTGAATGAGGAGACACCGTGACCCGCGTCCTGCTGGCCGGCGAGAGCTGGATCTCGACCGCGACCCACGTGAAGGGCTTCGACGAGTTCTCGTCGACCACGTTCCACACCGGCGCGGACGCCTTCATCGCCGCCGCGGCGAGCGAGGGCATCGAGATCGAGCAGATGTACGCCCACGACGTGCCGGGGAAGTTCCCGCGCACGGTCGAGGCGCTGTCGGCGTACGACGTCGTCATCCTGTCCGACATCGGCGCCAACAGCTTCGTGCTGCCGCCCGAGGTGTTCCTCGAGGGCAAGCGCGTCGACAACCCCCTGCTGGCCCTGGCCGAGTGGACCCGTGGCGGCGGCGGGCTGATGATGGCCGGCGGCTACCTCAGCTTCACCGGCTTCCAGGCCCGCGCGAACTTCCAGCGGACCGCCGTCGCCGACGTGCTGCCCGTGACGATGCTCGAGTCCGACGACCGCGTCGAGGCGCCGCAGGGCGCCCCCGTCGCCGTCACCCTGCCGGACCACGCCGCCGCCGCCGGCTGGGGCTCGCTCGTCGCCTCCGCGCCGACGCTGCTGGGCTACAACGTCGTCCACGCCCGCGAGGACGCCGAGGTCGTGGCCACCGTCGGGGACGACGTCCTCGTCGCCACCCGCGAGGTCGGCGCGGGCCGCTCGCTGGTGTGGACCTCCGACATCGGCCCCCACTGGTGCCCCGAGGACTTCCTCGCGTGGGACGGCTTCGCCCCGCTCGTCGGCGCGATGCTGCGCTGGCTGGCCGACCGATGAGCGAGCCGCTCGACATCCTGCTCGACTGCGACCCCGGGCACGACGACGCCGTCGCGATCCTGCTGGCGCTCGGCTCGCCCGGCGTGCGGCTGCTCGGGATCACGACGTGCTTCGGCAACTGCGCCGTCGAGGACGCCACCCGCAACGCCCAGCGCGTGCTCGCGCTGGCGGGGCGGGAGGACGTGCCCGTCGCGGTCGGCGCCGCGGGACCCATGCGCGGCGAGCTCGCGCTCGGCAACTACGTGCACGGCGTCACCGGCCTCGACGGACCCGAGCTGCCGGAGCCGACCGTGCCGCCGTCCGCCGAGACCGCCGTGGCGTTCCTCTACCGCACCCTGACCGGGGCGCCGGAGCCCGTGACGGTCGTCGTGACGGGACCGATGACCAACCTGGGCGTGCTGCTGACCTCGGAGCCCGGGATCGCCGCGAAGATCAGCGAGATCATCTTCATGGGCGGCTCCACCGAGCGCGGCAACCACACGCCGACCGCGGAGTTCAACACCTACGCCGACCCCGAGGCGCTCGACGTCGTCCTCCGCTCCGGCGTGCCGGTGCGGATGGTCGGGCTCAACCTCACCCACCAGGCGCTGGCGACGCAGGCCGTCGTCGACCGCATGGCGGCGATGCCGCACACCGTCGGGCGCACGTGTGCCGCCTGGATGGGCTTCTTCGGCGACTCCTACGAGCGGATCTGGGAGTTCTCGGCCCCGCCCGTCCACGACCCGTGCACCATCGCCGCGCTGCTCGACCCCGACGTCATCCGGTGGCGCGAGTCGTTCGTGGCCGTCGAGCTCGACGGGCGCTGGACCCGCGGCACCACCGTCGTCGACCTCTACGACCGCTACCCCGACGAGCAGCCCAACGCCTCGGTCGCGCTCGAGCTGGACGCCGACCGCTACTGGGACCTCGTGCTCGCCGCGCTCGACCGGCTGGGCGGGACGACGTGAGCTCCGCGCGGTCCGGCCTGGTCTGCGTCGTCGGCTCCCTCAACGACGACACCACGCTGCGCGTCGAGGCGCTGCCCGCCCCGGGCGAGACGACGCTGACCACGGGGCCCCGCCTGTCGTCCCCGGGTGGCAAGGGCGCGAACCAGGCCGCCGCGGCCGCCGTCCTCGGGGCCGACCTGGGGTGCCGCGTCGCCATGGTCGGCGCCGTCGGGGACGACGAGCCGGGGGAGCGGTCGCTGGCCGCGCTCACCGCGGCGGGCGTGGACGTGTCGCGGGTGGCCCGTCGGGCCGACGACGGGACGGGCATCGCCGTCATCACCGTCGACGCCGCCGGTGAGAACACGATCGTGGTCGACGCCGGCGCGAACGACACCGTCGCTGCCGAGGAGGCCGCGTCCGCGGTCGCCGACCTCGCGCCCGCGGTCGTCGTCCTGCAGCTCGAGGTGCCGGTGCCCGCGGTGGCCGCCGCGGCGCGTGCGGCCACCGGCGGGGGTCTTGTCGTCCTCAACCCGGCGCCGATGCCGGCGGACGCCGGAGGAGTCCGCGAGCTGCTCGGCGCGGTCGACGTCCTCGTCCCGAACCGGGGTGAGCTCGGCCGTCTCGCCGGGCGCCCCGAGCCCACCTCGGCCGCCGAGGTGACCGACTGCGTCGCCGCCCTGGACTTCGCCGGCTCCGTCGTCGTCACCCTCGGCGCCGACGGCGCCCTGTGCTTCGAGAAGGGCGTCGAGAGGGGTGCCGACCCGGTCGCCGTCGACGGCGAGCGCGTCGACACCGTGGACGCCAGCGGCGCCGGCGACGTGTTCTGCGGCTGCCTCGCCGCCGGCCTCGCGGCCGGGGAGCCGCTCGTCGACGCCGTCCGCCGCGCCAACGCCGCCGCCGCGGCGAGCACCACCCACCACGGCGCCCGTCTGACCGTCTGACCGTCTGGCCAGGACCGCCGGCTCGGCGGACGTGGGCGCAGGACCAGGGTCGAGTCGGCACGTCTGCGCAGCTCAGAGGCCTCGAGTCGGCACGTCTGCGCAGCTCAGAGGGCTCGAGTCGGCACGTCTGCGCAGCTCAGAGGGCTCGAGTCGGCACGTCTGCGCGGCTCAGAGGGCTCGAGTCGGCACGTCTGCGCAGCTCCCGTGGCCCTCGACGGGCTCGACCGGCTGGGGCCGAGGCCGCATGGCCTCCGGCCCCACCTGCGCAGATGTGCCGACTCGACCCTCGGTAGGTGCGCAGATGTGCCGACTCGACCCCCTGTGCGTGCGCAGATGTGCCGACTCGACCTCAGGTCGTGGCGGGTGGGAGCCCGTCCGCGGCGAGGAGGTGGAGGGCGGCGCCGGTGGCGAGGACGGCCGGGTCGAAGACCGCGTCGGCGGCGTGGTTGAAACCGGTGCGGCCACCCACCTGGGCGCCGAGGTAGACCATCGCGCCGCCGAAGCGGTGCAGGAAGTAGGCGAAGTCCTCGATGACCATCGACGGGTCCGCCATGTCGCGGACGTCGGCGCGGTCGCCGATCGCCGCGCGCACCCGCTCGACGTACGCCGCGTCGTTGACGACGGCGGGGTAGCCCTCGGTCACCGTCACGTCGGCCTCGACGCCCACGTCGGCGGCGGTCGAGGTGGCGAGGCGGTCGAGGGTCTCGAGGAGGGCGTCGCGCTTGTCGGCGGACAGGGTCCGCAGCGTGCCCCGCACGCGACCGTCGGTCGGGATGACGTTCACGGTGTTGCCGATGAGCGACTCGGTCACGGTGGCGACGAGGTGCTCGTCGGCGGCGAGCTCGGCGACGGCGTCGCGCAGGTGGGTGACCAGCTCGGCGGCCGCGACCACCGGGTTGCCGGCGAGGTGCGGCTGGCTGGCGTGGGCGCCGGGGCCGCGGTAGTCGACGCGGAACCAGTCGCCGTACGCCATGAACGTGCCGGGCCGCAGGTGCACGCTGTGCGCGGGCCAGGTCGCGTGGACGTGGATCGCGAACGCCTCGGCCGCCTCGTCCGCGAGACCGGTCAGCGCCGCGTGCGACTCCAGCGTCGGGACGGCGCCCCGGTCGGTCTCCTCGCCCGGCTGGAACACCAGGACGACGGGCCGCGCGGGCGGGTGCTCGACGAGCGCCCTCGCCGCACCGAGCAGCATCGCCATGTGCAGGTCGTGGCCGCAGGCGTGCATCGCGCCGTCGCGCTGCGAGGGGTGCTCGACGCCGCTGCGCTCGACGACGGGCAGCGCGTCCATGTCGGCGCGCAGCACGACCGTCGGCTCGTCGGTGGGGGCCGCGGGCGGGATCGCGACCGTGACGCCGGCGCGGGGGTGCACCTCGGGCTCGAGCCCCAGGCCGCGGAGCACGTCGGCGACGTAGGCGTGGGTGTCGGGCAGCTCGAGCCCGACCTCCGGCTGCTGGTGCAGGGTGCGCTGGTGGTCGGCCATCCAGTCCTGCAGCGCCGCCGCCTGGCTCCACCGGTCGCTCATGGCCCGACGTTATCGGCACCCTTGGCTACGTTGTCGAGGTGACGCACTACGACCTGGTCATCGTCGGCGCCGGCTCGGGGAACATGATCGCGGGCCACGACTTCTCGCACCTCCGCGTCGCGATCGTGGACCGGGGGCCCTTCGGCGGCACCTGTCTGAACCGGGGCTGCATCCCGTCGAAGATGTACCTCCACACCGCCGAGGTCGCCCACAGCGCCGCGACCGGGGCACGCTTCGACCTCGCCACGTCGTACGACGGCGCCGACTGGCCGGCGATCCGTGAACGGATCATGGGCCGCGTCGACGAGAACGCCGAGAGCGGGCGTGAGGGCCAGTCCGAGAAGGACTGGGTCGACGTCGTCGTGGGCGAGGCCCACTTCACGGGTCCGCGGCAGCTCGTCGTCCACCTCGCGGACGGCGGGGAGACCGAGCTCACCGCCGACCAGGTCGTCATCGCGACCGGCACCCGTCCGACGATCCCGCCGATCGACGGCCTGGACGACCTCTCCGAGTCCGACCGTCGCCGCGTGCACACGAGCGACTCCGTGATGCGGCTGAGCGACCTGCCCGCGTCGATGGCCGTCATCGGCGGCGGGTACGTCGGCTCCGAGCTGGCCCACGTCTTCGCCTCGCTCGGCACGGCCGTCACCCAGGTCGAGTCCGAGGACGTGCTGCTCGCCAGCCAGGACCGCGAGGTCGCCGAGGTCTTCACCCGCGAGGTCGCCGAGCGGTACGACGTCCGCTGCGGCGCGAAGGTCGTGAGGGTCGAGCCCGCCGAGGGCGACGGTCTGCTCCTGACCCTGGACGACGACTCGACCCTGACCGTCGAGTGCCTCCTGCTCGCCGTCGGTCGCCGCGCCAACTCCGACGTCCTCGCCGTCGAGAAGGCGGGCGTCGACACGTACGACGACGGGCGGGTGAAGGTCGACGACCAGCAGCGCACCAGTGCCGAGGGCGTGTTCGCGCTGGGCGACGCCAGCACCGGCCACCCGCTCAAGCACGTCGCGAACCACGAGGCGCGCGTCGTCCGGCACAACCTGCTGAACCCCGACGACCTGCAGTCGGTGGACCACCGGTTCGTCCCGCAGGCCGTCTTCGCCTCCCCGCAGGTCGCCTCCGTCGGCCTGACCGAGGCGGCGGCCCGCGACGAGGGGATCGACCTCGCCGTCGGCCGCACCGAGTACGCCGACACCGCCCACGGCTGGGCCTACGAGGAGGACGACAGGAACGGCCCGGCCACCGGCCACGTGGTCAAGCTCCTCGCCGACCGGGCCACCGGACTGCTCGTCGGCGCGCACCTGGTCGGCCCGCAGGCGTCCGTGCTGATCCAGCCGCTGCTGACCGCGATGGCCCACGACCTTCCCGTCAAGGGCCTCGCGCGCTCGCAGTACTGGATCCACCCCGCCCTCACCGAGGTCGTCGAGGGCGCCCTGCTCGACCTGGAGCGCGCGCTGCGCCACTGACCCTCCGACCGGGGCCGGACGTCCGTCGGGAGCACGACGGTACGTCACGTCATCGGACGTCGATCTCCTCACACGTGGTGGAGCGGCCCGAGGGCCTCAGCGGGACGAGGTCGGCGTCGCCCGGCTGGTCGCCTCCCGTCGTGCGCGGAGACTGTCCCGCCCCGGGCGGGGGCGAACCAGCCGCGCCGGGTGCGGCGCTCCGGCCCGGGTACGGGGCCCCATGAGTCAGGACGAGACCCCCTTCCCGCCCCAGCAGCAGGACCACCCCGGCACCACCGGTGCGATGCAGCCGCGGCCCGACCACGGCGAGGACAGCTACGTGGGCCACGACCGGCTCTCCGGCAAGGTCGCGCTGGTCACCGGCGGCGACTCGGGCATCGGACGCGCCGTCGTCATCGCCTACGCCCGCGAGGGCGCGGACGTCGCGTTCACCCACCTGCCCGAGGAGTCGCAGGACGCGGCCGAGGTCGCCGACCTCGTCCGGGCGGAGGGCCGCCAGGTGCTCGCCCTCGAGACCGACCTGCGTGACCGCGACGCCTGCGACCGCATCGTCGCCGACACCGTCGAGGCCTTCGGCGGCGTCGACGTGCTCGTCAACAACGCCGGCTACCAGTGGGCCCGCGACGACGACCTGCTCGAGTTCACCGACGAGCGCATCGACTCGACGTTCAAGGTCAACCTGTACGCCCTGCTCTGGACCGTCCGCGCCGCGCTGCCGCACCTGCGGGAGCGCAGCGGCTGCATCGTGAACTGCAGCTCGATCCAGGCCTACGAGCCGTCCAGCGCGCTGCTGGACTACGCCGCCACGAAGGCCGCCATCAACAACCTCACGGTCAACCTGGCGGCGCAGCTCGGCGCGGACGGGATCCGCGTGAACGCCGTCGCGCCCGGCCCGATCTGGGCGCCGCTGCAGCCCGCGACGCAGCACGAGGAGAAGGTCGCCAACCTCGGCGCCGACACCCCGCTGGGTCGCGCCGGTCAGCCCGCGGAGGTGGCGCCCGCGTTCGTGTTCCTCGCCTCCGAGGCGGACGCGTCGTACGTGTCGGGGACCGTGCTCGGCGTCACCGGCGGCAAGTCGGTCTTCTGAGGTCCCGGCCGGCGGGTGCCTCCGCGGTACGGGGGGGGCCGCACGGGCCCGCCTACCCCCACGCCCCGCGGTGGCCCAC
>NZ_JAKUHT010000031.1 GCF_022436705.1 Nocardioides sp. CFH 31398 | reverse complement strand
GAAGGGGGTTTGTGTGCGTTCCCGGGGGGGGGGTCCGCCGGGGTTCGGGGGGACGCGACAGCGTCCGCCGTACCGCAAGGCCCCGAGTGGCCCGACCCGTGAGGGTCAGGCCGGGGCCGGCCCCGCCCCCGGCGCCGGCCCCGGGTCGATGGTGCTGCGCAGGCGGCCGAGGCTCTCGCGCAGCCAGCGCGAGACCGTCGCCTGCGTGACACCGAACTCGTCGCCGATCTCGGACTGGGTCCGCTCCTCGACGAAGCGCAGGTAGATGACGCGCCGGTCGCGCGCGTCGAGCAGCCGCAGCGGCGTCTCGAGGACGGCACGCGCCTCGGCGGCGTCGTAGCCGTCCCGGGCCGCGGGGAGCAGGTCGCCCAGCGTGGAGCCGGACGCCGCGTCCGCGGGCAGGTCGAGCGACGTCGGCTGGAAGCAGCCGCGGGCGGCGGCCGCCTCGTCCTGGTCGGCGCGGTCGACCCCCAGGGCCTCGGTCATCTCGTTCGCGGTGGGTTCGCGGCCGAGGGTGAGGCGCAGCTCCTCCGCCGTGATGCGCATCCGCTGCTGGAGCTCCTGGATCCGGCGCGGTGGCCGGACGGCCCACCCCTGGTCACGGAAGTGCCGCAGCACCTCGCCGCGGATGGTGGGCACGGCGTAGTCGAGCAGGTCGCGCTCGTGCGCGGCGTCGAAGCGCTGCACCGCCTTGACGAGGCCCTCGCACGCGACCTGCTGGAGGTCGTCGAGCGGGATGCCGCGACCGGCGTACCGGCGCGCGACCGCCATCGCGACCCGGCGGTTGAGCTCGACGACGGCGCCGAGCAGGTCCTGGCGGCGGGCGGGGTCGGGCTCCGACGCCGCCTGCAGGAGCAGGTCGCGGGTGCGGTCCTGCCGTTCGTCGTGGGACAGGCGCTGGTCCGGCGCCCGAACGGCACGGGAGGAAGAAACAGCCATGGGGCACCTCCGAGAAAGGAGCGGCCCCGCCGGTTGGCTGCAGCGGAGTGGTACCGCGAACCTAGCGCAGCCCCCCACCCCACGGAACCCGGATTCTCCGAGGGCCCCCGGGGGTACAGGGTCGGCCCCCAGGCCGCCTGGTCTGCAGCCTGGGGGCCTGGTCGACTCGCTTCCGCGCGGATACGAACTCGACGTACCTCGGCGGTACCACCCGCCGACGGGGCCGATACGCCGATCCGGGGGCCGATCTCGGCGTTCTGGGCCGGGCCCCGTGCGAGGACCCGCCCGAGGGGGTATCGGAGCGCAGGGTCCCCGGCGCTACGGTGGGCCTCGGGTCGACCGGGTGACCCGACGCACAGGGTGAACGAGGAGACCATGGAGCACGACGCCGCAGCCTTCGCCCAGCTCGCCCGGGAGATGCAGTCGCAGTCCGAGGAGCCGCTGACCGCGGCCACCATCATCCGGCTGGCCACGTCCAACCTGCCGGACGTCGACCACGCCAGCCTCACCGTGCGGCTGCGCGGGGGTCGCTACCGCTCGTTGGGCGCGAGCAACGAGGCCGTCGAGCAGGCCGACGCAGCCCAGCACGAGCTGAAGGAGGGCCCCTGCGTCGACGCGATCGACGAGGACGAGTGGTTCCTCAGCACCGACCTGGAGAAGGACGAGCGCTGGCCGCGCTGGGGTCCGCGCGCCGCCGAGCTCGGCTTCGGCTCCCTGCTCAGCTTCCCGCTCGTGCAGGGCAAGGAGCCCACCGCCTCGATCAACCTGTACGCCGACGAGGCCGGCCGCTTCACGGGCTCCGAGGCCGTGACCCAGGCGGCGCTCTTCTCCGTCCACGCGGCCACGGCGCTGGCGTCGGCCCACGAGATCAGCGGCCTGCAGACGGCGATCACCTCGCGGCACCTCATCGGGATGGCGCAGGGCGTCCTCATGGAGCGCCACGGCCTGACCGCCGCCCAGTCGTTCTCGTTCCTGCAGCGCCTGTCGTCGACCACGAACGTCAAGCTGCGCGAGGTCGCCGAGCAGGTGCTCGACGGCTCCCTCGGGGTGACCGACCGGTCGTCGGACGACGACGACGACGCGCAGCCGGCGCCGGCCTGATCACGGGTCCGGTCGCGGGTCTCGCGGTCAGGGGTCCAGCGACACCGTCTCCCCGGCGCCGACCGGC
The DNA here is from genome assembly GCF_022436705.1 of Nocardioides sp. CFH 31398. Lineage (GTDB taxonomy): Bacteria > Actinomycetota > Actinomycetes > Propionibacteriales > Nocardioidaceae > Nocardioides. The sequence continues at coordinate 33,320 of NZ_JAKUHT010000031.1, read as the reverse complement.
CTGACGACGGGCGCGAGCCCGCGATCCGCGCAGGTGGCGAGGAAGTCCGACAGCGGCGAGCGGAACACGCCGTAGTCCGCGTGGTGCACCGGCACGGTGACCCCCGGGCGCAGCAGCTCGACCAGGTCCGCGCCCTGGGTGGCGTCCATCGTGACGAGCAGGCCGAGCACACGGGTGCCGCCGAGGTGGGCGACCATCGCGTCGAGCGGGCCGAGCCGCTCGACGACCTGGGCGAGCCACGGGCGGTGCAGCGTGTCGCCGGTGACGTAGGTCCGGTGGACCTCGCCGCCGGGTGGGGTCAGCTCCAGCACCGAGCCCATGACGTCGGGCAGCAGGTGCCGCGCCGGCCCCGGGGCGTGGACGCCCGGCACCGCCGTCACCCGCAGGGTCCAGCCGCGTCGGGTCAGCTCCCGGCCGGACCAGGGACGCAGGCCGTCGACCTCGAAGCCCCGCCGCCCCAGCGACCGGGCCGCGGCGGGCGTCGTCCACAACGGCACCGCGCGGTCCAGGCTGCGCCGGGCGACCCGGTCGAAGTGGTCACCGTGCAGGTGCGACAGCAGGACGACGTCCAGCGGCGGCAGGTCCTCCGGCGCGAGCGCGGGGTCGGTCAGGCGACGCGACACCAGGCCCTTGCCGAGGTAGGCGAGCTGCCCCCGGTGCAGGAAGTTGGGGTCGGTCAGCAGCGTGAACGGACCGAGCCGCAGGACGGTCGTCGCCGTCCCCACGAACTGCAGCGTGCGCGTGTCCTCGGGCTCCATCCGTCCCGGTGCCCGGCCTGCGGTCGGCCACTCCCCGGGGCCGCATGGCCGCCCCACCGGCGGGCACGGGAACGACGATGAGGACCTCCTACTGGTACGCCGACCGTCCCTCCCGCCCCGCTCCCGCCCCGCCCCCGGCGGTGCCGACCGAGGTCGACGTGGCCGTCGTCGGCGGCGGCATCACCGGCCTGACCGCGGCCGTCCTGCTCGCGCGCGCGGGCAGGTCGGTCGCCGTCCTCGAGGGTCGCCACCTCGGCGGCGGGACGACGGGCCGCAGCACCGCGAAGGTGAGCCTGCTGCAGGGCACCCGGCTGTCGTCGCTCGCCGAGCAGCACCCGCCCGCCGTGCTCGCGTCGTACGTCGAGGCGCACCGCGAGGGCCAGGCGTGGCTCGTCCGCTTCTGCGAGACGCACGGCGTGGGGGTGCAGGAGCGGGCGGCGGTCACCTACGCGCGTGGCCAGCAGGGCGCGCGCAGCGCCCACCGCGAGCTCGCGCTGGCGCGCGAGCACGGCCTCGACGCGACCTGGCAGCAGGACCTGGACCTCCCGTTCCCGACGTCCGGCGGGGCCCGGCTCGAGGGCCAGGCGCAGGTCGACCCGGTCGAGGTCGTCGAGGCGCTCGCGGCCGAGGCGGCCTCCCGGGGCGTCGTCCTGCTCGAGGGGACCCGCGTGCAGCGCGTCGCGGGCCGCGACCCCGTGCGGGTCAGCACCTCCGCCGGGCGGATCGACGCCGGCGCCGTGGTGGTGGCCACCGGCATGCCGATCCTGGACCGCGGTGGCTACTTCGGCCGCATGGTGCCGGCCCGCTCGTACACGATCGCGCTCGCCACGCGCGAGCCCGTGGTCGACGCGATGTACCTGTCCGCCGAGGGCGGGCCGTCGTCCCGCTCGCTGCGTGACGCCGTGCACCCCGAGCACGGCCCCGTCGTCCTCGTCGGCGGCGCCGGGCACACCACGGGCCGGGACCGCCCCGCGACGCGGCTCGCGCAGCTGCGCGACTGGTCGGCCCGGGCGTTCCCCGACGCCGAGGAGCTCGCGGCCTGGTCCGCGCAGGACTACGTGCCCTCGCGCGGCCTCCCGTTCGCCGGCCCGGTGCTGCCGGGCAGCCCGCACGTCCAGGTCGCCGGCGGCTTCGCGAAGTGGGGCATGACCGGCGGGGTGGCCGCGGCGCTCGCGGTCACCGCGCGGCTGACCGGCGGACGGGTCGACTGGGCGGACGTCATGGACCCCTGGTCCGCCCGCGAGCTGCGCGCCGCCGGCTCGCTGGTCAGCGACAACGCCGGCGTCGCGCTGGAGCTCGCCCGGGGCGTCGTCCGCACGGTGCGTCCCGGCCTCGAGGGTCTCGCCGGCCTGGCGGCCCGCGGGGACGACGGGGGCCACGTCGGCCTCGCCAGCTCGCGGCCGATCGCGCGCGCCACCGACGACGAGGGCAGCACCGTGTCGTCGATCTGCACCCACCTGGGCGGCATCGTGGCCTGGAACGACGTCGAGCGCAGCTGGGACTGCCCGCTGCACGGCTCCCGCTTCGGGCCCGGCGGCGACGTCCTCGAGGGCCCGGCCACCTGCGGCCTGCGCCGCGGCCCGTCGGCCCGGGGCTGAGGGGGCGCCGTGCGGGTCTCGCCGGAGGAGCTGCTGGAGCGCTACGGCACGACGTACGCGACCGAGGCGGGCATCACCCTGCGCGACAAGCCGGCGGCGCTGTTCCAGCTGCTCGTGCTCGCGCAGCTGTCGTCGCGGCCGATCGCCGCCTCGGTGGCCGCGGCGTCCACCCACGAGCTGCTGCGGGCCGGCTGGCGCACCCCGGAGCGGATGCGCGACTCGACGTGGCAGGAGCGCGTCGACGCGCTGGGTCGCGGCGGCTACCGCCGGTACGACGAGAGCACCGCCCGCGACCTCGACACCCTCGCCGGGCAGCTGCAGACCGAGCACCGTGGCGACCTGCGACGGCTGCGACCGGACGACCGGGACGGCGTCCCCGCGCTGGAGTCGGCCCTCCAGGGCTTCCAGCGGATCGGCCCCACCGGCGCGGCGATCTTCTGCCGCGAGGTCCAGGCCGTGTGGCCCGCCGTGCGGCCGTACTTCGACGACAAGGCCCGCAGCGCCGCCGGCGACATCGGCTACCCCACGGACGCCGACGACCTGGCCGGGCTCGTCGAGCCCGACCAGGTCGCGGCGTTCTCGTCCGCGCTCGTGCGATGGTCGCTGGAGCGCTAGGCGGCCCGGTGCGCCGTCCCGGGCGTCAGTGGCTCCGGGCCTGGCGCGGGCGCGGGCCGTTGCCGAACACGACGCCCTGCCCGCTGAAGGCGCCGGCGGCGACCATCACCAGCCCGAGGCCGAGGTGCAGCCAGTTGTCCGCGCCGTTCAGCGGCACGACGTTGGCGGCGCTGTCGTGGCCGACGACGAGGCCGTAGACCCACAGCAGCAGGTAGGCGATGCCGCCGAGGAGCAGGTAGGCGACGGACGTGCGGACCCGCGCGGCGGCGACGAGGCCGACGGCGCCGAGCGCGAAGTGCAGGACGTTGTGGAGGGCGGACACCTGGAACACGCCGAGCAGCTCGGCGTCGCTGGTGTGCCCGGCGAGCCCCAGCTGCCCGAGGTCGGTCGTCAGGCCCGGGACGAACCCCGCGACGCCGACCAGCACGAACGTGACCCCCGCGGCGGCCGCCAGCAGCCCCGGCAGCCGCTCGCGGGGGGCCGCGGGGCGCTCCGGCGTCGGGTTGGTCGCCTCCGCCGCCGCCGGGGTGGCGGGGATCGACTCGGGTTTGCCCAGGTGCGGTTCGTGGCTCATGGGGACCCGTCACCACCACCGGGGGACGCATTCGGGACGAGTGGCCCCCGTGCGACCGGGTACGGCTCCGCGTCGTACCCCGAGCGGGTCGTCCCGAGCAGCAGGAAGGGCGTGAGTCGGATGGGCGTGGTGCGCCGCCGCGTGGAGGCACCGGTCGAGGACGTGTGGGCGACCCTGAGCGACGGCTGGCTCTACCCGCTGTTCGTCGTCGGCGCCTCCCGGATGCGTGAGGTGGACGACGGGTGGCCCGCGGTCGGCACCGAGCTCCACCACTCCTTCGGCGCCTGGCCGGCGCTCGTGGACGACACGACCGAGGTGCTGCAGGCCGTCCCGCCCACCATGCTGCGCCTCGTCGCCCGCGGCCGGCCCGGGGGTGAGGCCACGGTCCTGTTCGTGCTCCACGAGGTAGACGGCGGCACCGAGGTGGTCCTCGAGGAGGACGTCTCCGCCGGTCCGGCCCGCCTGATCCCGAAGGTCCTGCGCGATCCCGCGGTGAAGTACCGCAACACCGAGACCCTGCGCCGTCTCGCCTTCGTCGTCGAGCGCCGGACAGCGCCGGGCGACACCAGCGACCACACGCCCTGAGGGCTGATCGCCGGCGGTGCTCTCACCCGTCCGGTCCGTCGTTCGGTGCCAGTGACGGTGAGGGGCGGGTCAGCGGACGGATCGACCTCGGCGGCGTCGGGCACGGGGTGTGATGACCACCACACCCCCGGAGCCGCCGTACGAGAACCCCGATGCCCCGGAGGTGATCCCGACACCGGAGCCCGCGCCGGGGCCCGGCCCGGGACCGCTGCCGTCGCAGCCGCAGCCGGTCTGAGACCGGCTGCGGACCGCGGAGGAAAGCCCTCCGCGGGTCGGAGGCGCCCCCGCCCAGCCGACCCGCGGAGGAGTCTGGGGGGACGTCAGGGACGGAAGACCGTCTTGACCATCCCGTCGTCCTTCGCCTGGAACGTCGCGTACGCCGAGGGCGCCTCCGAGAGCGGCAGGCGGTGGGTCGCGAAGTCCTCGACGCCGAGCACGTCCTCGTCCTGCGTGAGCAGGGCGAGGATGTCGTCGCTCCAGCGGCGGACGTTGGCCTGACCCATGCGGAGCTGGATCTGCTTGTCGAACAGCTGGAGCATCGGCATGGGGTCGGCGGCCCCGCCGTACACGCCGGACAGCGAGATGGTGCCGCCGCGGCGGACGCACTCGATGGCCTGGTAGATCGCCGCGAGGCGGTCGACGCCGGCGGTCTGCATGACCTTCTGGCCGAGCTTCTTCGGCAGGAACCCGACGGCCTTGTGGAGGACCTCGACGCTCTTCGAGCCGTGCGCCTCGAGGCCGACGGCGTCGAGGACGGCGTCGGCGCCGCGGCCGTTGGTCCGCTCGCGCACCAGCTCGCCGACGGCGTCGGACCCGACCTCGGACAGGTCGATGACCTCGGCGCCGCGAGCGGCCACGCGGGCCAGGCGCTCCTTCACGAGGTCGACGACGATGACCTGGAGCCCGCGCAGCAGCGCGATGCGCGCGGCCATGTCGCCGATCGGGCCGGCGCCGAGGATCAGCAGCGAGCCGCCCTCGGGGACGTCGGCGTACTGCACGCCCTGCCAGGCGGTGGGCAGCACGTCGGAGAGGTAGACGAACCGGTCGTCGCTGGCACCGTCGGGGACGACGATCGGCAGGTGGTCCGCGAACGGCACCCGCATCAGCTCCGCCTGGCCGCCGGGGACCTGGCCGTAGAGCTTGCTGTAGCCGAAGAGCGACGCGCCGGTGCCCTGGTCGCGGTTCTGGGTGGTCTCGCACTGGCTCTGCAGGCCCTGGCTGCACGTCCAGCACTGGTTGCAGGACACGTTGAACGGGACGACGACGCGGTCGCCGACCTTGAGGTCGGTGACGTCGCGGCCGACCTCCGCCACGACGCCCATCGGCTCGTGGCCGACGATGTCGCCCGGCGTCATGAACGGGGCCAGCGGCTCGTAGAGGTGCAGGTCGGAGCCGCACAGGCCGGTGCTGGTGATGCTGATGATCGCGTCGCTGGGGTCGACGATCGTGGGGTCGGGGACCTCGGTGACCTGCATGTCACGGGGGCCCTGCCAGGTGACGGCCCTCAAGCCGCACCCCCACGGGCGGCGGGGTCTAAGGACTGCTCGATGCGTCGCATGGGCCTCCGTAACCGGCGAGGTCGCACCCATGCGCCACGGCGAGGGGTCTGTCGGTGGTCGAGCAGGGAGAAGCGCCAGCGACGACCGCGTCGAGACCGCCGTCAGCCGACCGGCGGTCTCGACGCGTTCCCTCGCCGGGGCTCGGTCACTGCTCGACCACCTCGGTGGTCGGTGGTTGAGGTGTGAGGAGCGCTAGCGACGAGCCTCGAAACCCCGTGCGAGGGCCTGGGGCCTCTCACCGGGTTTCGAGGCTCGCTGCGCTCGCACCTCAACCAGCGGTGAGGGGCGTGGCGGCGACGAGGCCTCCCTTGTGGTGGTTGAGGTGTGAGGAGCGCTAGCGACGAGCCTCGAAGCCCCGTGCGTCGGCGTGGGGCCTCTCACCGGGTTTCGAGGCTCGCTGCGCTCGCACCTCAACCGGCGGTGAGGGGCGCGCCAGCGACGCCCCCCCTGAGGTGGTCGAGCAGGGAGGAGCGCCAGCGACGACCGCGTCGAGATCGCCTCAGCGGGCCGGCGGTCTCGACGCGTTCCCTCGCCGGGGCTCGGTCACTGCTCGACCACCTCGGTGGTCGGTGGTTGAGGTGTGAGGAGCGCTAGCGACGAGCCTCGAAATCCCGTGCGAGGGCGTGGGGCCTCTCACCGGGTTTCGAGGCTCGCTGCGCTCGAGCCTCAACCAGCGGTGTGGAGCGCAGGTGACAGCCGCCCGGAGGTGGTCAGCGGGGAGGCGTGGGCGCGGGGGCCGAGCCAGCGCCGGACGGACCCCAGCGCGTCGAGCTGCAGGACGTCGTCGCCGTCGGGCAGGCGCTCGCCGACGACGGTGAGGGAGTCGAGGCAGCGGTGCCCCGCCAGGACGGCGACGCCGTCGCGGGCGCCGGGGGAGAGGTCGAGGTCCTCGGCCAGCACGGGTCGTCCGGTGCGGGTGACGCGGGTGGAGGTCCGCAGCGTCCCGCCGGGCTCACCCGTCCGGCCGAGGACGACGGTCTCCCGCAGCGCCACCACCGACGTGTCGTCGGCGACGACGGTCGTGGCGCGGTCGACGGTGGCGCCGTCCGCCACGACGAACGGCTCGCCGTGCCAGGTGACGCGGGCGCCGCGGCAGGCGGTGACGGCGACGTCCCACCGCGCACCCCGGCGGGCGGGGTCGGCGCGCATGTCGTAGGCGACCGTCCCGGCGGGCTCGGTCACGACGAGGCGTACCGGGCCGTTGACGCGGACGTCGACCGCCACCTCGTCCCCGGCGAGCAGCAGCGCCTGGCCCGCGAGCAGCGCGACCTCGACGGTCCCGGGGGCGGAGGTGCGGACCCGGCGGGCCTGCAGCAGGCCGTGCCCGAGGTCGACCCTCGGCCGACCGCCGGACCCGGCGCAGACGTCAATGCGGGTGCGCATGCGAGTGCGGCGCCATCGGACCGGGGTCGACGGGCACGTGGTCGCCCGTGCGGTGGGCAGCGAGGGTGCGGCGCACCCAGTCGGCGAGGGCGTCCACGGAGGCCTGGTCGTCCCGCGACAGCGCGAGCACCGGGCGACCGTCGCGGGCGTGGCCGGCGTCGTGGAGCATCCGATCGACGTCCACCCCCACGTACGGCGCGAGGTCGGTCTTGTTGAGCACGAGCAGGTCGGCGCGGGCGATCCCGGGTCCGCCCTTGCGGGCGACGTCCCCGCCGCCGGCCACGTCGAGCACGAACAGCTGAGCGTCGACGAGGGCGGGGGAGAAGGTCGCGGTGAGGTTGTCGCCGCCGGACTCGACCAGGACGACGTCCAGCGGCCCCTGCTCGGCCTCGAGGGTCTCGACGGCGATGAGGTTGGCGGTGACGTCGTCGCGGATCGCCGTGTGGGGGCAGGCGCCGGTCTCGACGCCGACGATCCGGTCGGCGGGCAGGACGCCGACGCTGCGCAGGAAGCGGGCGTCCTCGTCGGTGTAGATGTCGTTGGTGACGACGCCGAGCCGCAGCTCGTCGGCGAGCACGCGGCAGACGGTCGCGATCAGCGAGCTCTTGCCGGTGCCGACGGGTCCGGCGACGCCGAGGCGCAGGGCGCGCGCGGAGGGGGTGGTCTCAGGCATGGAACAACCTCATCGTGGCTCTCGCGTGCCGCTCGGCGAGCACGTCGGTCATCGGGGCACCGGCGGCGGGGATCGCGGCCGGGTCACTCAGGTGGGCGGTCGCGGCGACGACGGCCTCGAGGTGGGGCCCCGCGGCGGCGAGGCGGGCGGTGGCGGCGACGGGGTCCGACGGCAGCAGCTTCAGCGACGCGGCGGTGACCGTCTGCGCGTCGTCGTACGCCGCCAGCCGGGCGACCTGCGCCGCGTCGAGGCCGGTCACGGCGCCGACGACCCCGAGGACGACGGGTCGCGCCACCTCGGCGTCGGGCGGGAGGTGGTCGAGGACGGCCGGCCAGACCCGGGCGGCGAGCCGCAGCCAGCCGCGGCCGACCCGGCGGGACGCCGTCCGCAGCGCGCGGCTCGGGGTCCGGGCGGCCCAGTGGGCCTCGACGTCGAGGAGCTCGTCGGGGGTGCCGCCGGCCCCGCCGTCGCCGAGTGCGACGTGACGCGCGACGACCGCCGTCCCGGCCTCGACGAGGACGACGGTGGCGAGCCGGTCGGCGACGTACGCCGCCACGCCGTCGCCGTCGGCGACGAGCCCGGCCGTGACCGCCGGCTCGAGCCCCGCCGACTGGGTGTGGCCGCCGACCGGCAGCCGCGCGTCGGCGAGCATGAGGGAGACCAGGTGCGGGTCGGCCACGGTCAGAACAGCGCGTGCAGCTGCGCGAGCGGCAGCCGGTCGGCGGGGGCGGGCTCGACGAGGTCGCCGTCGACGGTGATCGCGAACGTCTCCGGGTCGACCTCGATGACGGGCAGCACGTCGTTGTTGCGCATCTGCGCCTTGCCGACGCCGCGGGTGTCCGCGACGGGCAGCAGGCGGCGCCGCAGGCCGAGACGGTCGGCGAGGCCGTCGTCCAGGGCGGCGGGGGCGACGAAGCTGACGGAGCAGTCCGCGCCGGTCGCGTCCCCGAACGACGGGCGCATCAGCACCGGCTGCGGGGTCGGGATCGAGGCGTTGGGGTCGCCGAGCGCGGCCCAGGCGATGCTGCCGCCCTTGACGACGACCGACGGGCGCCAGCCGAACGACGCGGGCTCCCACAGCGCGAGGTCGGCGAGCTTGCCGACCTCCACGGACCCGATCACGGCGTCCACGCCGTGCGCGACCGCGGGGTTGATCGTGTACTTCGCGACGTAGCGGCGGGCGCGCTCGTTGTCGGCGGGCAGCGACTCCCCGAGGCTCCCGCGGCGGTGCTTCATCGTGTGCGCGACCTGCCAGGTGCGGGTGACGACCTCGCCGATGCGCCCCATCGCCTGGGCGTCGGACGACGTGATCGACAGGGCGCCCATGTCGTGCAGGACGTCCTCGGCGGCGATCGTCGTCGCCCGGATGCGGGACTCGGCGAACGCGAGGTCCTCCGGGACGTCGGGGGACAGGTGGTGGCAGACCATCAGCATGTCGACGTGCTCGGCGACCGTGTTGACGGTGTGCGGCAGCGTCGGGTTGGTCGAGCCGGGGATGACGTGGGGGCGGCCCGCGATGGTGAGGATGTCGGGCGCGTGCCCGCCGCCGGCGCCCTCGACGTGGAACGCGTGGATGGAGCGCCCGGCGATGGCGTCGAGGGTGGAGTCGACGTACCCGGCCTCGTTGAGCGAGTCCGAGTGCAGCGCGACCTGCAGCCCCCACTCGCCGGCAGCGGTCAGCGCGGCGTCGATCGCGGCGGGGGTGGAGCCCCAGTCCTCGTGGACCTTGTAGCCCGCCGCCCCGCCGAGCGCCTGCTCGGCCAGCCCGGCGGCGGAGACGGTGTTGCCCTTGCCGAGCAGCAGCACGTTGACCGGGACGGCGTCCAGCGCGCGGTGCAGGCGCCCGAGGTGCCACGCGCCGGGGGTGACGGTGGTGGCCTTCGAGCCCTCGGAGGGCCCCGTGCCGCCGCCGACCACCGTGGTGACGCCGGTGGCGAGAGCCTCGTGCAGCTGGCTGGGGGAGAGGAGGTGCACGTGGGAGTCGATGGCGCCCGCGGTGAGGATGCGGCCCTCGCCGGCGATGACGTCGGTCGACGGGCCGATGCGCAGCGCCGGGTCGACGCCGTCGGCGACGTCGGGGTTGCCGGCGCGGCCGATGCCGCAGATCCGCCCGTCGCGGATGCCGACGTCCGCCTTGACGACGCCCCACCAGTCGAGGACGACGACGTTCGTGATGACCGTGTCCGGCGCGCCCTCGGCGCGGGTGGTCGTGCCCTGCGCCATCGACTCGCGCACGGACTTGCCGCCGCCGAAGACGGCCTCCTCGCCGCCGACGGTGAGGTCCTGCTCGACCTCGACCCACAGGTCGGTGTCGGCGAGGCGGATCTGGTCGCCGGTCGTGGCGCCGTACAGCGCGGCGTACCGGGAGCGGTCGATCTGGACCATCAGGCGTCTCCTGCATCCGTGGGTCGAGCCTGTCGAGACCGGAGTCCTGGGACGCGTCTCGCCCCCGCCAGCGCCACGGCGACCACCTCGCGGGAGGCGCCGGGCTCGAAGCGGACCGACGTGCCCGACGGGATGTCGAGGCGGAACCCCTGCGCGGCGTCCCGGTCGAAGTCCAGGGCGCCGTTGGCGTCCGGCAGGTGCAGGTGGGAGCCGATCTGGACGGGCCGGTCGCCGGTGTTCTCGACGACCAGCGTCACGGTCTCGCGGCCCGCGTTGAGCTCGACGGTGCCCTCGCCGACGCGGACGGCGCCGGGCCCGGAGCCGTCGTACGCCGCCCCGATCGGGTCGTGCACGGTGACGAGCTTGCGGCCGTCAGGGAACGTCGCCTCGACCTGGACGTCGTGGAGCATCTCGGCGACGCCGTCCATCACGTCGTCGGGGCCGAGCACGTCGCGCCCGGACTCCATCAGCTCGGCGACCGTGGCGCCGTCCCGCGCCCGCTCGATGACCCAGCACGACAGCAGGGCGATCGCCTCGGGGCGGTTCAGCCGGACGCCGCGGGCGAGGCGGTCGCGGGCGACCATCCCGGCCGTGGCGAGCAGCAGCTTCTCGACGTCGCCGGGGGTGAGGTCCACGGGGTGCTCCTGCCGCTCGCGGGTGCGGAGCAGCAGCAGACCACACACGACACCCCGCCCGCACCGGGGTGGTCCGCGGTACGAGCGGGGTGTCGGTGTCGTCACACCGGAACCTGGCCCCGCCCGCGCCGGGGTGTGCCGCAGCGCGGGCGGGGTGTCCTGGTGGGTCACACGGGGTCACACGGGGTGCGGCCTCACGCGAGGCGCGAGACCCCCGGGACGCGGCTGAGGTGGCTGCGCACGAGCTGCTCGGGGCGCTGCTGCTCGCCCTGCACGGACGCGAGGACGACGAGCGCGCCGGTCACGGCGGGGATGCCCCACTGCGCGAGCTTGAGCTGGCGCTGCGCGGCGGCGACCTCCTCGCTGGTGCTCGAGCCGGGCTCGGTGGCGCCCTGGCCCTGCTCGCCGCGGGCGGAGCCCTCGGCGACCTTGCGTCCGAGGTAGCCGCTCCAGGCGGTGAGGCCGAGCGCCGCACCGGTGAGGACGGTCTTCAGCGCGGTGTTGCTGCGGGCGCCGGGCTGGCTGACCACGCGGGCCTTGTTGGCCTGGACGAGCCCGAGCCCGCCGATGAGGTGGGCGCCGATGGCGGCGGCGTTGACGGGGGCCCAGCGGCCCCAGCCGCGGGAGGAGAGGTCGAGTCGCTCGTTCGGGTCCTTGGCCGCGGCAGCGGCGCCGTTGAGGCCGACCGCGCCCATGAGGCCGCCGCCGAACCAGGCGGCCAGACCGGCGTCGTGCATGCTGCGGGAGATCGAGTTGCCTGCCATGTGGAGGCTCCGTCCTGTCGGGGATGTCGCCGGGCCTGCCGGGTCGCGGCGGCCACGGCGCGAACCTCCCCGTACCCGGCGCCCGGGGGGCCTGATACGACCCGCCGAGCGACCGGGGTGGACGGCGAAAAGACTCGATCAGTCGCCTCCCGCGGGGTACGGCGCGGGCATGACGCCGTTCCTCTCAGCCGTGCCGCAGACGCAGCACGAGCCCTCGTTCGCCGTGCCGCCGGCCGCCGGGGGACCAGCCCGCGTCGGCGGCCTCCGCCGCCAGGGCGTCCGCCTGACGGTCGTCCCCGAGCTGGACCAGCAGGCTCGCCCCGGGAGCCAGGTGACTCTCGACGGCCGCGACGCAGGCGCGCGCCGGGCCGAGCCCGTCGATGCCGCCGTCGATGGCGGTCAGCGGGTCCTCCGGGAAGCGCGTGACCTGGGTGCTGCGCACCCACGGCGGGTCCGCCAGGGCCAGTGCGAAGACCTCCCCGGGAGCCAGCGCCACCGACAGGTCGCTCGAGCGGACCTCCACGTCGTCGATGCCGTTCGCCGCCGCGTTGTGCGCGACGAGCTGGCAGCAGACCGGGTCGGCGTCCACCGCGACGAGCGGACGCCCCGAGCGCTGCGCGGCGAGCAGTCCGATCTGCCCGGCGCCGGTGCAGAGCTCGACCAGGCCCCCGGGCGGGGCGTCGTCCAGCAGCTCGGCGGCCCAGTGGGACTGCATCGCCGTCCACGGGCGGGGCTCGAGCACGCCGGGTGCGGCCGTGATCTCGAGGGTGTCGAAGGTGGAGTGCGTGAGCCCTCCGGCGTCCAGCAGCGTCATGGGTGTCTCCTCTCGCCGACCCCCGAGCGGGGCGGTGGTGCGCCTCCGGTGACCCGTGGCGGGTGCGGCATGCAGAGGCGCCGGGCGGTGGTCGGACGATGAGGCTCCCCGAGGCCCGGGGCCCGCTGGGCGAGCGGCTGCACGAGGTCCTGGTGTCGCGGCCGGGGGACCCCACGGACCGCGAGCTGGCCGGCGCCGTCCACACGGTCGGCGAGGACGCCGACGACGACGCGCTCACCCTCTGGACGCTCCAGGAGCTGGGCTACCGCGGCTTCGACGAGGTCGACGAGGGCTGGGAGCACCACCCCGCACTGGCCCCGCTGACCTACGCCCTCGAGCAGGACCTCGAGGCGCGCCTGCGCAGCCGGTACGACGACGCGCGGGCCGACCTGCCGTCGGCCACCGGGGACGTCGCGGAGGACCTCTTCGCCCTCGCCGAGGCGCACGACGGTCCGTCGATCGCGCGGCACGTCGAGCGCCGCGCCACCCGTGAGGAGGTGGAGGAGCTGCTGCGGCAGCGCTCCGTCTACCACCTGAAGGAGGCGGACCCGACGAGCTGGGTCGTGCCCCGCCTGGACGCCGCGCCGAAGGCTGCGCTGGTTCAGGTGCAGTACGACGAGTACGGCACCGGCCGCGTCGACGCCGTCCACCACGTGCTGTTCGAGCGCGGGATGGACGAGGCCGGCCTGGACGCCACCTACGGCGCCCACGTGGGCGAGGCGTGGCTCGAGACGCTCGAGCAGAACACCGCGATGAGCCTGTTCGGCCGCCACCGCCGCCTGCGCGCGGCGGCGCTGGGGCACTTCGGGGCGTTCGAGACGACGAGCTCGCTGCCGTCGCGCCGGCTCGCGAAGGGTCTGCGCCGGCTGGGGTTCCCGGAGTCGCTCGCGGCGTACTACGACGAGCACGTCGAGGCGGACGCCGTCCACGAGCAGCTCGCCGTGCGCGAGGTCTGCGGTGCCCTGGTCGCGGCCGAGCCGGACCAGGCCGACGAGGTGCTGTTCGGCGCCTGGACCTGCCTCGACCTCGAGACCCGCAACGCCCAGGCGACGCTGGCGCGCTGGGGCCACGCTCCCGCCGCCGACGCGGGCGACACCGGGGACACCGGAGACACCGGGGACGACGGGGAGGCCGCCGCGTGACCGGCCGCATCCGTGCCTGCCCCGGCGGCCCGCTGCTGGTCGACGGCGAGGTGGAGGTGACGACGGAGGACGGCGTCGTCCACCGTTCCACCCGCCCCGTCTCCGCGCTCTGCCGCTGCGGCGCCTCCGGCCGCGCCCCCTGGTGCGACGGCACCCACAAGCTCCTGGACCGCCGCCCGACCTGAGGTGGTGCGCTCGGAGGTGGTCGAGGTGCGACGAGCCCTGGCGAAGAGCCTCGAGACCCGGTGACCTGACTGGGTCGTCTCGCCGGGTTTCGAGGCTCACTGCGTTCGCACCTCAACCAGCGGCGAGGCCGTCGTCCAGACGCGGCGCCACTGTTCGCGCGACCTGAGGTGGTCGAGCAGTGAGGAGCGTCAGCGACGAGCGCGTCGAGACCGCCGATCCGGACCGAAGTGTGGTGGTTCGTCTGAAGCTGGTTCAGATAAACCACCACACTCCCGGGTGCGTGTCGGGTGGTCTCGACGGGCTCGACCGGCGGTGGTGCCGTCCGCGGTGGTCGAGGTGCGACGAGCCCTGGCGAGGAGCCTCGAGACCCGGTGAGCTGACCGGGTGGTCTCGCCGGGTTTCGAGGCTCACTTCGTTCGCACCTCAACCAGCGGCGGGGCCGTCGCACTCAACCAGCGGCGGGGCCGTCGCACTCAACCAGCGGCGAGGCCGTCGGTCGCACCTCAACCAGCGGCGGGGCCGTCGCACCTCGACCAGCAGCGAGGCCCGCGGGCGCACCGTGGCCCCCGACGAGCGCCTACGCCCAGCCGCCCAGCCACGCGTCGAGGGCGACGCCGGCGGCGTCGGTGATGCCGTCGGGAGCGGGCTCGGTGGTCCGCACGAGCGGCTCGAGTCCGAGCGCGTCCCGGCGGAGCAGGCGCAGGTCCGTCACCGTCGCGTACGGCGACCCCTCGGGTCCGCGGTCGACCTCGCCGACGCCGGCGGGCGGGGGTGCGAGCAGCGCGCGCCAGGCGTCGGGCTCGGCGCGGACCCCGCGGTGCAGGTGCACCCGCAGCGCGGCGCCGGCCTCGACGGGGGCCAGGGTGCGGCGTACCCGGTCGTCGCCGACCTCGCTCCACATCCCGCGGTCGCTGACGACCACGGCCTGCGGGTCGGCGGCGAGCAGGCCGTCGACGGAGACGAGCAGGGCGGCGTCCGTCAGCTCCGGAGCGTGGGTGACGACCACCCGCGGGGGCGCCGAGCGGAGCCCGCGGAGGGCCACCGGCCAGGCGTTGACGCGGCGTCCGACGGCGACGGCCTCGCGGGTCCGGCGGTCGGAGGTGGGGTCCAGGGCGCGCTCGCCCTCCCCGGCGGCGGGGCCGTCGTGCCAGGCGACGGCGGCGGGCACGTGACGGAGCCGGCCGCCGGCGGTCCACCAGCGGTGGGCGAGGTCCCAGTCCTCGCCGCCGTAGCCGACGAGGCTCCCGTCGAAGCCGCCGACCCGCGCGAACCAGGCGGCCGAGCAGGCCATGGTCGCCGAGATGACGAACCGGAACGACGAGGCGTCCGCGGCCCGCAGGTCGTCGGTGGCGCGCCAGCCGTCGGCCAGCCACGACGGGTCGGGCAGGGCGTGCTCGACGGCCCCGCGCAGCGGGTCCGCGGGGTCGAGGTCGGCGGGGAACGCGGTGTGGTGCCGCAGACCCACGGCGAGGACGTCGGGCTCCGCGGCCACGACCGCCGCCAGCGCCCCGACGTACGACGGCTCCGGGGCGGTGTCCGCGTCGAGGAAGACCAGCACGTCTCCGGTCGCCGCCCGGGCGCCCCGGTTGCGCACGCGCGCCGCGCGGAACCCGGCGTCCGGCTGCCGCACCAGCCGCACCCCGTCCGGCAGCGTCAGCGCGGTCGGCGAGCCGTCGTCCGCGACGAGGACCTCCTGCACCGGCGCGTCCTGCCGTGCGAGCGCCGCGAGGGTCCGGGCGAGCTCGGCGGGCTGGTCGTAGTGCGCGACCACGACGGAGACGCGCGGGCCGTCGGTCACGGCACCGACCACAGCGCCGGCCACCGCCGCCACCAGGCCTGGTAGGCGCGCGCGACCTCCGGCAGGTGCGGGCCCGGGGCGGGCTCGTCCAGGTCGCCCAGCGACGGCTCGACCAGCCGCTCGCGGACCCGCTCCGCGACCTGCTCCGCACTCGCGTGGCGCGGCAGCAGCTCGAGGGTGCCCGGGCGTAGCGCACGTACCTCGCGGGCGTACGGGCTGTCCGCCACCAGCGGTCGGCGTCCCGCGGCGATCCAGCTGTGCAGCGACCCGGACGCCGACACGTTGCCGTGCGCCACCAGCCCGACGGTCGCCTCCGCGAGGCCCTCGGCGACCTCGGCGTCGCTGAGCCAGCCGGTGATCGTGAGGCGGACGCCGAGCCGCCCGGCGGTCTCCTCCAGGTCGGCCCGAAGGTCCTCGTGCCCCTCCGCGACGGCGCCGAGGGCGACCACGCGCGGACGCCGGTCCGGGCTGTCCCCGAGCAGCGCGGCGGCCTCGATCGCCTCGACGTGGCCCTTGCCGGGGTAGACCCAGCCGAACACGGCGACGGTGGCGTCACCGGGGGCGACGGGTCCGGCGACGGCCGGGCGCGCGGGGTGCGGGGCGGTCACGAGCGGCAGCGGGACCACCGCGCCGTCGCGCGGCGGCGAGCAGTGCCGGACGACGGTCGCCCGCTCGGTCTCCGAGCAGGCCACCCACCCGGCCGCCGCCTGCAGCACCCGCCGGTACGCCGTCCGCCGGTCGGCGAAGGCGTCCCCGTCGGTGGGCTGCGGGACGTCGTGCAGCGTCAGGGTCAGCCGGTGCCGGTCGGCCATCGCGACCACCACGCCAGCGGCGGTGACGGCGTCCGCGCCGAACAACCGGTCGGTGAAGTGCACGTGCAGCGGCGTGCCGGGCGGCAGCTCCAGGTGGTCGTGCACGGTCTGCGCGCCGGTCCGCTCGGCGAGCTGCCGGGCGAGGATCGTGACGCCGTGCCGCTCCGTGCCGGGCACGAGGAGATGTGCCGGGGTCACGCGGGCACCCCCTGCCAGCCGCCGGCGCCGTCCGGCTCGACGAGCCCGCGCCCGGCCAGCGCCTCGAGCCAGCCGGCCATCGGCCACCAGCCCCACCGCTCGGCGAAGAGGCGCCCGTTACGCAGGATGTCGTCGACGTGCTCGACCGGCGGGTCGCTGACCGGGTGGTGCTGGTGGTACGCCGGCGCGTCGCCCACCCAGCCCAGCCCCAGACCGACGGCGCGGAAGCGCTGCCCGAGGTCGGTGTCCTCCGCGCCGTACCCGACGTACGTCTCGTCGAAGCCGCCCGCGCGCTCCCACGCGTCGGCGCTCAGCGCGAACGACAGCGACCAGAACAGCTCCCAGTCGTCGCTGGTCTCACGCGTCCCGGGCCGCGGCGCGGGGCGGACCGGGTGCGGGTCGTCGAGCGCGGCGAGGGCGTCGAGCGGGTAGGGCCGGTGCTCGGCGCGCAGGTAGGTGACCGGGCCGCACCACACGACGCTGGGCCGGTCGGCCACGGCGGCCTCGTACGCCGCCAGCGTGCCCGGGCCGACGAGGCAGTCGACGTCGAGGAAGACCAGCGTGTCGGCGCCCGCCTCGATCGCGGTCGCGGCGGCGAGGTTGCGGGCGGCGCCGACCGGCAGCGGGTCGTCGGGGCCGACGTCGAGGTGGACGACGTCCGGCCCGGCGATCTCGTCGTCGCCCATCGCGACGACGACGCGGAGGTCCGGCGCCCGCCCCGACAGCGCCAGCGTGGTGCGCTGCGCCGCCAGGTGCTCGTGGCGCCCGCGGGCGGCGGTGAGGACGGCGAGCCGGCTCACGCGGCGCCGCCCAGGCCGGCGGCCTCCCGACCGAGGTCGGTGACGAGGGCCGCGAACCGGCGCGCGGCGTCGCCGTCGCACCACCCGGCCCAGCGGCGTCCGTCGAGGCCCGCGACGTGGTCGAGCAGGCCCGGCCAGTCGGGATGGTCCAACGTCTCCAGCATCACCGCGGGCCAGTCGCCGCCGTCGAGGGAGCGGGCGGTGACCTCCTGCTCGTCGAACGGGCGCTCCGCCGGGACGACGACCGCCGGGACGCGCGCGGCGGCGACCTCGGCGAGCGCGTTCTGGCCGCCGTGGACGACGACGACGTCCGCCTCGGCGAGCACCGGCCACGGGTCCTCGACCCAGTCCCCGCCGGGCCCGAGCACGGTCACGTGGCGGCCCCCGCCGTCCAGCCGCAGCGCGCTGCGGAGGACGTCGACCTGCGCGGGGGACCAGGCGTCCCCGCCGCGTCCGCCGAGGACGACGACCCGGCGGGCCCTCGTCGCGGCCTCGACCGGGGGACGCCCCGCGGCCGGCGCGAACCGCGACAGCCCGCCCAGGGGCACCACGCGGTCGACGACGTCGGCGGGCAGCCCGGGCAGCTGCCGCTCGTGCGCGGACGCCGGCCAGAACCCCACGAGCGCGGACGACGCCCGCAGCCCGGTGAGGTGGGCGTCGTCGTCACGACGTCCGGGCAGGACGACCGAGACGACGGGGACGCCGTGCAGTCGGCACAGCAGCGCGACCTCCTGCGACACGTCGCTGACGACGAGCCGCGGGCGCGCGTGCTCGAGCCACGCCGAGACCGCCGCCATGCGCCGGCGCAGGCCGTCGTGGCCGAGCGGTGCCCAGTGCAGCGTGCCGTGGGCGGTCGGGTCGCGCGGCTGGGGCGCGGGCTGCGGGTCGACGTCGTACGGGAGCGTGACCCAGTCGAGGGCCTCGTCGTCGGCGGGCCCCAGCGACGACAGCACCGTCACCGTCTCGGGCTCGGGGCCGCTCGCGAGCTGCACGGCGAGGACCCGCGCCCGGTGCAGGTGCCCGCGGCCGTGGTGGTGGACGTAGTAGCCGATCACGCGGCCCGCCCGAGGTCGAGCACGGCGCGGCGGTAGAGGTCCTCGTAGGCGTCCACCATCGCGGTCAGCCCGAACCGCTTCACCGCCGACGTCCGCACGACGTCACGGTCGAGGCCCGCGGCCTCGCGGATGGCGACGGCGAGACCGTCGACGTCGTCGGGGTCCGCGAGCCGGCCGGTCTCGGCGTCCACGATCTCGGGCAGGGCGCCGCGGGCGTACGCCGCGACCGGCGTCCCGCAGCTCATCGCCTCGGCGGCGACGAGCCCGAACGGCTCCTCCCACGCGGGCGTGAGGACCGCGACCGACGCGGAGCCGACCGCACGGGCGAGGTCGGCCCGGGCGAGGTGGCCGAGGTGGCGGTAGCCCGCGTGAGGGCCGGCGGGGTCGTCGAGCAGCGGCCGGACCTTCTCCGCGACGTACGCCGGGTCGCCGACCGGCCCGACCAGGTCGAGGGCGACCCCGGCGGCGCGGGCGGCGAGGACCGCGGCGTGCGGTGCCTTCTCGGGCACGAGCCGGCCGAACCAGATGGCGCGGTCGCCGCCGGGGCCGGGGGTCCACGCGTCGGTGTCGATCCCGTTGTGCACGACCTCGGCGTCGACGACCGGCGCCCACTGCCCGCGGGTGGCGTGGCTGACGGCGATGAAGTGGGTGTTCGTGGCATGCGACAGCCCGATCGCCGACTCCAGCCACGGGATGGGCGGGGTGTGCAGCGTGGTGACCACCGGCGCGGCGACGGTCGCCGCCATCGCCACGGGCAGGTGGTGCAGCGAGTTGTTGTGGACGACGTCGTACGGCCGGCCGTCGCCGGTCCCGCGGTGCAGCTCGAGCATGAGGTCGAGGTAGGCGTGGTGCTCCCGCATCCACGTCTCCGGGGGCGCGGCGAGGTCGGCGCGCGCGGCGGGGGAGCTCTCGAAGGGGGCGACGGGCAGCGTCCGGACGTCGAGCGACGGGGACGAGCCGGGGGCCGCGAACAGGTCCACCTCGTGGCCGCGTCGCCGCAGCTCGACGACGAGCGCGGCCGTGTGGGCCTCGAGCCCCCCGGCGTAGGGCTCGGCGATGGGGAAGCGGCTTGAGGCGATGACGCAGATCCGGAGGGGCCTCACGCCGCGCCCCCCGCCGGCACGGTGCCGCGCGAGCGGGCGCCGTCGAGGACGGCGGCGTACAGCTCGCCGTGGGCGCGGGCCACGGCCTCCCGCTGCGTCGCCCGCTGCGACGGCTCGTCACCGGCGAGGACGTCGGACGGCTGGCGCAGCAGCCCCGTCAGCGCCTCGGCGAGGCTGTCGGTGTCGACGGAGTCCTCGTCGGCGGTGAACACGGCGTCCGCGCCCTGGCTGCCGTAGCAGCCGGAGGACGGCGCCAGCACCCGTGTGCCGACGTCGTGACAGGCCTCGAGCCAGCCGGAGTGGGTGCCGTGGCGGTAGGGCAGGACGGCGACGTGCTGGCCGGCCAGCTCGCGCCACAGGTCGGCGTCGGACAGCCGCTCGTGCCAGACGACGTCGACGTGCTCCCCGCCGGGGTCGTGGGCCAGGTCGTCCAGGGCCTCCACGACCGCGCACGCGGCGGGGTCGCGGTCGAGGCGGTCGGGGTGGCGGACCTCCTCGTGCACGGTGACGCGCAGCCGGGCCGCGGGGTGGCGGCGGACGACGTCCACCAGCGTGGGCAGCAGGCGCAGCGGGTCGCTGCTGCGGCGCAGCTCCTTGATCGCGAGGCCGACGACCGGCGCGGGCAGCTCCTCGGCGCGGCGCCGGCGCTCGGCGCGGATCTCCGCCATCGCCCCCAGGTCGACCAGGTGCGGGTGGGGCAGCACGAGCGGGCGACGTCCCCAGCGGTCGGCGACGACGTCGGCGGCGGCCTCGGTCAGGGTCACGAGGTCCGCGGCGCGGGGCACGAGGACGTCTAGCTGCGCCTGCAGCAGGGCCGGGTCCTCGTGGTGCGGGTTGCGCAGGTCGTGCAGCGTCAGGACCAGCGGCACGCCCTTCGCGTCGAGCACGTCGGCGAGCCGCCCGAGCTCGGCGGGGGAGCGGTCGTCGTAGCCGAAGTGCAGGTGCAGGACGTCGAACGCCTGGTCGGCGACCCACGTCGGGTCGAGCGCGACCGGCGGCCACCAGCGGCCGGTGGCCGGGCGGGTGGGGTCGTCGGGGTCCGGGTCGGGGCGCAGCACGACGTCCGTGCCGGCGGCGATCGCCTGCTGCACGTAGGGGTGACCGGCCGGCACCGACACGACCTCGATCGGTCGGACGGCGACGGCTGTCCTGGCTCCGCTGACCTGCGGCACTGCGTGGGCTCCTCCCGGGCGCGACGGATGGACGCCGGGCGCGCGTCACCCAGGGAGCGGTGGGCACGCCGGCGGTGGGCCGCACAGGTCACGCCGCGTGCGTCTCACGCGGGTCTCGTCGTGCCTGCGGCCGGCGGCGGGGGCTGCACCGCTACTCCCCGGGTTCCCGACCGGGCCCCACCCATGCACACAGCACGGATTCATCGGCCCCGGCCCTCAGGTGGTCTCGACGGGCTCGACCCCGGGGACCGGGCTCACTTCACCAGCGCGCGGTACTTCCTCGTGCAGAGCAGGCCGAAGATGACTGCGATGCCCACCGTCCAGGCGAGTGCCTGCAGCACCAGCGAGGTGGTGTCCTGGCCGGCGAGCAGGAGCTCGCGCTGCGCGGCCGTGACGTCGTCGCCCAGGATCAGCGACCGCGCGGCGTTGATGACGACGCTGACGGGCTGGTGGGTGGCGAAACCCTGCAGCCAGTCCGGCATCGTCTCGACGGGCACGAACGCCGACGAGGCGAACGTCAGCGGGAAGATCAGCGGGAAGGTCGCCGCGTTGACCGCCTCCGCGCTGCGGACCGTCAGCCCGATCAGCGCGTAGCCCAGGCTGACCGCGAGCGCGAACAGCAGCAGGAGCAGCATCGCGAGCAGCAGACCGAACGGGTCGTTGGGGCGGAACCCGACGGCGAAGCCGGTGGCCACGAGGATGGCGAGGCCGACGGCGTTGTTGATCGAGTCGGCGTACACGCGGCCGCCGAAGACGGCGCTGCGCGCCATCGGCAACGAGCGGAGCCGGTCGACGAACCCCTTCTGCATGTCCTCGGCCAGCGCGAAGCCGGTGACGCCGGCGCTGAACAGCACGGTCTGCACGGCGATGCCGGGGATCAGGTAGTTGACGTAGTCGAGGTCCTCGAGACCCTGGATCGCGCCGCCGAAGACGTAGCGGAACAGCAGCACGAACATGATCGGGCTGACCAGGTTGAAGACGATCTGCTCGGGCTGGCGAAGCAGCCGGCGCAGGTTGCGGGTCGCCATCGCCTGGGTGTCGCGCAGCGCCCAGACGAGGCTGCTGCCCCCGGCCTCGCTGCGCGCGGGCGTGGTCGTGGTGCTCACGAGGAGGCCTCCTTCTCGTGCTGGGTCAGGGCGTCCTCGTCGGCCGGCTTGCCGGTCAGCTCGAGGAACACGTCGTCGAGGCTGGGCTCGCGCAGCTGGAGGCCGCGCGCCTGCAGGCCCGCGTCGTCCAGCGCGCGGACGACGGTCGCCAGGGTCGCGGTGCCGTCGGGGGCGGGCACGCGGACGGTCTCGTCCTCCCGGCTCGCCTCCATCCGGTCGCCGAGGAGCCGGCGGACCTCCTCGGCCCGGTCGTCGTCCTCCATCACGACCTCGACGACGGCGGCGCCGAGGCGCGACTTGAGCTCCGAGGAGGTGCCCTCGGCGATCACGCGACCGTGGTCGATGACGGAGATGCGGTCGGCGAGCCGGTCGGCCTCCTCCAGGTACTGCGTGGTCAGCAGCAGGGTGGTGCCGTCGCGGACGAGGTCCTCGATGACGCCCCACAGCCCGAGCCGGCTGCGCGGGTCGAGGCCGGTGGTGGGCTCGTCGAGGAACAGCACCGGCGGCCGCGCGACCAGCGCCGCCGCGAGGTCGAGGCGCCGCCGCATGCCGCCGGAGTAGGTCTTCGCGGGCCGGTCGCCCGCGTCGGTGAGCGCGAACCGGTCGAGCAGCTCGGCGGCCCGGCGCTTCGTGTCGGCGGACGACAGGTGGTTGAGGCGCCCGACGAGGGTGAGGTTCTCGCGGCCGGTCAGCATCTCGTCGACCGCGGCGTACTGCCCCGCGAGCCCGATCCGGCGGCGCACCTCGGCGGGGTCGGCGACGACGTCGACACCCGCGACCTCGGCGCGGCCCGAGTCGGGCCGCAGCAGCGTGGTGAGCACGTTGACGCTCGTGGTCTTGCCGGCGCCGTTGGGGCCGAGCAGGCCGAGGACCGTGCCCGGCTGCACCTCGAACGAGACGCCCGCCAGTGCCTTGACCTTCTTGCCGAACGTCTTGTGCAGGTCCTCCGCGACCACCGCAGGTCTGTCGACCACGCGGGCCTCCTTCTCGTGTCCTCCGACGTCGTCAGGACGCCCAGGTCGAGACTAGGAGGTGCCGCCGACAGTCCGGGTGACGACCGGGTGAACCCGACGTCACGGCCAGGTCCGGGCGACCGCCGGCAGCTCGGTCGGCGCCGCCAGCGGCGTCGCAGCGGTCAGCACCCGGTCGATGACGTCACCGCCCCCGCAGCTGCCGACGGTGGTCTCGCTGACCTCGTCGGCCTGCGCCCGGTTCACCTGCCCCGGCTCGGCGTCGTACACGCTGACGACGAGGGTGGTCCCGCCCGCGCAGTCGTCCGGGTCGCCGTCGGCGTCCTCCGCGGCGGCGACCAGGTCGGGCAGCACGTCGAGGAAGTCCTGCCACGCGACGGGGTCGGTGCCGACGGAGTCCTCGTGGGCGACCTCCTCGTAGTCGGTCACCGTCGCGACGGTCGCCTCGGCGTCGAGGTCGAGCTGCCACGAGCGGTGGTAATCTGGCGGCACCGAGCTGTCCGTGAACGTCAGGTCGACCAGGGTCCGCGCGGGGTCGCGGTCCTCGAGGTCGGCGCCGCAGCCGGCGGCCGCCAGCAGCAGGACCGGGGCCGCGAGGAGGGCCGTCGTTCGGCGGCGTCGCGTGGTCACGGTGCTCCGACGTCAGGAGGTGGTGGCCGGTTCCACCCCGACGAGCCGGTCGTTCAGGGCCGTGCGGACGGCGAGCGGCAGCAGCCCGACCGCGGCGAGCGCGAGGAAGCCGCTGAGCAGCTTGTCCCCGGCCGACGTGACGAGGTTCGACACGACCATCGCGACCCAGGCGGGCGCGTCGGTGAGCAGGCCGCCGAGGAGCTGGGAGCCGCTCGCGTCGGCGTCCGGCCCGAACAGGACGGCGATGACGAGCAGCGCCACCGCCGAGCAGGCCAGGGCCGCGAGCAGGTTCAGGCCCAGGAAGCGGGGCAGCGTGCGACCGAGCCCCCACCGGTGCACGCCGTACCCCCACACGAGGGCACCCACCACGTTGACCAGGGCGAACGGGATGCTCGCCCAGCCGAAGACCGCGGCGCCGAGCAGGTTGGTGGCCAGCCCGACGGCGACGGCCCGCCACGGGCCGAGCGCCACGGCGACGACAGCGGTGCCGAGCATGTCGAGGTAGAGCGGCAGGGCGAGCGCCACCTGCAGCTGGATCCCCACGAGGTTCGCCAGGACGCCGCCGAGGAGCAGCAGCGCCACGAGGACCGGGGTCAGCCCGGCCTGCGCCGTCGCCACGGGCGGCTCGTGGGGGACGGGCTCCGCCCCCGGCTCCGGTTCCGGCGGCGGGGCGTCACGCTCGGCGATCCACCGGTCGACCTCGGCGGCGTCGACACCGAGCGAGAGACCGATGTCGCGCAGCAGGGGCGCGTCGATCCGGGACCGACCGGGGCGGAAGCAGTCGTAGACCGTCGACCGCGCCACCCGGGCACCGTCGGGGAGGTCACCGCGTCCCACCCTCACGGTCGTGACCCGCTGCGCCACCTCGGCGTACGACGGGTCCCCGGCCGCGTGCCGCGCCTCCTGCAACCGGCCCACCACGTGGTCCCACCCGGTCGGCTGGACGTTCTCCTGCTGGTTCACGGACCCCCTGGTGCTCCTGGACGGGACGACTCCCGCCCTTCGACGCCGCGCCCGCCGTCCCGGTTCCCGGCCCGTCCCGACCCGTGGTCAGCGCTCGGCGAGGAGGACGTCCGCCAGCTCGGCGAAGCCCGACACGACCAGGTCCGGCTCGGGGAAGACCGACGGCCAGGGCGCGCCCGTGCGGTCGACGTACGCCGTCTGGTAGCCGGCCGCGTGCGCGCCGGCGAGGTCCCAGGGGTGGCAGGCGACCATCATCGCGGCGCGCTCGGAGACCTGCGCCCGGCGGACGCCGTACGCGTAGGCGCGCGGCTCGGGCTTCCAGGCGCCGGCGTCCTCGACGGACAGGACGTCCTCGACGGTGTCGCGCAGCCCGGCCTTCGCGAGGATCGACTCGGCGACCGAGGTGGCGCCGTTGGAGAGCGTGAGCATGCGGACGCCGCCGGCGGCGAGCCGCGGCAGGCCCTCGGCGACGTCGGCGTGGACGGGCAGCTCTGAGAACCCGGCGAGCACGTGGGCGACCGCGTCGTCGAGCGGGCGGTCGAGACCGTCCTGCAACGACAGGACGGTCCGCAGCCCGTCGCCGGCGACCTCCGCGAACGGCCGGGAGCCGCCCAGGATGGTGAGCACGAACCCGTCGCGCAGCACGGCGGTGAACCACGGCGTCGCCAGCTCGGCCGGGGCGCCGACGTCGGCGAACCGCGCGCCCAGGGCGGAGACGTCCGACAGCGTCTCGTTGACGTCGAGGACCAGCAGCTCGGGGGCGTCCATGCCCTCAGGCTGTCACGCGCTCCTTGGCGTCGTGGGCGACCACGCGGGTCATCGGCGTCCGGAGCGGGCCGAGGTCCGAGGTGGACACCACCACGCCCGGGTGCGCGTCGACGACCTCCCGCAGCCGGGCACGGCCCTCGTCGTCCAGCTCGGTGTCGATCCGGTCGAGCAGGAGCAGCGGCGGGTCGCCCAGGCAGGCGCGGGCGAGCCGGAGGCGTGCGCGGTCGGCGGTCGAGAGCGGCTCGCCGCCGCGGCGGAGCTCCGTGCGCTCGCCGCGCTCCAGGGCGGCGACGGTGGTCGTCAGCCCCACTCGCTCCAGGACGGCGGTCGCAGCGCCGGCGTGGGTGTCGGGGCGGCGGTAGCGGACGGCCCGGGAGACGGTGCCGCGCTCCAGCGGCTGCCCGGCTGCGGCGAGGCCGACCAAGGCGCGGCGCTGCTGGGCCGGGAGGTCACCGAGCGGCCACCCGTCGACGAGGACGCGTCGAGACGGGGCGGGTGAGGCGAGGTCGCGCAGCACCCGGGAGGCGACGTCCGGGTCGGAGGAGACGAGCCGGATCCGGTCGCCCGCCCCGGCGGTGAACAGCCCCTCGACCTCGACCAGCGCCCCCGAGCCGACCCGGTGGGCGTCGACGGCCGGCCCGCCCTGCCGGACGGCGACGAGCGGCGCCAGGACCCGCCGGGCGGCGCGGTGGTTCTGCCGGAGCTCGGCGATCCGGCCGGTCTCGGTGAGGGGCGTGGCGAGGGCGGCGGTGACGGTGAGCGCCGTCGCGAGGTCGCCGGGGGACAGGTCCATGCCGAGGCCCGCGACGACGACGAGGACGGCGATCGCCGCGGCCGTGGCGGCGGCCGCGGCCTGCAGGGCGCCTGCCGTCCGGGCGCGGGCGACGGCCGCGTCGGCGACCTTGCGGCTGTCGTCGGCGAGGCGGCGACGCTCGCGGTCCTCCCCGCCGGCGGCGAGGATGCCCTCGCGTCCCTGCAGGGTGTCGCTCAGTCGCGACGCGAGCCGGCCACGGATCCTCCGCAGCCGCCGCGCCCGGTCGAACGCCAGCGGCATCAGCACGGACGCCGCCGTCCCCATCACGACCAACGGGGTGGCCGCGGCGACCGCGACCACCGGGTCGAGGGAGCCGAGCAGCAGCAGCGCACCGACCACCAGCGGGCCGGCGGCCACCAGCGGCGGGACGCCCTGGGCCACCCACCCCCGCACCGACGTGAGGTCGTTCGTGGCCCGCGCGAGCGTGATGCCGAGCGACGGGCCCCGCTCCGCGCTGAGCGCGGAGGCGACCAGCCGCCCGCGCAGCTCGTGCACGTAGTCCTGCCCGAGCCGCTCCGCGACCACCCGCACGCCGTACGTCGTCGCCGCGGTGGCGGCCACCGCGCCGAGCAGCAGCCCGACGGTCGAGATGACGACACCGCCGGAGACCAGCCGTCCGACCAGCAGCGCGAGCCCCATCGTGGCCGCGCTCTGCGCGACCGAGACCACGACGAGCCACGCCATCAGGGCGCGGCGGCTCCCGGCGAGGACGGGGGGCATCAGGCCGCCCCGACCTCGAGCCCCGCGTGGCCGATCAGCTCGAGGCCGACGCCGGGAAGGCAGAGGTCGTAGGTGTCCACGACCGGCACCCCGGTCCCCGCGAGGGCGGCGTGCGCCTCCCCGGCGGCGAGCGGGCTGGCGGTCACCACGCCCGAGGCGGCCACCACGGGCAGGTCGAGCTCACGCAGGCGCCGTACGCCGGCGGCGGCCCCGAGCGCGTCCTGCGCGGCGAAGACGACCGCGTCCACGCGGCCGGCGTACGCCGGATCGGCGAGCAGCTGCGCGGTCTCGCCCTGGTACAGCCCGTCGGCGACCTCGACCACGACGACGTCGGGTCCGTCGAGCGCGAGCTGGTCGACGAGCGCCGTCCAGGTGGCCTTCACCTCGTCGAGGTCGAGCCGGTAGGTGCTGGCGTGGCCGAAGTCGGTGAAGTCCAGGACGCGCAGCGCCCCCGCGTCACGGAAGACGTTCGCGTCGTTGCCCGCGCCCGTGCCGGTGGCCTTGCCGGCGGAGACGACGAGGCCCGAGCGGGTCAGCCCGTTGACGAGCGAGGCGAGGACGGTGGACTTGCCCGAGTTCATCGACGTCCCGAGGACGCCGACGACCAGCGGCTCCTTCGCCACCGTCGCGCGCGGCGCGTCGGGCGAGTACGGCGCGTGGTCGGCGAGGGTGACCACGCCGCGGGAGTCGGCGAGCAGGCCGAGCGGCTCGATGCGGGTGGGGCAGTCGATGGAGGCGTGCTGCTCGATCACGGTGCCGGCGAGGCCGCCCGCGGCCACGAGGTCGCAGGGCCCGAGGTCGGAGGGGACCTCGGCGAGGAACTGGTCGGGGGCGTAGCGCGGGCCGTAGGCCAGGAGGATCTCGTCGCCGGGGAACAGTAGCTGCCGCCGCGACACGGGGCTCTCGAGGCGGGTGTGCTTGCCGATCTCGGTGACGCGGGCGACGACGACGTCACCGGCTGCGGGGACGACGTCCGGACCGCTCAGCAGGTGGTAGCCGTCGGCGCTGGCCTCGACGGCGGCGGAGACGTAGCGGGTCGTGTAGGAGGCCTTCACCTGGCGGAGGCGCTGGGGGGCGAGGGGGGTCGTGGTGTCCATGGCGCACACGCTCACGGCCCGCGATGAGCCCGACGTGAGTCGCCGATGAGAGGGGCCTCATGGTCGCCGTTCCTTCGTGGCGGCGAACGGGACCAAGGAGCGGATCGAGCCGGTACCGGGCCGATATCGGGCCTTTCTCCCGTTCTCCCTGACACGACAGCTCGCGCCTCAGGACGGCGAGTGCACCATCTGCCCGTCGACCCAGCCGGTGCCGTACATCCGCAGGTAGTCGACGCTCATGGTCGCTGGGAACTTCGTCGTCCGCGTCGGTGAGCCCGGCCAGTCGCCGCCGACCGCGACGTTGAGCAGCAGGTGCATCCCCTGCTCGTAGACCCACCGGCTGCCGGGCGGCAACATGTCGGGCGTGAGCGTGTAGACCGGGACGTCGTCGACGAGCCAGTGGATCTTGTACGGCTCCTTCACCACCGAGAACACGTGGTAGCCGCTGCTCGCCGCCGCCCCGAGGTCGGTGGAGTGGCCGATGCCGTCCGGGCCGGAGTAGCCGGGCCCGTGGGCCGTCCCGTACGCCGTCCGCGGCTCGTGCCCCACGACCTCCGCGATGTCGATCTCGCCCTGCGCGGGCCAGATCTCGTCGGTCTCGCCGAGCATCCAGATCGCCGGCAGCAGGCCGCGCCCGGTGGGCAGCTTCGCACGGACGTCGATCCGTCCCCAGCCCAGCGCAACCGTCCCCTCGGTCGTCAACCGTGCGGAGGTGTAGTCGCAGAACCCCGACGGCCAGCAGGGGTGCCGCGAGCTGCGCACCGCGCGCCGGGCGGTGATGTCGAGCGAGCCGCTGCCGTTGTACGCCGAGTTGCCGGCGTAGTTCGTGTAGTACTGCAGCTCGTTGTTGTACCAACCCTGCGTCTCGCGGTTGCCGACCTTCGTCGTCCAGACAGCGGGGTCGACCCGGGTGCCGGCGGGGCCGTCGAACTCCTCGGACCAGAACGGCGTCTCGCCCCGGTCGGTCGGTCCCTCGGCGACGGCCGGGGCCGCTGACAGGGAGGCGGCGAGGGTCGAGGCCAGGAGCAGCGCCAGGACCGCCGTGCGAGCCGGGCGCAGGGTCATGGCGACGAGGGTAGACGCCGGATCCTGCGTTCCTCCCATCCTGACCGGGGACGGGCACGGACGAGCGATCGGCCGCCCAGGTTAGCCTTCCCTTACCATCCTCCTCGTGACCCTCAGCCCCCTCCGGCCCGAGACGGGCGTGCCCCTGGCGCGGGCCCTGCACGGCTTCGGTGACCGCGTCGCGCTGCGCACCTCCGAGGGCGTCGTCTCGTACGACGAGCTGGCGCGGCTGGTCGACCGGGCGGGCGAGCGCCTGGGGCCCGAGCGGCGGCTGGTCCTCCTGGCCGTGGGCAACGACCTCGGCAGCGTGGTGCAGTACCTCGCCTGCCTCGCCGGCGGCCACCCCGTGCTGCTGACCGACCCGGCCGGTGACGACCGCGAGCTCGTGGCGACGTACGACCCCGACGTGGTGGTCAGGGACGGCGAGGCCCGGCAGCGCAGACCCGGGACGGCCCACCGCCTCCACCCCGACCTCGCGCTGCTCCTGTCGACCTCGGGCAGCACCGGGTCCCCGCGCCTGGTGCGGTTGAGCGCCGAGAACGTGCAGGCGAACGCCGAGTCGATCGCCACCTACCTCGACCTGCAGCCGCGCGACGTCGCCGTCACCTCGCTGCCGTTGCACTACTGCTACGGCCTGTCGGTCCTGCACTCCCACCTGCTCCGGGGCGCCTCGGTGGTGCTGACGTCCCTGTCGGTGGTCGACCGCTGCTTCTGGGACCTCTGCCGGATGCACCGGGTGACGTCCCTGGCCGGGGTGCCGCACACCTTCGAGCTGCTCGACCGCCTCGGCTTCGGCCGGGGCGGGGAGGGGGCCGTGACCGCGCTGCCGTCCCTGCGCCTGCTCACGCAGGCCGGCGGCAAGCTGGCCGCCGAGAAGGTGCGGGCCCTCGCGGAGCTGGGGCAGCGTCGCGGCTTCGACCTGGTCGTGATGTACGGGCAGACCGAGGCCACCGCCCGGATGGCCTACCTGCCGTCCGAGCTGGCGGCGACGGCCCCGCACGCCGTCGGCCGCGCCGTGCCCGGCGGCACGCTGCGGATCGAGCCGGCAGGCGCCGAGGTCGGCGAGCTCGTCTACGCGGGCCCCAACGTGATGCTCGGGTACGCCGACTCGCCGGCCGACCTGGCCCGCGGCCGCGTCGTCACCGAGCTGCGGACCGGGGACCTCGCGCGGTTCACCGACGACGGCCTGGTCGAGGTCGTCGGGCGGGCGTCGCGCTCCGTGAAGGTCCTCGGTCTGCGGGTCGACCTGGACCGGCTGGAGCACCTCTGCGCCGACGCCGGGCTCGAGGCCTGGTGCGCTGCCGAGGGTGATCGCGTGGTCGTGGCCGTCACGGGAGGGCCGGGCGCCGCCGAGCGGGTGCGCGCGCTCCTGGCCCGCCGCACCGAGGTGCCGGCCGGTGCGCTCGACGTCCACGCCGTCGACGCGCTCCCGCGGCTGCCGTCGGGCAAGCCGGACCACCGGGCGGTCGCGGCGCTGGCCGCCGCGACCGCGGCCCAGGAGCCGGCCCCGGAGGGCGCCGGGACGGCCACGGCCGACCTCGTGGCGCTCTACGCCGAGCTCCTGGACCGCGACGACGTCACCGCGGACGACTCGTTCGTGTCGCTGGGCGGCGACTCCCTGTCGTACGTCGAGGTCTCTCTGCGCCTCGAGGAGCGGCTGGGCCACCTGCCCGCCGACTGGCACACCACGCCGCTGCGCCGGCTCAGCCCCGCCGTACGGCGCCGCCGCGGGGCGTCGGTCGAGACCGGCCTGGTCCTGCGGGCGGTCGCGATCGTCGCCGTGGTCGGCACCCACGGCAACCTGTTCGTGCTCACCGGCGGCGCGCACCTGCTCCTCGGCCTCGCCGGCTTCAACCTGGCCCGCTTCCAGCTCGCGGGGTCCTCACGGCGCGAGCGCGTGCGCCGGGTGCTGGCGAGCCTGTCCCGGGTGGTCGTGCCCACGGTGCTGTGGGTCGGTGGCTTCGCCCTGCTGGCCTCCGCCTACCCGTGGCAGACGGCGCTGCTCCTCAACGGCCTGCTCGGGCCCGAGGAGTGGGCCGAGCCCGCCTGGCACCTGTGGTTCCTCGAGGCGCTGGTGGTGCTCGTCGCGGGCGTGGCGGCACTGGTGACGCTGCCCGCCGTCCACCGCCTCGAGCGCCGCTGGCCGTTCTGGCTGCCCTTCGCGCTGGCCGTGGTCGCGCTGCTCACCCGCTACGACGTCGTGTCCCTGCGCGGCGGCGACGAGATCCACCGCGCCCACGTGGTGGCCTGGCTGTTCCTGGCCGGGTGGGCTGCGTCCCGGGCGCGGACGACGGGCCACCGGGCCGTCCTCACGGCGCTGGTCTGCGCCGCGACGCCCGGGTTCCTCGACGACCCGGCGCGGGAGGCGGTGGTCGGCGTCGGGATGCTGCTGCTGGTGTGGGTGCCGCGGGTGCGGATCCCGCGGGCGGCGTCACGGGTGGTGGGCCTGCTGGCCGCGGCGTCGCTGCACGTCTACCTCGTGCACTGGCAGGTCTACCCGCACTTCGAGGACGACCGCCCGCTGCTCGGGGTGGTGCTGTCCCTCGCGGCCGGGGTGGCGGTGTGGGCCGCGGTGCAGCGCGTCGTGCCGCTCGCCCGGCGGGGCGCGGACGCGGTCGCGTCCCGTCGTCGTGCCGCTCAGGCGCCGGGGGCCGGCGTCCTCGTCGTGGCGACGACGTCCTCGCCGCGGACCAGCACCGGGACCGACCCCGGGAGGACGGTGACCGTCACCGGCGTCCCCTCCGCGTGACGGGTGCGGTGCGCCGACCACGCCGTGATCGTCGCGCCCGAGGGCAGGCGGACGACGTGGGCGGTCTGGACGCCGTGGTACTCCGAGCCCACCACCCGCGCCGCCGAGCCGGCGTCCGCGACGACCTCGAGGTCGTGGGGGCGCAGCAGCACCTCCAGGTCGTCGGTCCGCCCCTCGGCGACCGACGGCGGGACGGACAGCGGCAGCGCCCCGAGCTCGCAGGCCACGCGACCGTCGTCGTACGTCGCCGGCAGGACGTCGGCCTCGCCCATGAAGGTCGCGACGAACCGGCTGCGGGGCCGGTCGAACACGTCCTGGGGGGTGCCGAGCTGCTCGAGGCCGCCGGCGTCGAGGACGGCGACGCGGTCGCCGAGCGCGAGGGCCTCGACCTGGTCGTGGGTCACCAGCAGCGCCGCGCTGCCGGTGTCGCGCAGCGCGGCGACGGTGTCGGCGCGGACGCGGGCCCGGAGGTTCTCGTCGAGGCTGGAGAACGGCTCGTCGAGCAGCACCACCGACGGTCGCGGGGCCAGGGCGCGGGCCAGCGCCACCCGCTGCTGCTCGCCGCCGGAGAGCTCGTGCGGCATCCGGGCGCCCAGGCCGGGCAGCCCGACCCGCTCCAGCGCCGCGGCGACCTCCGCGGCCCGGCGGTCGCGGGGGACGTCGGTGAGCCCGAACGCGACGTTCGCGGCGACGTCCAGGTGGGGGAACAGAGCGTGGTCCTGGAACACCATCCCGACCCGGCGGTGCTCCGGCGGGCGGTGGCGGCGCCCGTCGTCGGACAGCTCGCCGCCGATCGTGATGGTGCCCGCGTCGGAGCGCTCGAGACCGGCGACGAGGCGCAGCAGCGTCGACTTGCCGCAGCCCGAGGGGCCCACGAGGGTGACGATCTCGCCCTCCTCGACCTCGAGGTGGACGTCGAGCGCCGCGGCCAAGCTGCCGTAGCGCTTGGTCACCCCGCGCAGCGACAGGGCGGTCACCGGACCTCCCGGCCCGGGGCGCGGCCGTGGCGCAGCAGCAGCGCCACGGGCACCACGGAGAGCAGCACGATGAGCAGGGCGGGCAGCGCGGCCCGCTCCCAGTAGTTCTCCGAGGCCAGCTCGAAGACCCACACCGACAGGGTGGTGAAGCCGAAGGGGCGCAGCAGCAGCACGAGCGGCAGCTCCTTCACGGCGTCCACGAGCACCAGGGTGGCGGCCACCGCCGCCCCGGACCGCACCAGGGGCAGGTGGACCCGGCCGAGCAGCCGGCCCGGCCCGGCGCCGAGGACCTGCGCGGAGGCCGTCACGGACGTCGGCACGCGGGTGAAGCTGGCGTCGACCGCCTGGTAGGCGGGCCCGGTGAAGCGGACGACGTACGCGACGACGACGCCGAGCACGGAGCCGGTGACGAGCAGCCCGGTGCCGCCGTCGACGCCGAGCGCCACGAGCAGCCGGTCGACGGCGTCGAAGGAGGCGAGGACGCCGATGCCGATGACCGCGCCGGGGACGGCGTACCCGACCATCGTCAGCTGGGCGGCGGTGCCGACCACCCGGCCGCCGCCGAGCCGCCGGGCGTGGGACATCACCAGGGCGACGAGCACGCACACCGCCGCGACCAGCGCGGCGAGGGTGGCGCTGTTGGCGAGGTGCTCGGAGAACCGGTCGTCGGTGAGGGTGCCGGGCGTCCGGGCGGCGTCCACCGCCCAGGTGAGCAGTCGGAGCACCGGCAGCCCGAACCCGGCCGTGACGACGGCGCCCGCGGCGAGGGTCGCCGCGGCGGCGCGGCGCCCGGTGAGCCGGCGGCGCTCCAGGCCGCGGCCGGCGCCCCCGCGCTGCGCGAAGCGGGCCCG
>NZ_JAKUHT010000030.1 GCF_022436705.1 Nocardioides sp. CFH 31398 | reverse complement strand
GGCGCGGGCCGGGGCGCGGGCCGGGGGCGGCGGAGCCGCCGGACCGGGCCGCCGGGGCGGCGGTGGACGCGCCGTTGGACGACGCGCCGTTCGAGGCGGCCGCCGGGGCCTCCTGGGCGGCACCGCCGCCGGAGGACTTCAGCTCCTCGCCGTACTGCTTCTTGAACCGCATCTCGACGGGCGGTTCGACGGTGGAGGACGCCGACTTGACGAACTCCCCCATCTCCTTGAGCTTCTCGAGAACGAACTTGCTCTCGACGCCGTACTCCTTGGCGAGCTCGTGAACTCGGGTCTTGGCCACGTTTCTCCTTCTGGCCCGAGACCCGGTGGAGCCGGCTGTGCCGGCGGGGAGTCGGACCGTTAGTGGTGGTGCAAACTCATCGTGAGGTACTCATCGAGTGCTCATGAGCTGCTGCTCCAGCTTCTGTCGGTCGGTGTGTCGGTCGGGTCCAGCAGGTGTTCCAGGTCCTCGGTGGCCAGGGGGCCGGGCACCCGCAACGCGCGCGGGAACGCCTTCCTCCGGACCGCGAGGTCGTAGCACGTCCGCTCGGGGTGCAGGTGCGCCCCCCGGCCGGCCGCCGTGCGACCCGGGTCCGGTACGACGGCCGGCCGGCCGTGCGCATCGCTCCCCGCGGTCACCCGCAACAACTCGCTGGCGGCGGCCCGGCCGCGGCAACCCACGCACATGCGCACAGGGGAAGACTCGGAACGTGCCACCGAGGCTCCACACTACCCCCGCGGGCCAGTCGATGCCGAACCGGACGGGGCCGCGGTGCGGCGCCCGCGCCCCGGGCTGCCCCGATGCCCCCACGACGGCGGCAGCCCGGAGCTCGAGGTGCTGCTCGACCACCCCCTCTGGTGGCCCCGACCGCCACGACCCGCTCCGGGTCTCGGGGCTGCCGAGCGGCTCTTGGTCGGAGCCGTCGGCGGAGGTGGGTGTGGGCCATCAAGCCGTTCCGCGACCGACCACGTCCCCCGGATGGTCGTCCACGAGGTCAGCGCGACCGTGTGACCCCCCGGGCTCAGGCGTCGGGGGCGACCGGCGGCTCGTCGTCGACCGGCGCCTCGTCGGACCGGATGTCGATCCGCCAGCCGGTCAGCCGCGCCGCGAGGCGGGCGTTCTGCCCCTCCTTGCCGATGGCCAGCGAGAGCTGGAAGTCGGGGACGACGACCCGCGCGGCCCGCGCCTCCTCCGAGACCACGGTCACCGAGGTGACGCGCGCCGGGGACAGCGCGTGGGCGACCATGCGCGCGGGGTCGTCGGAGAAGTCGACGATGTCGATCTTCTCGCCGTTCAGCTCCGCCATGACGTTGCGGACCCGCTGGCCCATGGGGCCGATGCAGGACCCCTTGGGGTTGACCCCGGGGACGGTGGAGCGGACGGCCATCTTGGTGCGGTGGCCGGCCTCGCGGGCGATGGCGACGATCTCGACGGTCCCGTCGGCGATCTCCGGCACCTCGAGGGCGAACAGCTTCTTGACCAGGTTCGGGTGGGAGCGCGACAGGGTGATCTGCGGGCCGCGCATGCCCCGGCGCACCGACACGACGAGCGCCTTGATCCGGGTGCCGTGGCTGTAGCGCTCGCCCGGCACCCGCTCGCCGACGGGCAGCATCGCCTCGAGGCGACCGAGGTCGACCAGGACGTCGTCGGGGTTGCGACCCTGCTGGATGACGCCGGAGAGGATGTCGCCCTCCTTGCCGGAGAACTCGCCGAACTTCACGTCGTCCTCGGCGTCGCGCAGCCGCTGCAGCATCACCTGCTTCGCCGTGGTCGCGGCGATCCGCCCGAAGCCCGCCGGCGTGTCGTCGAACTCGCCGACCTTCTGGCCGTCGTCGTCGAGCTCCGCGGCCAGCACGCTCACGCGACCGGTCTTGCGGTCGAGCTCGACGCGGGCCTCCTCGTAGGCTCCGGGCGTCCGCTGGTAGGCCGTCAGCAGCGCCTGCTCGATCGCCTCGACGAGCACGTCGAAGGAGATCTCCTTCTCGCGCTCCAGCATCCGCAGGATGCTCAGGTCGATGTCCATCAGCGGTCCTCCCCCGTGTGGGTGTCCTTGCGGTTGAACTCGACCTGGACGACGGCGCGCCGGACGTCGGCGTAGGCGACGTCCCGCGTGGTGCCGTCGACGTCGAGCGTGGCGGCGTCCTCGCCGGCTGCCGTGATCCGGCCCGTGAACGGCTCGCCCTCGACGGGCGTGACCGCCACCAGGCGGTCGGCGTTGCGGCGCCAGTGCCGGGGCAGCTCCAGCGGACGGTCGACGCCGCGGGAGGTCACCTCGAGCGTGTAGGCCCGCTCCCCCATGACGTCGGTCTCGTCGAGCACGCGCGAGATCTCGCGGGTGGCCTCGGCGACGTCGTCCATCGTGATGCCGCCGTCCTTGTCCACGGCGACGCGCAGGAGCCGGCGCGAGCCGGCGGGCGCGAGGTCGAGGGCCTCCAGGTCCATGCCGAGGTCCGCGACGGGTCCCGTGAGGACCTCGCCGATCCGTCGGGTCGTGGCGTCGTCCTTGGCCTGCTGCACGGCTGCGCCGACCTCCTTCTGCTGTTGTGACCGCTGGTCCTGCCGTCACGCCGGGCGGCCCCTCGGGGGCCCGGCCTCGGCGGACCCACCACTGTAACGGTGACCTACGCTCGTCCGGTGCCCGACCGCCAGCCCCCCGGCCTGCCGCGCCGTGCCGTGCTCGCCGGCGCCGGTGGACTGCTCGCGACCGGCCTGACCACGCTCACCGGGTGCGGCGCGCGGGTCTCCCCCGACGACGGCCCCGCCTCCGGGTCCACCTCCTCCACTCCGCCGGCCACGGCCTCCCCCGAGCAGGTGCCGGGCGACGACGACGTCCTCGCCGCGGCGCTGGAGCGCACCGAGGGCCTGGCCGACCTCGTCCGGAGGACCCTTCGGCGCCACCCGGGCCTGCGCGGCGAGCTCGCGGCCCTCCGCGACCTCCACGCCGCCCACGACGCCGAGCTCCGGCCGACGGACGGCGGGCCGTCGGGCTCGGCCACGCCCGACGACGTCACGGTGCCCCCGCGGCCCCCGCGCGCCCGCGCCGCCGTCCTCGCCGCCGAGCGCGAGGCGGTGGCGGCGTACGCCGGGCTGGCCGTGGCGTCGGAGAGCGGCCGGCTCGCCCGCGTCCTGTCGGCCGTCGCCGCCGCGATCGAGCAGCGGCTCGCCGTGCTGGAGCCGGGCGCCGAGCCGGTGCTCGCCCGACCCGGCCTCCTGGCGGCGCCGGGCGACGCACTGCCGCCCGAGGCCCGGGACGCGCTCCAGGTCGTGCTGGCCGGCGAGCACGCGGCCGTGTGGACCCTCGCCGTCGTCGGCGCGCGGACGTCGTCCTCGGCGAGCCCGGAGCTGTACGCCGACGTCGACGCCCGCTACGGCGTCCACCGCGAGCGTCGCGACACCCTCACCGACGCCCTCCGCGACGCCGGCGCCGAGCCGGTCGCCGCCGAGCCGGCCTACGTCCTGCCGGACGTCGACCCCGGCGGCGACGTGGCGGGCGCGACGGACGCCACCCGTGGCGTCGAGGACCGCTGCGCGGCGACGTACGCCTACGCCGTCGCCGGCACGACCGCCGACGTCCGCGACTGGGCCGTGCGCGCCCTCGCCGACGCCGCCCTCGCCCGCCTGCGGCTCGGAGGCGGGCCCCAGGACCTCCCCGGCCTCTGAGCCTCCAGCTCGCGACGGCCTCGCGGGCCCACGCCGGCGGGCCGGGGGAGAGAGGCGGCCCGCCCGCTGCGAGGAAGTCCCGAGATCATCCTCGCCACGGGCGGGCCGTCGTGCCGGGGCTGGTCAACTCAGCGCCCGGCAGGGTCGTCGCCTGCAGAAAGCGACTCCCTGATTCTTCTGTGGGGGGTACGAGGTCCGGCGCCCGAGCGCCTCACCTCGTTGCACAAGCATGCAACGCGGGAGGGCCCTCGCGCACCCCCTGTGAACTGCATAAGTGTGCAGTGCACGAAGTCGCAGGTCCCGCTCAGGCGCCGGGACGGACCTCCGCGAGGACCTGCTCCAGCGCGTCGTCCACCGCGACCTCCCGCTTGTCCCCCGTACGCCGGTCGCGGACCTCGACGACGCCGTCCGCCAGGCCCCGTCCGACGACGACGAGGGTGGGCACGCCGAGCAGCTCGGCGTCCTTGAACTTCACGCCCGGGCTGACCTTCGGGCGGTCGTCGTACAGGACCTCGACGCCTCGTCCCTCGAGCCCGGCGGCGAGCGCGTCGGCGTACTCGAACACGGAGGCGTCCTTGCCGGTCGCGACGACGTGGACGTCGGCCGGGGCGACCTCGCGCGGCCAGCACAGGCCGAGGTCGTCGTGGGTGCCCTCGGCGATGGCGGCGACCGCGCGGGTCACGCCGATGCCGTAGGAGCCCATGGTGACCGTGACGAGCTTGCCGTTCTCGTCGAGCACCCGCAGGTCGAGCGCCTCCGCGAACCAGCGGCCGAGCTGGAAGATGTGGCCCATCTCGATGCCGCGGGCGCTCTCGAGGACGCCGTCGTCGCAGCTCGGGCAGGGGTCGCCGTCACGCACCTCGGCGGCCTCGATCGTCCCGTCGGCGGTGAAGTCGCGGCCGGCGACGAGGTCGAGGACGTGGCTGCCGTCGACGTCCGCGCCGGTCACCCAGGCGGTGCCGTCGACGACGCGGGGGTCCACGAGGTAGCGGATGCCGCTGGCGTTCTCCTCGCCCAGCACGCCGGGGCCGATGTAGCCCTTGACCAGCGCCGGGTGCTTGGCCAGCTCGGCCTCGTCCATGGGCTCGACCTCGATGGGCTCGAGCTGGCCCTCGAGGCGCTTCTGGTCGACCTCGCGGTCGCCGGGCAGGCCGACGGCGAGGGGCTCGCGGGTGCCGTCGGGGTGCTTGAGCACGAGCAGGACGTTCTTGAGGGTGTCCCCCGCCGTCCACGCCCGGTCGTCGCGGGGGTGCTTCTCGTTGAGGTGGGCCACCAGGGTGTCGATCGTGGGCGTCGCGGGCGTCTGCTCGGCGTGCGCCGCGGGCAGGCCCTCGGTGCTGCGGGCGGGCTCGGGGCGGACCTCGACGGCCTCGACGTTGGCCGCGTAGTCGCAGGAGGTGCAGCGGACGTAGGTGTCCTCGCCGGAGTCGGCGCGCGCCAGGAACTCCTCCGACCGCGAGCCGCCCATGGCGCCCGAGGTGGCCTTGACGATCGCGTAGTCGAAGCCGAGCCGGTCGAAGATCCGGACGTAGGCCTCCCGGTGCGCGGCGTACGAGCGGTCGAGGCCCTCGTCGGAGACGTCGAAGGAGTAGGAGTCCTTCATGATGAACTCGCGCCCGCGCAGGACGCCGGCGCGGGGCCGCGCCTCGTCGCGGTACTTCGTCTGGATCTGGTAGAGCCAGACGGGCAGGTCCTTGTACGACGAGTACAGGTCCTTCACCGCGAGCGTGAACATCTCCTCGTGCGTGGGGCCGAGCAGGTAGTCGCCCCCGCGGCGGTCCTTCAGGCGGAAGATGCCGTCGCCGTACGTCGTCCAGCGGTTGCTGGCCTCGTAGGGCTCGCGGGGCAGCAGCGCCGGGAACGACAGCTCCTGGGCGCCGATGCCGTCCATCTCCTCGCGCACGATCCCCTCGACCTTGCGCAGCACGCGCAGACCCAGCGGCAGCCAGCTGTAGATCCCCGGGGCCGCCCGGCGCACGTAGCCGGCGCGGACGAGCAGCTTGTGGCTCGGCACCTCCGCGTCGACGGGGTCCTCGCGCAGGGTGCGGACGAAGAGCCGGGACAGTCGCAGGATCATGCCGGAAGGCTAGTCGTGGGGTCGCGGCGGGCTCGAACCGGTTTCGGTCACCGCTGGTCGAGGTGTGACGGGTCGAGGCACGACACGAGGCACCTCGACCGCCGAGGAGGACGGTGGGCCTCAGAACATCAAGGTGGAGAACGTCGCCGTCTGCCGGAAGCCGCAGGCCTCGTACGCGCGGCGGGCCGGCTCGTTCCACTCGTTCACGTAGAGCGACAGGGACGGCGCGAGGTCGTCGACGACGAGACGGGCGACGGCGGCCATGCCGCGGGTGGCCAGGCCCTCGCCCCGCCGGTCCGGCGGGACCCACACGCCCTGGATCTGGGCGGCGGCGGGACTCACGCAGGCCACCTCGGCCTTGAACACGACACGGCCGTCCTCGAACCGCGCGAACGACCAGCCGCGGCTGACGAGCTGGGTGACGCGGGCGCGGTACAGCGCGGAGGACCCGCCCCGCTCCGGCGAGACGCCGACCTCCTCGGTGTACATCGCCACGCAGGCGGGGTAGAGCGTCTCGAGGTCGGCCTTGGTCGTGACCCGGACCTCGGGGTCGGGCTCGACCAGGGGCTCGCCGACCAGCTCGAGGTGCGGCTGGTCCCAGCGCTCGTCGCGCGGGGACTCCCAGGTCGCGCGGGCGACGTCCCAGAACGCGCGGACGGCGGCCTGCGGGCCGACGAGGGTCGACACCGACCGCGGGCGTCGTACGGCGCGCTCCGCGAAGGCGCGTGCGTCGTCGTCCGTGGCCCCGATCGGCACGAGGTTGGCGCCGAGGTGGCAGGCGGCGGTGAGGCGTCCCTCGGCGTAGCGGCCCCAGACCTCGCCGCCGAGCCAGCGGGGGTCGAGGCGGGTGGTGCGGGCGCGGTAGTCGGCGAAGCAGTTGACGACCGGGTCGAGGGCGGTCAACGCCAGGAAGTCCTCGAGGTCCTCCGACCCCAGGACGTGAAGACCCTCCCGCATCGCGAGCACAGCGCGAGCCTAGCCCCGGGCACCCGGCCACCGCCCGACGCCGGGGCCCGCGCCCCCGGGACGGCGGTCACGACACCGAGACGACGGGCTCCCCGGACTCGGCGTCGACGCCCATCTCGTCGGCCATGCGCATGGCCTCCTCGATCAGGGTCTCCACGATCTGCGACTCCGGCACGGTCTTGATGACCTCGCCCTTGACGAAGATCTGCCCCTTGCCGTTGCCCGAGGCGACGCCGAGGTCGGCCTCGCGCGCCTCACCGGGACCGTTGACGACGCAGCCCATGACGGCGACCCGCAGCGGGACCTCGAGGCCGTCGAGGCCGGCGGTGACCTCGTCGGCGAGCTTGTAGACGTCGACCTGGGCCCGGCCGCACGACGGGCAGGAGACGATCTCGAGACGACGCGGCTTGAGGTTGAGGCTCTCCAGGATCTGGATGCCGACCTTGACCTCCTCCACCGGCGGCGCGGACAGCGAGACGCGGATCGTGTCGCCGATGCCCTGGCTCAGCAGGTGGCCGAAGGCGACGGCGGACTTGATCGTGCCCTGGAACGCCGGTCCCGCCTCGGTCACGCCAAGGTGCAGCGGCCAGTCGCCGGCCTCGGCGAGCAGCTCGTAGGCACGCACCATGACGACGGGGTCGTTGTGCTTCACCGAGATCTTGAAGTCCCGGAAGCCGTGCTCCTCGAAGAGCGAGGCCTCCCACTTCGCCGACTCGACGAGCGCCTCGGGCGTCGCGCGGCCGTACTTCTCGAGCAGGCGCTTGTCGAGGGAGCCGGCGTTGACGCCGATCCGCAGCGACGTGCCGTGGTCGGACGCCGCCTGCGCGATCTCCTTGACCTGGTCGTCGAACTTGCGGATGTTGCCCGGGTTCACCCGGACGGCGGCGCAGCCCGCCTCGATCGCCGCGAACACGTAGCGCGGCTGGAAGTGGATGTCGGCGATGACCGGGATCTGCGACTTGGCCGCGATGGCGGGCAGCGCGTCGGCGTCGTCCTGGCTCGGGCAGGCGACGCGGACGATGTCGCAGCCCGCCGCGGTCAGCTCGGCGATCTGCTGCAGGGTGGCGTTGATGTCGCTGGTCAGCGTCGTCGTCATGGACTGCACCGAGATGGGCGACTCGCTGCCCACACCCACCTTGCCGACCTGGATCTGACGGGTGGGACGCCGCGGGGCCAGCACCGGCGGAGGGGGTGCGGGCATGCCGAGGCTCACGGTGCTCATGGCCTCCAGATTACCCACCGGCCCTGGGGCCGGGCGCGTCAGCCGGAGCCTCAGCCGGGCACGACGGAGAGCGGCACCACGAGGTCGCCGATGATGAGCACGACGCCCATGACGAGCAGCGCCGAGGCGACGACGTACGCGACCGGGAGCATCTTGGCGACGTCGGCGTAACCCGGGTCCGGGCGGCGGCGGAGCCGGGCGGTGCCGCGTCGTCCCGCCTCGTAGAGCGCGCCCGCGATGTGCCCGCCGTCCAGGGGCAGCAGCGGCACAAGGTTGAGGGCGCCGATGAAGAAGTTGAAGCCGGCGACGAGCAGCAGCAGGAACACGAACCGGTCGAGGCCGGGGATGAGGTCGGTGGACGCCGTCTCGCCGGCGATCCGGCCGCCGCCCACCACGCTGACCGGGCTGTCGGGGTCGCGCTCCTCGAGGCCGAGGATGGCCTGCCCGACGCCGTACACCCGGACGGGGAGCGTCACGAGCGCCTCGGCGGTCTGCACGGCCATCGTGCCCATCTCGCCGAGCGTGTAGAGCGGGCCGCCGGTGGTGCGCTCGGCCTGCGGGCTGACCCCGAGGAACCCGACCTCGGTGAGGCGCTCGGGGTCGACGTCCTCGCCGGTGCCGGGTCGCGCCTGGACGGTGGTGCTGGTCTCGCCGCTCATCTGACGGCCGTCGCGGTCCCAGGTCAGGACGGCGGCGCCGTCGCTGTTGCCGCGGATGAGGCCCTGCAGCTGGTCCCAGTCGGAGACGGCCTCGCCGTTGAAGGAGGTGATGACGTCGCCGGGGCGCAGGCCAGCCTCGGCGGCCGGGGCCTCCGGGTCGCTCGCGGTGCACGCGCGGTCGGCCTCGTCGTACGGCAGGACGCAGGCGGAGACCTCCTCGACGGTGGTGCCGACGGGGCGGACGTCGCCGGGGTTGCCGTAGGTGGCGAAGACGCCGAGGAAGATGAGGAAGGCGATCGCGATGTTCACCATCGGGCCGCCGCCCATGACGACGACCTTCTTCCACCAGGCGAGCTTGTAGAAGAGGCGGTCGTGGTCCTCCGGCCTCACCAGCTCCCACTCGGCGGCCCGGGCGTCCGAGACCAGCTGGGCGAAGAGCCCGGTGTTCGACTTCCGCACCTTGTACGCCGGGTTGCCGTGCTCGTCGTAGCCCTGCGGCTCGGCGAGGTCGCCGGCGCCCGGCGGGAGCATCCCGACGATCTTGACGTAGCCGCCGAGCGGGATCGCCTTGACGCCCCACTCGGTCTCGCCGACCTGCTTCGACCACACGGTGGGCCCGAAGCCGACGAAGTACTGGGTGACCTTCGCGCCGAACGCCCGCGCGGGGACGAGGTGGCCCAGCTCGTGCAGGCCGATGGAGACGAGGATCGCGACGACGAAGAAGAGGACGCCGGCGGTGTAGAGGAGGGCGGTCACCGGCTCAGCTGTCTCCCTCGTGCGGCGCTGTCGGGCGGGGTGTCAGGCGGGCGGTGGCCTCGGCCCGCGCCCACGAGTCCGCGGCCAGGACGTCGTCGACGCCGAGCT
Organism: Nocardioides sp. CFH 31398; assembly: GCF_022436705.1. Taxonomy (GTDB): domain Bacteria; phylum Actinomycetota; class Actinomycetes; order Propionibacteriales; family Nocardioidaceae; genus Nocardioides. The sequence goes on along the minus strand of NZ_JAKUHT010000030.1, from coordinate 58,229 downwards.
GCGGCGCCTCCGAGGGTACGCCGCCACCCTGGGCGTCGCCGGGTCCTGCGCGGCGGGCGTCGTGGGCACCGAGGACGTCGGCGACGACCTCGACGATCCGGACGAAGGGCAGCCGGCCGTCGAGGAAGGCCGCGACGGCGACCTCGTTGGCCGCGTTGTAGACGGCGGGCGCCGTCCCGCCCGCGGCGCCGGCACGGCGAGCCAGCGACACGGCGGGGAACGCCTCGTCGTCGAGGGGCTCGAAGGTCCAGGTGGCGGCCGTCGTCCAGTCGCAGCCGGGCCCGGCGTCCGGGACGCGGTCGGGCCACCCCATCCCGAGGGCGATCGGGATCAGCATCGACGGCGGCGACGCCTGGGCGATCGTGGAGCCGTCGACGAACTCCACCATCGAGTGCACCACCTGCTGCGGGTGGACGACGACGTCGACCTTCTCGAGCGGCAAGCCGAACAGCAGGGCCGCCTCGATGACCTCGAGGCCCTTGTTGACCAGGGTCGCGGAGTTGACGGTGATGACCGGTCCCATGGCGAAGTTGGGGTGCTTGAGCGCGTCGTCGGGCGTGACGTCGGCGAGCTCGTCGGCGCTGCGGCCGCGGAACGGGCCGCCGCTCGCGGTCAGCACGAGGCGCCGGACCTCGGCGCCGGTGCCGGAGCGCAGCGCCTGCGCGACCGCCGAGTGCTCGGAGTCCACCGGGACGATCTGGCCGGGGGCGGCGAGGTCGAGGACGATCGGGCCGCCGATGATCAGCGACTCCTTGTTGGCCAGGGCCAGGGTGCTGCCCGCCTCGAGCGCGGCGAGCGTGGGCCGCAGGCCCGCGGCGCCGGTGATGCCGTTGAGGACGACGTCGCACGGCGTGGCCGCGGCCTCGAGCGCGGCGGCGTCGCCGAGCCCGGCGTACGCGGGGGCGAACTCCTCGACCTGGGCGTCGAAGAGGTCGGGCCGTGAGCCCCCGGCGGCGAGGCCGACGACCCGGAACCGGTCCGGGTGGGCGCGGCAGAGGTCCAGCGCCTGGGTGCCGATGGAGCCGGTGGACCCGAGGATGACGACGTCGCGAGGCACCGGGTCATGGTCCCAGACCGGCGGCGGGGGTCCTCAGCGCAGGTCGACGACCCCGCCGGCGAGCAGCGCCGAGACCGCCCGGCCGAGGAACGTCTCGTCCTCGACGTCGTGGACGTGCCGCTCCCCCTGTACGTACGCCGGGACGCCGTCGGGCGGGTCGTCCACCGGTGCCGGGTCGGTACGACCGGCCCGCAGGGCGACCGGGAGCGCGAGGTCGCGGGTCTCGACGACCGTGGGGCCGTCACCGGCGACGAGCACGGCGGGCGCGGTGGTGGCGTCGGCGTCCGGCGCCACGTCGACGAGCAGCAGGGCCGGGTCGTCGACGTCGCCGTCGAGCACGGGGACGGCGCCGAGCCGCAGCGCCGCGAGGCCGCCCACGAGGCGGGTGCGGTCGTCGGCGACGCCGATGCCGACCCGGGACCCCGGCACCACGCCGAGGCCCCGCATCGCCCCGCCCAGGGCGCCGACCTCCTCGAGCAGCCGGGCCACGGTCCAGGACGCCGTCGCGTCGACCAGGGCGGGCTCGTCGGCCCGGCCGGCGATGACCTGACGGTCGAGGGCGTCGAAGCAGAGGTTCACGCCGCGACCCTACGGACCGCGCCGGAACGCCTCGACGCGCCACCCGGCGCCCGTCTGCACCCACCGCGTCTCGCCGTGGACCCGCCCGCTGCCGCTCGCGACGAGCCCGAGGCCCGCGCAGACGGCGGCCACGCGCTCGGCGCCGTCGGCGCCGGTGCGACGGGTGGTGCCGTGGGCGAGGTCCTTGTCCACGGTCGTCACCAGGACGCCGCCGGGTCGCAGCACCCGCGTGGCCTCGGCGAGCACCGCGTCGGCGTCGGACCGCTCGAGGAGGTGCAGCAACCAGACGAGGGACACGACCGACGCCGAGCCGTCGCCGAGCGGGAGCCGCCGGGCGTCGGCGCGGACGACGCGCCCGGGCAGCCGTCGTACGGCGTGGCGCAGCATGCCGGCGCTGGCGTCGGCGACGAGCACCTCGCGGCCGAGCGCACGGAGGGCGGCGCCGACGGTGCCGGTGCCGCCCGCGACGTCCACGAGCAGTCCCGGGCCGGGGGCGAGACGGTCGACCTCGGCGGCCACGGCGGCGGCACGGGCCTCGCCACCGCGCGTCTCGTCGTAGGTGTCGGCGGCGTCGTCGTACCGGCTCGGGAGGTCGTCCACCGGCCTCGCCGTCCCCGCCGGGGCTACTCGGCGGCGGCGAGCTGGCCGCAGGCGCCGTCGATCTCCCGGCCGCGGGTGTCGCGGACGGTGGTCGGGACGCCCTTCGCCTCGAGGCGGCGGACGAACTCGCGCTCGTCGGCGGGGTCGGACGCCGTCCACCTCGAGCCGGGCGTGGGGTTCAGCGGGATCAGGTTGACGTGGACCCAGCCGCGGTCGCCGCGCTCCAGCAGGACGTCGGCGAGCAGGTCCGCGCGCCACGCCTGGTCGTTGATGCCGCGCATCATGGCGTACTCGATCGAGACCCGCCGGCCGGTCGTCCGCGCGTAGTCGGCGGCGGCGTCGACGGTCTCCCCCACCGACCAGCGGGTGTTGACCGGGACGAGCTCGTTGCGCAGCTCGTCGTCCGGGGCGTGGAGGGACAGCGCGAGCGTGACCGGGATGCCCTCCTCGGTGAGCTGGCGGATCCGCGGGACGAGCCCGACGGTCGAGACCGTCACGTTGCGGGCGGACAGGCCGAGCCCCTCGGGGGCCGGGGAGACGAGGCGGCGGACGGCGCCGACGACGGCCTTGTAGTTGGCCAGCGGCTCCCCCATGCCCATGAAGACGACGTTCGAGAGCCGGCCGGGGCCGCCGGCGACGTCGCCGTTGCGCATCGCACGCGCCGCGGAGACCACCTGGTCGACGATCTCGGCGGTGGACATGTTCCGCTGCAGCCCGCCCTGGCCGGTGGCGCAGAAGGGGCAGGCCATGCCGCAGCCGGCCTGCGACGACACGCAGACCGTGGCGCGGTCGGGGTAGCGCATGAGCACCGACTCGACGAGCGCGTTGTCGAAGAGCCGCCAGAGCGTCTTCACGGTGGTGCCGCGGTCGGCCTCGAGGGTGCGGACCGGACTCATCAGGGTGGGCAGCAGCTCGGCGACGAGGTCGCCGCGCGTGGCCGCGGGCAGGTCGGTCATCTGCTCGGCGTCGGCGACGAGGCGCCCGAAGTAGTGGTGGCCCAGCTGCGCGGCGCGGAACCCCGGGAGGCCCGCGGCCTCCAGCGCGGCCTTGCGCTCGGGCCCGGCCAGGTCGGCCAGGTGCTGCGGGGGCTTCTTGCGGCCCCGGGGCTCGGCGAAGACCAGCGGCAGGGGCTTCGACCCGGCCTGCGGGGTGGTCGGCTCGCCCTGCGGGGCGGCGGAGGACTGGGGCACGGCGTCGGACATGGTGCCCCCATCGTCCCACCGACCCCGTCGAGTCGGCACATCTGCGCAGCCCACAGGACTCGAGTCGGCACGTCTGCGCACCAGGGGACGTCGAGTCGGCCCTCCAGGGCAGGGAGGAAGTGCCGACCCGGCTACAGCAGGAAGATCAGGACGGCGAGGACGACGGCGGCGACGCCCACCACGACGACCGCGGAGAGGCCGACGCCGAGGAGCATGTAGCGGCCGAACTTGCGGGTCTGCGGGATCGCGGTGAGGAAGAGCGGCACCAGGATCACGGCGACCAGCCAGACGAGGTCGACGCCCACCACGTCGGCGAGGGAGTCGGGGTTCGACAGCCACACGTACAGCACGGGCAGGACGAGGATGTAGGCCATCCCCGCGAAGAACCCGGCCAGCGGCACCGCGACCGGGTGGGCCTCGCCGGAGTCGTCCTCGTCGAGGTCCTCGTCGTCTGGGTCCTCGCCCTCACCCTCGGCATCGCCGTCGGTGCGGCGGCGGAGGGAGAGCCTCTCCTCGACCGGGTCGGCGCGGTAGCGCTCGGACTCGACCGCGCTCATCGTGCGCGTGCGGTCGTCCTCGCGCCGTGCGCCGAGGACGGGTTGGTCGTCCTCGGACCGGTCCTCCGCGGGCAGGCGGACGACGGGCCGCTCGACGGTCTCGCCACGGCCGAACGCGGTGTCCGGACCGGAGTCCTGACCGGTCGTCGCGGCGCCGGTGTCGTCGGTCTCCTCGGGGGCACGACGGGCCGCCCGCCAGCCCGGCGGACGGCGACGCTGCGGGGACACCGGCTCGTTCACGTCGCCCAGCATCCCACCTCCGCCGCCCGCAGGCCCGTCGGAGGCCCGGTCAGGACAGCGGCACCATGTCCGGGGCCCCCAGCCGGGCGGCGTCCGCGGTCTCGTCGTCGGGCATCTGCTGGCTCTGCCGCTCGGCGTCGACGCGGGCCCGGTAGTGCTCGATCTCGACCGCCTTCTGCTCGTCGCTCCAGTCGAGCACGCCGCCCATGAGGTCGGCGACCTCCTCGACGGCACCGACGCCGCGGTCGAAGGTCTCGATCGACAGCCGGGTGCGGCGGGTCAGGGCGTCGTCGACGTGGCGTGCGCCCTCGTGCGACGCGGCGTACACGATCTCGACGCGCAGGTGGTCCGGGGCGCCGGTCAGCGGCTCGGCGAGCGACGGGTCCTCGGCGACCATGTCGATCAGCTCGTGGACCAGGCTGCCGTACCGGTGCAGGAGCCCCTCGATGCGGGCCTCGTGGATCCCGGACCGCTCGGCGAGCAGCTGCCGCGAGTTCCACAGCGCGTGCCAGCCCTCGGCACCCAGCAGCGGGACGTCCTCGGTCACCGACTCCGGCACGCGACGGCCCGCGTGCGTCTCGAGCCCGTGGACCGCCTCGTCGACGGCGTCCTTCGCCATCACCCGGTACGTGGTGTACTTGCCGCCCGCGACGACCACCAGGCCGGGCGCGGGGTGCGAGACGGCGTGCTCGCGCGACAGCTTCGAGGTGGCGTCCGACTCCCCCGCCAGCAGCGGGCGCAGCCCGGCGTACACGCCCTCGACGTCCTCGCGGGTCAGCGGCCGCTCCAGCACCGCGTTCACGTGCTCGAGCAGGTAGTCGATGTCGGCCTCGCTGGCCGCCGGGTGCGCCTTGTCCAGCTCCCAGTCGGTGTCGGTGGTGCCGATGATCCAGTGCCGGCCCCAGGGGATCACGAACAGCACAGACTTCTCGGTCCGCAGGATCATGCCGACCTCGGAGCGGATCCGGTCCTTCGGGACGACGAGGTGCACGCCCTTCGAGGCGCGCACGTGGAACGGTCGCGCCTGCCCCGCCAGGCCCTGGGTGTCGTCGGTCCACACGCCGGTGGCGTTGAGCACCTGGCGGGCCCGGACGGTGACGCGGCGGTCGCTCTCCAGGTCGTGGACGACGGCGCCGGTGACCCGCTCGCCCTCCCGGAGCAGCTCGACGACGCGGGCGCGGTTCGCGACGTGCGCACCGTACGCCGCCGCCGTGCGGGCGATGAACATCGTGTGGCGGGCGTCGTCGACCTGGGCGTCGTAGTAGCGCAGCGCCCCGACCAGGGCATCCTTGCGCAGCGCCGGAGCCAGCTTGCGCGCCCCGCGGCGCGTGAGGTGCTTGTGCAGCGGGACGTCACCGGTGCCGGCGATGCGGCTCATCGCGTCGTACAGCGCGACGCCGGAGCCGACGTAGAACCGCTCCCAGCCCCGGTGCGTCAGCGGGTAGAGGAACGGGACGGGCTGCACGAGGTGCGGCGCGATCTTGTCGAGCATCAGCCCGCGCTCCTTGAGCGCCTCCGCCACGAGGGCGAAGTCGAGCATCTCGAGGTAGCGCAGGCCGCCGTGCATCAGCTTGCTGCTGCGGCTCGAGGTGCCGGACGCGAAGTCGCGCGCCTCGACGAGACCGACGGAGAGGCCGCGGGTCGCGGCGTCCAGCGCCGCGCCCGTGCCCACCACCCCTCCGCCGATCACCAGGATGTCGAGCTCGTCGGCCGCCATCGCGGCCAGGGAGTCCTCTCGTCGCTGCGGGGACAGGGGAACCGACCTCATCGTTCACGCCTCCTGGTGGTTGGTGCTGCGGAACAGCCGGTACCCGCGCCGTCGTGGCGGACGCTGTGACGTCAGTCCACGTCGACCCAGTCGAGGGTGCGCTGCACGGCCTTCTTCCACCCTGCGTAACCCTCCTCGCGCTGCGCGTCATCCCACTGCGGCGACCAGCGCTTCCCCTCGTTCCAGTTGGCGCGCAGCTCGTCGGTGTCGGACCAGAACCCGACGGCCAGGCCCGCGGCGTACGCCGCGCCGAGGCACGTGGTCTCGGCGAGCACCGGGCGGGACACCTCGACGCCGAGGACGTCGGCCTGGATCTGCATGCACAGCTCGTTGGCGGTGACGCCGCCGTCGACCTTGAGGACCTCCAGCTTCACGCCCGAGTCGGAGTGCATGGCGTCGGCGACGTCCTTCGACTGGTAGCAGATGGCCTCGAGGGTCGCCCGGGCCAGGTGCGCGTTGGTGTTGTAGCGCGACAGGCCGACGATCGCGCCGCGGGCGTCGGAGCGCCAGTAGGGCGCGAACAGGCCGGAGAACGCCGGGACGAAGTACACCCCGCCGTTGTCGTCGACCTGCTTGGCCAGGGACTCGGACTGCGCGGCGCCGGAGATGATGCCGAGCTGGTCGCGCAGCCACTGCACCGCCGACCCGGTGACCGCGATCGAGCCCTCGAGGGCGTAGACCGTGGGCTCGTCGCCGAACTTGTAGCAGACGGTGGTCAGCAGGCCGGCCTCCGAGCGGACGAGCTCGGTGCCGGTGTTGAGGAGCATGAAGTTGCCGGTGCCGTAGGTGTTCTTCGCCTCGCCGGGCTCGAAGCAGACCTGGCCCACGGTGGCGGCCTGCTGGTCGCCGAGGATGCCGGTGATCGGCACCTCGCCGCGGACCGGGCCGTTGGTGAGGGTGGTGCCGTAGCCCTCGGGGTCGGACGACGACCGGATCTCGGGCAGCATCGCGCGGGGGATGTCGAACAGCGCCAGCAGCTCGTCGTCCCACTCGCAGGTCTCGAGGTCCATCAGCATGGTCCGGCTGGCGTTGGTCACGTCGGTGACGTGGACGCCGCCGTTCGTGCCGCCGGTCATGTTCCACACGACCCACGAGTCGGTGGTGCCGAAGATGGCCTCGCCCCTCTCGGCGGCCTCGCGCACCCCGTCGACGTTCTCGAGGATCCACTGGATCTTGCCGCCGGCGAAGTACGTCGCGGGCGGGAGGCCGGCCTTGCGGCGGATGGTGTCGCCGTGCCCGTCGCGCTCCAGCTTGGAGGCGATGCGATCGGTGCGGGTGTCCTGCCAGACGATCGCGTTGTACCAGGCGCGGCCCGTCTTGGGGTTCCACACGACGGTGGTCTCGCGCTGGTTGGTGATGCCGATGGCGGCGAGGTCGGCGGCGGTCACGTTCGCCTTGTTCATCGCCTGCTGGATCACGGACGACGTCCGCTCCCAGATCTCGATGGGGTCGTGCTCCACCCAGCCCGCCCTCGGCAGGATCTGCTCGTGCTCGAGCTGGTGGCGCGCCACCTCCTCCCCCGCGTGGTTGAAGATCATGAACCGGGTGCTGGTCGTGCCCTGGTCGACGGCTCCGACGTAGTCAGCCATGGGGTGCCTCTCTCGTTCTCGGGTCTCGAGTGGTGCGGGTCCGGGGGATCAGACGTTCGGGCGGGCCTCGCCGACGGCGGGCTCCTCGACCTCGGGGTCGGTCAGGTGGATCTCGATGAGGAACTTGAACAGCGCACCGCCCACGAGGCCGCCGATGAGCGGCGCCACGATCGGCAGCCAGAAGTAGACGGGTCCCTCGGCCGGCACGAAGGCGTCGCCGTAGCCGGTCAGGAACGCCGCGATGCGGGGGCCGAGGTCGCGCGCCGGGTTGATCGCGTACCCCGCGTTCGCGCCGAACGCCATGCCGATGCCGACCACGAGCAGGCCGACGAACCAGGGCCCGATGTTGGCCAGCGGCGGGTTGTTCCACGCCGTGGTGAGGGCGAAGATCACGAACACGAGGATCGCCGTGCCGACGACCTGGTCGACGAAGGCGGTCGTGATGGAGACGGTGTTGCCGTCGGGCATCAGCCCGGGCGCGGTGAAGAACACGCCCTGGGTGGCCGCGGTCGTGTCGGGGTCGACGGCGCCGATGAAGTCGGCGTACACGGCGCGGACGATCAGCGCGGCGACAAAGGCGCCCGCGAGCTGCGCCAGGCAGTACGGACCGACCTTGGCCCAGCTGAAGCCCTTGAACGCGGCGAGCGCCACGGTCACCGCGGGGTTCAGGTGGGCCCCGGACAGCCGGGCGGCGGTGTAGACGCCGAGCGTCACGCCGATGCCCCACGCCCAGTTGATCGACTGGTAGTCGCCGCTCGCACCCTCCGCGAGGACGACCTGGGCGACCACCCCGCAGCCGAACAGGATGAGGACCATCGTCCCCGCGAACTCGGCGCTCAGCTCGCCGATCAGTCCACCCTTGCCCATGCGTGCTCCCTGGGTCCCGCGACACCTCGTTGTGTCGCGGCCCACACTCTGGCGCTCCCCCGCAGGGGGGTCAACCGGAGGCGGTGTGACGGGAGTGTCGCGAGGTGTCGCGTCCCGGGTGACGGGACGGGGTCGCCTCAGGCGTCGAGGGCGACGACGTCCGGCATGCGCCAGGCGCGCCAGCGGGGCAGCAGCGAGCCGTCGACGGGCAGGCTGCTCAGGTGCGCGACGAGCAGCGTCCAGGCCGTCGCGTGCCCCACCAGCACCAGGGGCGCGGTCGGGTGCTCGCCCCGCAACCGCTCGTACGCCGCGCCGATGCGCTCGGCGCACGCCCGCAGCGGCTCCCACCCGGGGACGGCGGCGGCGTCGGGGGCCTCGAAGGCGCGGGCGACCGTGCCGTCGAAGTCGTCGAGCCACCCGGCGTCGCGGTCGTGCTCGCGGAGGTCGTCGACGACGGCCACGGGGCCGCTCATCAGGGCCCGGGAGGTCTCGAGGGCCTTCATCTCCGGCGAGGTGCACCACACGGCGGCGGCGGGCACCCGCCCCGAGGTGCGCAGCGCCCGGACCTCGTCGACGCGCGAGTGGTCGAGGCGCCACCGGCGGGCGGGGACGGCGGGGTCGACGGCGGGGTGTCCGTGCCGGACGAGGTGCAGGGTCACGGAGCGGCTCAGAAGACCAGGTAGTGGAGCAGGAGCCAGGTCGGGGCCGCGGTGGCGAGCAGGGAGTCCAGGCGGTCCATGAGGCCCCCGTGGCCGGGGATGACCTGGCTCATGTCCTTGACCCCGAGGTCGCGCTTGATGACCGACTCGAGCAGGTCGCCCAGCGTCGCCATGACGCCGGCGATGGCGCCGAGCAGCATCCCGACCCACCAGTCGCCGTCCAGCAGGAAGGTGACCAGCAGCCAGCCCGCGAAGGTCGAGAACGCGACCGAGCCGGCGAGGCCCTCCCAGGACTTCTTCGGCGAGATGACCGGTGCCATCGGGTGCTTGCCGAACAGCACCCCCGCGACGTACCCGCCGGTGTCGGAGGCGACCGTCACCAGGATGAACACGATGATGGCCTGCACGCCGTGGTCGTCGAGCCCGGCGCCGTCCAGGCCGCCCTCCGCGAGCAGCAGCGCGACGAAGGAGCCCAGGAACGGGACGTAGACGAGGGTGAAGACCGCCGTCGAGGCGTTCGCGACGTAGCCCTCGATCCCCCGGCGCAGCAGCCAGAGCATGACCACCAGCGCGGTGACCGCGGTGACGGTGACGAGCACGTCCGCGCCGTACACGTAGGCGACGACGACCATGACGACCCCGCCGAGCATGAGCGGCTGCTCCGGCAGGTCGGCGCCCGTCTCGAGCAGTGCCCGCCGGAGCTCCCAGATCGCCACCACCACGGCGATCGCGACGATCACCATGAAGGCGGGCTTCCAGAACAGCAGCGACGCCGCGATGGCCCCGAGGAGCACGGCCGCGGAGGTCACGGCCGCGGGGAGGTTGCGGCCGGCACGGCCGTGGTCCTTGACGGGCGCCTGGGTGCCGGGGGTGCTCTGGTCGCTCATGGGGCGTGCGGCGGGCTGGAGGTCCTCAGACCTCGAGCAGCTCGGCCTCCTTGTTCTTCAGCATCTCGTCGATCTCGTCGGTGTGCTTCTTGGTGGTGCCGTCGAGACGCTTCTCGGCGCCGGTGACGTCGTCCTTGCCGACCTCGCCGTCCTTCTCGAGCTTCTCCAGGCCCTGCTTGGCGGTCCGGCGGATGTTGCGGACCGAGACGCGGCCCTCCTCCGCCTTCGCACGGGCGACCTTGATGTACTCCTTGCGGCGCTCTTCGGTCAGCTCCGGGAAGACGCAGCGCAGCACCTTGCCGTCGTTGGCCGGGTTGACGCCGAGGTCGGAGTCGCGGATGGCCTTCTCGACGTTCGCCATGGCGCCCATGTCGTAGGGCTGCACCAGGATGACGCGGGCCTCGGGGGCCGTGAAGGACGCGAGCTGCTGCAGCGGCGTCGGGGAGCCGTAGTAGTCGACCATGATCTTGCTGAACATGTTCGGGTGCGCGCGGCCGGCGCGGATGGCCGCGAACTCCTCGCGGGTCGACTCGACCGACTTCGTCATCTTGCCGTCGGCCTCGCGGAGGACGTCGTTGATCACCGGTGCTCCTTTGGGGGTTCTGTCGGGGTGGTGGACGCGGTCGGGTCGAGCGGGTCAGGACCCGGCGGTCACCAGCGTCCCGATCCTCTCACCCCGGACGACGCGGAGGATGTTTCCCTCGGGCTCCATGCCGAACACGACCATCGGCAGCCCGTTCTCGCCGCAGAGGGCGAAGGCGGTCTGGTCCATGATCCGCAGGCCGCGGGACATGGCCTCGTCGTACGTGACGTCGTCGAGCTTCACGGCGCTCGGGTCGAGGCGCGGGTCGGCGGTGTAGACGCCGTCGACGCCGCTCTTGGCGACCAGGACGACGTCGCACCGGCTCTCCAGCGCGCGCTGGACGGCGACGGTGTCGGTGGAGAAGAACGGCATGCCCATGCCCGCGCCGAAGATCACGACGCGGCCCTTCTCCATGTGGCGGATGGCGCGGCGGGGCACGTACGGCTCCGCGACCTGGCCCATCGTGATGGCGGTCTGCACGCGGGTCTCGACGCCCATCTTCTCGAGGAAGTCCTGCAGCGCCAGGCAGTTCATGACGATGCCGAGCATCCCCATGTAGTCGGCGCGGACGCGGTCCATCCCCCGCTGCTGCAGCTCGGCGCCGCGGAAGAAGTTGCCGCCGCCCGTGACGACGGCGACCTGGGTCCCCGCACGTTGCACGGCGGCGATCTCGCCGGCGATCTTCTGCACGACGTCGGGGTCGACGCCGACGCGACCGCCCCCGAACACCTCGCCGGACAGCTTGAGCAGGACACGCTGGTAGCCGCTCACGCGGGACTCCTGTCGTCGGGTCACACCGGACACAGCACGGCCGCCGGTCCCCGTGGGGAGCCGGCGGCCGCAGCCTTGCACATGCCGAGGGGGGCCTGTCTCAGGCGCCGACCTCGAAGCGCGCGAAGCGGGTCACGCTGGACCCGGCCTCGTCGAGCACCGTCTTGACGGACTTCTTGTTCTCCGTCACCGACGGCTGGTCGAGCAGCACGACGTCCTTGTAGAAGCCGTTGACCCGGCCCTCGGTGATCTTGGCGATCGCCTGCTCGGGCTTGCCCTCCTCGCGGGCGGTCGCCTCGGCGATGCTCCGCTCACGCTCGACGACGTCGCTGGGGACCTCGTCGCGGGTGAGGTACTGCGGACGCATGGCGGCGATCTGCATCGCGGCGCCGCGGGCGGCCTCGTCGGAGCCGTCGTACTCGACCAGGACGCCGACGGCCGGCGGCAGGTCGGCGGCGCGGCGGTGCAGGTAGGTCACGACGGGACCGTCGAAGCGGGCCACGCGGCCCAGCTCGATCTTCTCGCCGATCTTGACCGCGAGGCCCTCGACGATCTCGCCGACGGTCTGGCCGTCGAGCTCGACCTTCGCGAGCGACTCGGTGTCGGTGGCGCCGGCGGAGTCCGCGGCCTCGGCGAAGCGCTGGGCGGCGGAGACGAGCTCCTCGCCCTTCGCGACGAAGTCGGTCTCGCACTTGAGCTCGACCAGCGCGTTGCCCGCGCTGGCCACGAGGCCGGCGCCGGCCTCGCGCTCGGCGCCGCGCTTGGCGGCCTTGGCGGCGCCCTTGACGCGGAGCACCTCGATGGCCTTGTCGAAGTCGCCCTCAGCCTCGGTGAGCGCCTTCTTGCAGTCCATCATCCCGGCGCCGGTGGCGTCACGGAGCTTCTTGACGTCGGCAGCGGTGAAGTCAGCCATGGTCCTTCTTCCTCGGTCTCGCGAGGACCCCGGGATCGCCGGGGCCCGCTCGGTGGGTGTCAGTCGGCCTTCGCGGGCTCGGTGGCCTCGGCGGGGGCCTCGGTGGCCGCGTCGGTGGCCTCGGCGGCGGGCTCGGCCGGGACGCCGGCGGGCTCGGGCGCCGCGACCTCGGCGGACTCGGCGGAGGCACCGGTGCCCTCGGCGGCCGGGGTGTCGCCGGCCTCGCCCGAGGTGGCGGCGGTGGCGGCCTGCTCGGCGTCGCCACCCAGGAGCTCGCGCTCCCACTCGGCCAGGGGCTCCTCGGCGGTGGTGCCGGCGGACTCGCCGCCCTCACGGGCGCCGGAGCGGGCGATGAGGCCCTCGGCGACGGCGTCGGCGACCACGCGGGTCAGCAGGCCGACCGCGCGGATGGCGTCGTCGTTGCCGGGGATCGGGAAGTCGACCTCGTCGGGGTCGCAGTTGGTGTCGAGGATGCCGATGATCGGGATCCGCAGCTTGCGGGCCTCCTCGACGGCGAGGTGCTCCTTCTTGGTGTCGACGACCCACACGGCGGCCGGGGTGCGGCCCATCTCGCGGATCCCGCCGAGGGTGCGCTCGAGCTTGTCGCGCTCGCGCTTGAGCTGGAGCAGCTCCTTCTTGGTGCGGCCGGAGCCGGCGACGTCGTCGAAGTCCAGCTCGTCCAGCTCCTTGAGCCGGTTGATCCGCTGGTGGACGGTCTGGAAGTTGGTCAGCATGCCGCCGAGCCAGCGCTGGTTCACGTAGGGCATGCCCACGCGGGTGGCCTGCTCGGCGATGGCCTCCTGGGCCTGCTTCTTGGTGCCGACGAACATGATGCTGCCGCCCTTGGCCACCGTGTCCTTGATGAAGGCGAAGGACCGGTCGATGTAGGCCAGCGACTGCTGCAGGTCGATGATGTAGATGCCGTTGCGGTCCGTGAGGATGAACCGCTTCATCTTCGGGTTCCAGCGACGGGTCTGGTGACCGAAGTGGACGCCGCTCTCGAGGAGCTGGCGCATGGTGACGACTGCCATGGTGGTGCCTTCCCGGGCGGGGTGCCGGCCGCGCTCGTGCGCGGGAGGCTCCCCTCTCGTTCTCGGTTGTCGCCGCCGACGGTCGTCGGCGGCCCTGACGCTCGCGCGCGACCCCACCCGCCTCCCGGCACAGGGGCCGGGTCGCGGGACCGGAGGTCGTCGCCCACGGGAGACCGGGGCCCGGAGGCCCCGTCGCGGTCTGCGAGCGTGCGAAGTCAGCCCACGGGGGGCTGCTGGGGCCAGCGTAGTCCAGCGCCCCGGAGCGGCCTAATCACACGCCCCGACTACGTCCCCAGGCGCCGGGCGGCACCGCCCCTCCACAGCCTACGGCGGACCCGGTCCACGGACCGGGCCCGCAGGCGTGGACTGGGTGGGTGCGCCGACGACACCCGACCCTCCTGCCGACCGTCCTGCTGACCCTGGTGACCCCGCTGCTCCTCGGGGTGGGAGTGGGCGCCTCCCCGCCGGCCGCGGCCCGCGAGGTGCCGGTCGGCACCTGGCCGCTGCCGCCCGTGCCCGAGGTGGTGGCGTACTTCGACCCGCCCGACGGGCCGTACGGGCGGGGTCACCGCGGGGTGGACCTCGCCGGCTGGGTGGGTGCACCGGTCAGGGCGGCGCTGCCGGGCACCGTGACGTACGCCGGGCCGCTCGCCGGCCGCGGGGTGGTCGTCGTGGACCACGGGCCGACGCGGACGACGTACCAGCCGGTGGCCGCCTCGGCCGCCGTCGGCGACGTCGTGGGCCTGGGCGCGGTCCTCGGCCACCTCGCGGCCGGCGGCAGCCACTGCGCACCCCGCGCCTGCCTGCACTGGGGCTGGATCGAGGACGAGACCTACCTCGACCCGCTGCTGCTCGTGGGGGCCGGCCCCGTGCGGCTGCTCCCGCTTGACGGGCTCCCCGGCCCCACCCCGTGGCAGCCCTGGCACGCACCCACGACGTGGTGGGCGGCTCAGGCGCGCGGGTGGGCCTGGCGGTAGGCGCGACGCAGCCGGTCGGTGGTGACGTGCGTGTAGCGCTGGGTCGTCGCCAGCGAGGCGTGACCCAGCAGCTCCTGCACGCTGCGCAGGTCGGCGCCGCCCTCGAGCAGGTGCGTGGCCGCGGAGTGCCGCAGGCCGTGCGGCCCGATGTCCGGCGCGCCCGGCACGTCGGCGATGCGGCGGTGCACGAGGGAGCGGACGGCGCGCTGGTCGAGCCGCCCCCCGCGGGCGCCGAGGAGGAGGGCCGGGCCGGAGGCCGGGGTGGCGAGGGCGGGCCTGCCGGAGGCGAGCCAGGACGCGAGGGCCCGCGCGGCGGGCTGCCCGAAGGGCACCGTCCGCTCCTTGCGGCCCTTGCCGAGGACCCGGACGAGGCGGCGGTCGTCGTCCACGTCGTCGACGTCGAGCCCGCAGAGCTCGCCCACCCGGACCCCGGTCGCGTAGAGCAGCTCGAGGACGACGACGTCGCGCAGCGCCGCGGGCGAGCCGTCCCCCGCCAGCTCCACCGCGGCGCGGATCAGGTCCGCGGCCTCGTGGGCGCTGAGCACGGCGGGCAGCGTCTGGTGCGCCCGCGGTGACGCGAGCGCCGCCCCGGGGTCGGTCTCCGCCCGGCCCGTCCGCGCCAGCCAGGCGGTGAACACCCGGGCGGCGGTGGCCCGGCGGGCCAGGGTGGTCCTCGCCTTGCCGGTGGTCTGCTGCAGGGCCAGCCAGCTGCGGAGCGTCCGGAGGTCGAGCTCGCCGGGGGTGTCGCGGCCCAGGCGTCGTGCGTGCTCGAGCAGCCCGGCCACGTCCGCCAGGTAGGCACGGGCGGTGTGCTCGCTGACGTCGCGCTCGGCGACGAGATGACGCTCGTAGTCCGCGAGCACGGCGGACATCGCCTCCGACAGGGTCCCGTCGGGGGTCCCGTCGGCGGGCCCGTCGTCCGCGACCGTCTCGCTCACCCGTCGAGGCTACGGCCGCCGGACGCCCGGCCGGCGGTGCCGCGCCCGCTCAGTCCATCGCCAGCGGGCCCAGGCGCCACCCCGACGCGTCGCGCTCGACGTGGCCGATCTCCTCCAGGCGCCGCAGCGTGCCCTGCACCTCGACGACGCCGAGCCCCGCGGCGCGGGCGACGGAGTCCGCCCGGGCCCCCTGCCCGACCGGGACGCCGTCGAGGACCTGCCGCTGGCGCGTCGTCAGGCGGTCCCGCGGCCGGTCGGGGGCGCGGGGCACCTCGACGAGGTGCTCCCCCGCGGCGCCGAGGACCTCGAGCACGTCCGTCCCGCCGGTGACGAGCGTGGCGCCGCCGTCGCGGAGCAGCTGGTGCACGCCCGCGGAGGCGGCGCTCGTCACCGGGCCCGGGACCCCGAGCACGGGGCGCAGCAGCCGGCCCGCCCAGTTGGCGGTGTTGAGCGCCCCGCTGCGGATCGCGGCCTCGACGACGACGGTGCCGGCCGTGAGGGCCGCGATCAGCCGGTTGCGGGCCAGGAAGCGGATGCGCTGCGGGGCGCAGCCCGGCGGCGCCTCGGAGACGATCGCCCCCTCGGCCGCGAGGTGGGCGAGCAGGCGGTCGTGCCCCTGGGGGTAGACGCGGTCGGCCCCGCAGGCCAGGACGGCGACGGTGCGGCCGTCGGCGGCGAGGGCCCCGGTGTGGGCGCGGTAGTCGATCCCGTACGCCGCGCCCGAGACCACGACCCGGCCCGCCTCGGCCACGGTCGCGGCGAGGTCCGCGGCGACCGCGTTGCCGTACGACGTCGAGGTCCGGGCACCCACCACGGCCACGGCGCCCGACACCTCGTCGAGCCGGAGCGGTCCGCGGACCCACAGCCCGAGCGGCGGCCCACCGCGCTCCTGCACGGCCGCGACCCCGGCGAGGTCGTCGAGCCCGGAGGGCCACTCGGGGTCGCCCGGGATGACGAACCGCAGGCCGAGACGCTCGGCCCTCTCCAGCTCGACGGCGCCGTCCGTCGCCGTCAGCCGGGCGCCGTAGTCGGTGCGGACGCCGGCCAGGTCGCGCTCGTTGCTCAGCGCAGTGTGCATCGCGACCCCGCCGATCTCGGCGACCAGGCCCGTGCAGCGGGTGTCCCCGGGCTCGAACACCCGGCTCAGCTCGGCGCGGGCGAGGCGCTCGGCCTCCAGGTCGTCGCCGGCCCCGGCAGGCGCGCTCACCGGGCGCCCGCGGGGAGCTCGGGACCCGTGGTGAGCAGCGGCTCCCCCGTCCGCAGCCGCAGGGCGACGTCGAGCTCCCCCAGCCCCGGGACGACGTCGGCGCCGGAGCGGACGGCGGTGAGGTCGGCGACCGTCCAGGCGAGCCGGTGGACGCGCGCGCCGCCCCGGTTGGAGAGCCGGCCGCTGAACACCGCCTCACGCAGGGCGGCGGTCGCCTCGTCGGTGAGCGGGTAGTCGTGCGCGAGCCGGGTGCCGGGCGCCTGGCCGTTGAGACGCCAGGGCTCCCCGGCGTACCGGCGCGCCTGGCGGTCGCGGGCGGCGGCGACGCGGGCCCGGACCTCGGCGGAGGTCTCCGGCACGGCGAACGGGTCGAGCTCCCCGCGCCGCAGGGGCTCGACGTGGCGCGTGACGTCGATGCGGTCCGCGACGGGGCCGGTCACGCGCGAGCGGTAGGCCCGGCGCCGGACCTCGGTGCAGTCGCAGCGGTCCAGGGCGGGGCTGTGGTGGTACTTGCCGCAGGGGCACGGGTTCGAGGCCAGCACCACCATCCCGCCGGCCGGGAGCCGCACGGACTCCTCGGCGCGGGCGACGGTCACGTCCCCGCTCTCGAGGGGCTCGCGCAGCGCCTCGATGACGTCCGCCCGGAAGAGCGGGAACTCGTCGAGGAACAGGACGCCGGCGTGCGCGCGGCTGATCTCCCCGGGTCGCACCTGCCCGCTGCCGCCCCCGATCAGGCTGGCCTTGCTCGCGTCGTGGTGGGGCGCGGAGAACGGCGCCGCGGTGAGGCGGCCGTCGCCCGGCTCCAGGGCGCCCGCCAGGGAGTGGATCGCGGTCAGCTCCAGCGACTCCTCCGCCGTCAGCGGCGGCAGGATGGTGGGGATCCGCTCCGCGATGCTCGTCTTGCCCGCGCCCTTGGGCCCGGACAGCAGCAGGTGGTGGGCGCCGGCGGCGGCGACCTCGACGGCGTACCTCACGTCGGCGAGGCCGTGCAGGTCCGCCAGGTCCACCTCGTCGAGGCGCCGCTCCGCGCGCCACGACAGCAGCCGCGTGCCCGACATGGGCGCGACCGGAGGGGCCTCGGGCGGTTCCTCCCCGGTCAGGCAGGCCACGACCTGCCCCAGGGACCGCACCCCGATGACGGTCGTCCCGGGCACCATGGCGGCCTCGCCGGCCTGCGGCTCGGGCACGAAGACGCGGCGGAGCCCGCGCTCGGACGCGGCGAGCACCATCGGCAGGACGCCGGGCACGGAGCGCAGGCCGCCCTCCAGGGTCAGCTCGCCGACGAAGACGGTCCCGTCCAGGCACTCCGGCGGCACCGTGCCCGAGGCCGCCAGGATCGCCGTGGCGATCGCCAGGTCGAAGTGCGTGCCGCGCTTCGGCAGGTCCGCCGGGGACAGCAGGACCGTGATCCGCTTCGTCGCCGGCCACGACAACCGTGAGTTCAGCACCGCCATCCGGCACCGGTCCCGGGCCTCGGACAACGACGCGTCCGGTCGGCCCACCATGGTCAGCCCGACCTGGCCGGGCGAGACGTCCGCCTGGACGTCGATCAGGTGGCCCACCGCCCCGTGGAGCGAGACGGTGCGGGCCGTCGCAACGGGCACGTCAGCCGATCCCGCGCACGTGCTCGACGATCGCCGCGCCCTTGAGGGGCCGCAGCACGGCCACCAGGTCCACGCGGGTCTCGGGCGGGGTGCACCCCCGCTGCGTCGCCCACCGCGCGCCGAGCCGCTGCAGCCGGTCCAGCTTCTCCGCGTCCACCGCCTCGTGGGGGGTGCCGCCCTCCTCGCCGGTGCGGGTCTTCACCTCGCACACCACGAGGGCGTCGCCGTCCTTGCAGACCAGGTCGATCTCCCCGACCGGGTCGCCCGGCGAGCGCCAGTTCCGGTCGAGCAGCACCATGCCCTGCTCCACCAGGTGGCGCGCCGCCACGTCCTCGCCGTAGGCCCCCAGGGCCTGCTTGCTCGCTGCTGTCGTCGTCATGTCGACCTCCTCGCACGCCAGCCTGCGGCGCCTCGGGCCCGCGTGGGGGACGACGGCGGTCGGCCTGTGGAGGGAGGGGGTCGGCCGGCGCCGGTGGACGACAGGTGGCCTGGAGCGACCCGGGCCGGACTAGGCCGAGGCCGGCTCCTCGAGGTCGAGGACCGTCTCGTCGACCTCGAGCCCGGCGGCCCGTCGGACGTTCACGAAGCGCATGCGGTGCTCGCTGCACGGGCCGTGCTCGGTCAGCGCCGCGGAGTGGGTCGGGGTGATGTAGCCCTTGTGCACCGCGAAGCCGTACGCCGGGTGGTCGTCGTGCATCCGCGTCATCAGGCGGTCCCGGGTCACCTTCGCGATGACGGAGGCCGCGGCGACGCAGGCGGCGACGCGGTCGCCCTTCCAGACGGCGAGGGCCGGGGCGGGCAGGCCGTCGACGGGGAACCCGTCCGTCAGCACGTACGACGGCCGGACCGCGAGGCGGGCGACGGCTCGACGCAGCGCGGCGATGTTGGCCACGTGCATGCCGAGGCGGTCGCACTCGGCGGGCGGGACGACGACGACCGACCAGGCCAGTGCCCGGCGGACGACCTGCGCGTAGCACCGCTCCCGCGCGGCCTCGGTGAGCAGCTTCGAGTCGGCGAGGCCGGGGACGATCCCCGCCTTGGTCGGCGGCAGCACCGCCGCCGCGGCGACCAGGGGCCCGGCGCAGGCGCCGCGTCCGGCCTCGTCGGCGCCGGCCACGTGCTCGAGGCCGACCCGCCGCAGCGCACGCTCGTAGCCGTAGAGCCCGGCGTCCCGCCGGACCGTGGCTCCGACGACCCGGGCGGTCACGGGGCGCTCACCGGGTCGTCCACCGGAGGGCACACGCGGCGGCTCACTGCCCGGGCGGGACGTTCTCGAACGCGTCGGGGCGCTCGACCCAGCGGAAGTTGTCGAAGGGGTAGACCACGGTGAAGACCTTGCCGACGACCAGGTCCGTCCCGACGAACTCGCGCCCCGGGGTGCAGTCGGTCGCGTTCTGGGCGCACATGTGGACGGTGGAGTCCGCCGAGCGGTTCCGGTTGTCGCCCATGACGAAGATGTCGCCCTCGGGCACCGGGCCGGCGGTCCACCGGCAGCTGCCGGTCATCGGTCCGGCGCAACGCTCGCCGCTGGAGGTCCGCGTCGACCCGGGCTTCGTGTACGCCTTCTCGTCGATCGGCTCGCCGTTCACGATGAGCCGGCCGGTGCCCTCCTCGCAGCACTCGATGACGTCGCCCTCGACGCCGATCACCCGCTTCACCAGGTGGCCGCCGGTCGGGTAGAGCCCGATGCGGGTCAGCGCGGACGTCCAGAAGCCCTCGTCCGTGGCCGCGGGCTCGTCGAGCCAGCCGCCCGGGTCCTCGAAGACGACGACGTCCCCGCGCTGCGGCGCGGCGGAGCCCCAGTAGGAGACCTTCTGGACCAGGATCCGGTCGTTCTTGACCAGGCCCGGCTCCATCGACTCCGACGGGATGTAGAACGCCTGGAGGAAGAAGGTCTTGATGACCAGCGCCAGGACCAGCGCGAGGGCCAGCAGCAGACCCGTCTCCTGCCACAGGCGCAGGCCGCGTCGGCGGCGCCGCGACACCTCGGGAGCGTCGTCGAGGTCGCGGCCCGGCTCGTCGGCCGGGTCCCTCTCGACGGGCTCCTCGACGGGGTCCGCGCCACGGTCGTGGGTGGTCACCTGGTGAGACTAGCCAGCGACCCTGAGGTGCTCGCGGGCCCGCTCAGACCTCGCGCCGCTCCTTGATGCGGGCGGCCTTCCCGCGCAGGTTGCGCAGGTAGTAGAGCTTCGCGCGACGCACGTCGCCGCGGGTCACGACCTCGACCTGCTCAAAGATCGGGGAGTGCAGCGGGAAGGTGCGCTCCACGCCGACGCCGAAGGAGACCTTGCGGACCGTGAAGGTGCGGCCGATGCCGGACCCGTGGATGCGGATGACGATGCCCTGGAAGACCTGGACGCGGCTGCGGTTGCCCTCGACGACCTTCACGTGGACCTTGACGGTGTCACCCGCGCGGAAGTCGGGGACGTCGTCGCGACGCAGGGCGGAGTCGAGCGCGGTGATGGCGTTGGTCATGGGTGCTCCTCGCAGTGGCCACAGGTCGACCGCGGAATCGATGCTGGTACTGGTGGTGGTCCGGCCCTCGGTCGGCGGCGCCGCTCCCCCTGTGGCAGGAGCCCGACGCGGATCCCCGGCGCGCGAGCGCGGCGGGCGGTCCGTGTTTCGACCGGCGGGACCAGTCCAGAAGTGTGCCACAGGGGTCCGGGCGGGGGGAAAACGACCGGCGGCGCGGCACGGGGCCGGGGCCGGGGGTCAGCGACGCGGCTTGACCAGGACGGCGGGCCCGCTGGGGAAGTCGTCGAGCACCTCGACCAGGCGGTAGCCGGCCCGGCGGTAGCGACGCAGGTTGGCCTCGGAGCCCTTGCCGGTGACCAGCCGGTACGCCGTGGTGTCGGGGGGCGCCACCGCCTCGGCGTGCTCGAGCAGCACGCGGCCCAGTCCACGCCCGCGCAGGTCGGGGGCCACCATCAGCCGGCCGATCGACCAGGCGCCGTCGTCGTCCGGACGGCCGCGGACGGAGCCGACCAGCCGGCCGGCGAGCCGGACGACGTACGTCGTCCAGTCGCGCAGGCCCTGCTCGACGTCCGCCAGCTCCTCGTGGAGCGCCGGGATCGCCAGGTCGTCGTTGGCGACGGCCTCGGTGACCCAGCAGGCGCGCTGGAGGGTGAGCAGCTCGGGGGCGTCGGCCGCGACCGCCGGCACGACCTCCCACTCCTGGCCGCCGTGGGTGAGCACGGCCGAGGCGTGCAGCAGGTCGGGTCGGCGCTCCGCCGTACGTCGCGTGGCGGCGGCGCGGCGCCAGGCCGCGATCCTGCCGTGGTCCCCGGAGAGCAGCACGGGCGGCACGTCGAGCCCCCGCCAGGAGGGCGGCCTGGTGTAGACGGGGGCCTCGAGCAGGCCGGCCTCGTGCGACTCGTCGGTCAGCGAGTCGGGGTTGCCGACGACCCCGGGCAGCAGGCGGACGACGGCCTCGAGGACCGCCAGGGCGGCGACCTCGCCGCCGTTCAGGACGTAGTCGCCCAGCGAGACCTCGCGGACCTCGGTGCGGGTGCGCGCATGGTCCACGACCCGCTGGTCGATGCCCTCGTAGCGGCCGCAGGCGACGACCAGCCGCTCGCGGGTCGCGAGGTCGCGGGCGGTGGCCTGGGTGAAGGGCTCCCCCGCCGGCGTCGGCACCACCAGGGTGGCGCCGTCCAGGTCGAGGGCGTCGAGCGCCTCCCCCCAGGGCTCGGGGCGCATCACCATCCCCGGGCCGCCGCCGGCCGGGGTGTCGTCGACCGTGCGGTGGCGGTCGTGGGTCCAGTCGCGGAGGTCGTGGACGCGCAGGTCGAGGATCCCGGCGCGCTGCGCCCTGCCCGGCAGGGACAGGCCGAGGGCGTCCAGGTAGGCCGGGAAGACCGTGACGACGTCGACGCGCACCCTCGGCCTAGCCCTCGACCGCGGACTCGTCCGGGAAGGGGGTCACCAGCCCGGGCCGGTCGGCGACGACGACCCGCCCGGCGGCGAGGTCGACCTCGGGGACCAGCGCGCTCACGAAGGGGACCAGACCCCTCCGGCCGGACGGCGTCCGCACCTCGAGCAGGTCCTGGGCGCCGCCGTGGACCACGCGCACCAGCTCGCCGAGGACGGTGCCGTCGAGGTCGTGGACGGCGAGCCCGACCAGCTGGTGGTCGTAGAACTCCTCGGGGTCCTCGGGTGTCTCCCCGGGGGCGAGGGTGGTGTGGAGCAGGGTGCCGCGCAGGGCCTCCGCGGAGTCGCGGTCCTCGGCCCCGGCGAAGCGGAGCAGGAGGCGGCCCGAGTGCCACCGGGCATCGACGACCTCGAGGTCGGCCACCCGGGCGGCCGGGGCGGGGGTGTCGCGACCGGGCTCGCCGCGCAGGTGCGCACCGACCACGAAGCGGAGCTCCGGGGAGTCGGTGCGCACCTCGACGCTGACGTCGCCGCGCAGACCGTGCGGGCGTCCCACACGGCCGACGACGACCTCGACGGGCTCGACGGGCTCGCTCACCGCGAGCCGCCGTCGTACGGCGTCTGCACCCCGGTCAGCGGCGACGGTCGACGTCGACGAAGTCGACGCGCGCGCCACCGCGACCGGCGAGGGCGGAGACGACGGTGCGGAACGCGGTGGCCGTGCGGCCACCGCGTCCGATCACCTTGCCGAGGTCGTCGGGGTGCACCCGGACCTCGAGAACCGACCCGCGGCGCAGCTGCTTGTCGTCCACCCGCACCTGGTCGGGGTTGTCCACGACGCCGCGGACGAGGTGCTCGAGCGCCTCGGCCAGCATCGCGGGACTCGCCGGGGCGGTCACGACGAGGCGCCGTCCTTGTCCTCGGGCTCCTGCTGACGCTCGGCGTCGACGGCCTTGGTCTCCTCGACGGCGGCGTCGGTCTCGGCCACGGCCGGGGTCTCGTCGGCCGGGGTCTTCTCGGCGGCGCTCGGCGCGTCGGAGGACTCGTCCTTCGACTGCTTCTCGGTCTTCGGCGCCTTGTCGGCCTTGTCGGCCTTCGGGGTGGTCGCCTCGACGGTCTCCGAGCCGGCCTCCTTCAGCGCCTCGTTGAAGATGTCGAGCTTGCTGCGCTTCTCGGGGGCGTGCTTGAGACGGCCCTCGGTGCCCTTCATGCCCTTGAACTTCTGCCAGTCACCGGTGACGCGGAGCAGCGACTCCACCGTCTCGGTCGGCTGGGCGCCCACGCCGAGCCAGTACTGCGCCCTCTCGGACTCGACGGTGATCACCGACGGCTCGTCCTTGGGCTGGTAGGTGCCGATCTCCTCGATCACCCGTCCGTCGCGCTTCTTGCGCGAGTCGACGACGACGATGCGGTACTGCGGGACCCGGACCTTGCCCAGGCGCTTCAAGCGGATCTTGACGGCCACGTCTGTGGTGTCTCCTCGGAACTCGTGTGCGGGGTGAGGGCCTCGACCGCGGGTGGGGTCCGGGTCGGTGTCCTCGGCGGGAGCGGCGGCGTCGGCTGAGAGGGACCGAGGCGCGCGCACTCGACCCACGAGTCTGCCACGTCGGCACCCCGGGGTCCGAATCCGGTGTGGTCGGCGGCGTCCGGGGAAGACTGGGGCCATGAGCCAGCAGCCTCCTCCCCCGCCCGGACCGTACGGCGGCCCACCGCCCGGTGCTCCCGGCGGCCCGCCCCCGCGGCGTCGGCGGCGCCGGCCGCACGTGGCCTGGTTCGCCGTGCCGGTCACCCTCGGCGTGGTGGCCGTCGCGCTCGTCGTGACCGCCTTCGTCACCACCCTGGGCCCCCTCGCCGAGTCCGACGGCGTCGTCAGCGCCGACGGCTCCGCGCAGACCGTCGAGCTCTCCGACGACGGCACCCGGCTGCTGATGGCGCCCGAGGGCGAGCCGCCCCCCACCTGCGAGGCGACGGGCGCCGACGGGTCGCCGGTCGAGGTGCGCTCGCCGAACGCCAGCTACACCTTCGGCGACGGCACCGGGTCGTGGTCCGGGTTCGGGGTGGTCGACCCGGGCGGCGACACCCTGGAGCTGACCTGCGAGGCGTCGGCGTCCGACTCCACCGAGGTCCGCGTGGGTCCCTCCCCCAGCGGCGGCGCCTTCGCCGGCTTCGCCGTCCTGCTCGTCGCCGGGGTGGGGCTCGGCTTCGCCGCCTTCGCCTCCCTGGTGCTCCTGGTGATCCTGTTCGCCACCGGCGCGCCCCGGTCCGGGCCCGGCAGCTGACACCGCGTGGCGGGGTCGCTCAGACCACCCGGACGCCGCGCAGCACGACCGCCGACGGACGGCGCAGCACCGAGAGGTCCTCGAGCGGGTCCGACGGGTAGACGACGAGGTCCGCCGGCGCGCCCTCCTCGAGGCCGGGGTGGCCGAGCCACTCCCGGGCCCGCCAGCTGGCGGCGCCGAGCGCGTCGTACGGGCTCATCCCGATGCGGGTGAGCGCCTGGACCTCCCCGGCGAGGTTGCCGTGCCGGGAGATCCCGCCGCCGTCCGAGCCGGCGTAGATCGGGACCCCGGCCTCGTACGCCGCGCCCAGGGTCGCAGGCATGCGCTCGTAGAGGTCGCGCATCGTGGCCGCGTAGTCCGGGAACCGCTTCTCCCCCGCCGAGGCGTGCCCGGGGAACTCGTCGAGCTGCATCACCGTCGGCACCAGCGCGGTGCCGTGGGCGACCATCGCGTCGACGAGGTCCTCCGTCAGCCCGGTGCCGTGCTCGAGGCAGTCGATGCCCGCCTCGATGAGGCCGGGGAGGACGTCGTGGCCGAAGCAGTGCGCGGTCACCTTCGCCCCCTCGGCCTGGGCCGCCTCGATCGCGGCCGCGAACGCCTCGGCGGGGAAGGACGGCGTCAGGTCGCCGGCGTCCCGGTCGATCCAGTCGCCGACCAGCTTCACCCACCCGTCCCCGCGGCGCGCCTCCTGCGCGGCGTACGCCGCGAGCTCGTCCGGTTCCACCTCGTGGGCGTAGCCGCGGATGTACCGCTTGGTCGCCGACAGGTGGCGCCCGCAGCGGATGAGCCGCGGCAGGTCGTTGCGCTCCTGGACCCAGGACGTGTCGGCCGCGCTGCCGCAGTCGCGGACGAGCAGCGCCCCGCCGTCCCGGTCGTCGAGGGCCTGCTGCTCGGTCTCCGCGGACCCGACGGGCCCGTGGTCGTCGAGGCCGAGGTGGCAGTGGGCGTCCACGAGCCCCGGCACGACCCAACCCTCCGCCCACGTCTCGGCGCCGGCCTGCGGCTCGTAGGTGACCCGCCCGTCGACGACGTACACGTCGCGCGCCTCGCCGTCGGGCAGCACCGGACCCCGGACCCTCGCAGCAACACCCACACCGCGAACCTAGAGCCCGAGTCGGCCCGAACGCACGCCCCACGAGCGCCGAGTCGGCCCGAACGCACGCCCCACAAGCACCGAGTCGGCCCGAACGCACGCCCCACGAGCGCCGACTCGGCCCGAACGCACGCCCCACAGGCGCCGAGTCGGCCCGTCCCCGTGCTCTCGGGTGCCGAGTCGTCCCGGACGCGCCCCTCGCCGACGCTGCGCCCGGCCCCGCGGGCCCAGCGACCCCGGGTCCTGCCCTCGACGGGCGGACATGCGGCGGCTCTCGCTCTCTGCGCGGCGGTGTCGGGCGAGCGCTCGGGCCGACTCGACGCGCCAGAAACGTGCGTTCGGGCCGACTCGGCGTCCTGCCGGCGCGCGTTCGGGCCGACTCGGCGTCCTGCAGGCCTGCGTTCGGGCCGACTCGGCGTCCTGCAGGCGTGCGTTCGGGCCGACTGGGCGGTCAGAGCAGGTCGAGCAGCCAGGACGGGCCGACGTACTCGGCGCCCGCGGCGAGCACACGCCCCTGGAGGACGACGTCGGCGGTGACGACCGTGACCCTCGCGCCGGCCTCCACGGCCGCAGCGGCCTGGGCGACGATCTCGCGGTCCCCGTCCCTCGGGGCGTGGACGGTGCGGACGTGCGCGTCGCGACCCGCCCTCACGCCAGCCTTCGCCGCCCCCTCGAGCACGAGGACGACGCGCTCCTGCGGGACCGCCGCGACGAGCAGCGCCTCGTGGAGCCGCCGGGCCGCGCCGGGCCGGTCCTTCCACCACCCGTCGGGACGGGCGCCGACGACGTTGGCGCCGTCGACGACGAGCACCGTGGCCGGCACCCCCGACCCCGTCGAGCCGCTCAGCGCAGGTACTTCGACAGGTCGGAGGGCAGGTTCAGGTCCTTCGCGGCCTTCTCGTAGTCCACGGGCTGTCCGTCGGGGCTGCCGAACGGCGAGCCCTTCGCCGCGGGCGCGGGCTTGGGCTGCGCGGCCTTCGCCGGGTTGCCGGAGCGGCGCGCCTTGCCCTTGCGGGCCGCGGGCTTCTGCTTGCCCTTCCTGCCGCCGCCCATGCCCGGCATCCCGGGCATGCCGGGGATCCCGCCGCCCTTCGCCATCTGCTGCATCATCTTGCGGGCCTCGAAGAACCGGTCGACGAGCTGGTTGACGTCGCTGACCTGCTGGCCGCAGCCCTTCGCGATGCGGGCGCGCCGCGAGCCGTCGATGATCTTCGGGTTGGCCCGCTCGGCGGGCGTCATCGACTGGATGATCGCCTGGATGCGGTCGATGGACCGCTCGTCGAAGTCCGCCAGCTGCTCCCGCATCTGGCCCATCCCCGGCAGCATGCCGAGGATCGACGACAGCGAGCCCAGCTTGCGCACCTGCTGCATCTGCTCGAGGAAGTCGTCGAGCGTGAACTCGCCCTGGCCGCCGAGCAGCTTGCCGGCCGCCTTCTCCGCCTGCTCGGCGTCGAAGGCCTTCTCGGCCTGCTCGATCAGGGTCATGACGTCACCCATGTCGAGGATGCGCGAGGCCATGCGGTCGGGGTGGAAGACGTCGAAGTCGGTCATCTTCTCGCCGGAGGAGGCGAACATGACCGGCTTGCCGGTGACCGAGCGGATCGACAGCGCCGCACCACCGCGGGCGTCGCCGTCGAGCTTCGTGAGCACGACGCCGTCGAAGCCGACGCCGTCGAGGAACGCCTGCGCCGTGGAGACGGCGTCCTGGCCGATCATCGCGTCGACGACGAACAGCACCTCGTCCGGCTGGACGGCGTCGCGGATGTCCGCGGCCTGCTGCATCATCTCGGCGTCGACGCCGAGACGGCCGGCGGTGTCGACGATGACGACGTCGTGCAGGGAGCGCCTCGCGTGCTCGATCGACGCCTTCGCCACCGAGACCGGGTCGCCGACCCCGTTGCCGGGCTCGGGCGCGAACACGGGGACGCCGACCCGCTGGCCGTTGACCTGCAGCTGCTGGACCGCGTTGGGGCGCTGGAGGTCGCAGGCGACGAGGACCGGGGTCTTGTCCTGGTCCTTGAGGTACTTCGCCAGCTTGGCCGCCAGCGTCGTCTTGCCGGCACCCTGGAGGCCGGCGAGCATGATCACCGTCGGGCCCGACTTCGCGTAGCGCAGCCGCCGCGTCTCCCCACCGAGGATCGACACGAGCTCCTCGTTGACGATCTTGATGACCTGCTGCGCCGGGTTCAGCGCGCCGCTGACCTCCTCGCCGCGGGCGCGCTCCTTCACCGCGGCGGTGAACTCCTTGACCACCGGCAGCGCGACGTCCGCCTCCAGCAGCGCGATGCGGATCTCGCGCGCGGTGGCGTCGATGTCGGCCTCGGAGAGGCGTCCCTTGCCCCGCAGGTTCTTGAAGGTGTCGGCGAGGCGGTCGGAGAGGGTGGCGAACACGTGTGTGAGGTCCCTGGGTCGTAGACGGCGGGGCCCGCGGTGGCTACGGCGACGGTCCGTCGGAGCGCGCCACGGGCGGTGGCCCAGCCTATCCGGCGCCGGCGAGCGCGGAACGTACGGCGTGCGCGGCGTCCGCGGCCCGGTCGTCCGCCAGCGCCCCGGCCCACGCCTCCTGGAGGTAGAAGACGTCCACCGCCTGCGGGCCCAGGGTGTCCACGTGCGCCGAGCGGACGGCGATGTCGAGCCGCGCGAGCGTGGCGCAGACGTGGTGGACGACGGAGAGCCGGTCGCTGGCCCGGACCTCCAGCACGGTGGACGTCCGCGACGCCTCGTGGTGGACCTCGACGGTGGGCGGGAGCACGTCGGCGGAGGAGTCGAGGCGCAGCCGGCGCTCGACGTCCAGCCGGCCCTCGACGAGCGCGGCGAACCGGTCGCGCAGCACCGCGGGGTCAACCTCCTCGGTGACGTCCCAGGCCGAGACGCCCCACGAGTCCTGCGACCACGCCCGGGCGGCCCGCACCCGCACCCGCTGCAGCGCGAGGACGGCGGCCACGTCGGCGAGCAGCCCGACCCGGTCGCCGGAGACCGCCGTGACCCGGGCGCCGTCGGCGACGGGCTCGACGGTGAACGCCGCGCGGGACGGGTCCGCGCGCACGGCCTCCGGCACGGCCACCTGGGGGTCCGCGACGCGGGGCGCCGAGGTGCCCGCCTCCCGCGCGACCAGCACGGCGAGGACGCCGTCCGCGAGCCGGCGCACCAGGCTCGCGCGCCACGACGACCACGCCTGCGGTGACGCGGCCCGGGCGTCGGCCTCGGTGAGGGCGACCAGCAGGGAGAGGACCTCGGGGCTGCGCACACGGTCGGCCACGTGGGCGAGCGTGACCGGGTCGTCGGGGTCGCGGCTGGTGGCGGTCTCCGCGAGCAGCAGGTGGTGGCGCACCAGGGTGCCGACCACGTCGCACTCGTCGTCGTCGAACCCGAGGCGCCGCGCGATCCGGCGGGCGATCGGCTCCCCCTCGACGCTGTGGTCGCCGAAGCCGCCCTTGCCGATGTCGTGCAGCAGCGCGGCGACCGCGAGGACGTCGGGCCGTCCGACGCTGCGGATGAGGCCGGCCGCCTCCACGCAGGTCTCGACGGAGTGGCGGTCGACGGTGAAGCGGTGCACGGCGGAGGCGTGCGGGAACAGGCGGATGCGCTCCCACTCGGGGAGGATCGACGCCAGCGCCCCGGTCTCCTCCAGGGTCTCCCAGACGGGCAGCAGGCCGGGGCCGGCGGCGAGCATCCGCACCAGCAGGCGCCGGGCCTCGGCGGGCCAGACCTCCCCCAGCGGCGCACCCTCACGGGCCAGCCGGGCCGCGGTCGCGGGAGCGAGGGGGACGTCGCGCTCCGCGGCCTCGGCGCAGGCGCGCAGCAGGAGTGCGGGGTCGTCCTCGGGCCGGGCGCCGCGGTCCAGGACGACCTCGCCCGCGGCCAGGGCCACGCCCGGGGCCAGGGTCTCGAGGCGGGGGCGCCGCGGGCCGCGCCCGGGGCCGGTGAGGACGTCGTCCACGCGGCGCCAGGCGAGGCGCGAGAAGTGGGTGAGGCGGCGGCCGAGCTCCCGGACGTGCCGCTGGGCCGCCACGGCGTCGGGCAGGCCCAGACGCTCGGCCAGCGGCGCCCAGTGCTCGGGGGCGATCCTGTCCACCGCCCGGCCGGTCACGGCGTGCAGCTCGTCGCGGACGTCGAGCAGGCCCCGTCGTGCCGACTCGGAGTCCGCCTGCGAGGCGTCGACCAGCCAGCTCGCGACGAGCGCGCGGAGCACGGTGGCGTCCCGGATCCCGCCGTGCGACTCCTTGAGGTCGGGCACCGACGCGTGCGCGAGCTCACCGGCCCTGACGTGGCGGCCGTGGGTGAGCGTCTTCAGCTCGGGCAGGCGACGGCGGGCGTCGCGGCGCCAGTGCGCGAGCTGCTCGGTGCGCAGCCGCAGGCTGAGGTGGTGGTCGCCGGCCAGGTGGCGCACGTCGAGCTGGCCCAGCATCACCTTGAGGTCGTCGGCGGCCGCCGTGGTCATCTCGGACAGCGACCGCACCGAGTGGTCGACCCTGTTCCCGGAGTCCCACAGCGGGTACCACAGCCGCTCCAGCACGGGGGCGAGGTCGTCCGGCGCGAGGTGGTCGTCGTGCACCAGCACGACGTCCAGGTCGGAGCAGGGAGCGAGCTCACCGCGGCCGTAGCCCCCCACGGCCACCAGCGCTGCCCCGGACGACGGGCCCTCCGCCTCGGCGTACGCCGCGGCGCACAACGCGTCGGCGGCCTCGGTGCGGGCGGCCCTGTCGGCGGCGCTCATGGGGTGATGGTGCCTTCCTGGCGGGAGGGAGGGTCGGGGGTGTCGCGCCCGACGCACGACGGCCCCGCCTCGCGGAGGGCGAGGCGGGGCCGTGTGCCGGGGTCCGGGCCGGGTGCAGGCCGGTCCGGGCGCCTGTGGCCGGGCCGGTCGCGACTAGATGGCGGCGGTGTCGCGGTCCCCGGTGCGGACCCGGACGACGGTGTCCACCGAGGAGACCCAGACCTTGCCGTCGCCGATGCGACCGGTCTGCGCGGTGCGGACGATGATGCCGACGATGTCGTCGGCGTCGCCGTCCTCGACCACGATCTCGATGCGCAGCTTGGGCACGAGCGCGATGTCGTACTCCGCGCCGCGGTAGACCTCGGTGTGGCCCTTCTGGCGGCCGTAGCCGCTGACCTCGCTGACGGTCATGCCCGTCACGCCGAAGGTCTCGAGAGCCTCCCGGACCTCCTCCCACTTGTGCGGCTTGATGACCGCGGTCACGAGCTTCACGACTGGTTCTCCTTCGTGGTGGTGGGGAAGGCCTTCGCCGGGGCGTTGCCCGCCAGGCCCGACGAGACTCCCCCGCCGATGCCGGTGTGCAGGTCGTACGCCGACTCGCCGTGCTCGGCGAGGTCGATGCCGTTGACCTCGTCCTCGGGGTCGAGCCGCAGGCCGACGGTGAACTTGACCGCGAGGCCGATGACCAGGGTCAGGACGCCGACGTAGACGACGGCCACGAGGACGCCGAGCACCTGGTCGACCAGGGAGTCGACGCCGCCGCCGTAGAGCAGGCCGTCGACGCCGCCCGCGCCCTCGGCGGTGGAGAAGACGCCGATCAGGACGGTGCCGATGACGCCGCCGACCAGGTGGACGCCGACCACGTCGAGCGAGTCGTCGTACCCGAGGCGGAACTTCCAGCCCACGGCCCAGGCGCAGAGGGCACCGGCGATGGCGCCGATCGCGACGGCGCCGGAGAGGTTGACCGCGCCGGCGGCCGGGGTGATGGCGACGAGGCCGGCGACGATGCCGGACGCGGCGCCCAGCGAGGTGGCCTTGCCGTGCATCATCCGCTCGACCAGGAGCCAGCCGAGGATGGCGGCCATCGTGGCGAGGGTGGTGTTGCCGAAGGTGCGACCGGTCTCGGAGAGGAACTGCTCGACCATGACGCTCTCGTCGGCGAGCGACTCCTCGCTGAAGACGATCGAGCCGACGTTGAAGCCGTACCAGCCCATCCACAGCAGACCCGCGCCGAGCATGGTGAGGGTCAGGTTGTGCGGGCGCATCTTGTCCTTCGGCCAGTTCAGGCGCTTGCCGAGGAGCAGGACGAGCACGAGCGCCGCGACGCCGGCGTTGATGTGGACGGCGGTGCCGCCGGCGTAGTCCTGGGCGCCGATGCGGCCGCAGATCAGGGAGTCGTCGGTGCAGCTGAAGACCATGTGCGCCATCGGGAAGTAGACGAGCACGGCCCAGACGGGCACGAAGGCCACCCAGGCGGCGAACTTCATCCGGCCCTCGAGGGCGCCGGAGATGAGCGCGACGGTGATGACCGCGAAGGTCATCTGGAAGAACACGCCGATGTAGGAGTCGGTGGTGACGCCGTCGAGCCAGGGCAGCTCGAAGGGGTTGGCGAAGAACGTGCCGTCGCCGCCGAAGCCCATGGACCAGCCGATGGCGACGTACAGGATGCCGACGATGGCCGCTGCCGTGAACGACATCATCATCATGTTGAGCACGGACTTGGAACGTGACATCCCGCCGTAGAACAGGGCGAGTGCGGGCACGGTCATCATCAGCACGAATGCTGTGGCGACCAGCATGAAGGCGTAGTAGCCGTCCACGGGACCTCCGGGTGTGGGCTGAGCGGTGACAGGGGACGTCGGCCGCGCGACGTCTCTGTCGCGAGCCGGGTGTCCGACGTGCCTCCGACCCTCTGATCCGCAGGTTTCACCGGGGTCCGGTCGGTGTTTCAGTCAGGAAACACCTTCCCGGCTTGCGTTACGGCGACGTTACGTGGGCCTGTGCGACGCCCGGGCGTCAGCCCAGCAGGGCCTCGGTGAAGGCCTCGGCGTCGAAGGGGGCGAGGTCGTCCGGGCCCTCCCCGAGGCCGACGAGCTTGACCGGGACGCCGAGCTCGCGCTGCACGGCGACGACGATGCCGCCCTTCGCGGAGCCGTCCAGCTTCGTCAGGACGATGCCGGACACGTCGACGATGTCGGCGAACACGCGCGCCTGGACCATGCCGTTCTGGCCGGTGGTGGCGTCGAGCACGAGCAGCACCTCGGTGACGGGCGCCTGCTTCTCGATGACCCGCTTGACCTTGCCCAGCTCGTCCATGAGCCCGGCCTTGTTCTGCAGCCGCCCCGCGGTGTCGACGAGCACCGTGTCGACCCCGTCGGCCTTGCCCCGCTTGACCGCGTCGAAGGCGACGCTGGCGGGGTCGGTGCCCTCGGGCCCGCGCACCACCTCGACGCCGACCCGCTCGCCCCAGGTGGTGAGCTGCTCGGCCGCGGCGGCGCGGAAGGTGTCGGCGGCGCCCAGGACGACGGACATGTCCTCGGCCCGCAGGAGCCGGGCGACCTTGCCGACGGTGGTGGTCTTGCCCGTGCCGTTGACGCCGACGACCAGGACGACGCCGGGGTCGTCGCCCTCCCCGGTGACCGCCAGGCGGCGGTCCATCGACGGGTCGACGAGGCTGAGCAGCTCCTCCTTCAGGACGGCGCGGACGTCGGCGGAGCCACCCTCGACCCGCAGTCGCGTGCGGAGCCTCTCGACCAGCTGCTGGGTCGGAGCGACGCCGATGTCGGCGCCGAGGAGGGTGTCCTCGATGTCCTCCCAGGTGTCCTCGTCGAGCCGGTCGCGCGACAGGAGCGCGAGCAGGCCCTTGCCGAGGCCGCCCTGGGAGCGGGAGAGGCGCTGACGCAGACGGACGAGCCGGGACGCCGCCCCCTCGGGCCTCTCGACCTCCGGCGCGGGCGGCGCGGTGGGCGCCTCGACGTCGGGCTCGACGTCCGGCTCGACGACGTCGGTCGCGGGCTCGGTCGCGGTGGTCTCGTCGTCCGTCCGCTCGCGCGGCGGCGTGAGGACGTCGGTGCCGCCGCCGGGCGGCAGGTCCTCCTCGCCGCCCCGTCGACGACGGCTGCCGGAGAGGAGTGCGACCCCCGTGACGCCGGCGACCAGCAGGAGGCCGACGACCAGCAGCACCCAGTCAGCGATGTAGCCCATGGCCGACCATGAAACCAGACCCGTCCGGGGTGCTCGCGGGCGCGGCGCTCACCGCGCGGCACCGCCCGCCGATCGGTGCCGGGTCAGCGGCGGGAGTGCTCGCGCAGGCTGCGCTGCTCGTCCTCCGACAGCGGGCGCAGGCGCCCCGACCAGCGACGCACCGCGTCACCGAACCAGGGCGCGCCCGGGACCTCGGAACCCCGGTACGGGTACGCGACGAACACCACGACGGCGGTGGCGACGGCGAGGATGAGGAACATCGCGAAGACGATGAACAGCACGAGACAGGCCCTTCGAACCGAGTGTCTGAGGCCCCCCTGGCCCCCTGACTCACACCAGTGAAACACACCCCCGGTGAGGGCTGGCAATCGCGGCCGAGGGGGCCTCCCGGTCGTGCCGGGAGGCCTCCTCGGAGCCGCTCCGGGGCCGCTCCGGGGGCCCTCGGCGGGGCCCGTCCGGGCGCCGTCCGTCAGAGCACGGGGACCCCCGCCATGGCCTCCCGGATGGTGTCGTCGGTGAGCTCGAGGTCGGTCATCCGCCCGGCCAGGAAGTTCTCGTAGGCGCCCATGTCGAGGTGTCCGTGACCGCACAGGGCGGTGAGGATCGTCCGGGAGACGCCCTCCTCCTTGCACCGGTTGGCCTCCCGGATCGCGGCGGCGATCGCGTGGGTGGGCTCCGGCGCCGGGACGATGCCCTGCGTGCGGGCGAAGGCGAGGGCGGCGGTGAAGCACTCGACCTGCCCGATGGCCTCGGCCTCGGCCAGCCCGAGCTCGTAGACGTGGGACACCAGCGGCGCCATGCCGTGGTAGCGCAGCCCGCCGGCGTGGATGGGGTCGGGGACGAAGCCGTGGCCGAGGGTGTGCATCTTCATCAGCGGCGTCATGCCGACGGCGTCGCCGAAGTCGTAGCGGTACTCCCCCCGCGTCAGCGTCGGGCAGGACGCCGGCTCGACGCAGCGGATCGTCGGGTCCATCCGCCCCCCGAGCTTCTCCCGCAGGAACGGGAAGATCAGCCCGCCGAAGTTCGACCCGCCCCCGGTGCAGCCCACCAGCACGTCGGGGGTGTCCCCCGCCATCTCGAGCTGGCGCAGCGCCTCCTCGCCGATGACGGTCTGGTGGAGCAGCACGTGGTTGAGGACGGTGCCCAGCGCGTAGCGGGTGTCGTCGCGCCCGACGGCGGCCTCGACCGCCTCGGAGATGGCGATCCCCAGCGAGCCCGGGGAGTCCGGCGAGGAGGCGAGGATGCCCCGGCCGGCCTCGGTGAGGTCCGAGGGGCTCGGGTGCAGCGTGGCGCCGTAGATCTCCATCATCGTGCGCCGCGCGGGCTTCTGGTCGTAGCTGCTGCGGACCTGCCACACCTCGCAGTCCATGCCGTACTGCGCGGTCGCGAAGGCCAGGGACGTGCCCCACTGCCCCGCGCCGGTCTCGGTGGTGAGCCGCTGCACGCCCTCAGCGTGGTTGTACCAGGCCTGCGGGACGGCGGTGTTCGGCTTGTGGGAGCCGGCTGGGCTGACGCCCTCGTACTTGAAGTAGATCCTCGCCGGGGTGTCGAGCAGCTTCTCGAGCCGTCGCGCGCGCACCAGCGGCGAGGGCCGCCAGATGCGGTAGACGTCCAGGACGCCGCCCGGGATGTCGATCCACCGCTCGGTGGAGACCTCCTGCTCGATCAGGGCCATCGGGAACAGCGGGGCCAGGTCGTCGGGCCCGACGGGCTCGTGGGTGCCCGGGTGCAGCGGCGGCGGCGGGGGCTCGGGCAGGTCGGGGACGACGTTGTACCACTGCGTCGGGATCTGGGTCTCGTCGAGCAGGAACGTGGTGCGCTCGGCCATCGGCACTCCTTCGGGGGTCGGCTGTGGGGCTCAGCGGGTCTCGAGGGCCAGGCGGCCGGCGAGGACGGCGAACGAGGCGGCGAAGGCGGCGCGCAGGCGCTCGACCAGGCGCGGGCGGGCGAGCACCCGGGCCCGCAGGCCGGCCGCCAGGGCGCCGTACGCCGCGAACACGACGAGGGTCAGCGCGGCGAAGACCCCGCCGAGCAGCAGAATCCGACCGGCGGCCCCGGGGGTGCCGGCGGGCACGAACTGCGGCAGGAAGGCGAAGAAGAACAGCGTCAGCTTCGGGTTGAGCAGGTTGAGGGTCACGCCGGACACGAGCACCTGCCGGGTGCCTCCCGGACGACGGTCCGCGTCCACCTCGAGCGGTTCGCGGCGTCCGCGCCAGGTGGCCCAGGCCATCCAGAGGAGGTAGGCGACGCCCAGGTACTTGAGCACCGCGAACGCGACCCCGCTCGCGTGCAGCAGCGCCGCGAGGCCGGTGACCGCGGCGAGCAGGTGCGGCAGGACGCCGAGGGTGCAGGCCACCGCCGCGAGCAGGGCGGCGCGGGTGCCGCGGGCGAGGCCGGTGGCGACCGTGTAGAGCGAGCCGGTGCCGGGGGTGACGACGATGACGGTCGCGGTGAGCAGGAACGCGGTCCAGGAGGCGGCACTCACGACCCGGAGACTCCCACCTGGCACCCGCGCCGTCGAGGGGTCGTCCCGTCAGGCGGGCCCGGGTCGGGCCTAGGCCGGCTCCGCCTCGCGCAGCCGCTGGGAGATGACGGTCGACACGCCGTCGCCGCGCATCGTGACGCCGTACAGCGCGTCGCCGACCTCCATGGTCCGCTTCTGGTGGGTGATGACGAGCAGCTGGGAGGTCTCGCGCAGCTCCTCGTAGATCTCGAGCAGCCGGCCCAGGTTGGTGTCGTCGAGCGCGGCCTCGACCTCGTCGAGGATGTAGAAGGGGCTCGGGCGGGCCTTGAACAGGGCCACCAGGAAGGCGACCGCGACCAGGGACCGCTCGCCGCCGGACAGCAGCGAGAGCCGCTTGACCTTCTTGCCGGGCGGGCGCGCCTCGACGTCGACCCCGGTGGCGAGCATGTCGCCCGGGTCCGTCAGCAGCAGGCGCCCCTCGCCGCCGGGGAACAGCCGCGAGAACACGTGGTCGAACGCCGCGGAGACGTCCTTCCAGGCCTCCGTGAAGACCTCCTCCACCCGGCTGTCGACCTGCCGGACGATGTCGAGCAGGTCGTTCTTGGTCCGGCGGAGGTCGTCCACCTGCTCGGAGAGGAAGCGGTGGCGCTCCTCCATCGCGGAGAACTCCTCCAGCGCCAGCGGGTTCACCCGGCCGAGCTGGGCGAGCTCGCGCTCCGCGCGGCGCAGGCGGGCGGCCTGCTCCTCGCGCACGTAGGGCAGGGTCTGGACGGCGGCGGGCTCGTCGTCCTGGGCTTCCGGCTCCGGCTCCGCCTGCTCGACCGGGACGCCGACCCCGGGCCCGAACTCGGCGACCAGCGCGTCGGGGTCGAGGCCCGTCTCGGTCATCGCCCGCTCGGCCAGCTGCTCGAGCCGCATCCGCTGCTCGGCCCGGGCCATCTCGTCGCGGTGGGCCGAGCCGACCAGCTCGTCGTGCCGCGTCCCGAGCTCGCGCAGCTCGGCGCGGCACTCACGCAGCGCGGTCTCCCGGTCGGCGCGGCCGGCCTCGATCTCGGCGCGGGCCGCGGCGGCGACCTCGACGGAGGCGGCGAGGCGCTCGAGGACGAGGCCGGCGGTCCGTTCGACGGCGGCGGCGGTGCTGGCCTGGCGCTGCATGCGCTCGCGCCGCTCGACCGCGCGGGCCCGGGCCTCGCGCTCGGCGGCGGCGGCCCGGGTGAGCTCCTCGGCGCGGCCGTGGAGGGCGCGGCCGCGCTCCTCGGCGGTCCGCAGGGCGAGCCGTGCGTCGGTCTCGGCCTGGCGGGCGTCACGGGCGGCGGCGGCGAGCTCGTCGCGGCGACGGGTGTCGGGCTCGGTCCCGGTCTCCGGGGCGGCCTCCGCCTCCGTCAGCCGGGTCTCGAGCTCGGCGAGACCCTCCAGGTCGGCGGTGCGCGCCTGCTCGGCCGTCGTGATCGCCGCAGCCAGCCGCTCGGCCTCGCCGCGTGCCGCCCGGGCCGCGGAGCCGTACTGGCCCAGCTCCTCGGCGACGGCGGCGAGGGTCGCGTCGGACTCGTGCAGCCTCGCGAGGGCCACGTCGACGCGGCGCTGCGCCTCCTCCCGCTCGGCCTCGAGCCGGGAGGTCTCGAACGTGAGCCGCTGGGAGGCCGCGGTGGCCTCGGCGAGCTGCTCGGCGGCCTCCTCGACCGCCGCCGTGACCTCGAGCAGGCTGGGCTGGCTGGCGGAGCCGCCGGCGGCCCAGTGGCGACCCACCACGTCGCCCTCGCGGGTGACCGCGACGAGGGACGGCCGGTCCTCGACGAGCGAGCGGGCCGCGTCGAGGTCGTCCACGACGACGACGTCGCCGAGCAGCCCGCGCAGGGGCGCCTCGGTGCCGGCCGGGCCGGTGACCACGTCGACGGCGTACGTCGCCCCGGCCGGCAGGTCGGGCCGGCCCGCCGGGTCGCCCGGGGCGTCGGGGTCGGTGACGAGCAGGCCGGCGCGGCCGAGGTCCTCGGCCTTGAGGTGGCGGATGGCGCCCGAGGCGGCGCCGGTCCCGGCGACCACGACGGCGTCGGCGGCCGACCCGAGGGCGGCCGCGACGGCGGCCTCGAAGCCGGCCCGCACGGTGAGCAGGGCGGCGACCGAGCCGAGGACGCCGTCCAGCTGCTCGCTCGCCGCGAGGAGCGCACCTGCGCCGTCCTTGCGCGACAGGCCGAGCTCGAGGGCGTCCTTGCGGGCGGCGAGCGCGGTGCGGTCGCGGTCGGCCTGAGCGACCTCCCCCGCCAGCTTCGCCAGCCGGTCGGTCACGTCGTCGAGGGCGGACGACGCGGCCTCGTGCTCGGCGTCCAGGCCCTCCTCCCCCGCGTCCAGGCCGGCCACGCGGGTCTCCAGCGCCGTGAAGTCGCGCTGGGCGCGCTCCGCGCGGGCGACGGCCTCGGCGCGGGCGTCGGTGAGGCGGCCGACCTCCGCGTCGGCCGCGGCGGCCCGCGAGCGCAACGCGTTGACCCGGCCGGTGAGCCGGGCCAGGCCCTCGCGCCGGTCCGCGGCGGCCCGCTGCAGCCCGGCGAGCGCCCGCTCCTCGGAGGCGGCGGCGTCCTCGGCGGCCGCGCGGGCGGCGACCGCCTCCTCCAGCGCCGTACGGCGGGCCGCGACGTCGGCGGCGATCCGCTGCTCCGCCTCCCGGGCCGCCGCGGCCTCGGCCTCGGTCTCCTCGGGGTCGCGACCGGTGCTCGTGGGGGCGCCGGCGTCCGCCTGGGCGCTGCGGAGCCGCTCGGCGGCCAGCGACCGGGTGCCGCGGAGGCGCTCGGTCAGTCCCGTCAGCCCGAACCAGGTCTCCTGGGCGGCCGACAGCGCCGGGAGGTCCTCGCGCAGCGCCGCCTCCAGCGCGGCCTCGCGCTCCCGGGCGGCGGCCAGGCGGCGCTCGACCTCGGCCTGGCGCTCGCGCAGGGCGGTCTCGTCGGCGAGGTCCCGCGCCAGGACGTCCCGGGCGGTGACGACGTCGTCGGCGAGCAGGCGGGCGCGGGCGTCGCGCACCGCGGCCTGCACCGATCGCGCCCGGCGGGCGACCTCGGCCTGGCGTCCCAGCGGCTTGAGCTGGCGCCGGATCTCGGTGAGCAGGTCCGCGAGCCGGGTCAGGTTGCCCTCGCAGGCGTCGAGCTTGCGGAGCGCCTTCTCCTTGCGCTTGCGGTGCTTGAGGACGCCGGCGGCCTCCTCGATGAAGCCGCGGCGGTCCTCCGGGGTCGCGTGCAGGATGGAGTCGAGCTGGCCCTGCCCGACGATGACGTGCATCTCGCGGCCGATGCCGGAGTCGCTGAGCAGCTCCTGGACGTCGAGGAGCCGGCAGCCCTGGCCGTTGATGGCGTACTCCGAGCCGCCGTTGCGGAACATGGTGCGGCTGATCGTGACCTCGGCGTACTCGATCGGCAGGGCGCCGTCGGAGTTGTCGATGGTCAGCTGGACCTCGGCCCGGCCCAGCGGCGGGCGGCCGGAGGTGCCGGCGAAGACGACGTCCTCCATCTTGCCGCCGCGCAGGGACTTGACGCCCTGCTCGCCCATGACCCAGGCGAGGGCGTCGACGACGTTGGACTTGCCCGAGCCGTTGGGGCCGACCACGCAGGTGATGCCCGGCTCGAGCCGCAGCGTCGTGGACGACGCGAAGGACTTGAAGCCCTTCAGCGTCAGGCTCTTCAGGTACACGGGGCTCTCCTCGGACAGCGCACAGCGGGGGCGTCGCGTCTCGGGGAAGGGCTCGGCCGCCTCAGCCTAACCACGGGCGCCGACGGCGCCGTGGCACCCACGCCGGACGGCGGGGCGCTGGGCGGGTGCCCGGGGCCGTGAGGGCTCCCGGGGCGGGGAGCAGCCTCAGGCGGGCTGCATCACCGCGTCGCGCTCGCGGAGCACCGCGAGGTCGGCGACGAGGCGGTCGTTCTCCTCCGACAGGTGACGCACGAGGGCCTCGAGGTCGGCGACGCGGCCGCGCAGGCGGGCGTTCTCGACGTCGAGGCGGGCGCTCGCGGCGGTGTCGCGTCCGAGGTGTCCGAGCAACGCCTTGGCCATGGGTCCTCCGGGGAAGTACGTGGGTGTGCGTGGTGAGCGGTGCGCCCGGGGGGGGCGCGGCGGCGGGTCGGCGCCGGCGGTGCGGTGTCACGGCCCGTGATGTGGGCCGTCGACCAGCGTGACACCCCGCACCGGCCGGGGTCAACGTCGCGCGCGTCGCGCCCGGGGCGTGGGCTGGCACCGGGGGCAGAAGAACGACGAACGGTTGGTGAAGACGATGCGTCGCATGGGCGTGCCGCACCGCAGGCAGGGCAGGCCCTCGCGGCCGTAGGCGGACAGCGACCGTGCGAAGTAGCCCGACGAGCCGTTGACGTCGACGTACAGCGCGTCGAACGACGTCCCGCCCTGGGCGAGAGCCTCGGTCATGACCTCGCGGACGTGGCCGAGGAGCTCGCGGCACTGCCGGGCGGTGAGGCGGTCCCCGGGGCGGTCGCCGTGCAGCCGCGCCCGCCAGAGGGCCTCGTCGGCGTAGATGTTGCCGATGCCGGAGACGAGCGTCTGGTCGAGCAGGAGCCGCTTGACCCCGGCGGTGCGGCGCCGGACCCGCCGTGCCCAGGCGTCGTCGTCGAACGCCTCGTCCAGCGGGTCGAGCGCGATGTGGGCGATCTCGGGCGGGACGTCGTACCCGCCGTCGCTGAGCGCCAGCCCCCCGAACATCCGCTGGTCGACGAAGCGGAGCTCACGGCCCTCGGCGGCGCCCTCGAGCCGCATCCGCACGCGCAGGTGGCGCTCGTCCGGGGCGTCGGCGGGCTGCACGAGCATCTGGCCGCTCATGCCGAGGTGGGCCATCAGGGCGTCGTCGGTGGGGCGCCCGTCGGCGTCGTCGAGCGGGACCCAGAGGTACTTGCCGCGTCGTCGGGCCACCCCGAGGCGGCGCCCGGTGAGGGCGAGCGCGAACCCGGCCGGCCCGCGGGGGTCGCGGCGCACGGGGCGGGGGTGCAGGACGTCGACCGACACGACACGGGCGCCCGTGACCCAGCGCTCGAGGCCGGCACGGACGACCTCGACCTCGGGGAGCTCGGGCACGGTGGGGCGGTGACCTACTCGCCGGTGCGGCCGGCGTCGCCCGCCGGGGTCTGGGTGGGCGAGCGGTGCGCGACCAGCTCGCCGTACGCCGTCTCCGCGGCGGCCTGCTCGGCCTCCTTCTTGGAGCGGCCGACGCCGTTGCCGTAGAGACCCCCGGCGACGCGGACCCGGGCGGTGAAGGTCTTCGCGTGGTCGGGGCCCTCGTCGGTGATGACGTACTCGGGGACGCCGAGGTCGTCCTCGGCGGCGAGCTCCTGCAGGGAGGTCTTCCAGTCGAGGCCGGCGCCGAGCTCGGCGGCCGTGGCCATGAGCGGGTCGAACAGCCGGTGGACCACCTCGGCGGCCACCTCGAGGCCGCCGGAGAGGTGGATCGCGCCGATCACAGCCTCGATGGTGTCGGAGAGGATCGAGGCCTTCTCCCGGCCGCCGGTGCTCTCCTCGCCCCGGCCGAGCTTGACGTGCTCCCCCAGCCCGATACCGCGGGCGACACCCGCGAGGGCGCGGGCGTTGACGACGGCGGCCCGGAGCTTGGCGAGACGCCCCTCGGACAGGTCCGGGTGGGTCAGGTAGAGCGTCTCCGTCACGACCACGCCGAGCACGGAGTCCCCCAGGAACTCGAGGCGCTCGTTCGTGGGCAGCCCACCGTTCTCGTAGGCGTACGACCGGTGCGTGAGGGCGCGCTCCAGCAGCTCGACGTCCAGGACCGGATCGCCGAGGGCTGCGCGCAGCGCGGTGTAGTTCAGTGGCCCGGTGGTGCTGATCGGCAGAGCCGGCCGGTCAGAGGACCTGGCGGCGGGCGTTGCGCGCGCCGTACTGGCCGCAGGAGCCGCAGGCGCGGTGCGGCAGGTGCTTCTCGCCGCAGGCCGGGTTCGCGCAGGTGACCAGGGTCGGCGCGACGGCCTTCCACTGCGACCGGCGGTGCCGGGTGTTGCTGCGCGACATCTTGCGCTTCGGGACTGCCATGTCGTTCTCCTCGCCCGGGCCGGTCTCGGCCCTCTCCTGGTGCTGCTGTCCGTGCTGGGTGGTGCTGGGTGGTGCTGGGTGGTGCTGGCTGGTGCTGGCTAGTGCTGGTGGTGCGGGTCGTGCTGGTCTGGTGCGGCACCCAAGGATGCCGTGTCGTGCACCCCGAGCGCACGTCGGGGCGGCTTACGACGTCAGTCCCCGTCGGGACGGAGCGTCGTCAGCGCCTGCCACCGCGGGTCGATCGGCTCGTCGTGGTGGTGGTCCGGGTCGTCCGCGAGCCGGGCGCCGCACTCGACGCACAGCCCCGGGCAGTCCTCCCGGCACAGCGGCTGGAAGGGCAGCCCCAGCACCACGGCGTCGCGCAGGACCGGCTCGAGGTCGAGCAGGTCGCCCTCCATGCTGCGGGTGCCGTCGTCCGGGTCAGGCTCCCCGCGACGCGCGTCGTCGTCGTACACGAACAGCTCCTGGAACCGGGCGTCGACCTCGACCACGTCGGGGTCGGTGATCGGCTCCAGGCACCGCACGCACTCGCCGGCCAGGACGGTCCGGGCCGTCCCCGTGACGAGCACGCCCTCCATGACCGCCTCGAGCCGCAGGTCCAGGTCGACGGGCGACCCCTCGGGGACGGCGAGCACCTCGATGCCCAGGTCCGCCGGGGCCGGGACCGTCCTCGTCACCTCGCGCTGGGACCCGGGTCGGCGGCTCAGCTCGCGGGTGTCGAGCACGAGCGGCGCTCTCGGGTCCAGGCTGGGCAGGGTGATCACTCTCGGGTCGGTGCGCGGTCACGGGAACGACGTCCTCGTCCGCTGCGGCAGATCAGCGGTCAAGATTAGCGGGCGCCCGTGGGCGCGACCAAACCATCGCCGAGTCGGCCCGGACACACGCCCCACCGACGCCGGGTCGGCGGGTCAGAGGCGGGCGCGGAGGGCGTCGAGGACGACCGGCGGCACGAGGGCGGAGACGTCGCCGCCACCTCGCGCGACCTCCTTGACGAGGCTGGACGACACGAACGACCACCGCGGGTCGGTGGGGAGCAGGACGGTGTCGAGGCCGGTGAGGTGCGCGTTCATGTGCGCCATCGGCTCCTCGTAGTCGTAGTCCTTCGCCCCGCGCAACCCCTTCACGACGGCGGTGACGCCCTGCTCGGCGCACCAGGTGACGAGGAGGCCGGAGAAGCCCTCGACCCGGACGCCGTCGATCTCGCCGACGGTCCTGCGGAGGAGGTCGAGGCGCTCGTCGGGGGTGAAGAGCTGGCTCTTCGACGGGTTGGTGCCGACGGCGACGACGACCTCGTCGAACAGCGCGGCCGCCCGGCGGACGACGTCGACGTGGCCGAGCGTGACGGGGTCGAACGACCCGGGACAGACGACGCGGACCACGGTCACACTCCCTCGTCGCCCGGCTCGTCGGCAGGCTCGGGACCGGCGGCGCGAAGGTACCAGAGCGCGGTCTCGCCGTAGGTGCGTCCGCGCTCGACCTCGAGGCCGGCGGGCAGGGTGGGCTCGGGGCTGCGGGCGGAGCGCTCCACGACGAGGACGGCGTCGTCGGCGAGCCACCCGCCGTCGACCAGCGCGGCCAGCGCGGCGGTGAGCTCGGGCTCCCCCACCGGGTACGGCGGGTCCGCCAGGACGACGTCGTACGGCGCGGCGGGCTCGCGCCCGAGGGCGGTGGCCACCGAGGCGGTGACGACGTCGGCGACGTCGCAGCCCACGTCGGCGGCGTTGCGGCGCACCAGCCCGGCGGTGGCCCGGTCGCGCTCGACGAGGGTGAGCGCGGACGCGCCCCGCGACCACGCCTCGAGGCCGAGGGCGCCGGAGCCGGCGTACAGGTCGAGGACGCGGAGGCCCTCGAACCCCCCGAGCCGGGCCTCGAGGGCGGAGAACAGCGCCTCGCGGACGCGGTCGGACGTCGGCCGCGTCCGCTCCCCCGAGGGTGTGCGCAGGCGCCGTCCACCGGCGACGCCGCCGACGATCCGGGTCACGAGCGGTCCATGAACTCGGAGGCGGCGCTGGCCTCGAGCTCGAGGACGCCCGCGGCGAGCGCCGGGCGGGTGGCGAGGTCGGGATCCTCGTCGAGCAGGCCCACCGCCGCCTCCCGGGCGGCGACGATCGTCTTCTCGTCGCGGAGCACCCGCAGGCTCTGCAGACCCGACCGGAAGCCCGACTGCGACCGCCCGAGCACGTCGCCCTCCCGTCGCTGGGCGAGGTCGACCCGGCTGAGCTCGAAGCCGTCGGACGTCGCGGCGACGGCGTCGAGCCGCTCCCGGGCCGGGGTCTGCGCCTCGGCGTACGACACCAGCAGGCACAGACCGGGCAGGCCGCCGCGACCGACGCGGCCGCGCAGCTGGTGCAGCTGGGAGACGCCGAACCGGTCGGCGTCCAGCAGCACCATCGTGGTCGCGTTGGCGACGTCCACACCGACCTCGATGACCGTCGTCGAGACGAGGACGTCGATCTCCCCCGCGGCGAACGCTCGCATCGCGCGGTCCTTGTCCTCCGGCGTCATCCGCCCGTGCAGCGGCGCGACGCGGAGACCGGCGAGCGGGCCCTCGGCCAGCAGTGGCGCGACCTCCTCGACGGCGGCGAGCGTCCGCTGCGGCTTCTCCTCCACCGGCTCGTCGAGGTCGTCGTCCCAGCCGACCGCCGGGTCGGTCTCGCCCTCCTCCTGCTCACCGGCGCTGATGCGGGGGCAGACGACGTACGCCTGGTGGCCCTTCTCGACCTCCTCGCGCACGCGCTCCCAGGCCCGGTCGAGCCAGCGCGGCTGGTCGGCGAGCGGGACGACGTTGGTCTGGATGGGCGCCCGCCCGGCGGGGAGCTCCGACAGCACGGAGGTCTCGAGGTCGCCGAAGACGGTCATGGCGACGGTCCGCGGGATCGGCGTCGCGGTCATGACCAGCACGTGAGGCGGCGTCCCCGCCTTGTCCGTCAGCGCCGCACGCTGCTCGACGCCGAACCGGTGCTGCTCGTCCACGACGACGAGGCCGAGGTCGGCGAAGGAGACGTGGT
Source organism: Nocardioides sp. CFH 31398 (assembly GCF_022436705.1). Lineage (GTDB taxonomy): Bacteria > Actinomycetota > Actinomycetes > Propionibacteriales > Nocardioidaceae > Nocardioides. The sequence goes on along the minus strand of NZ_JAKUHT010000030.1, from coordinate 13,544 downwards.
CCTCCAGCAGGGCGTGCGTCCCGATGACGAGCCCGGCCTCGCCCGAGGCCATCCGCAGCAGGGGCTCGCGCCGCTGCGTCTTCGTCATGGAGCCGGTGAGCAGCTCGACGGCGGTCCCGTCGGGGTGCCCGCCGAGCATCCCGCCGCTCGCGAGGTCGCCCAGCATGGCCGTGATGGAGCGGTGGTGCTGCTGGGCCAGCACCTCGGTCGGCGCCAGCAGCGCGGCCTGGCCGCCGGAGTCGACGACCCGCAGCATCGCCCGCAGCGCGACCAGGGTCTTGCCGGAGCCCACCTCGCCCTGCAGCAGCCGGTTCATCGGGTGGTCGCGGGCCAGGTCGGCCTCGATGTCGGCCCCGACCTGCTGCTGGCCCTCGGTCAGGGTGAAGGGCAGCCGGGCGTCGAAGGCCGCCAGCAGCCCCCCGCCCCCGGTGCGGGCCCTGGCGCCGAGCGCCCGCACGGCGGCGCGGCGCCGGGCCAGCACGAGCTGGGTGACCAGGGCCTCGGAGAACTTGAAGCGTTGCTGGGCGCGGCCCAGCTGCGCCCAGTCGTGGGGCGCGTGGACCCACTGGAACGCCGTGGTGAGGTCGAGGACGTCGAACCGCTCCCGGTCGGCCCGGTCGAGGGGGTCCGGGACCTCGCCCACCATGTCGAGGGCGGTCCGGACCGCGGTCAGGATCGCGAACGAGTCGATCCTGCCCGTCACGCGGTACACCGGGAGGAGGCCGCTCAAGGACTCGGCGACCGCCGGGTCGACCTGGGCCGGCGAGCCCTCGAACATCACCTTGTGGGGGCTGCCGAGCTGCCAGGCGTTGCGGAACAGCTTGGTGCGGCCGGTGAACACCCCCCGCGAGCCCGGCGGCATCTCGGCCGCCAGCGCCTCCGCGTGGGCGGAGTTCTTCGCGAAGAACGTCGCCTCCAGGGTCGGCCCGCCCGCCGCCGTGGCCAGCCGCACGGTGGTGCGGAACGCCAGCCGGGGCCCGGCGCGGTGGCTGCGGACGTCGGTCGACAGCACGCGCGCGACCACCATCAGGTCCTGCCCCTCCGCGAGGGACCCGAGCTCGCTCTCGCCCTGCGTCTCGAGGTAGCGACGGGGCAGGTGCCACAGCAGGTCTCCGACGGTGCGCAGGCCGAGGTCCTCCTCGACCCGCTTGCGGGTCACCGTGGCGCGGCCGAAGACCGCCGCGACCGGGGAGTCGAGCGTGGTGTCGGGCACGGTGTTCCTCCTGTCCTACTCCACCGAGAGCAGCACCGGGTAGCGGTCCTGGCCCCCGTCGTACACCACGACGTCGACAGCGGGGTGGTGCTCCTCGACGTACGCCGCCAGGGCGGCCGTCGTGCCCGCGTCCTCCTGCCCCGCGACGAGGGTGACGAGGTCGCCGCCACCCGCCAGGAGGCGCTCGGCCACGTCACGGGCGACGGTCGCCAGGTCCGACCCGACGACGGCGAAGTCACCGGCGATCACGCCGAGCACGTCACCGGGCTCGCACGGGCCGGCCATGGTCATGCCCCGCCGGGCGGCCACCGTCACCGCGCCCTGCCTGACGTGGCGGGCGGTGGCGGTCATCTCGAGGACGTCGGCGGCGAGCGTCCGGGCCGGCTCGTGGACCGCGAGCGCCGCCAGGCCCTGGACCTGCGAGCGGGTCGGGATCACCGCCACCTGGACGTCGCCCCGCTCCCGCAGCGTGCTCGCGGCGAGCTCGGCGGTGGCGACGGTGTCGGCGTCGTTCGGCAGGACCACGACCTCGGCGACGTCCCCGGCGTCCATGGCCTCGAGCAGCATGCCGGCGGAGGGCCGCCGACCCGGCCCGCCCGGGACGACGACCGCCCCGGCCTCGGCGAACAGCCCCTCCAGGCCGGGGCCCGCGGCGACGGCGACGACGCGTCGTCCCGACCGCTCGACGCCGGGGGCGGGCGGCAGGGCGGTGATGGCGATCTCCGAGGGGGTCCCGGCGGCCAGGCCGGCCTCGACCGCGGCGCCGGCGTCGTCGACGTGCACGTGGACCTTCCACAGCCCGTCGCCGCCCACCACCACGAGGGAGTCGCCGAGGGCGCCGAGGCGCGCCCGCAGGGCCGGGACGGCGTCGTCGGGCGCCCGCAGCAGGTAGACGACCTCGTACGCCGACCTCGACGGCTCGGAGGGGGGCGTCCCCGGTGAGCGGGGCGCGGTGGACGCCGCGGGCACGGGGTGCCCGACGACCGGGATGCGGTGGGCGGCCAGCGGCGCCGGGACGGACACGGGCCGTCGGCCGGTGAGGACGTGCTCGGCGGCGTCCAGGACGACGACCAGGCCGCGCCCCCCGGCGTCCACCACCCCGGCCTCGGCGAGGACGGCGAGCTGCTCGGGGGTGTGGCTCAGAGCCTCACGCGCGGCGGCGGCCGCGTCGGCGACGACCCGGCGCACGCCACCGGTGGTGGCGGCCTCGGTCGCGGCCTCGGACGCCGCGCGGGCGACGGTGAGGATCGTGCCCTCGACCGGCTCCCCCACCGCGGCGTAGCTGGCCTCGACCGCCGCCGCCATCGCCCGGGCCAGGACGCTGCCCGGTCGCGCCGTCGCCACCCCGTCCTGCTCGGGCGCCGGCTCGGCGAGGACCCGGGCCACCGTGGCCGAGACGGCGCCGAGCATCTGGCTGAGGATCACGCCCGAGTTGCCCCGCGCACCCAGCAGCGCCCCGCGGGCCATGGTCGCCCAGACCTCGCCGAGCGCGGGCGCCTCGCGCACCGGGGCGTCGGGGTCGGCCCCGGGCAGGGCGCGCACGGCGTCGCGGGCCGCGGAGAGCGTCAGGTAGAGGTTCGTGCCCGTGTCGCCGTCCGGGACGGGGTAGACGTTGAGGGCGTCGATCTCCTCGCGGGCCGCGGCCAGGGCCTCGGTAGCCTCGTCGAGGAAGCGCACCAGGGCCGGGACCTCGCTGGTCTCCCCCGCGCTCACCACGCGCGACAGGCTAGAGGAGCCGGATTCGCTCCCGCGCGACCGCCTCGGCTACGCTGCTGCGGTTGCCTCCGGCGCCCTCGGGTGTCGCGTGCACAGAACTTCGTACCTCGATCCCAGGAGCTGACAGTGGCCGCCGTCTGTGACATCTGCGCCAAGTCCCCGGGCTTCGGTCACAACCGGCCGTGGTCCCGCAAGATCACCAAGCGTCGCTTCGACCCGAACATCCAGCGCGTCCGCGCCAAGGTGAACGGCACCCCGAAGCGTCTCAACGTGTGCACCAGCTGCATCAAGGCCGGCAAGGTCACCCGCTGACGCACTGAGCCGTCCGACAGCCCCCGACGCCCCGGCGTCGGGGGCTGTCGTGCGTCGGGGCCCGTTCGTCGGCGGCGGCCCCGCCGCCGGTCGCCGGCGCTCCGCCCACCCCCGGCGCTGGACCGCCTCAGCCCGGCGGGTCCCAGCCGGGGACCTCGGCGGCCTCGGCGGCGAGGGCGTCGAGGACGGTGGCGACGGCGACCCGGACGGCGCGGTCGGGTCGGGACAGCGCGGCGATGCGGCGGACCGGCCGCTCCGCGCGGCTGCGCTCGGGGCGGACCGGCCGCAGCACGAGCCGGGCGTCGCCGGCCCCGCCGACGGCGTGCTCGACCGCCTGGCGCGGCATCAGGGCGACCCCGTGCCCGGCGGCCACCAGCGCCTCCTGCACGCGCAGGTCGGTGTAGCGGTGGCCCACCCGGGGAAGCCGGTCGGCGGCCGCGAACCAGGCCACCAGGGCCCGGTCGAACGGCCAGCCGACCGGGACGCCCACCCACGTCTCGTCGGCGACGTCGGCCACCGTGACCTCCGACAGGCCCGCGAGGCGGTGCCCGGGCGGGGCGACGACGTCGAGCGGCTCCGACGCGAGGTCGCGGACCACGAGCCCCCGCGCCGGTCCGTCGGACCACCGCCCGTCGACCCACGCCCGGTGGCCCAGGACGACGTCGACGTGGTCGGTGCGGTCGGCGTACGCGTCGCCGACCATGTCGGCCTCGACCACGTCGAGCCCGAGCTCCGGGTGCACGGCCAGGCGCCGCAGCAGCCCGGGCAGCAGGGCCTGGCCCGCGGTCGGGTAGACGCTGAGCGTCACGGCGCCCGCCACGCGGTGGCGGTAGGCGTCCCAGGTCGCCTCCACCCGGGCCCGGGCCTCCTCGAGGTCGCGCGCGGCGAGCGCGAGCGCCTCCCCGGCGTCGGTGAGCTCGACGCCGCGCCCCACGCGGGTGAGCAGCGCCGTCCCCGCTTCGCGCTCGAGGACCTTGAGCTGCTGCGACACCGCCGTCGGGGTCAGGTGCAGCGCCTCCGCGACCGCGGTGACGCTGCGGCGCCGGGCCAGCTCGTGCAGCAGGGCGAGCCGCCGGGGCTCCAGGTCGACCATGAACCGACGCTACAACGTCGATGAACTGATGCTCGATGGATCTTCACGGTCGGTGCGGGGAGGATGGGCGTCGTGCCGATCACCTCGATGCCGACCCGCGACGTCCTGCTCGCGGCCTTCGTGGCCGTGACCTGGGGGGTCAACTTCATCGCCATCGACGCCTCCCTCGACCACTACCCGCCGATGTTCCTGGTCGCGCTGCGGTTCGCGGTGCTCGCCGTCCCCGCGGTCCTCCTGGTCCGCCGCCCGCAGGTGCCGCTGCGCTGGCTGCTCGGGTACGGCGCGGGGTTCGGGATCGCGCAGTTCGTGCTCCTCTACTGGGGCCTCGAGGCGGGGATGCCCGTCGGGCTGGCCTCCCTCGTGCTGCAGGCGTCGGCGCCGTTCACCGTGCTCCTGGCCGCCGGTCTGCTCGGCGAACGGCCCTCCCGGGTGGCCATGGTCGGCGTCGGGATCGCGGTGGCCGGCCTCGCCGTCATCGCCGCCTGGCGTGGGCTGACCGTCTCCGTCCTGCCGGTCGCGCTCGTGCTCGGCGGCGGCCTCGGGTGGGCGTTCGGCAACCTCTGCTCCCGCAAGGCGCAGCCGGAGTCGCCGTTCGCGCTGATGATGTGGATGACGGTGGTGCCGCCGCTGCCCATGGGCCTGCTCGCCCTGGCCGTCGAGGGGCCGGACCGGATCGGCCGCTCGCTGGCCACCGCGTTCACCCCCGAGGCGCTGCCCGCGAACCTGGGCCTGGCCTACACCGTCGTCGTGGCGACCGTGGTCGGCAGCGGGATCTGGACGGCGCTCCTGCGCCGTCACCCCTCCAGCGCGGTCGCGCCCTTCTCGATGCTCCTGCCCGTCACCGGTTTCACGGCCGCCTGGCTGGTGCTGGGCGAGGTGCCGGCGCTGGTGGAGGTCCTCGGCGGGCTCCTCGTCGTGACCGGCGTCCTGCTGCCCACGATCGTGCGGGCCGTGCGCGGCCGGCCGGCCCGTCCGGAGGTCGGGACCGGGGACTCAGAAGTGGGTCCAGCCCCCGGCGCCCTCGTGGACGACCCCGTCGACGGTGACCGCCGGAGCGTCGCCGGCCGCTAGCACCGACCCGATCACCCGGAAGGCCGCCGGGACCTCGGCGTCGGCGGGGAAGGTGGCGACCAGGGCGTGGTCGTCACCCCCGGTGAGCACGAGCTCGGTCGGGTCCGAGCCGGTGGCCGCGGCCACGGACCGCAGGGCGTCCGGGACCTCCAGCGCGTCGCGGCGCAGGTCGACCGAGACGCCCGAGGCCCGGGCGAGGTGGGCCAGGTCGCCGAGCAGCCCGTCGGAGACGTCGAGCATCGCGGTCGCGCCGGCGTCGGCCGCCGCCGGGCCCGCGTCGTACGGCGGCTGCGGGCGGCGGTGCGCCTCGACGAGCGCCCGCGGCGACCGGAAGCCCCGGCTGAGGACGGCGAGACCGCCCGCCGCCCAGCCCTGGCGGCCGGCGATCGCGACGACGTCGCCGGGCTCCGCCCCGGAGCGAAGGACCGGGTCGATCCGGCAGCGGCCGATCACCGTCACCGCGACGACGATCGCGTCGGCGCGGGTCAGGTCGCCGCCGACGACGGAGGCCCCGACGAGCGCGCACTCCTCGGCGAAGCCCCGGGCGAAGTCGAGCACCCACGCCACCGGCAGGTCGGGCGGCGCCGCGAGACCGACGGTCAGGCTGTGGGCGCGCCCGCCCATGGCGTTGATGTCGGAGAGGTTCTGCGCGGCCGCGCGGTGGCCGACGTCGGCGGCCTCGGACCACGCGCGCCGGAAGTGGCGGTCCTCCACCATGAGGTCCGTCGACACCAGCACCTGGTCGTCGTCGCACCACAGGACCGCCGCGTCGTCGCCGGGGCCGACGTCCACGTGCTCGCCCTGCTCGAAGATCGCCGTGAGGGCGTCGATGACCGAGAACTCCCCCAGGTCGGCGAGGGTCGCGTCCCGGGGGACGTCGCGGGCCGAGGAGGGGGACGGGTCTGCCGGGGCCATGGGTCCATCACAGCAGAGCGACCCGTTGCCCCCGACGCAGGCACGCGCGGTAGGTTGACCCGTGACACCGATCACCCGGGCGAGCCGTCCGGCGCGTCGGGCCCACCGGTTCTCGTGCGTTCGAAGGGGAGCTCACATGGTCGTCCAGGCGTACGTCCTGATCCAGACCGACGTCGGCAAGGCCGCCGAGGTCGCCGCCGAGGTCGCCAAGGTCAAGGGCGTCACCATGGCGGAGGACGTCACCGGTCCGTACGACGTCATCGTGCGCGCGGAGGCCCGCAACGTCGACGAGCTCGGCAAGCTGGTCGTCGCGAAGGTGCAGACCCTCGACGGCATCACCCGGACGCTGACCTGCCCCGTCGTCCACATCTGACCGAGCCCCTGTCCCGACCGGTCCGGGGCCTGCTCGCCGCGCTCCTGCTGCTGGGGGCCGCCACCGCCTGCACGCCCACGCTCGAGGTCGACACCCCCGAGGTCGACGGCGCCGACGCGCGCGTCTGCGACGCGCTGGCCGACGCCCTGCCCGACGAGCTGGCGAACGCCCGACGCCGCGAGGTCGTCTCCAGCGGGTCGGAGGCCGTCGCCTGGGGCGACCCGCCGATCGTGCTCTCCTGCGGGGTCGGCACCCCGCTCGGCTTCAGCCGCGTGGCCTCCGCCTGCCAGGACGTCGCCGGCGTCGACTGGTTCGTCCCCGACGAGCAGATGGAGGACCAGACCGCCGAGGCGGTCGCCACGACCATCGGCTTCGACCCGGCCCTCGAGCTGCGCATCCCGGCCGACTACCGGCCCCCGGTGCAGGTGCTGATCGAGATCGCGCCGGCGATCAAGGACACGGTGCCGAACCCCAACCCGTGCGTCGTGGCCGACCCGCGCGACTGACCCCGCTCGCCCCTCCCGAGCAGGCTCAGTCCGCGCCCGCGGCCCGGTCGACAGCGGGCGTCACCTCGACGTGGGGTCGCGACTGCCACAGGGCCCACTCGGCGCTGACGTCGCCGGCCGTGCGCAGCAGCAGCGGCAGGTGGTCGCCGAGCAGCCGGTCGGTGGGGGTCTCGGCGGCGTGGACCGTCACGTTCATCGCCGCCCGGACGACGCCCTCGCCGTCCCGCACGGGACAGGCCACGGACCGCACGCCGGGCGCGAGCTCCTCGTCGGCCAGCGCCCAGCCGCGGGCCCGGACCTCCACCAGCTCCTCGCGCAGCCGCTCCGGCGTCCGCCCGATGTACGGGGGCAGGCCCGCCCGGCTGGGCAGGTCCAGCACGCGCTCCAGCTCGTCGGGCGCGAGCGCGGCGAGCAGCACCTTGCCCTGCGAGGTCTGCGGGGCGGGGAACAGCGTGCCGATCTCGACGCGCAGCGCGATGATCTTCGGCACCGCGACGCGGGCGACGTACACGATGTCGCTGCCGTCGAGCTGCGCCATCGACGAGGACTCCCCCGTCCGCGCGACGAGCGCCTCGAGGTGCGGCCGGGCGATGTCCCACAGCCCCAGCGACGAGACGTACGCCGTCCCGAGCTCGAGCACCCGCGTCGTGAGGGCGAAGGTCGGCCCGTCGGTGCGGACGTAGCCGAGCTCGGTCAGGGTCAGCAGCAGCCGCCGCGCCGTCGGCCGCGCGAGGCCCGTGGCCTCCGCGACCTCGCTGAGCGACATCGGGCGGGACGCCGTACCCAGGCTGCGCACGACGTCGAGGCCGCGCGCCAGCGCCTCCACGAAGTCCGGTCCCGATCCCCGTCCCGCCACGTCACCCCTCCGTCGCTCCGCCGGCCGCTCGCCCCTCGGCCCCTCAGGAACCGGTCGGCTCCCCGAAGATGGTGCCCCGGGCGCCGTGCGTGGCGTGGGACTTGTACTGCGTGTACTGGTACGGGTTGTCGAGCACGGCGCCGTCGTCGTCCGGCATCGCCGGGTCCATCCCGCCGGCCCACACGTCGTCCCCCATGTCGGCGCGCAGGTGCTCGACGGTGGCCTCGACGTCGCGGCGCACCGCGGCGAGGTCGGCGCCGACGAGGCGGCCCTCCGACTTCACGACCCTGCCGCCGACGAGCACGGTGTGGACGTCGCCGCGCTGCGCCTGCAGGGCGATGTGGCCGTAGGGGTTCAGCAGCGGGAACGAGTACGCCGAGTGCTCGTTCTTCAGCAGCACCACGTCGGCGGTCTTGCCAGGCTCGATGCTGCCGAGGTCGTCTCGCCCCAGCGCCTTCGCACCACCCAGGGTCGCCCACTCCACGACCTGCTGGGCGCGCAGGTGCAGCTGGGTGACGGTGTCACCGACCGCGTGCGCCTCGAGGTGCTCGCGGGAGCGGTCGGCGCCGAGCGTCGTCCGCATGGCCGTGAACAGGTCGGCGCTCCACCAGACGCTGGTGTCGTGCGACAGCGAGACGTCGATGCCGTGGCGGCGGACCTGCCAGGTGGGCGGGTAGCCCTGGCCGGCGCTCTGCTCGGACTCCGTCGAGACCGAGATCGAGCCGCCGCTGGCGGCGATGCGGTGGTAGGAGTCCGTGGTCAGCGTCGCGGCGTGCACGTAGACCGTGTCGGGGCCCGCGAAGCCGTGGTCGTGCATGAGCCGGATGCCGTCGTCGTTGGTCGCGCCCCAGACGCCGGCGTGCGTGGTGACCGGGACGTCGAGGTCGCGGGCCACCTCGAAGGCCGCCCGCTCGGGGAACTCCGGGTCGCCGGTGACGTCGAAGGCGAGCTGGACGCCGAGGCGGCCGCGCTCGCGCGTGCGCCGGACGAAGTCCTGCACCTCCGCCTGCGTCGTCCACTCCCAGGGCGCGGCGGCGATGTTGCCGTAGGCCAGCACGAACCGGCCGGGCACGGCCTCGAGCGCCTGCGCGGCGGCCTCGGCGTGCTCCACGGTCTGCAGCCCGTGGGACCAGTCGACCGTCGTGGTGACGCCGGCCTCGAGGGCGTCCCAGGCCGACAGCGTGTTGCCCGCGTGGACGTCCTGGGGCCGGAAGCGGCGGCCGTGCTCGAGGTAGTACCAGACGAAGTACTGCGTCAGCGACCAGTCCGCGCCGTACCCGCGCATGGCGGTCTGCCACATGTGGCGGTGCGTGTCGATCATGCCGGGCATGACGACGCCCCCCGTCGCGTCGACCTCGGTCGTGCCCGCGGGCACCTGCAGGTCGGTGCCCACCTCGGCGATGCGGTCGCCGACCACGAGGACGTCGGCGCCGTGGAGCACCCGGCGCCCGGCGTCCATGGTCACGACGGTGCCGCCGCGCAGGACGACGGCTCCGGTGTCGGGGTGGACGGACTCGCTCATGACGTTCTCCGGTTCTGCGGACACCTGTCCGCTTGACGGTCGGCTCGGGAGTTGCCACTGTGGCCCTCGTCACCTGCGGCTGTCAACGACACCCCGAACGAGGGCTCTGGGAGCCGGTGACCTCCTCGTACACATGTCCGCGGAGCCGAGCTCGACCGTCCAGGAGGCGCCCCACCGATGACGACCCCGGAGCGCAGCGGCCCCCTCGCGGGCCTGCTGGTGGCGGACTTCTCGCGGATCCTGGCCGGGCCGTACGCCTCGATGCTGATGGCCGACCTGGGTGCGGAGGTCGTCAAGGTCGAGAGCCCAGGCGGCGACGACACCCGCTCGTGGGTGCCGCCCGTGCGCACCGACGCCACGGGGGCGACGGTCGGGACGTACTACCTCGGCATCAACCGCAACAAGCGGTCCATCGCCCTCGACCTCAAGGACCCCGCCGACGTCGCGGTGGCGCAGCGCCTCGCCGCGCGCGCCGACGTCATGCTCGAGAACTTCCGGCCCGGCGGGCTCGCGAAGTTCGGCCTCGACTACGACTCGGTGGCGGCCACCAACCCCGGGATCGTCTACGCCTCGATCAGCGGCTTCGGCAGCAGCGTGGAGGGAGCGAGGCTGCCGGGCTACGACCTGATCGTGCAGGCGATCTCGGGGTTGATGAGCCTGACCGGGTCGCCCGACGGCGCGCCGTACCGGGCGGGGATCTCGGTGTTCGACGTCATGGCCGGCATGCACGCCACGATCGGCGCGCTCGCGGCGCTGCAGAAGCGTCACGAGACCGGCCGCGGCCAGCACATCGAGGTCAACCTCATGGCCTCGGCGCTGTCCGGGATGGTCAACCAGACCTCGGCGTACGTCGCGGGCGGGACGGTGCCGCACCGGATGGGCAACAGCCACCCGAGCCTCTTCCCCTACGAGCCGCTCCCCTGCCGCGACAAGGACCTCATCGTCACCGCGGGCAACGACGGGCAGTTCCGCAAGCTGGTCGAGGTGCTCGGCGTCCCCGAGCTCGCGGACGACGAGCGGTTCGCCCGCAACGAGGCCCGCAACGCCCACCGCGACGCGCTGCGCCCGCTGCTCGTCGAGCGGCTCGCCACCCGCGACGCGGACGACTGGTTCACCGAGATCATCGCCGCGGGTGTGCCGTGCGGGCCCATCAACTCCGTGGACGACGGCGTCGCGTTCGCGACCTCCGTCGGCCTGGAGCCGGTGGTCGAGGTCGGTGAGGGCGAGGCGATGGTGCCGTCGATCCGCCACCCGATCCGGCTCTCCGAGACCCCACCCGACTACGTCCTGCCGCCTCCGGGGCTCGACCAGCACGGTGCCGAGATCCGGGCGTGGCTCGAGGAGGACGCATGACCGACTCCCCCGGCTCCCCCGACCTGCGCTTCCCCACCTCGCTGGGGACCTCCACCGCCGACGAGATCCGGCTGCTCGGCCACGACCTGACCGCCGAGCTGATGGGCGAGGTGGGGTTCGGCGAGCTGGCCTTCTGGCTGGTGGCGATGCGCCGTCCGAGCCCCGGTGAGGTGCGGGTGCTCGAGGCGGTGCTGGTCGCGCTCGCCGACCACGGCTTCACCCCGACCGCGATCGCGGCGCGCCTGACCTACCTGTCCGCCCCCGACTCGCTGCAGGGCGCGCTGGCCGCGGGCCTGCTCGGCGGGGGCTCACGGTTCCTCGGCGTCACCGAGGACTGCGGGCAGTGGCTGCACGCCGTCCTGGACGACGACCCGGCGCCCGAGGACGCCGACGACCTCGAGGCCTGGGACGCCCTCGCGCTCGCCGCCGTACGACGCACCAAGGACGCCGGCCGCTTCGTGCCGGGCATCGGCCACCCCGTCCACAAGCAGGGCGACCCCCGAACCCCGGTGCTGCTGCGCATCGCGGAGGAGGAGGGCCTGCGCGGACCGCACCTGCGGCTCTTCGAGGCGGTGGGCCGCACCCACGAGCAGGTGCTCGGCCGACGGCTGCCGCTGAACGGCGCCGGGGTGTGCGGGGCGGCCCTGGCCGACCTGGGGCTGCCCGTCGAGATGCTCCGCGGGTTCGCCCTGCTGGCCCGCGCCGCCGGGCTGCTCGGGCAGATCGCCGAGGAGCGGCGCCGTCCGATCGGCATGGACGCCTACCTGGCCGTCGACCGCAACGCGGTCTACGTCGACCCCGAGACCACCGGCTCCGACCCCGAGAGCGAGGCCCCCTGATGGCGACCGTCTGCGCGGTCATCGCGTCGACCCACCACCCGTTCTACTACCGGGCGAGCACCGCCGTCGGCGACGACCGGCCGCCGTTCGCGGACGCCTGGGTCGAGAAGATCGAGCGCTTCCGCGAGACGCTGACCGCCGCGCGGCCCGACGTCCTGGTGATGGTGGGCAGCGACCACTTCCACCAGCTGTGGCTGGACAACATGCCGCAGTTCCTCGTCGGCAAGGCGCCGACGTACGACGCGAACTGGTACAACGAGGAGCGCGAGTTCGGGCTCCCCCGCTTCCACCTGGCGGGCGAGGAGCAGCTCTCCGAGCACATCCTGCGGCAGGGCCTGGACTCCGGCTTCGACCTGGCGTTCAGCAACGAGCTGCGGATCGACCACTCGATCACGTGCCCGATCATCACGCTGCGGCCCGAGGCGGACCTGCCGATCGTGCCGATCTACACCAACATCTTCGCGCCGCCCCTCCCGCCGCCGTGGCGGTTCGTGGAGCTGGGCCGGCAGATCCGCGCGATGGTCGAGTCGTGGCCGTCGCAGCAGCGGGTCGCGATCATCGGCACCGGCCACCTCTCGCTCGAGCTGGGCGGGCCCCGCCAGTTCGGCCCGCACGGCCCCGACCCGGAGTTCGACCGCCGCGCCGTCGACTGGATCGCCCGCGGCGACGTCACCGGGTGCCTCGAGGAGGTCACCCTCGACAGCCTCCACCTCCCGGGCAACGCGACCCACGGGTTCATGGACTTCATGCTGATGATGGGTGCCGCCGGCGACGGCGTCCCCGCCGACCACGTCGACTCCCTCGACCTGTTCCACACGATGGAGGCCTACTTCACCTGGTTCCCGGGCGGGGACCCCCGGACGGGGGCGGTCCGATGAGCAAGTACCTGCTGAACAAGTTCCTCTTCACCGTCGACCGCGACCCCGAGCTCGTCGAGCGCTACCGCACGGACCCGGTCGGTCTCGTCGAGTGGTGGGAGGCCGAGATGGCGAACCGCATCCTCGGCTCGATCAGCGAGGAGCGGTCCACCTGGCTCGCGTTCACCGACGAGGAGCGTCGCGCGTTGAGGACGCACGACCACGTGGCGCTCTTCGGGATGGGCGCGCACCCCTTCCTGACGCTGACGCTGTTCATCGCGATGTTCGAGCGCGACCACGGGCCGCTGGAGTACCAGAAGGCGTACGGCGCCGCGCTCGCGCACCTGTCGCTGCCCTACCCCGACATCGCGACGTAGGCGGGCCGAGCAGTGCGTGCGCTCGTCGTCACCGAGCCCGGCCGCCCCCCGGTCGTGGCGGACCGGCCCGACCCCGTCGTCGCACCGGGCACCACGCTCGTGCGGGTCACGGCCGCCCCGGTCGTGCCGCTGGACCTGCTCTGCGCGTCGGGCACGTCGTACTTCGGGGCGCCGGCGACGCCGTACGCGCCGGGGGTGCAGGGGGTCGGCCGCGTCGAGGCGTCCGACGTCCACCCGGTCGGCGCGCGGGTGTTTGTGGCGACGACGGCGGGCATGGCGGCCGGCGACGGCGCGCTGGCCGAGCGGGTCGTCGTCCCCGACCCGGCGGTGACCGTGCTGGAGGACGTCGACGACCTGCCGGACGCCGCCGTCGCGGCGCTGGGGCTGTCGGCCGTCGCGGCGTGGGCGTGCCTCGTGCTGCGCGCCCGGGTGGCGCCGGGCGAGCACGTGCTCGTCCTCGGCGGCGGGGGCGCCGTCGGCCAGGCCGCTCTGGGGGCGGCCCGGCCGCTCGGCGCCGCACGCGTGGTCGCGGGGTGCCGCC
>NZ_JAKUHT010000029.1 GCF_022436705.1 Nocardioides sp. CFH 31398 | reverse complement strand
GACGGCACCGCCCCCGCCGGGCGGCCCACCGCGGAGCCCGCGCCGGCGGAGGTCCCGACGTGAGCCGCCACCGCGCGACCCCGGCCTCCCTGCCGCGCCGGACCCGCCACCGCGCTGCCCTGGCGCTCGCCCTCGTCGCCGCGCTCGGCGTCGGGGTCGGGGGTGGGGGGACGTACGCGTTCTGGAACGACCGCGCCGACGTCGGGACGGGCTCGGTGAGCGCCGGCACGATGGACCTGCGCGTGGACGACCAGGCGGTCGGCCAGGGCGCCGGCTACACCAAGTCGTCGATCGCGTTCGCGAACCGGACCCCGGGGGAGTACGAGGCGTACAGCCTCACGCTCCGCAACGTCGGCGACCCCCCGGGCACGTACCGGCTGGAGGCGCTGCGGGGCGGCACCTGGACCTACCTCGACGACGCCGTCGTGGTGCAGGCCTACACGGGGAGCCCGGTCGAGGACACGACCTACCCGGTGCAGGACACCTGCTCGGGCGCGGCCCTCGGCCCGGAGCAGCTGCTCACCAGCACCTCCGCGTTCTCGCTGACGACCTCCGCGCGGTCCCTCGCCGCGGGGGCGCAGGAGTCGGTCTGCGTGCGCATCGGGATCTCGGTCAACGCCGGCAACGGCAACCAGGGCAAGACCGGCACGCTGCTGCTGCGCGCGACCTTGACCCAGGTGACCTGATGGTCCGGCGTCGCCCCGCGGTGGCCGCCACGCTGCTCGCCGGACTGCTGCTGCTCCTCCCCGGCCACGTCGCGGGCACCGCGGCGGTCTACACCGACGCCGCGGCCTCGACCACCGGCGAGGTCGGCGCGTCGACCGTCTTCGTGCCCCCGGCGGCGAACCCGGTGTCCTGCGTCGAGTCGGGACCGACGCTCAACCCGGGCGCGAGCGTCACCTTCACGACCGATCGCGTCGCGGAGCCGCCGCGCGGGGGCGTGCAGTACGTCCTGCGCGTCTACCGGGTCGACGTCACCCCCGCGACCAAGCTGGGTCCGGACTTCCTCATGAACGTCGGGCCGACGACGGCGACGCTCACCTTCGACGGGGGCGGGCTCACGCTCCTGCAGGACACGGCCTACCAGGCCCGGGTGACGACCCGGCTGACGGACTCCGCGCGCGAGTCGAGCCCCGCGCGGCTCCGCAACTTCCGCAACGGCGGCCTGCTCATCGCCAACTTCACCTGCGGCACCGGCACCTGAGCGCTCCCGTGCCCGCCGGGCGACCAGCGGCAGGTCGGTAGGATCGATCCTCGCGGAGGGGTCGGGCGGCCCCTGACCGTGCGCAGCGACGACGAAGGGACGAGCGATGTCAGGCCACTCCAAGTGGGCGACCACGAAGCACAAGAAGGCCGTCATCGACGCGCGGCGCAGCAAGATGAACACCAAGCTCGTGAAGAACATCGAGGTCGCGGCCCGGATGGGCGGCGGCGACCCCGCGGGCAACCCCACGCTGTACGACGCCATCCAGAAGGCGAAGAAGTCGTCGGTCACGAAGGACAACATCGAGCGCGCCGTGCAGCGCGGCTCCGGCGCCGAGGCGGGCGGGGCCGACTACCAGACGATCATGTACGAGGGCTACGGCCCTGGCGGCGTCGCGCTGCTGGTCGAGTGCCTGACGGACAACAAGAACCGGGCCGCCATGGAGGTCCGCACCGCGATGACCCGCAACGGCGGCACGCTCGCCGACCCGGGCTCGGTGTCCTTCCTCTTCCACCGCAAGGGCGTGGTCGTCGTCCCTCAGCAGCAGGAGGGGCGCACCCTCGCCGAGGACGACGTCCTCGAGGCCACGCTGGAGGCCGGCGCGGACGACATCAACGACCTGGGGGAGTCGTTCGAGGTCATCTCGGAGGCCACCGACCTGCTCGGCGTGCGGACCGCGCTGCAGGCGGCCGGCTTCGACTACGACTCCGCCGAGGCCTCCTTCGTCCCGGACTCGCAGGTCGAGCTCGACGCCGAGGTGGCGCCCAAGGTGTTCCGCCTCGTCGAGGCCCTCGAGGACCTGGACGACGTCCAGAACGTCTACGCGAACTTCGACGTCTCCGACGAGGTCATGGCGACCGTCGACGCCTGAGCCCCCGGCCGTCCCGCCGGGGCGTGTCGCGTGGGCGACGTCGGTGCCGGCCGCTAGCGTGTGCGAACAGGTGTTCGTACGGCGAGAGGTGGCCCATGCGCGTGCTCGGGATCGACCCCGGGCTGACCCGGTGCGGGGTCGGCGTCGTCGAGGGTGACGTGGGCCGGCCGCTGCGGCTCGTCGACGCCAACGTCATCAGGACCTCCGCGGGGGTGCCGATCGCGACCCGGCTCGTGACCATCGAGGCCGGGCTGGCGGAGTGGATCGAGGAGTTCCGCCCCGACGCCGTCGCGGTCGAGCGGGTCTTCGCGCGCTCCGACGTCTCGACCGTGATGGGCACCGCGCAGGCCAGCGGCCTCGCGCTGGTCGCGGCCGCGCGGCGGGGGATCGCCGTCGCGACACACACCCCCAGCGAGGTCAAGGCCGCCGTCTCCGGCAACGGCCGCGCCGACAAGGCCCAGGTCGGCCTGATGGTCGCCCGCATCCTGCGGCTGCCCGCCGCCCCGAAGCCCGCGGACGCGGCGGACGCCGTCGCGCTCGCGATCACCCACATCTGGCGCGGCGGCGCCCAGGCGCGGCTGGACGCCGCGCTGGCCCGCTCGGGAGGAGCACGATGATCAGCAGCGTCCGCGGCCCCGTCCTGGCCGTGACCCTGACCGGCGCGGTCGTCGAGGTCGGCGGCATCGGCCTCCACCTCGCCTGCACGCCGGGCACCCTGGCGGGGCTGCGGACCGGGCAGGAGGCCACGCTCGCGGCCTCGCTCGTCGTCCGGGAGGACTCCCTGACCCTGTTCGGCTTCGCGAGCGACGACGAGCGCGACTGCTTCGAGCTGGCGCAGACCGCCTCCGGCGTGGGTCCGAAGGTCGCCCAGGCGATGCTCGCCGTCCTCGGCCCCGACGAGCTGCGCCGGGCGATCGCCGCGGAGGACACCAAGCGCCTCACGGCGGTGCCGGGCATCGGGCAGAAGGGCGCCCAGCGGATCATCCTCGAGCTCAAGGACCGGATCGGTCCGCCCGTCGGTGCCGCCACCACGACCCCGGCCGGCCCGGCCGCGGGCTCCGCCGACGCCTGGCGCGGCCAGGTCCACCAGGGTCTCGTCGGCCTCGGCTGGTCGGCCAAGGAGGCGGACCGGGCGGTCGAGACGGTTGCCGACCAGGCCGGCCCGGTGCCCGACGTCGGGGCGCTGCTGCGAGCCGCGCTGCGCGCGCTGAGCAAGGCCTGACGTCGTGGATGCTGGCCCGGAGCACGGCCTGGACGACTACGAGGCCGTCGAGGCGACCCACCTGAGGTCGCTGGTCGCCGCCGACGCGGACGGCGACGAGCGCGCGGTCGAGGCCGCCCTGCGGCCCCGCTCGCTCGACGAGGTCGTGGGCCAGCACCGGGTCCGTGAGCAGCTCGGCCTGGTCCTCGAGGCCGCCCGTCGGCGCGGGAGGGCCCCGGACCACGTGCTGCTCTCGGGGCCGCCCGGCCTGGGCAAGACCACGCTGGCCATGATCATCGCGGCCGAGATGGGGGCGCCGCTCCGCATCACCAGCGGCCCGGCGCTGACCCACGCCGGCGACCTCGCGGCGATCCTGTCCGGGATGAACGAGGGCGACGTCCTCTTCGTCGACGAGATCCACCGCACCGCCCGGCCGGCGGAGGAGATGCTCTACGTCGCGATGGAGGACTTCCGCGTCGACGTCGTCATCGGCAAGGGCCCCGGCGCGACCGCGATCCCGCTCGAGATCCCCCCGTTCACCCTGGTCGGCGCGACGACCCGGGCGGGGCTGCTGCCGGGGCCGCTGCGGGACCGGTTCGGGTTCACCGCCCACCTCGAGTTCTACGAGCCCGCCGAGCTCGACCTCATCGTCCGTCGCTCGGCCGACCTGCTCGGGGTCGACGTGACCGGTGAGGGCACCGCCGAGATCGCGTCGCGCTCGCGCGGCACGCCGCGCATCGCCAACCGCCTGCTGCGCCGCGTGCGTGACTGGGCGCAGGTCCGAGCGGACGGTGTCGTCACGCCCGAGGCGGCCCGCGCGGCGCTCGACCTCTACGAGGTCGACGAGTCGGGGCTCGACCGTCTCGACCGCGGCGTCCTCGACGTCCTCTGCCGCCGCTTCGGCGGGGGCCCCGTGGGCGTCTCGACCCTCGCCGTCGCCGTGGGGGAGGAGCGCGAGACGGTGGAGGAGGTCGCCGAGCCGTTCCTGGTCCGGCAGGGCCTCCTCGCGCGCACCCCGCGCGGCCGCGTCGCCACCCCTGCGGCCTGGGCCCACCTCGGCCTCACCCCGCCGCCGGTCACCGGCGGCGACAGCACGCTCTTCGAGGGCTGACGCTCCCGGTCGCCGGCACACGGCCGGTCGAGCCGGCGGGGACCAGGTCGTGCGCGGGGCCCGAGGCCGCGTCGACCCGGGCCGGTGCTCCCGGGCCCGCGAGGCGATCTCGTGGCTCACCGGCGGAACCGACCACCTCGGACGGGGCGGTGACAGCCTCCTCCTAGACTCGGGTCGGTCCCACCCACCCGTGAAAGGTCTCCTCGTGGAGCAGCTGTCCGCCCTCCTTCCGATCATCGCGATCGTCGCGATCTTCTACCTGCTGGTGATCCGGCCGCAGTCCAAGCGCGCCAAGCAGCAGCGTGAGATGCAGGCGGCGCTGGGGGTGGGCTCCGAGGTCATGCTCACCTCCGGCATCTTCGGGACCCTCGTGGCCGTCGACGATCCCGAGCGCGTCGACGTCTCCATCGCCGACGGCGTCGTCGTCACGGTCGCGCGCGCCGCGATCGCCACGGTCGTCCCGGAGAGGACCCCGCTCGGCGACACCGCCGCGGACCCGGCCGTCGACACGACCGACGACACCCGCAAGGAGCTCTGAGTGAGCGACGCCCTGGAGCGCGCCCGCTCCGCCATGGAGCGGCTGGTGGTCGACGTCCCGGACTTCCCGACCGAGGGCGTGGTGTTCAAGGACATCACCCCGCTGCTGGCCGACCCGGCCGGTCTGGGCGACGTCGTCGAGGCACTCGCGGCCGCCGGCCGCGACGCCGACGGCACGACCACCGTCGACGCGGTCGTCGGCATGGAGGCCCGCGGCTTCCTGCTCGCCGCGCCCGTCGCGCTGGCCCTCGGGGTGCCGCTGGTGCCGGTCCGCAAGGCGGGCAAGCTGCCGCGCGAGACTTACTCCGTCTCCTACTCGCTGGAGTACGGCGAGGCCACCCTCGAGATCCACACCGACGCGCTGGGGGAGGGCGACCGCGTGCTGCTCGTGGACGACGTCCTCGCCACCGGGGGCACGCTGGCCGCCACGCGCGAGCTCGTCGAGCGCTGCGGCGCGCGGACGACGTCCGTCGCGATGCTCATGGAGCTCACGTTCCTGCCCGGTCGCGAGTCGCTGGGCGACATCCCGCTGACGAGCCTGCTCGCGGTCTGAGTCGCGTCGGGCACGGCCCTACACTGGAGGCGTGACCGACGACACCGGGCGCGCTCCCTCCGGGACCGCCACCGAGCCCCGGGTCGAGACGAGCCCGGCGGCGCCGCCGCCCGAGCCCCGTCCCGCACCCGAGCCGGTCACCTCCGCCCGCGGGATGCGCGCACGCCTGGCGCGGATCGGCACGCGCAGCAGCTCCGGTGACAACCCGGTGCTGGGGCCGCTGTTCAAGGCGGTCCGCACGCACCACCCCAAGGCGGACCTCGCCCTGCTCGAGCGCGCGTACACCACCGCGGAGCGCCTGCACTCGCACCAGTCGCGCAAGAGCGGGGACCCGTACATCACCCACCCGCTCGCGGTGACCACCATCCTCGCCGAGATCGGCATGACCGAGCCGACGCTCGTCGCCTCGCTCCTGCACGACACCGTCGAGGACACCGAGTACACCCTCGCCCAGCTGCGCGCCGACTTCGGCGACGAGGTCGCGCAGCTCGTGGACGGCGTCACCAAGCTCGACAAGGTCAAGTACGGCGACTCGGCCCAGGCCGAGACGCTGCGCAAGATGATCGTCGCGATGGCCCGCGACATCCGGGTGCTGGTCATCAAGCTCGCCGACCGGCTCCACAACATGCGGACGCTGCGCTACGTCAAGCCGGAGACGCAGGAGCGGAAGGCCCGCGAGACGCTCGACATCTACGCCCCCCTCGCGCACAGGCTGGGCATGAACACCCTG
This sequence comes from Nocardioides sp. CFH 31398, assembly GCF_022436705.1. Lineage (GTDB taxonomy): Bacteria > Actinomycetota > Actinomycetes > Propionibacteriales > Nocardioidaceae > Nocardioides. The sequence continues at coordinate 76,665 of NZ_JAKUHT010000029.1, read as the reverse complement.
AAGTGGGAGCTCGAGGACCTCGCGTTCGCGACGCTCCACCCCAAGATCTACGACGAGATCGTGCGCCTGGTGGCCGAGCGGGCGCCGTCCCGCGACTCGTTCCTCGCCCAGGTCATCAGCGAGGTCGAGGCCGACCTCAAGGCCGCGGGCATCAAGGCCACCGTCACCGGCCGGCCCAAGCACTACTACTCGATCTACCAGAAGATGATCGTCGGCGGCCGCGAGTTCTCCGACATCTACGACCTGGTCGGCATCCGCGTCCTCGTCGAGCAGGACCGCGACTGCTACGCCGTGCTCGGCGTCCTGCACCACCGCTGGAACCCCGTCGTCGGCCGGTTCAAGGACTTCGTCGCGCTCCCGAAGTTCAACATGTACCAGTCGCTGCACACCACGGTGATCGGCCCCCAGGGCAAGCCCGTCGAGCTGCAGATCCGCACCTACGGCATGCACCGCCGGGCGGAGTACGGCGTCGCGGCGCACTGGAAGTACAAGGAGGACGGCCGCTCAGGTGCCGACACCGAGCGTCGCGGCGACCTGGACGACATGACCTGGGTCAAGCAGCTCCTCGACTGGCAGAGCGACGTCGAGGACCCGGGCGAGTTCCTGGAGTCCCTGCGCTTCGAGGTCAACCAGTCCGAGGTCTACGTCTTCACCCCCCGCGGCGACGTCATCGCCCTCCCGGCCGGCGCGACCCCCGTCGACTTCGCGTACGCCGTCCACACCGAGGTCGGCCACCACACGATCGGCGCCCGCGTGAACGGGCGGCTGGTCCCGCTGGAGTCGCAGCTGGAGAACGGCGACAACGTCGAGGTCTTCACGTCGAAGGCCGCGAACGCCGGCCCGTCGCGCGACTGGCTCGGCTTCGTCAAGTCACCCCGCGCCCGGTCGAAGATCCGGCAGTGGTTCACGAAGGAGCGCCGCGACGAGGCCATCGAGCGCGGCAAGGACCAGATCGCGCGGCTCATGCGCAAGGAGGGCCTGCCCCTCAAGCGCCTCATGTCCCACGAGACGCTGACCGAGGCGGCGACGCACTTCCACCTCTCCGACGTCACGTCGCTCTACGCCGCCGTCGGCGAGGCCAACCTCTCCGCGCAGGCCGTCGTACGCCGCGTCATCGAGCTCCACGGGGGCGACGCCGGCGCGGCCGAGGACCTCGCCGAGGCCGTCACCATCACGGGGCGCCGCGGGCGCTCCAAGGCCGCCGCCGCGGGCGACCCCGGCGTGATCGTCGCCGGCGCCCCCGACGTGTGGGTGAAGCTGGCGAAGTGCTGCACCCCGGTGCCGCCGGACCCCATCCTCGGCTTCGTCACGAAGGGCGGCGGGGTCTCGGTCCACCGCGGCGACTGCACCAACGCCCGGGAGCTGCAGTCCCACCCCGAGCGGCTGCTCGCCGTCGAGTGGGCGCCGACGGCGCAGTCGATGTTCCTGGTCAACATCCAGGTGGAGGCCCTCGACCGGGCCCGCCTGCTCTCGGACATCACCATGGCGCTGTCCGACGTCCACGTGAACATCCTGTCCGCGTCGCTGTCGACCACCCGCGACCGCGTGGCCAAGAGCCGCTTCACCTTCGAGATGGCCGACGCGAAGCACCTCGACTCGGTCCTCCGCGCGGTCCGCACCGTGCCCGGCGTCTTCGACGCCTACCGCGTGACCCAGTAGGTCGGTCGCCGAGGTCTCGACGCGGAGCCGCGGGCGCCCTTCGACAGGCTCAGGAACCACGGCTCCGCTGCTCGACCACCTCCCGCCTCCTAGGCCGGGATCACCTTGGCCAGGAACTTCGTCCGCACCATCACCCAGATGACCGCCAGGACGACGGTGTGGACGACCAGGCCCTGCCACCAGCTGGTGCGGTCGAGGCCGGGGACGTTGCCGACGGCGAGCACGAAGAACACGTGGACGATGAACACGTAGAGGCTGACCCGGCCGAGCGGGACGAGGAACCAGCCGAACGCCGCGGCGATCGGCTTCCACACGCAGGTCAGGATCGCGTAGGCGACGACGATGACCAGGACCAGGTCGATCAGGCGGCCGCCCTGGAGCTCGGTGCGCTGGTAGAGGTTCGGGTAGAGCCAGTCGTACGCCGAGCCGTGCTGCAGCCACAGCAGGCCGAGGGTGGCGGCGTACGCACCGAGGGCGACGCCCACCGCGACCTTGCCGACCCGGGAGGTCAGCGCGCGGGTGATCTCGCGGCGGTACTTGCCGACGACCAGCCCGACGCAGAACGGCACCTGCCACACCGCGAGGGGGAAGACGTCGTCGAACTGCGAGGGGAGCAGGTCGAGACCGACCCAGTGGTCCAGCCCGTAGAGCGCGGCGCTCCCGAGCAGCACCGCCCACCAGAAGCCCCGCTGGATCGCCCACATCAGGGCCGGCACCAGCAACGACAGGACCACGAACAGGCCCATGATGTTGAAGACCCACGGCCCCATCTCGAGCAGCAGCAGCTGCCGGACGGCGTACCACGGCGGCGGGTAGTCGAAGAGCCGCGGCGCGTTGACGTACAGGTCGTAGACCTGCCCGGCGGCCTCGGGCCCGGCGGAGCCGGTGCCGCGGTCGGTGAACGTGGTGATGACCGAGGCGTCGACGAACGGCACGAGCGAGATCAGGAAGACCAGGACGACGACGACCAGGGCGGTCACGTACTGCTTGCGGGCGCGGCGCAGGGCCTGGACCGCGGCGACGTACTCACCCTGCCGGCGCACCGCGACGGGGTAGACCATCCCCAGCACGATCCCGGACAGCAGCACGAACAGCTCGGCGCCGGTGATCGCGCCGATGGCGTTGAGGGCGACGTAGCTGTACGGGCCTGCGACCTCGATGTGGGTGATGACGACGGCACAGATGATCCAGCCGCGCAGCAGGTCGAGGCGCTGGTCGCGCGGGTCGTCGGGCGTCGGGTAGCGCCAGGACGGCACCAGCCGTCCGAGGAGCCCGGACAGCACGAACGCGAGGAACGCCGCGACGACGAGCGCGGTGATCCACCCCATCTGGTCGCCGGCGTCGATGCGGTCGGTGAGGTACTGGTTGGTCGCCTCGTTCGACGCCTCCTGGTCGATGACGCGGGTGACCGGGCCGAGGTCGACCCCGGCGGCGCGCAGGTCGGTGCGCAGCGCCCCGGCGAGCGCCCGGGTGTGGGTGACCCGCCAGTCGACGACGGTGTCGCCGGTCTCGGCCTCGGCCCGCCGCACCTCGAGCCAGGTGATCAGCTCGATGTTCGGGTACGCCGCGGCCGTGTCGGGGTCGATCACCTGGCGCCACCAGGAGCGCTTGATCTCCTCGGGGCCGTCGTCGCCCGAGGCCTCGGGGTCGTAGAACGCGCCCGTGCGGACCGACATCGGCAGGTCGTACGCCGCGGAGAACCGGTCGTAGAAGCTCTCGCGGGTGCGGTCGTCGCCGTAGCCGGCGGCCTCCTCCAGCCGGGCGGCGTACGCGCCGGGCTCGGGGACCGTGTTGGTCTCCTCGTCGATGCCCTCGGTCTCGTCGTCGGTCTCGCCGTCGTCGAGGCGCACGCCGTAGTGGTAGACGCTGAGGCCGACCCAGTCGACCGCGTCCTCGCCCGGGAAGTACGGGCCGTACGGGTCGTCGGCGGCGTCCACGAGCCCGTCGCCCGTGGTGTCGAGGCGCGCCAGGTCGCGGGAGCCGAGGCCCTCGATGCGACCGGAGCTGCCGGTGAACGGGTAGCCCGAGCCGTACGACGGCGCCCACACCATGACGGCGTCCGGCGCGCCGGCGTGGACGACGTCGGCCAGCTCGCGGAAGGCGTCGACGTACGCCGACGGCTCCTGGCCCCACGGCGTCCAGGAGGCGTTCATCTCCGGTGCGAAGCGCAGGAGGACCGTCGTGTCGTACTGGTCGTGCACGTCGACGAGGACGTCGACGAGGGCCTCGGCGTCGTCCGCGGTGAGCTCCTCCAGCGCGACCGACGGCTCCAGGGTCAGCTCGGCGAGCGCGCCCTGCTGGGCGGCCTGCTGCGCGAACTGCTCGACGACGGTGACGTCGGCGCCGGACAGCGGGTAGGCGGCCAGCTGGGCGTACGCGGAGGGGCGGGCGCCGAGCCGGTCGGCGTACTGCGCCGCCGAGTCGTCGGTCCAGTCGAGCTGAGGGCCGAAGTACGGCCCGCCCGACGGCGCCGGGACCGGGTCGGCCGCCGCCGCGGAGGCCGGGCCGGCGGGGAGGAGCGCGAGGAGGACCAGGACGGCGCCCGGCAGGGCGGCGAGGCGACGCAGGAGCGTGGTCACGACCCGTCACCCCGCTCCCAGCGCAGCCGCCAGCGGTTGGTGTCGCCGTCGCGGCGGTAGTGCAGCTCGTCGGTGACGGCGACCGCCATCGCGAGCCCGCGCCCGCTGACGGCGTCCGCGCCGGGCATCGTCGCCGCGCCCGGGTCGACCGTCAGCTCGGTGCCGTCGTCCGCGACCTCGGCGACGACCTCCCGGCCCGTGACGCGGAGCTGCACGACGACCTCGCCGCCGCGCCGGCCCGCGAGGGCGTGCTCGACGACGTTGCCGACGACCTCGACCAGCGCCGTCTCGACCCGGGTGCGGTCGGTCGGGGAGACGTCCGGCGCGTCGCGCCACACGTCGGCGAGCTCGCGCCCGACGGCGTCGACGCTCTCGACCCGGCCCGGCAGCCGCACCGAGCGCACCAGCTCGGCGTCCATCAGAACGCGCTCTCCACGCTGTCCCGCGGGCGCAGGACCTTGTCGAGGTTCGTCAGCGACAGGATCGTGGTGACCTGCTCGGAGGGAGCGGCGAGACGGAGGTCGCCGCCCGCCTGCCGGGCGGACTTGAGCCCGGCGATCAGCGCGCCGAGGCCGGAGGAGTCGACGAAGCCGGTCCGGGACAGGTCGACGACGATCCGCGACGTGCCGCCGCCGATGAGGTCGGCGACGTGTCCGGAGAACCGCTTGGCCGAGACCATCGTCAGGCGGTCGAGCGGGCGGACGACACCGACGCCCTCGTCGGTGACGGTGACCTCGAAGTCGCTCACGGCGTGCTCCCTTCCTGGGGGTGTTCCTGGGGATCCGGTTCTGGGTCGGGACCGCGGTAGAGCACGGCCTGGATGACGACGCTGAAGATGAGGAGGTCGAAGAGGACCCACGCCACGTTGGCCCACACCCCGAGGGGGTCGGCCTGCCCGACGGCGAGGCGGACCATGCCGAGGGCGACGGCGACCACGAGGGCGCCGATGACGATGAGCTGCGGCTTGACCAGGTGCCACTGCGGCCCGTCGGTGACGGGACGCTCCTTGGGCGTGACCGAGAAGTCGAGGTGCCGGCCGAGGAACACGTTGCCGAAGGCGGAGGTCACCGACTTGATCCAGGTGGGGAAGAGCACCAGCGAGTACTGCTGCCCGCGCCAGGTCGGCACGCCCTTGCCGACGACGAGGAACATCAGCTGGTTGACCACGAGGAACGGGATCAGGCGGGCGAAGAACTCGCTCGACAGCGACTGCACCGGCAGCACGCCGAAGCACAGGTAGACCACCGGCGCGGTCACGTAGACGACGGCCGCGAAGCCCGAGAGGTAGCTCCACATGGTGGAGAAGTACATGAGGCGCTGCGGGACGCTGAGCCCCTTCACGAACAGGGGGTTCTCCCGGAACATCACCTGCATCGTGCCCTGGGCCCAGCGCAGCCGCTGGGTGAGCATGGAGCCGAGGTCCTCGGGCGCGAGGCCGTGGGCCAGGACCTCGTGGTGGTAGACCGAGCGCCAGCCCATCGCGTGCATCCGCATCGCGGTGGCCATGTCCTCGGTGACCGAGATGGTCGCCAGCGGCATGACGGGCTGGGCCTCGTCGTCGCGGCTCATGTCGACGGCGCTGATCAGGGCCTTGACCGTCTCCAGGGCCCCGAGGGGGGACCACTCCCGTCGTGTGACCCGGTCGAGGGCGACCTCGTCGAGGACGGCCAGCGGGCTCGACTCCTCCGCGATGGCGCCCTCGAGGCCGGCGATGACCTCCAGGTCGGCGCGGAGGGCGGTGAGGTCCTCGGCGACGAGCCGGTCGGTCACGGCGTCGATGCGCTGCTGGAAGCCGTAGGTGACGTCGGCGAGCGCGGCGCCCGCGTCGAGCTCCGCGCGGGCGTGGCGGACCTCCGCCGCCACCTCGTCGATCGCGGCGCGCAGACGGTGGTCGTCGGGGTCGAGGTCGTCGCGTGCGTTGGCCAGCACCGCGTCGGAGGTCTTGAGCGCCCGGCGCACGGCGGTCTCGACCTCCTGGGCGTACCGGGAGACGCCGAGCTGCATGAGCGCCTCGCGGCGCAGGACGGCGTTGGAGCCGCAGAAGAACGCGGCGTTCCAGCCGTCCTTGCCCTGCTGGATCGGGCCGTAGAAGAGCGGCGCCTGGCTGCCGAGCGGGTCGGACCTCGGGACGTTGACGAAGTACTGCGGGGTCTGCACCAGCGCGACCTCGGGGTCGGTGAACCAGCCGAGGGTCTTGTCGAGGATCTCGGGGGCCGGCACCTGGTCGGCGTCCAGGATGAGCAGGAACTCGCCCTCGGTCTGCATGAGGGCGTTGTTGATGTTGCCCGCCTTGGCGTGCCGTGGCCGGTCCACCCAGTCCTCGCTGCGGCGGATCCAGCCGATGCCGTGCGCCTCGGCCCAGTCGTGGAGCTCGGTGCGGGAGCCGTCGTCGAGGATCCAGGTGCGGTGCGGGTGGTGGATGTCGCGGGCGGCCAGCGCGGTGCGCTGCACGAGGTCGAGCGGCTCGTTGTAGGTCGTGACGAAGACGTCGACGGTCGCGTCCGGGGGAGGTGGGGGCGCCTCGCCCCGGCGCTTCACCTTCCACACGGTCGTCCCGAACAGCAGGGCGTCGATGATGCTGTACGTCTCGGCCACGACCAGCGGGACCGCGATCCACCAGGCGTTCCAGTTGACCGAGAACAGCCAGCGCCAGACGACGTAGTTGACGCCGAGCACGACGGTGAGCAGCACCGCGACCCGGATGAGCCACTGGGGTGCGGGGGAGGGGGGACTGTCCCGAGACACCCCTGAACCCTAGGTAGTTACAAGGGACTTGTTCGCCGAATCGCCAGAACGGTGACGTCGTCCCGTGCGGGGTCGGTCTCCGCGAGCTCGGCGACCCGCTCGACGAGCGCCCGGGGGTGCTCGGCGGCGAGCGCGAGACGGGCGATCTCGCCGAGGGAGTCCATCGTCCCGCCCAGCAGGTCGAGCAGGCCGTCGCTGGTCAGCACGAACCAGTCGCCCGGCTCGAGCCCGACGGAGGACTCGGTCCAGGTCCAGTCCGCGGTGATGCCGAGGGGCAGGTCCCCGCCCCGCAGCTGCTCCACCGCCCCGTCGGCGCGGCAGACCAGGGCGAGGCCGTGGCCGGCGTCCACCCAGCGCACCTCGCCCCGACCCGGGTGCGCCCAGGCGACGAACCCGGTGACGAAGGCGTCGGAGGCCGCCAGGTCGCTGACCAGCAGCGCGTTGACCGCGGAGACCACCGTGCCGAGGTCGGCACCGTCCTCGTGCCGCCCCCCGCGGCCCTGCGCGTACGCCGTCGCCTCGGCGCGCAGCGAGGCGCGCACGGTGGCGGTGAGGATGGCCGCCCCGGTGCCCTTGCCCATGACGTCGGCGAGCGCGAGGAGGTGCCCGGCGTCGCCGAAGCCCGCGTGGTCGTAGAAGTCGCCGGAGACGACGGAGGTGGGCAGGCAGACGGCCGCGGCGTCGTACCCGTCGAGCACGAGCGGCGGCGGCAGCAGCGCCTCCTGGACGGCGGTCGCGCGCTGCGCCTCGCCCTCCGTCTGGAGCTCGGTGTCCACCCAGCGGGCCAGCTCCCGCAGCAGCTGGGCGTCGCGGTCCTCCCAGGGCCGCAGCCGGCGGTCGGCCAGCGCCAGGGTGCCGATCGCGGTGCCGTGGGCGTCGTGCACGGGGTGACCGGCCCAGAACCGGACCCGCGGCGCGCCGACGACCGTGGGCGCCCCGGCGTACGTCGGGTCCTCGCGGGCGTCGGGCACGACCAGCAGCTCCCCGGACTTCACGCACGCGAGGGAGAAGTCGTCGCTCGCCGGTGGCTGCGGCACCTGGGGGATCCGGGTCAGCGACTTGAAGAACGTCCGCTCGCCGTCGACGAGCGTGATCGAGGCGATCGGGACGTCGAAGAGCACCAGCGCGAGCCGGGTGAACCGGTCGAAGCGCTCCTCGGCCGGGGTGTCCAGCAGGTCCAGGGCGTCGAGCCCGCGGCTGCGCCGCTCCGGCTCGGCTCCCGCCTCGGGCGTCACGAGAAGTCCGCGGACGCCCGCCTGGCAGCGTCGAGGAACATCCTGCGCGAGGCCAGGTCGGACTCGAGGCGCTCGGCCTTCTTCTCGTCCCCGGCCGCCCGGGCCTGCTCCTGCTCGGCCTCGAGGCCGGTGATGGCCGCCTCCAGCTTCGCGACGAGGTCACCGGCCCGGGCCGACTTCTCGGGGTCGGACCGCGACCACTGCGAGTCCTCGGCCCCCCGGATGGCGGACTCGACGGCGCGGAAGCGCCCCTCGAGCTCCTTCATCCGGTCCCGGGGCACCTTGCCGGCCTCGTCCCAGCGGTCCGCCAGGTCGCGGAAGGCGCGCTTCGCGGCGTCGAGGTCGGTCACCGGCACCAGCGCCTCGGCCTCGACCAGCAGGGCCTCCTTGACCTCGGCGTTCGCCGCGAACTCCTCGTCCTGGGCGCGGTTGGCGGCGTCGCGGGCGCCGAAGAACTGGTCCTGTGCGCCGCGGAAGCGCCGCCACAGCGCCTCGTCGACGTCGCGGGGCGCCGGGCCGGCGGCCTTCCAGTCCCGCATGAGGTCGCGGTAGCGGCCGGACGTCGGGCCCCAGTCGGTCGAGCCGGCCAGCGACTCGGCCTCGGCGGCCAGGCGCTCCTTGACGACCCTGGCGCCCTCCCGCTTGGTGTCCTGCTCGGCGAAGTGGGCCTTCCGGGCCTTCGTGTACGCCGTGCGGGCGCCGGAGAACCGCTTCCACAGGGCGTCGTCGGTCGGCCGGTCCAGCCGCGGCAGCGCCTTCCACCGCTCCAGCAGCTCGCGCAGGCGGTTGGCGCCGTGGCGCCAGTCGTTGCCGGCGGCGATCTGCTCGGCGGCGGCGACGATCTCCTCCTTGCCGGTGCGCGCCTCGGTCTGGGCCCTGGCCTTCTCGGCGCGCTTCGCCTCGCGCTGGGTGGCGATCACCTCGCCGAGCGCGTCGAGGCGGCGCAGCAGGCCGTCGAGGTCGCCGACCGCGTTCGCGCCGTCGACCTGGCCGCGCACCCGGGCGACGGCGGCGGCGGCCTCGTCCGGCCCCACCACACCGCCCCGGACCCGCTGCTCGGTCAGCTCGACCTCGAAGGCGAGTCCGTCGTAGCGCTCGGTGAAGAACGCCAGGGCCTCCTGGGGTGTGCCGGCCGGGTAGGAGCCGACGGCGCGCTCGCCGTCCGCCGTCCTGACGAAGACCGTGCCCTCGTCGTCCACCCGGCCCCACTCGTGGCTGGTCACCGCATCATCGTATCGAGAGCCGGGCCCGTGGGCGTCGGCTCCGTCCGCACACCGCATCGGTAGTGTGCGGCGGGTGCTGATCGCAGGCTTCCCCGCCGGACCCTGGGGCACGAACTGCTACGTCGTGGCCACCGGCGACCGCAGCGAGTGCGTCGTCGTCGACCCCGGCAAGGACGCCGCCGACGGGGTGGCCCAGGTGGTCCGCGAGCGGGGCCTCAAGCCCGTCGCCGTCCTCGCGACGCACGGCCACCTGGACCACGTCTGGTGCGTGACCCCCGTCGCCGGGGCGTACGACGCGACCGCCTGGATCCACGGCGAGGACCGGCACCTGCTCACCGACCCGCTCGCGGGGATGAGCGCCGACACGCGGCAGATGATGCCGCAGCTGCTCGGGGGCAGGGAGCACACGTGGGTCGAGCCGGACGACGTCCGCCTGCTCGACGACACCACCACCCTGGAGCTCGCCGGGATCACCTTCACCGTCGACCACATGCCCGGCCACACCCGTGGGTCGGTGACCTTCCGCACCCCCCACCCCGAGCAGGGCGTCAGCGAGGTGCTGTTCGCGGGTGACGTGCTGTTCGCCGGCTCCATCGGCCGCACGGACCTGCCGGGCGGCGACCACGCCACGATGCTGCGCACCCTGGCCGACAAGGTGCTGCCGCTGGACGACGACGTGGTCGTGCTCCCCGGTCACGGCGAGCAGACGTCGATCGGCCGCGAGCGCGCCACCAACCCCTACCTGCTCGACCTCCAGCGCGGGGACGACGCCGGACGAGTCACCCGAGGTCTGTGAGTCGATGAGCAAGCCCACCCCGCTCAGCGGGTTCCCCGAGCTGCTGCCCGCGCAGCGCGCCGTGGAGCAGCAGGTGCTGGACACCCTGCGCCACGTCTTCGAGCTGCACGGCTTCGCCGGCGTCGAGACCCGCGCCGTCGAGCCGCTCGACGTGCTGCTGCGCAAGGGCGACACCGCGAAGGAGGTCTACCTGCTGCGGCGCCTCCACGAGACCTCCGCGGACGGCCACGCCGGCCTCGGCCTGCACTTCGACCTCACCGTCCCCTTCGCGCGCTACGTGCTGGAGCACGCGGGGCACCTCGAGTTCCCCTTCCGCCGCTACCAGGTGCAGAAGGTGTGGCGCGGGGAGCGGCCCCAGGAGGGCCGGTTCCGCGAGTTCACCCAGGCCGACATCGACATCGTCGGGCGCGGCGAGCTCGGGACCCACCACGACGCCGAGGTCGCGCGCGTCATGGTCGACGCGCTCCGTCGCCTGGACTTTCTGCCCGGGTTCACGCTGCAGGTCAACAACCGCAAGGTCATCGCCGGCTACTACGCGGGCCTCGGGATCACCGGCGGCGAGCTCGTCGACGAGGTGATGCGCCAGGTCGACAAGCTCGACAAGCTGCCCGTCGAGTCCGTCCGCGGCGAGCTCGTGGGGCCCGTCGGCCTGGACGACGCCACGGCCGAGCGGGTGCTCGCGCTCGCGGCCGTCCGCGCCACGGACGCCGCCGCGCTCGAGGCCGACGTCCGCGCCCTGGGGGTCACCGACCCCCTGCTCGAGGAGGGCCTCGCCGAGCTGGTCGGCGTGCTCGGCGCCTGCGCGGGGCTGGTCGACGACCGGGTCTCGGTCGTCGCCGACCTCTCGGTGGCCCGCGGGCTCGACTACTACACCGGCACCGTCTTCGAGACCCGCCTGCGCGGCTGGGAGTCGCTGGGCTCGATCTGCTCGGGCGGGCGCTACGACGCCCTCGCGACCGACGGCAGGACGACGTACCCGGGTGTCGGCATCTCGTTCGGCGTCAGCCGCGTCGTCGTCCCCCTGCTCGCCCGCACGGGTCTCGCGGCGGACCGGGCCGTGCCGAGCGCCGTGCTGGTCGCGCTGCCCGACGAGGCGTCCCGGGCCCACGCCGACGCCGTGGCCGACCGGCTGCGGGCCCGCGACGTCCCCTGCGAGGTGGCGGCGACGCCGCAGCGGTTCGGCAAGCAGATCCGCTACGCCGAGCGGCGCGGCATCCCGTACGTCTGGTTCCCCGCGCCCGCCGGCACGGACGGGGAGACGACGGAGCACGAGGTCAAGGACATCCGCAGCGGCGAGCAGGTCACGGCCGACCCCGACACCTGGACCCCACCCACCGAGGACCTGCGCCCCCGCGTGCAGGCGAAGGAGCAGCAGTGATCCGCACCCACGACGCCGGAGCCCTCCGCGCCGAGCACGTCGGCCAGACCGTCACCCTCGCCGGCTGGGTCGCCCGCCGCCGCGACCACGGCGGCGTCGCCTTCCTCGACCTGCGGGAGGCGTCCGGCGTGGTGCAGGTCGTCGTCCGCGACGAGGAGGTCGCCGGCAGCCTGCGCAGCGAGTACTGCGTGAAGGTGACCGGGGAGGTCGTCGCCCGCAAGGAGGGCAACGAGAACCCCGCCCTGGCCACCGGCGACATCGAGGTGGTCGCCACCGACCTCGAGGTGCTCAGCGCCAGCGCCCCGCTGCCGTTCCCCGTGGACGACGCCTCCGGCCACGCCGGCGGCGAGGTGGGGGAGGAGGCGCGCCTGCGCCACCGCTACCTCGACCTGCGTCGCGCCGGGCCCGCCCACGCGCTGCGCCTGCGCAGCAAGGTCAACGCCGCCGCCCGCGGGGTGCTGGCCTCCCACGACTTCGTCGAGGTCGAGACGCCCACCCTCACCCGCTCCACGCCGGAGGGCGCCCGCGACTTCCTCGTGCCCGCCCGCCTGCGGCCGGGGTCCTGGTACGCGCTGCCGCAGAGCCCCCAGCTGTTCAAGCAGCTGCTGATGGTCGGCGGCCTCGAGCGGTACTACCAGATCGCGCGCTGCTACCGCGACGAGGACTTCCGCGCCGACCGCCAGCCCGAGTTCACCCAGCTCGACGTCGAGATGAGCTTCGTCGACCAGGACGACGTGATCGCCCTGTCGGAGGAGATCCTCGCCGCCCTGTGGCGCCTGGTCGGCCACGAGATCACCACGCCGATCCCGCGGATGCCGTACGCCGAGGCCATGGCCCGGTTCGGCACCGACAAGCCCGACCTGCGGATGGGCCAGGAGCTCGTCGACTGCACCGCGTTCTTCGCCGACACCCCGTTCCGCGTCTTCCAGGCGCCGTACGTCGGGGCGGTCGTCATGCCCGGCGGGGCGGACCAGCCGCGCCGCACGCTCGACGCGTGGCAGGAGTGGGCCAAGCAGCGCGGCGCCAAGGGCCTGGCCTACGTCCTGGTGCAGCCCGACGGCGAGCTGACCGGCCCGGTCAGCAAGAACATCAGCGACACCGAGAAGGCCGGGCTGGCCGCCCACGTAGGCGCCCAGCCGGGGGACTGCGTCTTCTTCGCCGCCGGCCCGCCCAAGACCTCGCGGGCGCTGCTCGGCGCCGCGCGCCTGGAGATCGGCCACCGCCTCGGCCTCATCGACACCGACGCCTGGAGCTTCGTGTGGGTCGTCGACGCGCCGCTGTTCGAGCCGGCGTCCGACGCCCAGGCCGCGGGCGACGTCGCGGTCGGCTCGGGCGCCTGGACCGCCGTCCACCACGCCTTCACCAGCCCGCAGGACCTCGAGACCTTCGACGTCGACCCCGGCGAGGCACCGGCGTGGGCCTACGACATCGTCTGCAACGGCAACGAGATCGGCGGCGGGTCGATCCGTATCCACCGTGAGGACGTCCAGAAGCGCGTCTTCGCGGTGATGGGGCTCTCCGAGGAGGAGGCGACCGAGAAGTTCGGCTTCCTGCTCGACGCCTTCGCCTACGGCGCCCCGCCGCACGGCGGCATCGCCTTCGGGTGGGACCGGATCGTCGCGCTGCTGGCCGGGGCGGACTCGATCCGCGAGGTCATCGCGTTCCCGAAGTCCGGCGGCGGCTACGACCCGCTGACCGCCGCGCCGGCGCCCATCAGCCCCGAGCAGCGGCGCGAGGCGGGTGTCGACGCGAAGCCGAAGGCACCTCAGCCCGACGCCGCGGCGGGGTCCTCAGCGGGCTCCTAGCAAGGACCGGCGCGAGACGCAATCGTTATTCCGCAGTGATCCTGTCTCGATCCGCGCCGGTCTAGGCTCACCACGCGCCACCGGGGCGCACGGTCATTCGGGTGACGAACACGAGGTGAGCATGACCCTGCCGCAGGCGGAGGTGCAGACGCAGTCGACGGAGCCCCCCGGGGCCCCCCAGTCGGCGCCGAAGGCCATCGCCGGCAAGTCGCCGACCCGCATCGCCTTCGACCGGCTGCGTCGCGACTGGCTGGCCATGGCGTCGCTGCTCGTGGTCCTCGTCTTCGCGGTGATCGCCGTGTTCGCGGGAGCCATCGCGAACCTGTTCGGCGTCTCGCTGGAGACCCCGCTCGCCTCGGAGCGGATCAACCTGATCAGCCAGCTGCCGCTGGAGGGCCCGCCCTTCGGGGGCTTCGACCCCGAGCACCCCTTCGGCGTCGCGCCCCGCGTGGGCACCGACAACCTCGCCGTGTGGCTGTACGGCGCGAGGACGTCGATGATCATCGCGGCGTCCGCGGCGGTGCTGTCGACCGTGGTCGGCGTGATCGTCGGCCTGCTGGCCGGCTACCTGGGCGGCGTGGTCGACCGGGTCCTGATGTTCGTCACGGACCTGTTCCTGACCATCCCGTTCCTGCTGGCCGCGCTCGCGCTGGCGCCGATCCTGTCCGACCGGTTCGGCACCGACCCCCAGCGGCTGGGGGAGATCCAGTTCTACTCCGTCATCGCGGTGCTGACGCTCTTCGGCTGGATGACGATGGCCCGCCTGATCCGCGGCGAGGTGCTGTCGCTGCGCGAGCGCGAGTTCGTGCAGGCCGCCCGCGCGATCGGCGTCCCCACCCACCGGATCCTCCGCAAGGAGATCCTCCCCAACCTGGTGGCCCCCATCGTGGTCGCCTTCTCCCTGGCCCTGCCGGCGTACGTCGCCGCGGAGGCCGGGCTGTCGTACCTCGGCATCGGCGTCGTCGACCGGCCCTCGTGGGGCCAGACCGTCGCGGGTGCCGTGCAGTGGTTCGACGTCTACCCGCAGTACCTGTGGCAGCCGGTGATCGGGATCGTCCTCCTGGTCATCGCCCTCAACCTCCTGGGCGACGCGATCCGCGACGCCCTCGACCCCAAGACCAGGCGCTGACGCCTGCTCCGATCTTCGAGGCGCCAGAAGCGTTCTCGGGAACGCGGACGCGGCATCCACACCGCGACCGACCATCACGACAAGGAAGGCTGGACATGAAGCGCAGCAAGTCCATGGCTGCGGTCGCAGGAGCGGCAGCGTTGTTCACGCTGGCGGCATGCGGCGGCGGCGGCGGTGGAGGCGACCAGCCTCAGGCCGGCGAGGGGTTCCAGGAGGGCGGCGCCGCGGGCGAGCTCAAGGACCCCGAGGCACAGGGCCCCGCGGAGCCCATCGAGGGCGCCGAGGAGGGTGGCACGCTGAACGTGCTCCTCCCGCTGCCCGACGAGGGCCCGACGACCCTGGACCCCACGGCCGGGTGGTCGGTCACCGACAACTCGATCCTGCAGAACCTCGTCTTCCGGTCGCTCACGACCTTCAAGTACGACTACGAGACCGACGAGATGGTGCTGGTCCCCGACCTCGCCACCGACCTCGGCACCCCGAACGACGACTTCACCGAGTGGACGTTCACGATCAAGGACGGCATCCGCTGGGAGAACGGTGATCCCGTCACCGCCGAGGACGTCGCCTTCGGCATGAAGCGCTCGCTGTCGGAGTCGGCCGACCTGCAGGGCCCCGGCACGAAGTACTCGAAGACGTACTTCGCCGGCGGCAAGGACTACGCCGGCCCGTACGAGGACGGCGAGGACTTCCCGGCCATCACGGTCGACGGCAGCGACATCACCATCGAGATGTCCCAGCCCTTCCCGGAGATGGACTACTGGGGCTCCTTCATGGCCATGGGCCCGGTGCCCTCGGGCCCCGAGGGCGAGGCTCCCGGCTACGGCAACGCGCCGCTGGCCACCGGCCCCTACAAGGTCGCCGAGTTCCGCGCCGGGGAGATCCTCCGCCTCGAGCGCAACGACGAGTGGGACCCCAACACCGACGCGTCGCGCCACCAGTACCCGGACGAGTACGTGTTCGAGTTCGGCCAGGACACCACGGCCAGCGACCAGGTCATGCTGAACAACACCGCCGACTCCGAGACCACGGTCCTCACCGCGCTCCAGGGCTCGTCGTACCAGCAGGCCACCGAGAACCTCGGTGACCGCGTCGTGCCGGCCTCGCAGGCCTGCACCTCGTTCTGGAACCCGGACTACGAGAAGATCGACGAGATCGAGGTCCGCCAGGCCCTCGCCTTCGCGTACCCCTACGAGGACGCCGCCGCGGCCGCCGGTGAGATCCCCGGCCTGACCCGTACCTTCGGCGAGCCGATCCTGCCCCCGGGCATGGCCGGCCGCGAGGACTACGAGGCGATCCCGGGCGAGACCATCGAGACCGACCCGGAGCGTGCGCGCGAGCTGCTCGCCGAGGCCGGCTACGAGCCCGGCGAGTACGAGATCCGCTTCTCCTTCACCAACTCCACCCCGGAGGGCCGTGCGGCCAAGGAGCAGATCGAGACCGCCCTCGAGGACGCGGGCTTCGCCACCCAGGCGTTCGGCTACGGCGGCTCGCCGTACGACGTGTGGACCGACCCGGACAACAACATCTACCAGGAGCTGAACGTCCGCGGCGTCGCCTGGTGCTCGGACTGGCCGTCGGCCTCGACGTTCATCCCGGCGCTGTTCGAGAGCGGCCAGGAGTACAACACCGGCAACTTCTCCGAGCAGGAGGTCGACGACCGCATCGGCGAGATCTCGTCCCTGCCGGTGGAGGAGCAGCCCGCCGCGTGGGCCGACCTCGACCGCACCATCCGTCAGGACTACTTCCCGACCCTGACGCTCGGCTACCTCAACAACCTGTTCGCCTACGGCGAGCGGGTGGGCAACTTCCAGAACGACGCCGCCCAGGGCTTCCCGAACTGGCGCGACATGTACGTCGTCCCGGAGTGACCGGCCTGAGCTAGCAGCACCACCTCGCACCAACCCCGTCGTGTCCGGTCGGCCCTGAGCCGGCCGGGCACGACGCCCGTCGGGCGGACGGGCGCCGGAGGATCCCGGTGTCCCGTCCGCCCGCACCGAGCCCCAGGAGCGACATGTTCGCGTTCATCGTGAAGCGCCTGCTGGCCGGCCTCCTCGTGCTGAGCACGCTGGTCGTCAGCATCTTCCTGCTGTTCTGGTACGGCCCGCGCAGCCCCGTCCAGGGCCTGTGCGAGCAGCGGACGAACAACCGCTGCACCGCGGACTTCCGCGCCCAGCTGGAGGAGAACTTCGGCTACAACAACCCGATGCTCTCCGAGCTCGGGAAGTACGTCGCCGGCATCTTCACCGGCCGCGACATCCAGCTCGGCGCGAACACGTTCGTCGAGTGCTCCGCCCCGTGCCTCGGGCTGTCCTACCGGACCTTCGTGCCCGCGTTCGACGAGCTCGTGCGCCGCCTGCCGGCCACGATCAGCCTCGCGGTCGGCGCGGCCGTCATCATCCTGCTCGTCGGCGTGACCAGCGGCGTCCTCGCCGCCCGCCGTCGCGGGACCGTCGCCGACAAGGCGCTGGTCAGCGCGACCCTGCTGATGAGCTCGATCCCGTACGTGCTGTTCGCACTGCTCGTGTACCTCTACCTCAACGTCATCAACGAGGTGTTCCCCGAGGCGGGCTACACCCCGCTGACGGAGAACCCCGTGGCGTGGCTGAGCGGCCTGCTGCTGCCGTGGCTCGCGCTCGGCTTCTACAACTCGACGCAGTACACCCGCTTCTCCCGGGGCGCGATGATCGACGCCCTGTCGGAGGACTACATCCGCACCGCCCGGGCCAAGGGCCTGAGCTCGCGGACCGTGACGTTCAAGCACGGCCTGCGCTCCGCGCTCGTGCCGATCGTGACGATCTTCGGCATCGACTTCGCGTTCCTGCTGGCCGGTACGATCTTCACGGAGATCATCTTCGGCATCAACGGCATCGGTCGCTGGGGCCTGGAGGCCATCCAGATCGAGGACTTCCCGGTGGTGCAGACCACCGTGCTCTTCGGTGCCATCGTGGTGATCGTGGCGAACATCGTGGTCGACATCCTCTACGGGGTGCTCGACCCCCGAGTGAGGATCTCGTGAGCACCGACACCGGAGTCACCACCGGCGCCGCCGGCGCCGCCGCGGCGGGGGAGCGCCTGCTCGAGGTCGAGCACCTCACGGTCAAGTTCCCCACCGCCGACGGCCTCGTCAACGCGGTCACCGACCTCTCCTACGGCGTCGCGCGGGGCAAGACCCTGGGCATCGTGGGCGAGTCCGGCTCGGGCAAGTCGGTGTCGTCGATGGCGGTCCTCGGGCTGCACGACCCCCGGCGCACCCGCATCGAGGGCTCGATCCGCGTCGACGGCCAGGAGGTCATCGGCCTGTCCGAGGCCAAGCTGCGCCGCATCCGCGGCAACAGCGCGGCGATGATCTTCCAGGACGCGCTGGCCTCGCTGCACCCGTTCTACCGGGTCGGCAAGCAGCTGTCCGAGGCGTACGCCGCGCACCACCCGAAGGCCAGCGCGCGCGACGCCCGCCGCAAGGCGATCGAGATGCTCGACCTCGTCGGCATCCCGCAGCCCGACCGGCGCGTCGACGACTTCCCGCACCAGTTCTCCGGCGGCATGCGCCAGCGGGCCATGATCGCGATGGGCCTGATCAACGACCCGTCGCTGCTGATCGCGGACGAGCCGACCACGGCGCTCGACGTGACCGTGCAGGCGCAGATCCTGGACCTGCTGGGCGACCTGCAGCGCGAGTTCGACTCCGCGATCATCATCATCACCCACGACCTCGGCGTCATCGCGGAGATGGCCGACGAGGTGCTCGTCATGTACGCCGGGCGCGCGGTCGAGTACGGCGCCACCCGCGAGCTGCTGACGCACCCGGAGATGCCCTACACCTGGGGGCTCCTGTCGAGCGTGCCCGACGTGTCGGGCGACGTGGACGCCCGGCTGCTGCCGATCCCCGGCAACCCGCCGAGCCTGCTGGACCCGCCGTCGGGCTGCTCGTTCCACCCGCGCTGCGTCCACCGGGACAAGGTCCCCGGCGACCTGTGCACCACGACCATCCCGGACCTGAGCCCCGGCGGTCGCGGGCCCGGCCACCTGAAGCGGTGCCACCTCGCCGACCCGGAGCGGATCTACGCGACCGAGATCCTGCCCGAGATCGCGCCCGACCTCGCCGACGGTGCTCCCGCGGCCCCCGCGGCCGCCCCCACGAACAAGGAGGCGTGATGGTCTCGGTCCAGAAGGACGCCGACGCCACGCTCACCCGCCACCGCAGCGGCGGCGAGCCGGTCCTCGAGGTCGAGGACCTGAAGATGTACTTCCCCGTGAAGTCCTCGGGGCTGGTGCGCCGCACCGTCGGCCACGTCCAGGCCGTCGACGGCGTCTCGTTCCAGGTCCCCGCCGGCGGTGCGCTCGGCCTGGTGGGGGAGTCGGGCTGCGGCAAGTCGACGACCGGCCGGCTGATCACGCGGCTGCACGACCCGACGTCCGGGGCGATCCGGTTCGAGGGGACCGACCTGGCGAAGCTGAGCCCGCGGCAGATGAAGCCGATGCGGCGCGACGTCCAGATGATCTTCCAGGACCCGTTCAGCTCGCTGAACCCGCGTCACACGGTCGGGGCGATCGTCTCGAGCCCGCTGGTGACCCACGACATGGTGCCGAAGAACAAGGTGCTGTCGCGGGTCCAGGAGCTGCTCGAGGTCGTCGGGCTCAACCCCGAGCACTACAACCGCTACCCGAACGAGTTCTCCGGCGGCCAGCGCCAGCGCATCGGCATCGCCCGTGCGCTCGCCCTGCAGCCGAAGCTGCTCGTCGCCGACGAGCCGGTCTCGGCGCTGGACGTGTCGATCCAGGCGCAGGTCGTGAACCTGCTGGACGACCTCCAGAAGGAGTTCGGGATCGCGTTCCTCTTCATCGCGCACGACCTCGCTGTGGTGCGTCACTTCTGCCCCGAGGTGGCGGTGATGTACCTCGGCAAGATCGTCGAGATCGCGGACCGGGAGACGCTCTACAACCGGCCGCACCACCCGTACACCCAGGCGCTGCTGTCAGCGGTGCCCGACGTCCGTCAGGCCGCCGTCGGCGGGCGCCGCGAGCGCATCCGCATCGAGGGCGACGTGCCGAGCCCCATCAACCCGCCGTCCGGGTGCCGCTTCCGCACGCGGTGCCCGCTGGCGAAGGAGATCTGCGCGCGCGTCGAGCCCCCGCTCATGCAGATCGGGCGCCGCCATAAGGTCGCGTGCCACTTCCCGGGCGAGCTCGGCAAGCACCCGGAGGAGCCCGTGACCGCGCGCCTGCTCGGCGTGGACGACCAGGGCAGCCCCGACCCGGGCGGCTCGCCGACGGACCTGGGCAACCCGCCCGGCTTCGCCGACACCTGGTTCGACCTCGACAAGCGCCAGATGGCCGGGGCGACCTCCAGGTCCACGACGCAGGACGCCGGCTGAGCGGCGACGGTCTCTTCGACGTCCCGGGGGCTCCCTCCACGGGGCCCTCCGGGACGTCGGGCTCCGCCGGGTCCCTCGGCGCCAGCGACCATGCCTCGGCGCCCCTCGCCGTCCGGATGCGCCCGCGCACCCTCGACGAGCTCGCCGGGCAGTCCCAGCTGCGGGACGCCGGGTCGCCGCTGCACCAGCTCGTCGAGGGCGACGCGTCGATGTCGCTGCTGCTGTGGGGACCTCCGGGCACGGGCAAGACCACGATCGCCTCGATCCTGTCGCGGCAGACCGACCGGCGGTTCGTGGAGATCTCCGCGGTGGCCGCGGGCGTCAAGGAGGTCCGCGCCGCCATCGACGCCGCGCGGCGCGACCTGGTCGCGACCGGCACCGAGACGGTGCTGTTCGTCGACGAGGTGCACCGGTTCAGCAAGGCGCAGCAGGACGCCCTGCTGCCCGGCGTGGAGAACCGCTGGGTCACCCTCGTCGCGGCGACCACGGAGAACCCGTTCTTCTCCGTCATCTCCCCCCTGCTCTCCCGCAGCCTGCTGCTGCGGCTGGAGTCGCTCACCGACGACGACGTGGGCGGGGTCCTCGACTCCGCGCTGGGCGACGAGCGCGGCCTGGGTGGCACGGTCGATCTCGCGGACGACGCCCGCGGCCACCTCGTCCGCCTCGCGGGGGGCGACGCCCGGCGCGCGCTGACCTACCTCGAGGCCGCGGCGCGGGCGGCGTCCGCGCGGGGCCTCGACGTGATCGACCTCGACACCGCCGAGGCCGCGGTCGACGTCGCCGCCGTCCGCTACGACCGCCAGGGCGACCAGCACTACGACGTCACGAGCGCCTTCATCAAGTCGGTCCGCGGCTCCGACGCCGACGCCGCGCTGCACTACCTGGCGCGGATGATGGAGGCGGGGGAGGACCCCCGCTTCATCGCCCGCCGCCTGATCATCCTGGCCAGCGAGGACATCGGCCTCGCCGACCCGACGGCGCTCACCACCGCGGTCGCCGCGGCCCAGGCGGTCGCGCTCATCGGGATGCCCGAGGGCCGGCTGACCCTGGCCCAGGCGACCATCGCCCTCGCCGTCGCTCCGAAGTCGAACGCGGTCACCACCGCCATCGGCGCGGCCAGCGCCGACGTGCGTGCCGGCAAGGTCGGCCCCGTCCCCTCCCACCTGCGCGACGCCCACTACTCGGGCGCGAAGAAGCTGGGCCACGGCTCGTCGTACGTCTACAGCCACGACGCGCCGTACGGCATCGCCCAGCAGCAGTACGCCCCCGACGTCGTCGCCGACGCCACCTACTACCAGCCGACCGCCCTCGGCGCCGAGGGCGCCGTCAAGGAGCGCTGGGAGCGCGTCCGCCGCCTCATCCGCGGCACACGAAGCGCGAGTCGGCCCGAACGCACCCCGTAGGGACGCCGAGTCGGCCCGAACGCACCCCGTAGGGGCGCCGAGTCGGCCCGAACGCACCCCGTAGGGGCGCCGAGTCGGCCCGAACGCACCCCGTAGGGGCGCCGAGTCGGCCCAAACGCACCCCGTAGGGGCGCCGAGTCGGCCCGAACGCACCCCGTAGGGGCGCCGAGTCGGCCCAAACGGACCCCCGTAGGGGCGCCGAGTCGGCCCCAACGCCCGCACCGTGTGTCACCCGCTGGGGCCACGTCTGCGCAAGCCGCGAGTCATCCACAGCCGCAGACGGGCATCGCTCCTGCACAGGGCGGAGAGATCAGTGGGCTGAAGCGGATGGGTCCGGGCAGACCCGGCACATGAAGACCATCCCGCTCACGACCGACGGGCGCTTCCTCGGCCCTGCCTTCCCGCTGCCACTCGACCGACCCTTCACCCTCGACCAAGCGCGCGCCGAGGGCGTCAGGTCACCCGACCTGACCCGGCTGTGTGCGCTGGGCCTGCTCCGACGACCGGTGCGCCGGGTCTACCTGGCCGCGCAGGCGGGGGACTCGCCGCTGCTCCGGTCACAGGCACTCGCGCTGGTGCTGCCGCCGGACAGCTACATCGTCGATCGACACGCGGGATACCTCCACGGAGCGGACATGGTCCTCGCGCCGAACGAACACCTGCACCTCTCACCCGTCTCCGTCGCTCGGCTCAGCGACCGTGGGCGGGTCAAGGGCGATCTCGCGGCTGGTGGCGAGAGGGCACTCGCGCCGTACGACGTCACCGAGGTCATGGGCCTCCCCGTCACGACCCGGCTGCGGACTGCCCTCGACCTCGGTCGGGTGCGCAACCCGGACCGGGCGATCGCCGGTATGGACGCCATGGTCCGGCTCGGCGGCCTCTCGCCGGCCGAGATCCTGGCCAGCGTGCCGCGCTTCGCCGGGCAGCGGTGGGTGAGGACGCTGCGCGAGATCGCTCCGCTGGCGGACGGCCGGGCGGAGTCCCCACCCGAGTCTGTCCTGCGACTGCGCTGCCTGCAGGCAGGGATCGAGGGACTCGTGCCTCAGCTCGAGGTGCACGACGACGGACGGTTCCTGGCCCGGCTCGACCTCGGGGACGAGGTCCTGCGCTTCGCGGCCGAGTACGACGGCGTCGCATTCCACTCCTCCGAGCGGCAGGTGGCGAACGACCTGGACCGCCGTGCGGACCTGGAGAGCACCCAGGACTGGACGATCGTCGTCGTGCGCAACGAGAACCTGGTCGGTCCTCACCAGGACGCGGAGCTCCTGCTGCGCGCCGGAGTCCGTGAGGCGAGGCGGCGCGCGGGCCGCCGGATTCACTTCACCCGCTGACGGTCCGGGACGACTCGGTGTCGTGGGGGCGTGCGTTGGGGACGACTCGGCGTCCTGGGGGCGTGCGTTGGGGACGACTCGGTGTCGTGGGGGCGTGCGTTCGGGACGACTCGGCGTCGTGGGGGCGTGCGTTGGGGACGACTCGGTGTCGTGGGGGCGTGCGTTCGGGACGACTCGGCGTCGTGGGGCGGTGCGTTCGGGCCGACTCGGCGCGCGGGTAGGGTGCGGCGTCATGGACGTCGCGCTGCTGGTGTGCGCCGGGACCGCCCTCGTGGCGGGGCTCGGGGCCCTGCTGCTGGCGTCCCGGACGCGGCGGGCCGCGCGGCGGGACCTCGAGGCCGCGCGGGCCGAGGGTGCCGAGCTGCGGCGGCGTCTCGACGAGCTCGAGGCCGGCCGCGGGCGGGTGACCCCGACGGGGTCCGCGAGGCCGGCGGCACCGGCCGCCGTCACCCCGAGCGTGCCGCTCGGACTCCCGGACGACGGGGACCCCGACCATTCGGTCGGCGCGGCCGCCGTCGAGGGCCGCGCGCTGCCGGCGCCGGTGTTCACCGACATGGTGCTGCGCGAGTCCGTCATCCGGCTCGCCTCCCTCACCCACGGCGTACGACGCGCGCTCAACGCGGAGACCCGCAACCGGGTCCGCTTCGAGATGCGGCGCGAGGTGCGGCGCGCGCGCAAGCAGCGCCGCAGCGACATGAAGGCCGCGCTGCGCCGGATGCAGGCCGAGGAGCGGGAGGCCGCCTGATGCCCAGGACCCTGTGGTTCGTCGCGGGGGCCGGTGCGGGGGTCTACGCGATGGCCCGTGCGCGCCGGCTGGCCGAGTCCCTCACGGCCGACGGCCTGCGCGACCGCATCGGTGCCGTCGCGCTGGGCGCGCGGATCATGGCCGAGGAGGTCCGCGCCGGCGCCGTCGAGCGCGAGGTGGAGCTGCGTGAGCGCTACGGGGTGCCCGAGCCCGGGTACCGCGCGCTGGAGTCGGGCCCGGTGCCGGAGCCGACGTCGAGAGAGGACCAGGACTGATGGACACCGCGGAGATCCGCCGCCGGTTCACCTCCCACTTCGAGCGGGACACCACGGTGGGTCCGCACACGGTGGTCCCGTCGGCCTCGTTGCTGGCCGACGACCCGACGCTGCTGTTCGTCAACGCCGGCATGGTGCCCTTCAAGCCGTACTTCCTCGGCCAGCAGACGCCCCCGTTCGACCGGGCGACGACCGTGCAGAAGTGCATCCGCACGCCGGACATCGAGGAGGTCGGCAAGACCACCCGCCACGGCACGTTCTTCGAGATGTGCGGCAACTTCTCCTTCGGCGACTACTTCAAGTCCGGCGCCGCGCGGCTCGCCTGGGACCTCGTGACGAAGTCCGTCGCCGACGGCGGCTTCGGCTTCGACGAGGGCCGCCTCTACCCGTCGATCCTGGACGGCGACGAGGAGGCGCTGGCGGTGTGGCGCGACGAGGTCGGCGTGCCCGACCACCGCATCGTGCGCCTGGGCAACAAGGAGAACTACTGGTCGATGGGCGTGCCCGGCCCGGGCGGCCCCTGCTCGGAGATCCTGTACGACCGCGGCCCGGCGTACGGCCCCGACGCCGACTGGGCGTCGATGGGCACCGACATGGACCCCCGCCTCGAGGACCGCTACCTCGAGTTCTGGAATCTCGTCTTCATGCAGGACGAGCTGTCCGCCGTCCGCTCGAAGTCCGACTTCGACGTCGCCGGGTCGCTGCCGCAGCGCAACATCGACACCGGCATGGGCCTGGAGCGGGTGGCCTACCTGATGCAGGGCGTCGAGAACATGTACGAGATCGACGTCATGTTCCCCGTCATCGCCCGGGCGCAGGAGCTGACCGGCCGCCGGTACGGCGCCGACCACGGCGACGACGTCCGCTTCCGGGTGGTCGCCGACCACGTGCGCTCGTCGATGATGCTCATCAACGACGGCGTCACGCCGGGCAACGAGGGCCGCGGCTACGTGCTGCGGCGCCTGCTGCGACGCGCCGTCCGCTCGATGCGCCTGCTGGGCTACGAGGACCGCGCGCTGCCCGAGCTGATGCCCGTCAGCCGCGACAAGATGGGTGAGACGTACACCGAGCTGGTCACCGGCTGGGACCGCATCGCGCAGGTCGCGTACGCCGAGGAGGACGCGTTCCGCACCACGCTGCGCTCCGGCACGCAGATCTTCGACCTCGCGGCCGGGGAGGTCGCCTCCCGCGGCGAGACCGTGCTCCCGGGCGACCGGGCGTTCGCGCTGCACGACACCTACGGCTTCCCGATCGACCTCACCCTCGAGATGGCCGCCGAGCAGGGCCTGCGGGTCGACGAGGACGGCTTCCGCCGCCTCATGACCGAGCAGCGGGACCGTGCCCGGGCCGACGCCCGCGCCAAGAAGGGCGCCCACGCCGACACCGGCGTGTACCGCACCGTCCTCGACACCCACGGCCCCACCGAGTGGCTCGCCTACTCGACGCTCGAGACCGAGTCGCGGCCCGTCGCGCTCCTGCGCGGGGGCCACGAGGTCCCGGCGCTCTCCGAGGGCGAGGTCGGCGAGCTCGTGCTCGACCGCACGCCGTTCTACGCCGAGTCCGGCGGCCAGGTCGCCGACGCCGGCACCATCGTCAGCGGCGGCGCCCGCCTCGAGGTGGTCGACGTCCAGCGCCCCGTGCGTGGCCTCGTCGTCCACCAGGTCCGCGTCGTCGAGGGCGAGCTCGACCCCTCCGCGGGCGTGCTCGCCACCGTCGACCGCGAGTGGCGCACCGGCGCCCGCCAGGCGCACTCCGGGACCCACGTCGTCCACGCCGCGCTGCGCGAGGTGCTCGGCCCCACGGCGCTGCAGTCCGGCTCGTACAACCGGCCCGGCTACCTGCGCCTCGACTTCGGGTGGACGTCGTCCCTGAGCCCCGAGCAGGTCCGCGACATCGAGACCGTCTCCCAGCAGGCGCTGCGCGCCGACCTGCCCGTCGACTGGCGCTACATGACGCTCGCCGAGGCCCGCGAGGCGGGCGCGCTGGCCCTCTTCGGCGAGACGTACGACGACCAGCAGGTCCGGGTCGTCGACATCGGCGGCCCGTGGTCGCGCGAGCTGTGCGGCGGCACCCACGTCGACCACTCCTCGCAGATCGGCACCATCGTCGTCACCGGGGAGTCGTCCGTCGGCTCCGGCAACCGCCGCATCGAGGCCTTCACCGGCGTCGAGGGGTTCGCCTACCTGGCCCGCGAGCGCGACGTCGTCACCGAGCTGACCTCGATGCTGAAGGCCCGCCCCGACGACCTCGTGGGCCGCGTGTCCGAGATGGTCGAGCGCCTGCGGGGCGCCGAGAAGGAGCTCGAGAGGGTGCGTGCGGCGCAGGTGCTCGCCGCCGCCGGCTCGCTCGCCGACGGCGCCCGGCAGGTCGGCCCCGTCAAGGTCGTCGCGCACCGCGCCGACGGGCTCGGCGGCGGTGACGTGCGCCAGCTCGCGCTGGACGTGCGTGGTCGCCTGCCCGCGGACGAGCCCGGCGTCGTCGTGGTCCTCGGCGTCGACGGCGGCAAGGTCGCCTTCGTCGCTGCGACCAACGACGCCGCCCGCGCCCTCGGCGCGGACGCCGGCGCGCTCGTCCGCGCGGTCGGCGAGGTCGTCGGCGGCCGC
The DNA here is from genome assembly GCF_022436705.1 of Nocardioides sp. CFH 31398. GTDB lineage: Bacteria > Actinomycetota > Actinomycetes > Propionibacteriales > Nocardioidaceae > Nocardioides. The sequence goes on along the minus strand of NZ_JAKUHT010000029.1, from coordinate 50,384 downwards.
GGTGGCGGCAAGCCGGACGTCGCGCAGGGCGGCGGCAGCGACGTCTCCCGCGCGGACGACGCCGTCGCGGTCGTGGCCCCCGAGGTGTCCCGGCAGGTCGGCGGGGTCTGAGGGTGCGATCCGGCACGCGCCTCGGCGTCGACCCCGGGAAGGCCAGGATCGGGGTCGCCCGCAGCGACCCCGCCGGTGTGCTCGCGGTCCCCGTCGAGACGGTCCGTCGCGGCAAGGACGACCTGCGCCGCCTCGCGGCCCTCGTGCGCGAGCACGAGGCCGTCGAGGTCGTCGTCGGGCTGCCCCGCTCGCTGAACGGGGGCGAGGGCCCCGCCGCCGCGGAGTCGCGACGGTTCGCGCGTCGCCTGGCGCGTCAGGTTGCCCCGGTCCCCGTCAGGCTGTGTGATGAACGCCTGACCACCGTGTCGGCAGAATCTATGCTGCGGGAGCAGGGTCGGCACGGCCGCGCCCGGCGCGACGTGGTCGACCAGGCCGCCGCGGTGCTGATCCTGCAGCACGCCCTGGACACCGAGCGCAGCACGGGGGCTGCGCCCGGCGAGGTCGTCTCGGGAGGCCGACCCACCACACCGTCACAGGACCAGCCGCAGACACACCCCGCGACGGGAGACACCCCGTCCGGAGGAGGAGAGGCATGAGCGAACCGGGGAATCCCCGCCCCCACGGCGTCGACGACGACGCCCTGGGACCCGATCCTCACGCCTCCGAGCCCGGCGGCCCGCCCCACGATGGCGGCGCGTACGACGACCAGCCGTACGACGGGCACCTGTTCGACGAGCACGGCGAGGTCACCTACGACGGTCCCGTCGAGCCGATCTACGACGAGCAGGGCGAGCCGGTCGTCGACGACCGGGGCGACCCGCTGGTGGCTACGGCCGGCGGCGAGGTGCTCGTCGCCACCCGCCGCCCCGGCAGCCGCCGCGCCAAGCGCAAGCGCACCTCCGGCGTCGGCTGCCTCGTGGCCGTCGTCGTCCTCGCCCTCGTGGTCGGCGGCCTCTACCTGGCCGTCTCGCGCGGCATCGGCGCCCTGGAGTCGCGCTTCGGCGACGGCCCGGACGACTACCCCGGCCCCGGGACGGGACGGGTGCAGTTCGAGGTCCAGCAGGGCGACAACGCCACCGACATCGCCCAGGGCCTCGTCGCCGAGGACGTCGTGGCGTCCGCCGAGGCCTTCACCGACGCGGCGTCCACCGACGACCGCTCGACCGGCATCCAGGTCGGCTTCTACGAGCTGCGCCGCGAGATGAGCGCGCAGGAGGCCCTCGAGGTCCTCGTGGACCCCGACAACCTCGTGAGCGGCAACGGCGTCACCGTCCCGGAGGGGCTGCGGGTCGAGGAGATCGTGGACGTCCTCAGCGACGGCACCGGCGTCCCCGTCCGCCGCTTCGAGCAGGCGCTGGAGAACCCCGACGCGCTGGGGCTGCCGTCGTTCGCCGGCGGCGAGGTCGAGGGCTACCTGTTCCCCGCGACGTACGACTTCGGCGAGGACCAGTCCCCGCGCAGCATGCTGCGGGCCATGGTCGCCCGGTGGCAGCAGTCCGCCGACGCGGCGAACCTCGTCGGCCGCGCGCAGGAGCTGGGCTACACGCCGGAGGAGGTCATGACCGTGGCCAGCCTCGTGGAGGCGGAGGCCAGCCGGCCCGAGGACCGCGCCCGCGTCGCTCGCGTCATCTACAACCGCCTGGAGGGCGACGAGACCGACGGGTTGCTGCAGCTCGACGCGACGGTCAACTACGCCTCCGGCGAGGACCTCGGTGCCCGCACCACCGAGGAGGACCGGCAGATCGACTCGCCGTACAACACCTACCGCTACCCGGGCCTGCCGCCGACGCCGATCGAGGCGCCCGGAGACGCCGCCATCGAGGCGGCGGCGAACCCCGCGGACGGCGACTGGTTCTACTACGTGACCGTCGACCTGGCGACCGGCGAGACGAAGTTCGCTGAGACGTTCGCCGAGCACGAGCAGAACGTCGCGGAGCTCAACGAGTACTGCACGACCTCGGACGCGTGCTGAGGGTCTGGTGCCCGCTGCCCTGATCCGCTGCGGCGTGGTGGGCGACCCCGTCGCGCACTCGCTGTCCCCGGTGCTGCACGCCGCGGCGTACGACGCCCTCGGGCTCGCGGGCCGCTACACCGCGCACCGGGTGCCGGCGGGTGGCCTCGCGGGGTTCGTCGACGAGCTCCTCGGCTCGGGCGAGGGGTGGCGGGGGCTGTCGGTGACGATGCCGCTCAAGCGGGAGGCCCACGCCCTCGCGGAGCGGCGCGGCAGCCTCGACGACGCCGCGGCGCGCGCCGGCGGCGTCAACACCCTCGTGCTCGACCCCGGGTCCGGCGGGGTCGTCGGACCGGTGCACGGGCACAACACCGACGTGCCGGGGGCGGTCGCGGCGCTGGCCGAGCGCGACGTCCTGCCCCGCCGGGTGGCGGTGCTGGGCGGGGGAGCGACGGCGGCGTCGCTCGCCCTCGCCGCCGCCGACCTGGGGGCCGAGGTGGTGCGGTTCTGCGTGCGCGAGCCCGGCCGCGCGGAGGAGGCGGCCGCGGCGGTGCGGGCGCACCCCGCAGCACCGAGGGTGGAGATCGACCTGCTCGAGCCGTCGACGGTGACCGGTGACCTCGTCGTGTCCACGGTGCCCGCCGCCGCGCAGTCCGAGGAGCTGGTCGCCGCCTGCGTCGTGGCGGCCGGGGCGTCCGGTGCGGTCTTCGAGGCCCTCTACGACCCCTGGCCGACCCCGCTGGCCCGCGCCGCCGAGGCCACCGGTGCCGTCCTCGTGAGCGGGTTCGACCTCCTCGTCCACCAGGCCGCGCTGCAGCTCGCCCTGTTCACGGGCCACGCGGCGCCGCTGGGCGCGATGCGCGACGCGGGCCTGGCCGCGCTGGCCACCCGGGCCTGACGTGGCCCCGCTCGCCGACGGCCCCGTGCTCGTCGTCGCCTGCGCGCTCCTCTGCGCCCTGGCCACGCTGCCGGTCGCGGCCGGCGTCGCCCGGCTGCCCGAGCCGACGGAGCCGCCCGCCCGCCGCGACGACGAGGCCCCCAGGCCGACGTACGCCGCGATCGGCGCGGCCCGCGGCCTCCGCGCCGGCGCCGCGGTGGTCGCCGGGATCCTCGGCGCCGCCCTGGCCGCCGCGACGGGCGCCACCTGGGCGCTGGTGCTGCTGCTCGTGCTCGTCCCGCCCGGCGTCGTCCTCGCGTACGTCGACCTGCGCACGCGGATGCTGCCCAACCGGCTCGTCTTCCCGACGTACGCCGTCGTCGTCCCCCTCGCGCTGCTGGGCCGCCCGGTCTCCGGCGACTGGGACGGCGTCGTCGGCTCCGCCCTCGGCTGGGCCGTCGGCGGCGGGTTCTTCCTCCTGCTGTGGCTGCTCTCGCCGGCCTCGCTGGGGTACGGCGACGTGCGGCTGGCCGGGCTGATCGGGATCGTGCTCGGCCACCTCGGCTGGGCCCCGCTCCTGCTCGGGCTGTGGTCCGGCCTGCTCCTGGGCGGCGTCGGCGGCCTGCTGCTGCGGCTGCTCGACCGCCGGCGCAGCCGCGCCTACCCCCTGGGGCCGTTCCTCCTGCTGGGCGTCGTGGTCGGCGTCCTGCTCGGCCCGGCAGCGGGGTCCTGGGCCGTCAGCGGCCCGTGACAGACTCGCCCCCATGCTGCGCTGGCTCACCGCGGGGGAGTCCCACGGCCCGTCCCTGGTCGCCATCCTCGAGGGACTGCCCTCCGGGGTCCCCGTCACCACCGCCGACGTCGCCTCGGCCCTGGCCCGCCGCCGGCTCGGCTACGGCCGCGGGGCCCGGATGAAGTTCGAGGCCGACGAGGTCACCCTGGTCGGCGGCGTCCGCCACGGGCTGACCCAGGGCGGACCCGTCGCCATCGGCGTCGGCAACACCGAGTGGCCGAAGTGGGAGCGCGTGATGTCGGCCGACCCGGTCGACGCCGAGGAGCTCGCCTCCCTGGCCCGCAACGCCCCGCTCACCCGGCCCCGGCCCGGCCACGCCGACCTGGTCGGCATGCAGAAGTACGACTTCGACGAGGCCCGGCCCGTCCTCGAGCGCGCCTCCGCCCGGGAGACCGCCGCCCGCGTCGCCCTCGGCACCGTGGCCGCCTCGTTCCTCGAGCACGCCCTCGGCGCCCACGTGGTCTCGCACGTCGTGGAGCTCGGCGGCGTCGCCGCGCCCGCGGGCGTGGTCCCGGTGCCCGACGACGTCGAGCGCCTGGACGCCGACCCGGTGCGCTGCCTGGACCCCGAGGCGTCCGCCGCGATGGTCGCCCGTGTCGACGAGGCCCACAAGGACGGCGACACCCTGGGCGGCGTCGTCGAGGTCGTCGTCCACGGGCTGCCGCCCGGTCTCGGCTCGCACGTGCACTGGGACCGCCGGCTCGACTCCCGCCTCGCGGGGGCGCTCATGGGGATCCAGGCCATCAAGGGCGTCGAGGTCGGCGACGGCTTCGCGCTCGCCGCGACCCCCGGCTCGCTGGCCCACGACGAGATCGTCCACGGCGACGAGGCCGGCTCGTTCTCGCGGGTGACCGGCCGTGCCGGCGGCACCGAGGGCGGCATGACCACCGGGGAGGCGCTGCGCGTCCGCGCGGCCATGAAGCCCATCGCGACCGTCCCGCGGGCCCTGCGCACCGTCGACGTCGCCACCGGCGAGGAGGCCGTGGCGCACCACCAGCGCTCGGACGTGTGCGCGGTGCCCGCCGCGGGCGTCGTGGCCGAGGCGATGGTCGCCCTCGTCGTCGCCGACGCCGCGCTGGAGAAGTTCGGCGGCGACTCCCTCGGGGAGACCCGCCGCAACGCGCGGACCTACCTCGAGGCGATCGCGGCGAAGTGGCAGCAGCCGTGAGCGGACCCCGCGTCGTGCTCATCGGCCCCATGGGCGCCGGCAAGAGCACCGTCGGCCCGCTGCTCGCCGAGGCCTGGGGCGTCGGGTTCCGCGACACCGACGCCGACGTCGAGACCACGGCGGGCCGCAGCGTCGCCGACGTGTTCGTCGAGGAGGGCGAGGCCCGGTTCCGGGCCCTCGAGCGGGAGGCCGTGGCGACGGCGCTCGCCGAGCACGACGGCGTCCTCGCCCTCGGCGGCGGCGCCGTCATGGACTCCGAGACCCGCGAGCGGCTGGCCGGCCACACCGTCGTCTTCCTCCGCGTCGGACTGACGCAGGCCGTGTCGAGGGTCGGCCTGGGCTCCGCCCGGCCGCTGCTGCTCGGCAACGTCCGCGGACGCCTCAAGGCGATCCTCGACGAGCGCGCGCCCGTCTACACCGCGGTGGCGAGCGTCGTCGTCGACACCGACGACCTCGACTCCGCCGCCGTGGCCGAGGCCGTCCGCGACGCCGTCGAGGTACGGGCGTGACCCAGGCTCCCGGGGCCGGGGCCGGGTCCGGGGCCGGGGTGGAGGCGGTGCGCGTCGCGACCGCCGCGCCGTACGACGTCCTCGTGGGCCGCGGGCTGCTCGCCGAGGTCCCGCGCCTGCTCGCCGACCTGCTGCCCGGTGTACGGCGGGTGGCCCTGGTCCATCCCGAGCCGCTGGCCGACCGTGCCGCGGCGCTCAGCGACGCCGTGACCGACGCCCTGGACGACGTGACGGTGCTGCCGCTGGCCGTCCCCGACGGGGAGGTCGCCAAGACCGTCGCCACCGCCGAGCGCTGCTGGGAGCGGCTCGGGGAGGCCGGCTTCACCCGCAGCGACGCCGTCCTCACCCTCGGCGGGGGAGCGACGACCGACCTCGGGGGCTTCGTCGCCGCCTGCTGGCTGCGCGGGGTCGCCGTCGTCCACGTGCCCACCACCCTGCTCGCGATGGTCGACGCGGCCGTCGGCGGCAAGACCGGCGTGAACACCGGCGCCGGCAAGAACCTCGTCGGCGCCTTCCACGAGCCCGCCGCCGTCGTGTGCGACCTCGACCTGCTCACGACGCTGCCCCGACCCGAGCTGGTCGCCGGCATGGCCGAGGTCGTCAAGTGCGGCTTCGTGGCCGACCCCGGCATCCTCGAGATCGCCGAGGCCGACCCCGGTGCGGCGCTGGACCCGTCCGGCGACGTGCTGGCGGAGCTCGTCCTGCGCGCGGTGCGGGTCAAGGCCCACGTGGTCGCCGGCGACCTCAGGGAGACCGGCGGCGCCGGCGGGCACCCCGGGCGCGAGGCCCTCAACTACGGCCACACCCTCGCCCACGCGGTCGAGCGGACCTCCGACTACACGGTCCGTCACGGCGAGGCCGTCGCGATCGGCTCGGTGTTCGTCGCCGAGGTCGCCCGCCGCAGCGGGCTGCTCGCCGACGACGTCGCCGACCGCCACGCGGCCGTGCTCGCCGGGCTGGGCCTGCCGACCACGTACGACGCGGCGTCGTTCGACGACCTGCTCGCCGTCATGCGCGTCGACAAGAAGGCGCGCGGCGCGAGCCTGCGCCTGGTGGTGCTGGACGACGTCGGCTCGCCCCGCATCCTCACCGACCCCGACCCGGCCGTGCTGGCCGAGGCGTACGCCGCGCTGGGAGGACCCCGATGAAGGTGCTCGTGCTGAACGGACCCAACCTCGGGCGCCTGGGCCGTCGCCAGCCCGAGATCTACGGCTCGACCACCCACGACGAGCTCGCCGCACGCTGCGTCGCCTGGGGCCGCGAGCGGGGCCAGGAGGTCGAGGTGCGCCAGACCAACCACGAGGGCCAGATGATCGACTGGCTCAACGCCGCCGCGGACGACGCCGTGCCCGTCGTCCTCAACGCCGCGGCCTGGACGCACTACTCCTACGCCCTTTACGACGCCTGCGCCCAGCTCGAGGCCCCGCTGGTCGAGGTGCACATCTCCGAACCGAAGCAGCGCCCGGAGGAGTTCCGGCACACCTCGCTCGTCACGCCGCACGCCGCCACCGTCATCGCCGGCCGCGGCGTCGACGGCTACCGCGACGCGCTCGCCTTCCTCGCGGGCTGACGCGGCGCCCGCCCGCCGCTACCGTCGTGGGACCCGCGGGGCCCCGCGGGCAGAGGCTGCGACCGATCGGGAGACGCGCGTGGGCGACGAGCAGAAGGCCGAGAACACGAAGGACAAGCTGGCCGGCAAGGCGAAGGAGGCCGTCGGCAGGGCGACCGGTGACGACGCCCTGGAGCGCCAGGGCCGGAACGACCAGTCGAAGGCGAACCTCAAGGACGCCGGCGAGAAGGTCAAGGACGCCTTCAAGCGCTGAGCCCGGGTCGGTCGCCATGCCCCGCCGCTCCTAGACTGCTGGGCATGGCGACGACGAACGACCTCAAGAACGGCATGGTCCTGCGGCTCGACGGTCAGCTCTGGCAGGTCATGTGGTTCCAGCACCACAAGCCCGGCAAGGGCGGCGCGGTGGTGCGGTCCAAGATCCGCAACATCGAGTCCGGCAAGACGGTGGACCGCACCTTCAACGCGGACGTCAAGGTCGAGGTCGCGAACGTCGACAAGCGCACCATGCAGTACCTCTACAACGACGGCACGTCGTACGTCTTCATGGACACCGGCACCTACGAGCAGCTCGAGGTGTCGCCGGAGATCGTCGGCGACGCGAAGAACTTCCTGCTCGAGAACGGCGAGGCCATCGTCGCCACGAACGACGGTCGCGTGCTCTACATCGAGCTGCCCGCTTCCGTCGAGCTCGAGATCACCTACACCGAGCCCGGCCTGCAGGGTGACCGGTCCACCGGCGGCACCAAGCCCGCCACGCTGGAGACCGGCCACTCCATCAACGTGCCGCTCTTCATCTCCGCGGGTGAGCGCGTCAAGGTCGACACCCGCGACTCCTCCTACCTCGGACGGGTGAGCTCCTAGCCGATGGCGACCCGGACCACCGCGCGCTCCAAGGCGCGCAAGCGGGCCCTCGACGTGCTCTACGCCGCGGAGCTGCGCGGCGAGCCTCCCCTGGTGACCCTGGAGGCCTTCGTCACCGACGGCAACGCGCCGACGAACCCGTACAGCGAGACCCTCGTGCGGGGCGTCGTCGAGCAGCGCGACCGGATCGACGAGCTGCTGACCCGTCACAGCCGCGGCTGGACGCTGGCCCGCATGCCCGCCGTGGACCGCAACGTGCTGCGCCTCGCGGTGTACGAGCTCCTCGCCGTGGACGACGTCCCGAGCCCGGTCGCCCTGTCGGAGGCGGTCGCGCTGGTGCGCGACCTCTCCACCGACGAGTCGCCGCCCTTCGTCAACGGGGTCCTCGCCTCCGTCGCCGACGAGCTGGAGGCGGTCGGGGACACCGGGACCGACGCGACGCCGGGGCCGGACCTCCCGGATGTCGACGAGGACGGGCCGTCGGAGGACTAACGTTCGGGCCCAGCGGGCAGACGGTGCGTGAGGCCGCGAGACGAGGGGGACCAGCATGTCGCAGGAGCAGGGCGGGAGCGAGCAGGGTGAGGGTCGGCACGACCCCGCCCACGAGCCCGACACCAGCGAGCGGCTGTACACGACCGAGGAGCTCGCCGACTACGGCGCCCGGCTCGAGGCGGAGCCGACGCCGTCCGGCCGGCCGGTGACGGGCGACCCCCTCACCGACCCGATGGTCGGGGGCTCCCCGAGCCCCGGTCGACCCGCGGAGGAGGCGCGCCCGGGTCCGGTGCCCGACCCGAACGCCCCCGGCCCCGCCCGCCCGGTCGAGGGCGGCGGCGCGGAGCAGACCCGCATCGCCGCCGCACCCTCGGCCCAGCAGGCCCCGCCCGCGTGGCCGCAGCAGCCGCAGCAGCAGCAGCAGACATCACCGGGCTGGAGCCCGGGTCCCGCCTCGCCGCAGGGATGGGGCCAGCCGGCCCAGCAACAGGCCCAGCAACAGGCCCAGCAGCCGGCCCAGCAGCCGGCCCAGCAGCCGGGACGTCGGCAGGGCCCGCCGCCCGGCTGGCAGCAGCAGCCCGGCCCCCTGCCGGAGGCGCCAGGCCCCCAGCAGGGTCCGGAGGGTGAGCCGCGTCGCTTCATGACGGCCACCGACTTCCTCGACCGGCGCGCGGACGTCGTGGAGTACGGCCCCGCCACGTGGGGCTGGCGCGGCCGGGTGCGTCGCTGGTCGGGCGGCCTGGTCTCGCCCCAGATGGGTCCGGCGGAGATGGTCCACGAGGACTACCGCCGGGTCATCCAGAAGGACTTCGACGGCCCGCGCACCATCGCCTTCCTGAACCCGAAGGGCGGCGCGGCCAAGACGACGGGGGTGCTGGCCGCCGGCTACACGTTCGGCACCGTCCGCGGCGGCACGGTGGTCGCGTGGGACAACAACGAGACCCGCGGCACGCTGGGGATCCGCGCGATGCGCAGCACGCACCGCAACACCACCCGCGAGCTGCTGGAGGACCTCGAGAAGTTCAGCGACGTCTACCAGTCGCGCATCGGTGACCTCGGGGCGTTCGTGCGGGCGCAGGGCGACGCGCACTTCGACGTCCTCGCCTCCGACGAGCGGCCGGACGTGACGGGCACGATCCGTGCGAAGGACTTCACCGCCGTCCACCAGCTGCTCGAACGGTTCTACCGGGTCATCCTCGTCGACACCGGCAACAACATGCGCGCCGAGAACTGGCTCGCCGCCGCCGAGGCCGCCGACCTGCTCGTCGTGACCAGCACGGTCCGTGAGGACACCGGCTACAGCGGCCTGTGGATGCTCGACGCCCTGCAGGACGCCGGCTACCAGGACCTCAAGCACCGCACGATCACGGTGCTGTCCGACCCCAGCCCCAGCGTCGACGCCACGCTGGCCCACGACCTCATGCAGGTCTACGAGCAGCGCACCCGCGAGGTCTACCGGGTGCCCTACGACCCGTCGCTGGTCTCCGGCTCGGAGATCCCCTACGCCCAGCTGTCGCGGAGCACCCGCGACTCCTGGCTCCGCGCCTGCGCGGGCATGGCCTCGGCCCTGTGACCGCGAGCCGCCTGACCCGTCCGGTGGTCGAGGCGGTGTCCTGAGCCTGTCGACGGGAGCCAGGTCGGCCACGGCCTGGCCAGGGACCCCTCGGGACGGCAGGCCTCACAGGGTGCTGCGGACCTCCCACAGGAGCGGGTAGTAGCGGAGGTCGAGGCGGCCGCGCAGGTAGGCCGCGCCGCTGGAGCCGCCCGTGCCGGACTTGGCGCCGATCATCCGCTCGACCATCACGACGTGGCGGGCGCGCCAGCCGGCCGCGAGCTCGTCGTGCTGGAGCAGGGCCTCCGACAGCGCCCAGGCGGCGCCGTACCGGTTGCGGTCGTGCGCCAGGGAGCGGATCGAGGACAGCACCGCTTCGTCGTCGTCGGTGGGCAGGTCGGCGGCGCGCAGGACGTCCAGGAACGCGTCCCACAGCGTCGGCTCCGACAGCCGCCGCTCGAGCCGCGACTCCTCCTCGGCGGTGAGCCCGCGGAAGCGGCGCAGGTAGCCCGGGTCCTGCGCGCCCGAGAGGAACTCCAGCTCGCGGAACTGCACGGACTGGAACCCGCTCGCCGGGGCCAGGCGCTGGCGGAAGGTCGCGAAGTCCTGCGGCGTCATCGTCTCGAGGACGTCGACCTGCTCGACCAGCACGCGCTCGATGACGTGCACCCGCCCGAGCAGGTGCTGGGCGCGCCACAGCTCGCCGGACGTCATCGCGGCCCGGACCGCCTCCAGCTCGTGCAGCAGCTGCTGGAACCACAGCTCGTAGACCTGGTGGATCGTGATGAACAGCAGCTCGTCGTGCGCCGGCGGGTCCGACTCGAGGTGCTGGGCGTCGAGCAGGTCGGGCAGGCGCAGGTAGCTGCCGTAGGTCAGCTGCGCCCCCTGCTCGCCGAACGAGACGAACGAATCGGTGCCGGGGTCCACGGGCACCACCCAACCAGAACCGGCATGCTGGCGACCATGAGCGAGGAGACCCGATGAGCAGCCCCCAGGACGGCGCCGACGACGGCGCAGCGACGCAGGTGGACCTCGTGGTCCTGGGCGCGGGCCCGGGCGGCGAGTCGCTCGCCTCCGGGGCCGCCGCGACCGGTCTCGAGGTCGTCGTGGTCGACCGTCACCTCGTCGGCGGCGAGTGCCCCTACTACGGCTGCATCCCCTCCAAGATGATGCTGCGCGCGGCCGACGCCCTCGCCGAGGCCGGCCGGGTGTCGGAGCTCGCGGGCGAGGTGAGCGTCAGCCCGTCCTGGGCGCCCGTGCACGCCCGCGTCCGCGACGAGGCGACAGCCGACTGGGACGACACCGTCGCCGTCGACCGCCTCACCGACGCCGGCGCGACCGTGTACCACGGCATCGGGCGCCTGACCGGCACCGGGACGGTCGCGGTCGAGCTCCCCGACGGCTCCGCCGGCCCGACGTTCGAGGCGCGCCGTGGCGTCGTGCTCAACGTCGGCACCCGCCCCGCCGCGCCGCCCGTGGAGGGCCTCGCGGACACGCCGTACTGGACCAACCGGGACGCAGTCCGCGCCGACCACGTGCCCGGCAGCCTGGTCGTCCTCGGTGGTGGCCCGATCGGGTGCGAGCTCGCCCAGACCTTCGCCCGCTTCGGCAGCCGGGTCACGGTCGTGCAGCACGGCGACCGCCTGCTCGCCGGCGACGAGCCCGAGGCCGGCCGGCTGCTGGAGGAGGTCTTCGTCGCCGAGGGCATCCGCGTGATGACCGGCGCCGAGGTGACGCGGGCGTCCTACGCCGACGGCACCTTCACCCTGTCCCTGGACGACGGCGAGGAGCTCGTCGCCGACCAGCTGCTCGTCGCCGCCGGGCGCACCCCCAACCTCGACGACCTGGGCCTCGAGACCATCGGCCTCGACCCGTCCGCGCGCACCCTGGAGACGGACGAGCGGATGCGGGCCGGGGAGCGGCTGTGGGCCATCGGCGACATCACCGGCAAGGGTGCGTACACGCACGTGTCGATGTACCAGGCCGCGGTCGCCCTGGCCGACGTCACCGGCGCGGAGCACCACCCGGCCGAGTACCACGCCGTGCCGCACGCGACCTTCACCGACCCCGAGGTCGGCGGCGTCGGGATGACCGAGCAGGCCGCCCGTGACGCCGGGCTCACCGTCCGGGTCGGGGTGACGCCGCTGGAGGCGTCGTCCCGCGGGTTCACCCACGGCCCGGGGGCCAGGGGAGTGATCAAGGTCGTCGAGGACGCCGACGCCGGGGTCCTCGTCGGGGCCACGGCCGCCGGGCCGTCCGGCGGGGAGATCCTGGGCCTGCTGGCGCTCGCCGTCCACGCCCGGGTCCCGACCGCGACGCTGCGCTCGATGATCTACGCCTACCCGACCTTCCACCGGGCCGTCGAGTCCGCCCTCGACGAGCTCGGGTGAGGCGCCCGTGACCGCCGCCGCCGACGCCCGGGCCACGGCCCGGCAGGCGCGGAACTCCGACTGGGTCGACCGCGCCGCCCGCCTCGGGCTCGTGCTGTACGGCGTCGTCCACCTCGTGATCGCCGCCCTCGCGGTGCAGCTCGCCCTCGGTGACCGCTCCGAGGCGCCCAGCGGCTCGGGCGCCATGGAGGCGGTGGCCGAGCAGCTCTTCGGCCGCGCGGCGCTGTGGCTCATCGCGTTCGGGATGCTGCTGCTGGTCGTGTGGAGCGCCATCGAGCTCGTCGCCGGCCACCGCGGCGAGGACGGCGCCGAGCTGTGGCGGCACCGGGCGACGGACGTGGGCAAGGCGTCCGGCTGGGTCGTCCTCGGCATCACCGCGGCGACCACGGCGACGGGGCCGCTGCGCAGCAACGGCGGCGGGGGCGGCGAGGAGGCCCTCACCGCCCGGATCATGAACCTGCCCGGCGGTCAGCTCCTGGTCGGCCTGGTCGCGCTGGTGATCCTGGCGGTCGCGGCGGACCACGTGCGCAAGGGCGTCTCCGGCAAGCACGCCGAGAAGCTGGCGACCGAGGGACGCACCGGGGACGCCGGCCGCGCGTACCTGCTGGTCGGCAAGGTCGGCTACATCGGCAAGGGCATCGCGATCGGCCTGGTCGGGGTCCTGTTCGCGGTCGCCGCCGCGACCCACGAGTCCGGGCAGTCGGGCGGCCTGGACGACGGCCTGGCCAGCCTCCTGGACCTGCCGTACGGCCCGTGGCTGCTCCTCGCGGTGGCGCTCGGCATCGGGTGCTTCGGCCTGTTCTGCTTCGCGCGGGCCCGGCACCTCTCGCGGTAGGGGTAGGGTCACCCGCGCACAGACGTCCTTTAAGTCACCGTCCCGTGAGGCGGGGAAGGAGGTCGGGGTGGCCGGAGTGGTCGGAGTCCCCACCGAGCTCGACGAGCACGGCCGCGCCGTCATGGACGCCCGCGACGTGTCCCGGGCGCTGACCCGGATCGCGCACGAGATCCTCGAGCGCAACCGCGGCGCCACCGACCTGGTGCTGCTCGGGCTGCCCACGCGCGGCGTCCCGCTCGCGCGTCGCATCGCGCAGCGGATCGAGGCGGTGGAGGGCGCCCCGGTCGCCACCGGGTCCCTCGACGTGACCCTCTACCGCGACGACCTGCGCCGCCAGCCCACCCGCGGCGTGCACCACACCGAGGTGCCCCCCGGCGGCGTCGACGGCAAGGTCGTCGTGCTCGTGGACGACGTCCTGTTCTCGGGGCGCACGGTCCGCGCGGCCCTCGACGCGCTCGCCGACCTCGGCCGGCCGGCCGCCGTCCGGCTCGCGGTGCTCGTCGACCGCGGCCACCGCGAGCTGCCGATCCGCGCCGACCACGTCGGCAAGAACCTCCCGAGCGCCCTCGCCGAGCGGGTCGGCTGCCGGCTCGAGGAGACCGACGGCCGCGACGAGGTGCTGATCGGATGAGGCGACACCTGCTGAGCGTGGACGACCTGACCACCGACGACGTCGCCGTGCTGTTCGCCACCGCCGCGGAGATGCACGACGTCCAGCGGCGGGCGGTGAAGAAGCTGCCCGCCCTGCGGGGCCGCACCGTCATCAACCTGTTCTTCGAGGACTCCACCCGGACGCGATCCAGCTTCGAGATCGCGGGCAAGTGGCTCTCGGCGGACACCATCAACATCACGGGCAAGGGGTCCTCCGCGTCGAAGGGCGAGAGCCTGCGCGACACCGTGCTCACGATCGCGGCGATGGGGGTCGACGCGCTCGTCGTCCGCCACGGGGCGAGCGGCGCCGCGCAGCGGATCAGCGAGTGGGTGGACGCGTCGGTCGTGAACGCCGGCGACGGCACCCACGAGCACCCGACCCAGGCGCTGCTCGACGCCTACACGCTGACCCGCCGCCTCGGTGACCTGGCGGACCGGCACGTCGTCCTGGTCGGCGACCTCACCCACAGCCGGGTGTTCCGCAGCAACGTCCGGTTGCTGACCCGGCTCGGCGCCCGCGTCACCGTCGTCGCGCCGCCCACCCTGATGCCGTCGGGCGTCGAGGCCTGGGCGAAGCAGGACGGGTTCGCCACCTCCTGGGACCTGGACGCCGCGCTGCCCCACGCGGACGCGGTGATGATGCTGCGGGTCCAGCGCGAGCGCATGAGCGGCGGGTTCTTCCCGACCGCGCGGGAGTACACCGTCGGCTACGGCCTGACCCGTGACCGCCTCGCCCTGCTCGGCGACGAGGTGCCCGTGCTGCACCCCGGCCCCATGAACCGGGGCCTCGAGATCGCCGCGGACGCCGCGGACGCCGCCCAGTCAATGGTCCTCGACCAGGTCTCGGCCGGCGTCGCCGTCCGCATGTCCGTGCTCTACCACCTGCTCGCTGGGGAGGAACCCGCGTGAGTGAGACGACCGACCGGCCGCTCCTGGTGCGCGGTGCGACGCTGCCGGACGGCACCCGCGGCGACCTGCTGCTGGCCGAGCGGCTCGTGCGTGCGACCGGGTCCGGCGTCGACGCCGGTGCGCCCGGGGACGCCGAGGTGCTCGACGCCGACGGCCTGGTCGCCCTGCCCGGGCTGGTGGACCTCCACACCCACCTGCGCGAGCCCGGCCGCGAGGACGCCGAGACGGTCGCCACCGGCTCGCGGGCCGCGGCGGCGGGGGGCTACACCGCCGTCCTGGCGATGGCCAACACCTCGCCGGTCACCGACACCGCCGAGGCCGCGGAGCGCGTGCTCGACCTCGGGCGCGCCGCGGGGCTCGTCGACGTCCAGCCGGTCGGGGCCGTGACCCATGGCCTGGAGGGCCAGCAGCTCGCCGAGCTGGGGCTGATGGCGCGGTCGCGGGCCGCCGTCCGGGTGTTCTCGGACGACGGGCGCTGCGTCGCCGACGCCCGGGTGATGCGACGGGCCCTGGAGTACGTCAAGGCGTTCGGCGGCGTGGTCGCCCAGCACGCCCAGGACCCCACCCTCGCCGGGCCCGACGCCTGCTGCCACGAGGGCGAGACCTCGGGGCGGCTCGGGCTGCCCGGCTGGCCCGGCGTCGCCGAGGAGACGATCGTCGCCCGGGACGTCATGCTCGCCCGCCACACCGGCTCGCGGGTGCACGTGTGCCACGTCTCGACCGCCGGCACGGTCGAGGTGCTCCGCTGGGCCAAGGCGCAGGGGCTGCCGGTCACCGCCGAGGTCACCCCCCACCACCTGCTGCTCACCACCGACGAGCTCGCCGGCTACGACCCGACGTACAAGGTCAACCCGCCGCTGCGCCCCGCCGAGGACGTCGCCGCCCTGCGGGCCGCCCTGGCCGACGGGACCATCGACGCCGTCGCCACCGACCATGCCCCCCACGCGCGGCACGACAAGGAGCACGCGTTCACCGACGCCGCGTTCGGCATGGTCGGGCTCGAGACGGCCCTGGCGGTCGTGTCGACCGTGATGGTGGCCGGTGCCGAGGGAGGCCCGTTCGGGTGGGACGACGTCGCCCGGGTGATGTCCGCCAACCCGGCCCGCATCGCCGGCCTGGCCGGCCAGGGCCGTCCGCTGGCCGTGGGGGAGCCGGCGAACGTCGTGCTCGTCGACCCGTCGGCGCGGGTCAGGGTCGACCGGGACGCGACGTACTCGCTGTCGCGCAACAACCCCTGGCACGGGCGCGAGCTCGTCGGTCGGGTGCGGGCGACCGTGCTGCGGGGCCGGGTCACCCACGCGGTCTGACCGCGGCCCGACGGTCGGGGACGACCCCGGTCGGGTCAGGGGCGCACGAAGTCCAGCCCGTTGACGTAGGCGTCGTACTGCGACAGGTGCCCGCCGGTGGACGGGACGCGGAAGCGGGAGAAGACGGCACCGGCCTCCGGGTCGACGGTGACGAGCCGGACCGGGTTGGCGTCGGGGGAGTGGAAGGCGCCGAGGAACGACGCGACCCGGTTGCCGTGCACCCCGGTGTCCGTGCGGTACGCCGCGGCGCCGGTGTGGCCCGAGAAGACGAGTTTGATGTTGGCGTGCTGCGAGACCAGCTGCTGCCACAGCTGCTGCGGGCTGGTGTCGCCGTACTCGGCGGACGTGGCGATGGAGCCGTCGTCCGCGAGGTAGCTGTGGGTGGCGATGACGACGTTGCGTCGCGGGTGCTGGGCGACGACGCGGTTGGCCCAGGCCACCACCTCGGCGCGGGGCCACGGCTCGAGGCTCAGCACCATCCACCGCAGCCCGCCGGCGTCGAAGCGCCGGTAGGCGTTGGCGATCGAGTCCGCCTCGAAGCGCCCGGCGAAGCCCCGCGCGAACGCCTCGTCGGTCTCGTCGGTCCGTCGGAGCAGCGCGGCGTCGGTGCACGCGGCGGCGAACCGCTGCGTGCACTCGGGGTTCTGCACGTAGGGCAACCGGCCGTAGCCACCCTGCCCGTCCCACCCGTGCCGGCGGCTGTCGTGGTTGCCGAGCGCGAGCTGCCACGGGACGCCCGCGGCGCCCAGCACCTGCATGGCCGCCTTGGCCCGCGACAGCTGCTCGGGCGCCGCCCAGCCCCAGTTCGCCACGTCACCGGTGTGCAGCACGAAGCGCAGGTCGTCGGCGGCGGCACGGTCGGCCAGCCAGCGGGTGCGCTGGGCGAAGCGGCCGTCGTCGGCGCGGACCACCTCGTCCTGGGTGTCGGGGATGACGGCGAGGGTGAAGCGCGGGTCGTCCTCGGGGTCGGCGGCGACTCCGGGCGTGGCGGAGCCGAGCAGGAGGCCGAGGGCGAGGGTGGGGACGGCCAGGACGGCCGCGAGGCGGGGGAGGGCCATGACCCCACTGTCTCAGCGGCCATCGACGCCGCGGGAGGGGGTCTCGGCGCCGGCGCGGTCCGGTGCAGCCATGGCCACCAAGTCGATCAGATGACTACACTTTGGTCATGGCACGACGCCGCGGCCCTGACTTCTTCCTGATCGGCGCCCCGAAGGCGGGCACGAGCGCGCTGCACAAGGCGCTGGAGCAGCACCCCGGGCTGTTCCTGTCCCGCCCGAAGGAGCCGAAGTACTACATGTGCGGCGACTCGCCGCCGCCGGCGTACAAGGGCCCGGGCGACGCCCACAGCAACCAGGAGTGGGTCTGGCAGCGCGAGCGCTACCTCGCCCTGTTCGACGGCGCCCCCGAGGGCGCGCTGCGCGGTGAGAGCACGCCGTTCTACCTGTACAACCGCGACGCGCGGCGCCGCATCGCCGCGGACAACCCCGACGCGAAGCTCGTCGCCGTGCTCCGGGACCCGGTCGACCGGGCGTACTCCAACTGGATGCACCTGTGGATGGACGGGCTCGAGCCCCGGTGCGACGTCGTCGAGGCCGTGAAGCGCGAGCAGTGGCGCATCGACCAGGGCTGGGCGCCGTTCTGGCACTACTCGTCGCTGGGCATGTACGGCCGGCAGCTGGCGGACCTGTACGACCACGTCCCCGCGGACCAGGTGCTCCTGCTCCGCTACAAGGAGCTGGTCGCCTCGCCCGGACCGACCCTGCGACGGGTCTTCGACTTCCTCGGCGTCCCGCCCGTCGAGATCGAGACCATCCCTGCCGACAACTCGCGACCCTTCGTCGAGGACGGTCTGCGCACGAGGCTCCTGGGCCCCGTCATCCGCGCCGGGGCGTGGGCGGGCCAGTTCGCACCGCCGCAGGCGTGGCGCAGGGCCAGCAGCCCGCTGGTCCGTCAGCTCCAGCGCAGCGGCGAGGGCGGTCGCCCCAGCCTCACGCCCGAGCAGCGCTCGCTCCTCCTCGAGCCGCACCGCGAGGACATCGCGCTGCTGACCGAGCTGACCGGGCAGGACTTCTCCGAGTGGCTGCTGCACCGCGACGGCGGGTCGTTCGCCACCCGCCAGGCGGAGGAGCAGCAGCGGGTCGGCCAGGCCGGCTGAGCCCGGCCGGGTCCGCCCCGCGCCGGGGCCTCACCAGCCGGTGAGGATCCCCGTCACCAGGTCGTGCGCGCCGTCCGGGCGTGCGATCTCCGCGTAGCAGCGCAGGCGGCCGTCGGGCAGCCGGACCGTCGCCGCGTACCGCCAGGCGCCGTCGGAGTCCTGGGAGGCCAGCGGCTGCGTCGTCCGGCTCGTCAGCGCCGAGGCCGGGCCGGCACCGGGCTCCCCGGTCGCGACCCCGCAGCGCTCGTGCCAGTTGTCCTCCTTGCGGGGGCGCCCGTCGTACAGGACGACGAGGGGGTCGAGCGACACCACCGCGGTGACCCGGGCACCCCGCGCGTCCCACATGCCGGACCGCGGGGAGAGGACGGTGCCGTGCCGCGTCCAGGCCAGGCCGTCGGAGCTCGAGTGGTACGACGTCGACATGCGGTCCTCCTCCCCGGTGTCGGTGAGGGGGTGGTCGCACGACCAGAGGTGCCAGCCGCCGGCGTCGTCCACCGCGACGACGGGGTCCTTGACGCCGACGGTCTCGTCACCGGGCAGGGTCACGGTGCGGCGCCCCCGGGGCAGCTCCTCGACGGTGTCGGCGTCGAGGGCCTCCACCCACCAGTGCTTCGAGCCGGGGGTGGCGCACGACAGGTAGAGGCGCCAGCCGCCGTCCGGACGCCGCAGCACGACGGGACGCTCGAAGGACTCCGCCCCGAACTCGTCCCGCTCGACCTCGCACACGGTCTCGAAGGCGACGCCGTCCGGCGACGCCGCGACGACGACCGCGACCCCGCGGCCCTCCGTGAGCGGGCGGCGGACGCGGTAGGTGAGGTAGGTCACGCCGTCGACGAGGACGGCGGACGCGGCCCCGCTCCAGTTGCCGGGGCCCGCGTCGGGCGCGGGGACGACCACGCGCGGCTCGTCGAGGAAGGGCAGGCCCAGGTCGAGGACGGTCATGGCCGAAGTGTAGTGAAACGGTCAGGAATGGGTGGGTCGCCGCGCTGGTAGGGTCGCGCCGACCGACATCCTTTAACTGGCCGTCCCGTGAGGCGGAGAAGGAGGTACGGCGTGGTCTCGCCTGCGATCCTCGTGCTCGAGGACGGACGCACGTTCACCGGGGAGTCCTACGGCGCCGAGGGGGAGACCTTCGGCGAGGCCGTGTTCTCGACCGGCATGACCGGCTACCAGGAGACGCTCACCGACCCGAGCTACCACCGGCAGGTCGTCGTCATGACGGCCCCGCACGTGGGCAACACCGGCGTCAACGACGAGGACCCGGAGTCGCGTCGCATCTGGGTCGCGGGGTACGTCGTCCGCGATCCCGCGCGCCGCCCGTCGTCCTGGCGTGCGAACGCCTCGCTCGACGACGCCCTGCGCGAGCAGGGGGTGGTGGGCATCTCCGGGGTCGACACCCGGGCGCTCACCCGCCACCTCGCGAGCGCGGCGCATTGCGGTGGGGCATATCCTCTCCGACCACCGACGCCGCCGCGCTCCTGGAGCGCGTGCAGGCGTCGGCGCCGATGGCCGGCGCCGAGCTGGCGGGGGAGGTGACCACCGCCGAGCAGTACGTCGTCCCCGCCGAGGGCACCGCCCGCCTGCGCGTCGCCGCGCTCGACCTCGGCATCAAGGCCAACACCCCGCGGATGCTCGCCGCCCGCGGCGTCGAGGTGCACGTGCTGCCCGCGACCGCCTCGCTGGACGACGTCCGCGCCGTCTCGCCCGACGGGCTCTTCTACTCCAACGGCCCCGGCGACCCGGCCGCCACGACCGACCAGATCGCCCTGCTGCAGGGGGCGCTCGACGAGGGTCTGCCGTACTTCGGGATCTGCTTCGGCAACCAGCTGTTCGGCCGCGCGCTCGGCTTCGGCACCTACAAGCTCACCTACGGCCACCGCGGCATCAACCAGCCCGTGATGGACCGCACCACCGGGCGCGTCGAGGTCACCGCCCACAACCACGGCTTCGCGGTCGACGCGCCGCTGGACGCCGTCACGGCCACGCCGTACGGCGCGGCGAGCGTCAGCCACGTCTGCCTCAACGACGACGTCGTCGAGGGCCTCGAGCTCCGCGACGACGCGGAGAGGCTGCGGGCGTTCTCGGTGCAGTACCACCCCGAGGCCGCGGCCGGGCCGCACGACGCGGCGTACCTGTTCGACCGGTTCTGCGACCTCATGGGAGGTGCTCGCTGATGGGCAAGCGCGACGACATCTCCAGCGTCCTCGTCATCGGCTCCGGGCCGATCGTCATCGGCCAGGCCTGCGAGTTCGACTACTCCGGCACGCAGGCGTGCCGGGTGCTGAAGGAGGAGGGCATCCGGGTCGTCCTGGTGAACTCCAACCCGGCGACGATCATGACCGACCCCGAGTTCGCCGACGCGACGTACGTCGAGCCGATCACCCCGGCGTACGTCGAGCAGGTCATCGCCCGCGAGCGCCCCGACGCGCTGCTGGCGACCCTGGGCGGGCAGACCGCGCTCAACTGCGCGATGAACCTCGCCGCCGAGGGCATCCTCGAGAAGTACGGCGTGGAGCTCATCGGCGCCTCGATCGACGCGATCGAGAAGGGCGAGAACCGCGAGACCTTCAAGCGGATCGTCGAGGACCTGCCCCCCGAGTGGGGCGCCGAGGTGGCCCGCAGCGCGATCTGCCACTCGATGGAGGACTGCCTGGCCGGGGTCTCCGAACTCGGCTACCCGGTCGTCGTCCGGCCGAGCTTCACGATGGGCGGCGCCGGCTCCGGCCTGGCGTTCGACGAGACCGACCTGCGGCGCATCGCCGGCGCGGGCCTGGCCGCCAGCCCGACCACCGAGGTGCTCCTGGAGGAGTCGATCCTCGGCTGGAAGGAGTACGAGCTGGAGGTGATGCGCGACAAGGCCGACAACGTCGTCATCGTCTGCTCGATCGAGAACCTCGACCCGATGGGCGTGCACACCGGCGACTCGATCACCGTCGCGCCGGCGATGACGCTGACCGACCGGGAGTACCAGCGGCTGCGCGACATCTCGATCGGCGTGATCCGCGAGGTCGGCGTCGACACCGGCGGCTGCAACATCCAGTTCGCGGTGAATCCCGAGGACGGACGCATCGTCGTCATCGAGATGAACCCGCGGGTCTCGCGGTCCTCGGCGCTGGCCAGCAAGGCGACCGGGTTCCCGATCGCCAAGATCGCCGCCAAGGTCGCGATCGGCTACACGCTCGACGAGATCGGCAACGACATCACCACCCGTCCCGACGGGCAGAGCACGCCGGCGAGCTTCGAGCCGACGCTCGACTACGTCGTGGTGAAGGTGCCGCGCTTCGCGTTCGAGAAGTTCCCCGGCGCCGACCCGGCCCTGACGACCCACATGAAGTCGGTCGGCGAGGCCATGGCCATCGGGCGCAACTTCACCGAGGCGCTGCAGAAGGCGCTGCGCAGCCTCGAGCGCCCCGACGCCGTCTTCGACTGGTCGAAGGAGTGGGTCGACCTCGAGAAGGACGAGCTGCTCGACGCGATCCGGACGCCGCACGACGGTCGCCTCAAGCTCGTCATGGACGCCCTGCGCGCCGGCGCGAGCCTCGAGGAGGTCTTCGAGGCCACGCGCATCGACCCCTGGTTCCTCGATCAGCTCAGCCTGATCAACGAGATCGCCGTCGAGGTCACCGCCGCCGACGAGCTCACCCCGACCCTGCTGCGCAAGGCGAAGCGGCACGGGTTCTCCGACGCGCAGATCGGCAAGATCCGCGGCTACACCCCGGACGTCGTCCGCGGCGTGCGGCACGCGCTCGGGATCCGCCCCGTCTACAAGACGGTCGACACCTGCGCGGCCGAGTTCGCCGCGGCGACGCCGTACCACTACTCGTCGTACGACGAGGAGACCGAGGTGCGGCCCCGCGAGAAGCCGGCCGTGGTCATCCTCGGCTCGGGGCCGAACCGGATCGGGCAGGGCATCGAGTTCGACTACTCGTGCGTGCACGCCTCGCTCGCGCTGGCCGACGAGTCGATCCCCGGCGGCGGCTACGAGACCGTGATGGTCAACTGCAACCCCGAGACCGTCTCGACCGACTACGACACCTCCGACCGGCTCTACTTCGAGCCGCTCACGCTGGAGGACGTGCTCGAGGTCATCGCCGCCGAGCAGGCCGCCGGGCCCGTCGCCGGCGTCATCTGCCAGCTCGGTGGCCAGACCCCGCTGGGGCTCGCCCAGGGCCTGGCCGCGGCCGGCGTCCCCATCGTCGGCACGTCGCCCGACGCCATCGACCTCGCCGAGGACCGTGGCGCCTTCGGGCGCGTGCTCGCGGAGGCCGGCCTGGTGGCGCCGCAGCACGGCACCGCCACGTCGTTCGAGGAGGCGCGGCGCATCGCCGGCTCGATCGGCTACCCGGTGCTGGTGCGGCCGTCGTACGTGCTGGGCGGGCGCGGCATGGAGATCGTGTACGGCGAGGAGTCGCTGCGCACCTACCTCACGAAGTACGTCGCCGCCGGGCTCATCGGACCCACGGCGCCGGTGCTCGTCGACCGGTTCGTCGACGATGCCGTCGAGGTCGACGTGGACGCGATCTTCGACGGCACCGAGCTGTTCCTCGGCGGCGTGATGGAGCACATCGAGGAGGCCGGCATCCACTCCGGCGACTCCTCGTGCGCGCTGCCGCCCATCACGCTCGGCGAGCGGGAGGTCGCGCGGATCCGCGAGGCCACCGAGGCGATCGCCCGCGGGGTCGGCGTCCGGGGGCTGCTGAACATCCAGTTCGCGCTCGGCTCCGACATCCTCTACGTGCTCGAGGCCAACCCGCGCGCGTCGCGGACGGTGCCGTTCACCTCGAAGGCGACGGCCACGCCGCTGGCGCGCGCCGCCGCCCGCGTGATGCTGGGGGAGACGGTCGCCGAGCTGCGCGCGGCCGGCGTCCTGCCCGCGACCGGCGACGGGGGCACGCTGCCGCCCGACCAGCCGATCGCGGTCAAGGAGGCCGTGATGCCGTTCAACCGGTTCCGCACCCCGGACGGCGCCCAGATCGACACCGTCCTCGGCCCCGAGATGAAGTCGACGGGCGAGGTCATGGGCGTCGACGCGAACTTCGGCCGCGCCTTCGCCAAGGCCCAGACCGCGGCGTTCGGCCCGCTGCCGACGTCCGGCCGGGTCTTCGTGTCGATGGCCAACCGCGACAAGCGGTCGATGATCTTCCCGGTGAAGGTCCTCGCCGACATGGGCTTCGAGATCCTCGCCACCGAGGGGACGGCGGAGGTGCTGCGGCGCAACGGCGTCCCGGCCACCGTCGTCCGCAAGCACCACGAGGGCGAGGGACCGGACGGCGAGCCGACGACCGTGCAGATGATCACGAGCGGCCAGGTGCAGCTCATCATCAACACGCCGTACGGCTCGGCGCAGGCGAGCGCGGGCACCGAGAACGCCCGCCTCGACGGCTACGAGATCCGCACCGCCGCGGTGATGTCGAACGTCCCCTGCCTCACCACCGTCCAGGGCCTCGGCGCCGCCGTCCAGGGCATCGAGGCCGCCCGGCGCGGCGACATCCAGGTCGAGTCCCTCCAGGGCTGGGCCGCCCGGCTGGGTCGCTAGGCACGTCGAGTCGGCACGTCTGCGGAGGCTGAGGACGCCGAGTCGGCACGTCTGCGCAGGCTGAGGACGTCGAGTCGTCACGTCTGCGCAGGTCGGGGCGCTGGCGGGGAGTCGCGGGCACAGACGTGCCGACTCGAGCTCCGTGCGGTGCAGACGTGCCGACTCGGGCCGTGTGGGCTGCGCAGACGTGCCGACTCGAGCCGTGTGGGCTGCGCAGACGTGCCGACTCGAGCCCTGTTCGGTGCGCAGACGTGCCGACCCGGCGGGCGTCAGCGGGCGGGGTGGCCGGCGGCGAGCTGGGTGGTGCGGAGGGCGGCGAGGGCGAGCGCGACGCCGCTGAGGACGACGGGGGGCCAGAGGACGCCCACGGACGGCGTGAGGACGGTCAGCAGCAGCGGCAGGCCGAACCCGACGTAGGTGACGACGTAGAAGAAGCCGGTCAGGACGCCGCGCCGGGCGGGCGGGGCGAGGGACTCGACGTCCAGCAGGCCCTCCCGCAGGCAGAGGCCGTAGGCGGCACCCATCACGACGCACGCGGTGACGAACAGCGGCAGCCCCACCGTGGAGCCCCCGGCGGCGAGCAGCGCGAAGCCGAGCGCGGAGAACAGCAGGCCCACGACCCCGGCCCGCGGCCCGAAGCCGCGGCGCCGCGCGAGCGTCTGCACCGCGATCCCGCTGCCCAGGGACAGGATGGCCGAGACACCCATGAGCAGCGGGCCGTCGAGGTCACCGGGCAGCCGCGGCGTCAGGGTCACAAGGACGACGGTCGCGCTCGCGAACACCACGATCGCGACGGGCACCGACCAGGCCAGCGTCACCCCGACGCCGCGGTGCGCCTCGACCGGCGGCGGCGCGGGTGAGTCGGCCGTGCGACGGACGGGCCGGGGCGTCACCGGCACGCTCCACCGGACGGCGGCCGCGACGGCCGCCAGCGAGAGCACCAGCGACAGCCCGAAGGGCAGCACGAGCGGCAGCGGCAGGAACTGCGCCACGACCCCGGAGGTCAACGGACCGAAGCCGAAGCCGGCGGTGAGGAACACCCCGGCGAGGACGGTCCCGCGGGTGCCGCCGAGATCCCCGGCCCAGGCCGTGCCGGCCCCGGTGGTGAGCCCGGCGCCGAGACCCACGACGAAGCGGCCCAGCAGCAGACCCGCCGGCTCGTGCCAGGTCAGCAGGACGACGGTCCCGCACGCCGCGAGCAGCGCCCCGGGCAGGACGACGGCCGGGCGGCCCCACCGGTCGGAGAGACCGCCGCCGAGGAAGAGGCCGGGCACCAGCCCCACGGCGTACAGCCCGAAGACGGCGTCGATCAGCGTGACCGACAGGCCCTCGCGCCCGGTCAGGACCGGGATGGTGGCCGAGAAGTGGTTCGCCGCCCAGCCGGTCGCCAGCAGGACGCCGAGCACACCGGCGAGGGCCCGGGAGTCGCGCACGCGGCGCATCCTCGCAGGTCGGCTCGCCTCCCCGCCCTGTTAGCCTCACCGCAGCCCGCCGAGCGGCGGGGCTCTCGGGGGTCAGCATCGCGAGGAGGGCCGGAGGCGTGAGCACGTACCGCCGCCTCTTCGACGTCGTCGCCACCCGCATCGACGCCGAGCGCGCGCACCGGGTCGGGTTCGCCGCCGTCCGCGCCGCCCGTCCGGTGCTCCAGCGGGCGCCCGTCGCCCCCTCCGGCGCCCGCCCCGTCACCGCCATGGGGCTGCGCTTCTCGCACCCCCTGGGCCTCGCCGCCGGCTTCGACAAGAACGCCGTCGGCGTCGACGCGCTGGCCGGCCTGGGGTTCTCCCACGTCGAGGTCGGCACCGTCACGGGACGCCCGCAGCCGGGCAACCCGCGACCGCGGCTGTTCCGCCTCCCCGCCGACCGCGCCGTCGTGAACCGGATGGGCTTCAACAACGAGGGTGCCGAAGCGGTCGCCTCCCGGCTCGCGCTGCGCGCCGCCCGTCTCGCCCACGCCGGACGCACCCCCGACGTCGTCCTCGGCGTCAACATCGGCAAGACCAAGGTCGTCGCCGACGACGAGGCCGTCGCCGACCACGAGCTGAGCGCCGGCCTGCTGGCGCCGTACGCCGACTACCTCGTCGTCAACGTCAGCTCCCCGAACACCCCGGGCCTGCGCGACCTGCAGAACGTCGAGCGGCTCGAGCCCATCCTGGCCGCCGTACGACGTCGCGCGGACACCGCGACCCCGCACCGGACCAGCCCGCTGCCGCTGCTGGTGAAGATCGCGCCCGACCTCGCCGACGAGGACGTCGAGGCCGTCGCCGACCTCGCCGTCGCCCAGGGGCTGGCCGGGATCGTCGCCACCAACACCACGATCGCGCGCGACGGGCTGCTCAGCCCGCCCGCGGACGTCGCCGCCGCCGGGGCCGGCGGCCTGTCCGGCGCACCCGTCGCCGCCCGCTCCCGGGAGGTGCTGCGCCTCCTTCACCGCCGTGCCGGCGACCGCCTCACGCTGGTGTCGGTCGGCGGCATCGCCGACGCCGCCGAGGCCTCCGAGCGGCTGCGCGACGGTGCCACGCTGCTGCAGTCCTACACCGGGTTCGTCTACGAGGGCCCGGCGTTCGTCCGCCGTACCGTCGCGGGGCTGGTCCCGTGAGCACCGCCACCGGGTCGACCACCGCGGGCGGCGCCCCCGACACCCCCACCGGTCCGCGTCACGTCACCGGCGAGATCCTCACCACGAAGAAGGTCGGTGCCTACCAGCACCTCACCCTCGCCGTCCCCGACGTCGCCGAGCGCGCCCGCCCCGGCACCTTCGTCGCGCTGCCCGCCGGTGAGGGCCGCCTCGGACGGCGCGCCTTCTGGATCCGGGGCGTCCGCACCGTCGGCGGCTTCGGCAGCGCCGTCGAGGTCGTCGTCGACCCCGTCGGCCCCGGCAGCCGGTGGCTCGCGGCCCAGCCCGCCGGCACCCGGCTCGAGGTCACCGGCCCCCTCGGACGCCCGTTCTCCCTGCCTCGCGACCCGGTCTCGTGCGTCCTGGTCGGCGAGGGCTACTCCGCCGCCTGCCTGTTCCCGCTGGCGTCACGGCTGAAGGAGCGCGGCTGCACCGTCGTCATCCTCCTCGCCGCCGCCGACGAGTCGCGCCTCCTCGCGGCCCTCGAGGCCCGCCGCACCGCCCGGTCCGTCACGGTCGTCACCGGCGACGGCTCCGTCGGTCGCGCCGGGGCCGGGTCGTCGCTCGCCGACCTCGTCGGCGCCGCGCTGCCCGAGGTGCTCGCCCGCGCCGAGGCCGACGTCGTGTACGCCGCCGCCCCCGCCGCGACCCTCGCACGGGTCGCCGGGGCCGCCGAGGACGCCGGCGCGTGGAGCCAGACCGCGCTCGAGCAGCCCGGTCCGTGCCTCACCGGACTGTGCCAGGGCTGCGCCGTCCCCGTCCTCGGCGAGGACCGCGTGGTGCGGATGGTCCGCGGCTGCACCGAGGGACCCGTGCTCCGCGGCGACCGGGTCCGGTGGGACTCGCTCGGCCGTGTGCCCACCGAGACCGCCGAGACCGCCGGGGGAGGCGCCGTCTGATGGGCCGCCACGTCGCCACCGTCGACCTGCCGGGACCGGTCCTCACCGCCGCCGGCTGCGCCGGGACGGGCCGCGAGCTCGCCGCGTACGGCGACCTGTCGGCCCTCGGCGGCTTCGTCACCCGCACCATCACGCTGCGCCCCCGCCCCGGGGGACCGCTGCCGAGGGTCGTCGAGTCGCCCTCCGGGCTGCTCCACGCCGTCGGCCTGCAGAATCCCGGCCTCGACCGGTTCCTGGCCACCGAGCTGCCCTGGCTCGTCCGGGCCGGCGCCAGGGTCGTGGTCTCGATCGCGGGGGAGACGGTCGCCGAGCACGCCGAGCTCGCCCGCCGCGTCGGGCAGTCGCCCGGCGTCGCGGCGGTCGAGGTCGACCTGTCCGAGCCGGACCCCCTCGACTGGGGCCTCGTCGAGACCCGTGAGCCGATGGCCTCGGGCCTCGTCGCGACCCGCATCGTCGCGACGTGCCGGCGCGAGCTGCCGCGCGACGTCCCGGTGCTGGCGAAGGTCCGCCCCGACCCGCTGCGCGTCCTCGACCAGGCCCTCGCCCTCGTCGAGGCGGGCGTCGACGGCCTCGTGGTCGGCCACTCCCTGCCTGCCCTGATGCCCGACGGCCGCCACGCCGGGCTCAGCGGCCCGTCCCTGTTCCCCGTCGCCCGGCGCTGCGTCGCCGAGGTCCACGCCGGGCTGCCGACCCTGCCGGTGATGGGGTGCGGCGGCGTCGCGACCGCGGACGACGCCCGCGCGATGCTCGCCGCGGGTGCCGTCGCCGTCCAGGTCGGCTCCGCGCTCCTGGCGGACCCGACGACGGCCCACCGCATCAGCGCCGAGCTGGCCGCCGAGCCCGCGGGCGGCGACGGGGCGGCGGACGGGGCGGGGGTGCCGGCGTGAGGTTCGGCGCACGGCTGCACACCGCGCTGGGCGAGCGGGGCCGGATGTGCGTGGGCATCGACCCCCACCCCGGCCTGCTGGCCGCGTGGGGCCTCCCCGACGACGTCACGGGCCTCGAGCGCTTCGCGCGCGACGCGGTCGCCGTCCTCGGCCCGCTCTCGCCCGTCCTCAAGCCCCAGGCGGCGTTCTTCGAGCGCTTCGGCAGCGCCGGGGTCGCCGTCCTGGCACGCACCCTCTCCGACGTCCGCGCCACCGGGGCGCTCGCGCTGCTCGACGCCAAGCGCGGCGACATCGGCTCCACCTCCGCGGCGTACGCCGACGGGCTGCTCGACCCCGCCAGCGACCTCGCGGGCGACGCCGTCACCCTGAGCCCCTACCTGGGCCTCGGCTCGCTCGACCCCTTCGTCGAGGCCGCCCGGACCCACGGCGCGGGGCTGTTCGTCCTCGCGCTCACCTCGAACCCCGAGGGCGCCGCCGTCCAGCACGCGCGGGGCGACGACGGCCGGGCGGTCGCCGTCACCGTCCTGGACGGCCTCCGCGAGCTGAACCGCCCCGAGCTCGCCGACGGCGCCGCGCTGGGCTCGTTCGGCGCGGTCGTCGGAGCCACCGCCACGCTGCCCGCGGGCGCGGACGCCGGGGTCCTCGACGTCGGGGGACCCCTGCTGCTGCCCGGCGTCGGGGCGCAGGGCGCCGGCGTGGCCGACGTACGCCGCCTCGTCGGCGCCGCCGCCCGGGCCGCCCTGCCCACCACCTCCCGCGAGGTCCTGGCCGCCGGGCCCGACCCGGAGGCGCTCGCGGACGCCTGCCGCGCCGCCCAGGCGCAGGCGGCGGCGCTGGCCGAGCCGTGAGGCCCCGAGGTCCGGCGGTGGCCGGCCTGGCCCTCGCCGGCGTGCTGCTGCTCGCCGGCGGCTGCGCCGACGCGACCGAGACCTACTGCGACGCCGTCGCCGACAACCAGGACCGCCTGGGCGAGATCGCCGAGTCCGGCGACGCCCTCGCCCTGTTCGAGGCGCGCGACGTCTACCGCGAGCTCGCCGGCGACGCACCCGAGGACATCACCGACGACTGGGACCTCGTCCTCGACCGCATCGACGTCCTCGAGACCACCCTCGACGAGGCCGACGTCGACCCCGCGACGTACGACCCGCGGGACCCGCCCGCCGACCTCGACGACCAGGAGCGGGCCCGCATCCGCCAGGCCGCCGACGACCTCGCCGCGCCCGAGACCGTCCAGGCCATGGACGACCTCGAGCAGCAGGCCCTCGACGTGTGCGGGACCCCCCTCCGGCTGTGACGCGGCCCGCCGCCCCGGCCCCGGCGGGAGCACGCCCGTGCCCCCGATTGCCGGGGGGCCTGGGCATCTGACAGATTGACCCGACCGGCCCAGCCGTCGACGACGAGGACTCCTTTCCGTGGCACTGCCCCCCCTGACGCCCGAGCAACGCCAGGCCGCTCTGGACAAGGCCGCGGCGTCCCGCCGCGAACGGGCCGAGGTCAAGAACCGCCTGAAGCACGGCGGCGGATCGCTCGTCGAGGTGCTCGAGGAGGGCCAGCGCAACGAGGTCGTCGGCAAGATGAGGGTCGTGGACCTCCTGCAGTCGGTGCCCGGCTTCGGCCGCGTGCGTGCCCGCCAGACCATGGAGCGCCTGGGCATCGCGGAGTCCCGGCGCGTGCGGGGGCTCGGCGCGAAGCAGCTCGCCGCCCTGCGCGAGGAGTTCGGCCCGCGCGACGGCGCGTGAGCGCACCCGCCACCTCGCGGCTCGTCGTCCTCGCCGGCCCCACCGCCGTCGGCAAGGGGACCGTCGCGGCCGCCGTCCGCGCCGACCACCCCGAGGTGTGGCTGTCGGTGTCCGCGACCACGAGGCCACCGCGGCCCGGGGAGGTCGACGGCGTCCACTACCGCTTCGTCAGCGCCGCCGAGTTCGACGCCATGGTCGCCGCCGGCGACCTGCTCGAGTGGGCGGTCGTGCACGGCACCCACCGCTACGGCACCCCCCGCGCCCCCGTGGAGGCCGCGCTGGCCGAGGGTCGCCCGGCCCTGCTCGAGATCGACCTGCAGGGCGCGCGGCAGGTGCGCGAGACGATGCCCGAGGCGCTGTTCGTGTTCCTGTCGCCCCCGTCGTGGGACGAGCTCGTGCGCCGGCTCGTCGGCCGGGGCACCGAGTCCGAGGCCGAGCGGGAGCGCCGGCTGCTCACCGCGCGCACCGAGCTGGCCGCCGAGACCGAGTTCGACGTCACCATCGTCAACCACGAAGTTCGTGCCGCTGCGGCGGAGTTGGTAACGTTGCTGACGTCCGTGTCCGGGCGACAGCGCTGAGAGGCGCTGAGAGGTAGAGCACCGCTCGCCCGTCGACACCCCGGTTACTCCGAGCTCCAGCGAGGTCCTCCTGTGTCTGCCCCCCACATCGCCGCCGAGGGCGTGACCAACCCGTCCATCGACGACCTGCTGACGAAGACCGACAGCAAGTACCAGCTGGTGCTCTACAGCGCCAAGCGCGCCCGTCAGATCAACGCGTACTACTCCCAGCTCGGCGAGGGCCTGCTCGAGTACGTCGGCCCGCTGGTCGACACCCACGTGCAGGAGAAGCCGCTCTCCATCGCGCTGCGCGAGATCAACGACGACCTGCTCACCTGCGAGAAGGCCGACCCGGCCGAGCTCGCCGCCGAGGAGGCCGCCCTGCAGGCCGCCACGGAGTCCGGTCCCGCGTTCGAGGAGTGAGCGAGCC
The DNA here is from genome assembly GCF_022436705.1 of Nocardioides sp. CFH 31398. GTDB lineage: Bacteria > Actinomycetota > Actinomycetes > Propionibacteriales > Nocardioidaceae > Nocardioides. Next base: position 19,651 of record NZ_JAKUHT010000029.1, on the reverse strand, counting down.
CGGCCTCCGGGCCCCCGCCCCCCGCGTCGTCCTCGGCGTCGCCGGGGGCATCGCCGCGTACAAGGGCTGCGAGCTGCTCCGCGGCCTGACGGAGTCGGGCCACGACGTCACCGTCGTGCCCACCGCAAGCGCGCTGGAGTTCGTCGGCGCCCCCACCTGGGCCGCCCTGTCCGGCAAGCCGGTGGCCGCCGACGTGTGGGCGTCGGTCCACGAGGTCCCGCACGTCCGCATCGGCCGCGAGGCGGGGCTGCTCGTCGTGGCCCCCGCGACGGCCGACATCCTCGCCAAGGCCGCCCACGGCCTCGCCGACGACCTGCTCACCAACACCCTGCTGACCGCCCGGTGCCCGGTGCTCATGGCGCCGGCGATGCACACCGAGATGTGGGAGCACCCCGCCACGCGGGCGAACGTCGCCACCCTGCGCGAGCGCGGCGTGCACGTGCTGGACCCGGACTCCGGCCGGCTGACCGGCGCCGACACCGGCCGCGGGCGGCTGCCGCACCCCGACGCGATCCTCGAGGCCGCCCGCGACCTGCTGCTGCGCGGTGAGCGGGGCACCGACCTCGCCGGCCGGCACGTCGTCGTCTCCGCGGGCGGCACCCGGGAGGCCCTCGACCCCGTCCGGTTCCTCGGCAACCGCTCGTCGGGCCGCCAGGGCCAGGCGCTGGCCGTCGCGGCGCTCGGCCGCGGCGCCCGCGTGACGCTGGTCCGCGCCCACGTCGACCTGCCGACACCGGCTGGCGTCACGGTGGTCGAGGTCGACTCGACGGCGGACCTGCGCGACGCCGTGCTCGCCGCCGCGTCCGACGCGGACGCGGTGGTCATGGCCGCCGCCCCCGCGGACTTCACTCCCGCCGCGCGCAGCGAGACCAAGATCAAGAAGACCGGGGACGGCGCACCCGCGCTCGAGCTCGTGCAGACCCCCGACGTGCTCAGGGAGCTGTCGGCCACCCGGCCCGGCGGCCCGGACCAGGTCGTCGTCGGCTTCGCCGCCGAGACGGGCGACGGGGACACCGACGTCCTCACGCTCGCCACCGACAAGCTGCGGCGCAAGGGCTGCGACCTGCTCGTGCTGAACGACGTCGGCGACGGGCGCGTCTTCGGCCGCCCCGACACCGAGGCCGTCGTCCTCGACGCCGAGGGCTCGGAGCCCACCCCCGTGCCCGCCGGTCCCAAGGGCGTGCTGGCCCACGCGGTGTGGGACGCCGTGACCCGGCGCCTGGCCGGGTCCTGAGGAGTCCCTGACCCCCTCCGGGGCGGCCGTGCCCACGACTCGTCCGGGTGCGGGCATCGACCATCGATCTGGTTAGGGTTGACGGACCGGGTCCGCAGGGGGCCCCATCCCACCTCACAGGAGCTGAGCCCGTGCCAGGACGCCTCTTCACGTCCGAGTCCGTGACCGAGGGTCATCCGGACAAGATCGCCGACCAGATCAGCGACACCGTCCTGGACTACCTCCTCGAGCACGACCCCGGCAGCCGCGTGGCCGTCGAGACCCTGCTGACCACCGGCCTCGTCGTCGTGGCCGGCGAGGTCGGCACCACGGCGTACGCCCCGGTCGCGGAGCTGGTGCGCAAGAAGATCTTGGAGATCGGCTACGACTCCTCCGAGAAGGGCTTCGACGGCGCCAGCTGCGGCGTGCAGGTCGCGATCGGCGGCCAGTCCGCCGACATCGCCCAGGGCGTCGACACCGGCCACGAGTCCCGCACCGGGTCCGTGGACGCGCTCGACAAGCAGGGCGCCGGCGACCAGGGCCTGATGTTCGGCTACGCCTGCGACGACACCCCCGAGCTGATGCCGCTGCCGATCACGCTCGCCCAGCGCCTCGCGCAGCGGCTGACCGAGGTCCGCAAGGACGGCACGCTGCCCTACCTGCGCCCGGACGGGAAGACGCAGGTCACCATCGAGTACGACGCCGAGGGTCGCCCGGTGCGCGTCGACACCGTCGTGCTGTCGACCCAGCACGCCGAGGACGTCGACCTCGACACCCTCGAGAAGGACGTCAAGACCCACGTCGTGGACCCGGTCCTGGAGGCGTTCGACATCCCCTCGGCCGACTACCGGCTGCTGGTGAACCCCACCGGGCGCTTCGTCGTCGGCGGCCCCATGGGCGACGCCGGGCTGACCGGTCGCAAGATCATCATCGACACCTACGGCGGCATGGCCCGCCACGGCGGCGGCGCCTTCTCGGGCAAGGACCCGAGCAAGGTGGACCGCTCCGCGGCGTACGCGATGCGCTGGGTGGCCAAGAACGTCGTCGCCGCGGGCCTCGCCCGACGCTGCGAGGCTCAGGTCGCCTACGCCATCGGCAAGGCCGCGCCGGTCGGCGTCTTCATCGAGACCTTCGGCACCGGCGTCGTGGACGACGAGAAGATCCAGGAGGCGGTCCTCGAGGTCTTCGACCTCCGCCCCGCCGCGATCATCCGCGACCTCGACCTGCTGCGCCCGATCTACGCCGCGACCGCGGCGTACGGCCACTTCGGCCGCGAGCTGCCCGAGTTCACCTGGGAGCGCACCGACCGTGCCGACGCGCTGAAGGCCGCCGCAGGCGTCTGAGCACCGCACCGGGCCACCGGTCCGGGGCCTGTGGACGGGGACCCGTGACCTGTCGGCGGTCGCTGCCAGGATCGGCCACGTGACGCACTCCGACCCCGGCCCGGGCCACGACCCGGGCCGCCACCACGAGCAGGACGCCGGCCAGCCGGCCCTCCTGCCCGAGGTCGTGCGCTCGACGGCGCGGGCGTCGCGGAAGCGGGCGGAGGCACGGGAGAAGAAGCCCCCGAAGCCCGTGGCGGAGGTCGACCCGGTCGCCTCGGTGCTGGTCGACGTGCCCCTGGCACACCTCGACCGGCCCTTCGACTACCTGGTGCCGGCCGACGCCGCCGAGACCGCCCGGCCCGGCGTCCGGGTCAAGGTGCGCTTCGCCGGGCAGGACGTCGACGGCTTCGTCGTCGCCCGCCGCGACGCCAGCGAGCACGGCGGGACCCTGCGCCCGCTGCGGCGGGTGGTGAGCGCCGAGCGGGTGCTCCACCCGGAGGTCGCGACCCTGACCGCCACCGTCGCGCGGCGCTACGCGGGGACGCGCGGCGACGTCCTGAGGCTCGCGGTCCCGCCCCGCCACGCGACGGTGGAGAAGCAGGACACCCCGCCCGCCCCGGAGCCGCCCGCGCCGGGGCCCGCGCTCGCCGCCGCCACCGCGGCCTGGGTGGACCACGAGCCCGCGGAGGCCTTCCTCGCGCACCTGGCCGAGGGCAGCGACGGCCCCCGGCCCCGGGCGGTGTGGACGGCGGCGCCGGGCGCCGACTGGCCGGCGATGCTCGCCACCGCGGCGGCCGTCGCCGACGCGGCGGGCCAGGGTGCGCTGATCTGCGTCCCGGACGGCCGCGACGTCGACCGGGTCTCGGCGGCGCTCACCGCGGCGCTCGGCGAGGGCCGCCACGTCGCCCTGCGCGCGGACGCCGGACCCTCCCGTCGCTACCGCGACTTCCTCGCCGTCTCCCGCGGCGCCGTCCGCGTCGTCGTCGGCACCCGCGCCGCCGCGCTGGCGCCGGTGGCCGACCTCGGCCTCGTGGCGATCTGGGACGACGGCGACGACCTCTTCTCCGAGCCGCGTGCGCCGTACCCCCACGCCCGGGAGACCCTCCTGCTGCGGGCCACGCAGCAGGACACCGCCGTCCTCGTGGGCGGCTTCACCCGGACGGTCGAGGGCGCGCAGCTCGTGCACTCCGGCTGGGCGCACGCCATCGCACCGACCCGGGAGACGCTCCGGGCGCGGGTCTCCGTGCACGTGGCGGGCGCCGACGACCGCGAGGTCGCCCGCGACCCCGCCGGGCGGGCCGCCCGGTTCCCGACGGCGGCGCGCGACCTCGTGCGCGACGCCCTGACCGGCGCCGACCCGGGGCCGGTTCTGGTCCAGGTGCCGCGGGCGGGCTACGCGCCCAGCCTGGCGTGCGAGACCTGCCGCACCCCGGCGCGCTGCGCCCGGTGCGCCGGGCCGCTCGCGGTCACCGCAGCCGGAGGGGTGCCGACCTGCCGGTGGTGCGGGCAGCGGGCCGACGACCACCGCTGCGCGGTCTGCGGCTCCCGTGGCCTGCGGGCCCCCGTGCGGGGCTCGGACCGCACGGTCGAGGAGCTGGGTCGCGCCCTGCCCGGCGCGCGGATGCGGTCCTCCAGCGGCGAGCAGGTCCTCGCCACCGTGGGCGACGAGCCCGCGGTGGTCGTGGCGACGCCGGGGGCGGAACCGGTCGTCGAGGGCGACGGGTACGCCGCCGTGGTCCTGCTCGACACCTGGCTGACGCTCGGCCGGGTCGACCTCCGCAGCGACGAGGAGGCCCTGCGGCGCTGGCTCGGGGCCGCGGGCCTCGTCCGGCCCGGCGGGAGGGTGGTCGCCGTCGGCGACCCGTCGCACCCCGCCCTGCAGGCGCTCGTGCGGTGGGACCCGGCCGGGTTCGCCGACCGCGAGGTCGCCGTCCGCACCGAGGCGGGCCTGCCGCCCGCGACCCGGATGGCCTCGCTGACCGCCGCGCCCGACGTCCTCGACGAGGTGCTGGCGCAGCTCGACCCGCCGCCGCAGGTGACGGTGCTCGGGCCGGTCCCGGCCGCCGGCACCGGACCGACCGAGTCCGACCTGCAGCGGCTCGTCCTGCGGGTGCCGCGCGCGGACGGGACGACGCTGTCCACGGTCCTGGGCGACCTGCAGCGCACCCGGTCGGCCCGCAAGCAGGCGGCCGTCCGGGTGCAGGTCGACCCGCCCGGGCTGTGACCTCCCGCCTCCCTAGAATCGGGTGCTCGCCCGAGAAGTCCCCGGCGAGAGCCGGGGGAGAGGAGTGCCGGTGGCCGTCCGGCCCGTCCGTCTGTTCGGCGACCCCGTCTTGCGTCGCCGCGCCGCCGAGGTGACCGACTTCGACGCCGAGCTGCGCCGACTGGTCGCCGACCTCACCGACACGATGCTCGACGCCCCCGGCGCCGGTCTCGCGGCACCGCAGATCGGGGTCGGCCTGCGGGTCTTCACGTGGTCGGTGCACGGCGAGGTCGGTCACCTGGTCAACCCCGTGCTCGAGCTCAGCGAGGAGCAGCAGGAGGGCCTCGAGGGCTGCCTGTCCCTGCCCGAGCTGACCGCGGAGTGCCGACGGGCCATGAGCGTCGTCGCGCGGGGCTTCGACATGCACGGCGAGCCGGTGACCGTCCACGGCTCCGAGCTCCTGGCGCGCGCCATCCAGCACGAGACCGACCACCTGGACGGCGTGCTGTTCATCGACCGCCTCGACACCGAGGAGCGCCGTCGGGTGATGGCCGAGGTCCGCGCCGCGGACTGGTTCGCCGCCGAGCAGCCGCGCGTGCAGGTCTCGCCGCACGTCACCGGCGGGCTCGGCCTGTGAGGGGGAGCCTGTGAGGGTCGTCTTCGCCGGGACCCCGGAGGTCGCCGTCCCGTCGCTGCGCGCCGTCGCCGCCTCGGGCCACGAGCTCGTGGGCGTGGTCACGCGCCCGGACGCACCGGCCGGTCGGGGGCGACGGCTCGTCGCCAGCCCGGTGGCCGAGGCGGCCGAGGAGCTCGGCGTGCCCGTGCTGAAGCCGAGCCACCCGCGCGAGGAGGACTTCCAGGCGGCCCTGCGGGGCTGGGAGCCGGACTGCTGCCCCGTCGTGGCGTACGGCGCGCTGCTGCCGCAGTCCGCGCTCGACATCCCGCCGCACGGCTGGGTGAACCTGCACTTCTCGCTCCTCCCGGCCTGGCGCGGTGCCGCGCCGGTGCAGCACGCCGTGCGGGCGGGCGACGAGTTCACGGGCGCCACGACCTTCCGGATCGTGCGGGCGATGGACGCCGGCCCCACCTTCGGCGTCATGACCGAGCGGGTCCGTCCGACCGACACGGCCGGCGACCTCCTGGGACGCCTCGCCGTCGCCGGGGCGGACCTCCTCGTCGCGACCCTCGACGGCATCGAGGACGGGTCGCTGGAGGCCCGCGAGCAGCCCGAGGACGGCGTCTCCCACGCCCCCAAGGTCGAGGTCGCCGACGCGCGGGTCGACTGGTCCGAGCCCGCCGCCGCCGTCGACCGCCGCATCCGCTCGTGCACTCCTGCGCCGGGGGCGTGGACGACCCACGGCGAGGACCGGCTCAAGCTGGGCCCGGTCGCCCTCGACGTGCCCGACGACGTCCGGGCCGCGCGGCCGGCGCCGGGGAGCCTCGTGGTCCGCAAGAACGCCGTGTACGTCGGCACCGCCACCAGCCCGGTGCGGCTCGGTGAGGTCAAGGCCACCGGCAAGCGGATGATGCCGGCCGCCGACTGGGCCCGGGGCGCGCGCCTCGCCGACGGCGAGCGTCTCGGGTGAGCCGCCCCGACCCCTCCCGCCTCGCCGCCTACGAGGTCCTGAAGGCGGTCCGGGTCGACGACGCCTACGCCAACCTGGTGCTGCCGCGCGTGCTGCGCGAGGCCGGCCTGAGCGGCCGGGACGCCGCGTTCGCCACCGAGCTGGCCGCCGGGACCCTCCGCGGCCGGGGCACGTACGACGCCGTGCTGGACGCCTGCACGGACCGGCCCCTGGCCTCGACCCCGGCGAAGGTCCTCGACGCGCTGCGCCTCGGCGCCCACCAGCTGCTCGCGATGCGGGTCCCCGCGCACGCCGCGATCTCGACGACCGTCGACCTGGTCCGGGACCGGGCGGGGGCGGGTGCCGGCGGGTTCGCGAACGCCGTCCTGCGCCGGGTCGCCGAGCACGACCTCGCGGCCTGGCTCGACCGCCTCGACCCGGCCGGCGACGACCTCCCGCTGCGTCACAGCCACCCGGCGTGGGTGGTCGAGCGCCTCGGCGAGGCCCTGGCCGCCGACGGCGCCGACGGCGAGCTGCCCGCCCTGCTGGCCGCCGACAACGCGCCGCCCGCCGTGACCCTGGTGGCGCGTCCCGGCCGACTCACCCGCGCCGACCTGCTCGCGCAGGTCGAGGGCACCGCGACCCCGCGGTCGCCGTACGGCGTCGTGCTCGCCTCCGGGGACCCCGGCGCCGTTCTCGCCGTCCGGGACGGCCTCGCCGGGGTGCAGGACGAGGGCTCCCAGCTGGTCGCGACCGCCCTGGCCGACGCGCCGCTGGCCGGCGGGGACCACCGCTGGCTCGACCTCTGCGCCGGACCGGGCGGCAAGGCCGCGCTCCTGGCGGGCCTCGCCGCCGGACGCGGCGCCCACCTCGTCGCCAACGAGGTCGCGCCGCACCGCGCCGACCTGGTCCGCCGCTCGCTCGCGGGCATGCCGGGCGAGCCCGAGGTGACGGTCGCCGACGGTCGCGACGGGCCCTGGGAGGCCGGGTCCTTCGACCGCGTCCTGCTCGACGCCCCCTGCACGGGGCTGGGCGCGCTGCGGCGGCGCCCGGAGTCACGGTGGCGGCGGCGTCCCTCGGACCTCGACGACCTCGTCCCGCTCCAGCGGCAGCTGCTCGACTCCGCGTTGCGGCTGGTCCGCCCGGGCGGCGTCGTCCTCTACGCCACCTGCTCGCCCGTGCTCGCCGAGACCCGCGACGTCGTGGCGCCGTACGCCGACTCCCCGGACGTCGCCGTCGAGTCCACCGACCAGCTCTGGCCGCACCGCGACGGCACCGACGCGATGTTCACGGCCCTCCTCCGCCGCGCCTGACGTCCGCGTCGCCCTCGACGTCCTGCGGCCGACCGCGTCAGTCGACGACGTGCCGGAGGTAGCGCTGGGGGGCGTCGAGGTAGGCGCGCCAGTGGCGCACGAGCTCGAGGTCCTCCCAGGTGGTCTCCCGCAGGCCCCACTCGCCGACCTCGAGCAGCCGGACGCCCGGCATCGCGGCGAGCACGGGCGAGTGGGTGGCGCAGACGGCCTGCCCGCCGTCCGCGACGAGGTAGGCGAGGGCGCCGATCAGGCCCAGCGTCGAGGAGAAGGACAACGCCGCCTCGGGCTCGTCGAGGCAGTAGAAGCCGGGGGAGTCGAAGCGGGTGCGCAGGACGGCGAGGAACGACTCGCCGTGGCTCATCTCGTGGAAGCGCGGCTCGCGCGAGCGCGACGAGTCCGGCGGCGGGTTGTCCTCGAGGAACGTGTACCAGTGGTGCATGGTCTCGGCGCGCAGGAAGAACCCGTAGCGTCCGGACCCGAGACCTCGCTCGACCCGCAGCGCCCGCCCGAGCGGCGACTCGGAGCGACGCGTCGTGTGCCGCCCGTACGGCGTCCCGCCCTCCGGGGCGAGGCCGAACGCCTCCGCGAACCCCTCGACCAGCGTCGACTTCCCCGACCCGTTCTCACCCACCAGCATCGTGACGCCCTTCGCCGGCGTGAAGCCCTCGCGCAGCACCTGCGCGACGGCGGGCACCGTCGCGGGCCAGGCTCCGCGCGGCAGGGCGCCGGGGTCGGCGAGGGTGAAGCGGCGCACCGGAGGCTGGTCGAAGTCCACGCGCAGCAGGCTAGGACCCGTAGGTTGAGCGGGTGGCGAGCACGAGTCCGGCGATCGAGGTCGAGGTGGACGACCGGGTGGTCCGGGTCAGCAACCCCGACCGGGTCTACTTCCCCGAGACCGGCGCCACCAAGAAGGACCTCGTCGACTACTACCTCGCGGTGGGTCCCGGGATCGTGAACGCCCTGTGGGAGCGGCCGTGCATGCTGCACCGGTTCCCGACGGGGCTGTCGGGGGAGAAGGTCCACCAGAAGCGGCTGCCGAAGGGCGCCCCCGACTGGGTCGAGACCGTCCGCCTGCACTTCCCCCGCTGGAACCGCACCGCCGACGAGCTCTGCGTCACCGAGCTGGGCAGCGTCATCTGGGCGGTGCAGATGTCGACCGTGGAGTTCCACCCGTGGAACAGCCGCCGCGGCCACGTCGAGGAGCCCGACGAGTGGCGCATCGACCTCGACCCGGGCCCCGACTGCGACTGGGCCACGGTGCAGCGCACCACCGCCGTCGTCCACGAGGTGCTCGACGAGCTCGGCGCGGTGGGGTTCCCCAAGACCAGCGGCGGGCGAGGGCTGCACGTCTACGTGCGCATCGAGCCGCGCCCCTTCGCCGACGTCCGGCGGGCCGCGCTCGCGTTCGCCCGCGAGGTCGAGCGGCGCGCGGACGACGTCACCACGGCCTGGTGGCGCAAGGACCGCGACCCCGCCGACCTGTTCGTCGACTACAACCAGAACAGCCGCGACCACACCATCGCGGCGGCGTACTCCGTCCGCGGGACGCCCCGCGGCACCGTCTCGACGCCCGTGACGTGGGACGAGGTGGACGACGTCGAGCCGGACGACTTCACCATCGCCACGGTCCCGGCGCGCTTCGCCGAGCTCGGCGACCTCCACGCGGACATCGACGAGCACGCCTTCGACGTCACTCCGCTCCTCGAGTGGGCGGACCGCGACGAGCGCGACGGCGCCGAGCAGCCCGACGGCGCGGGGGACGAGGACCGATGAGGAGGCTCCGCCGATGAGAGGCAGCTGGGACGACCTGGCCCGACGGCTCACGAGCGCCATGCTGTCGCTGGACGTGTACGACTGCGTCGTGGTCGGCGACGACACCGGCCCGCGCAAGCGGTCGTTCTTCGGCCTCGGCCCGCTGCCGCCCGTCCCCGCCCGGCGCTGGGTCTCGGTGACGGCCGCGCAGTCGGTGCTGATCGGCGAGGTGGTCGGTGCCCGGTCGTGGGGCGGCGAGTGGGACCTCGACCCGGCGACGGTGGACGCCCTGCTGGCGCAGGGGTGGGAGAAGCCGTGGTCGACCGACAGCACCACCCTGTGGCGGGAGGCCCCGCTGCAGTCGGCGCCCCGGATGGCCCGCGCGCTGGTCCGGGCGCTGCAGGCGATGGGGTGCGAGATGGAGACCCTGCAGGTCACCCGGACCCGCGAGGAACCGGAGCCCGAGTGAGGATGCGTGAGGACGCCGTGAGCACGACATGAGGGCCGCCCTGCTGCACGGCGCCCACGACCTTCGCCCGGCCGAGGTGCCCGACCCGGAGCCCGCCGAGGACGAGACGCTCGTCGCCGTCGAGGCGCTGGGGATCTGTGGCAGCGACCTGCACTGGTACGACGAGGGCCGCATCGGCAGCGCCGTGCTGTCGCAGCCCGTCGTGCCCGGCCACGAGATCGGTGGCCGTGCCCTCACCGGCCCGTACGCCGGCCTGGTCGTCGCGCTCGACCCGGCGGACAGCTGCCGGCGGTGCGCACTGTGCGAGGCGGGCAAGCACAACCTGTGCCGCGCCATCCGCTTCGCCGGCGACGGCACTGCGCCGGGCGGTCTGGCCGAGCGGATCGCCTGGCCGACCCGGTTGCTCTCCCCGATGCCCGAGGGCAGCACCGCCGTCGACGCCGCGCTGCTCGAGCCGCTCGGGGTCGCGACGTACGCCGTGCAGCTGGTCGGGGTGCCGGTCGGGGGCACCGTCGCCGTCGTGGGTCTGGGACCCATCGGCCAGCTCGTCTGCCGGGTCGCCCGCGCGGCCGGCGCCGGTCGCGTGGTCGGCGTGGACCCGCTGGCCCACCGGCGGGAGGCCGCGCTGGTCGGACCCGGGGGCGTCGACGCCGTCCTGGACGCCGCCCCGGCCCGCGAGGAGGACGTCTGGGCCGAGACCGCGCCCGACGGCGTGGGTGTCGTGTACGACGCCTGCGGCTCGCCGGACGCGCTCGTCGAGGCGCTGAGGGCCGTGGCGCCGGACGGCGACGTCGTCCTGGCGGGCATCCCCGACGGCAACGTCACCTCGTTCCCGGCCGACCTGGCCCGCCGGAAGGGTGTGCGTCTCACGACGGTCCGGCGCATGCGCGACAGCTACCCGGCCGCGTTGGCCCTGCTGGCGTCCGGCCGTCTGAGCCTCGACGGCCTCGTCGACCGCACCTTCGCCCTCGACGAGGCGGGCGGGGCGTTCGACCGTGCCCTGGCCCGCGACGGTCTCAAGACGGTGATCGAGCCGCACCGCTGAGCCACCGGTGGCGCACCGCTAGGTTCGGGCCGTGGGCATCCAGATCACGCCGAGCATCCTCAACGCCGACTTCGCGCGACTGGGCGAGGAGGTGGCCCGCATCCCCGGCGCCGACCTCGTCCACGTCGACGTCATGGACAACCACTTCGTCCCGAACCTGACCTTCGGACCCACCATGGTCGAGGCGCTGGCCGCGGTGAGCAGCGTCCCGCTCGACGCCCACCTGATGATCGCGGACGTCGACCGGCACGCCGTGACCTACGTCGAGGCGGGGTGCGCCTCGGTGACGTTCCACGTCGAGGCGGCCGCCGCCCCGGTGCGGCTCGCGCGGGAGATCCGGTCGGCCGGCGCCCGCGCCAGCATGGCGCTGAGGCCCGCCACCCCCGTGGACCCGTACGCCGACCTGCTCGGCGAGCTCGACATGCTCCTGCTCATGACCGTCGAGCCCGGCTTCGGCGGCCAGTCGTTCCTCGACCTCGTCCTGCCCAAGATCCGGCGCGCCCGCGCGCTCGTCGACGCGCACGGCGGCGAGGTCCGCCTGCAGGTGGACGGCGGGGTCTCGCCCGACACCATCGGCCGCTGCGCCGAGGCCGGGGCGGACACGTTCGTCGCCGGCAGCGCCGTCTACTCCGCCGACGACCCCGACGCGATGGTGGCGGAGCTCCGTCGCCTCGCGGAGGCCGCCGCGACCGAGGGCGCGTAGCGGCGGACCCGCCAGGAACCGCCGAGGTGGGGGTCGGCGGGCGTGAGCGATCCGACACCGGGAACAAAGCGCACCTCTGGCATATTGGGCCCGTAGACGAGCGAACGCTCGCGTGCTCTGGGGTCGGTGCAATTCCGAGCCGGCGGTGACAGTCCGCGACCCGGTCACATCCAGTGACCGGCTGACCAGGTGGGATTCCTGGACCGACGGTGAGAGTCCGGATGGGAAGAGCGCGCAGGCGGTGGCCGGCACCCGACGACGACGCCCCGTGCGACGAGGTCCAGTGCCGATCCGCCCCGCGCACGACCCGCCCCGGAGCCTCCAGCAGGCAGCAGGGAAGGCAGGGTCAGATGTTCACCGGGATCGTCGAGGAGCTCGGCACCGTCCGCGCCGTCGAGCGCGGGACGGAGTCAGCGCGGCTCACCGTCGCCGCCGAGGTCGTGCTGGCGGACGCCGCCGGTGGGGACTCGATCGCCGTCAACGGCTGCTGCCTCACCGTCGCCGACCAGGGCGACGGCACCTTCACCGCCGACGTCATGCTCGCCACGCTCGAGCGCACCTCGCTCGGCGACGTCGTCGACGGCGCACCGGTCAACCTCGAGCGCGCAGCGACCCTGTCCACCCGGCTCGGCGGCCACCTCGTGCAGGGCCACGTCGACGGCGTGGGCACGGTGGTGTCGCGGGAGCCCGGTGAGAACTGGGACGTCGTCACGGTGGACCTGCCCGACCCCGCGCTGGGCCGCTACCTCGTCGACCAGGGGTCCGTGGCGGTGGACGGCGTCAGCCTCACCGTGCTGCGGACGACCCCCACCGGCTTCGCCGTCAGCCTCATCCCGGAGACGCTCGCCCGCACCACGCTGGGCCACCGGCAGCCCGGTGACCGCGTCAACCTCGAGGTCGACGTCCTCGCCAAGCACGTGGAGAAGCTGCTCGGCGCGCGCGCGACGGCGGTGACCCCGTGATCGAGACCGCGATCCAGTGGCTGCTGCACGGGGTGATCCCCGTCGCCGGCGGCGCCCTCGCCGTGCGCGAGGTCGTCGGCAACCTGTTCGGCCTGGCCAGCGCCGTGCTCGGCATGCGTCGCACCGTGTGGGCCTGGCCGGTCGGGCTGGTCGGCAACGTCCTGCTCTTCACCGTGTTCGTCACCGGCGAGCTCGGCGGCCACACCGCCGGGGAACCGCTGTGGGGGCAGGCGGGCCGCCAGCTCATGTTCGTCGCCGTCGGGGTCTACGGGTTCTGGCGCTGGACCCACGGCGCCGACGCCGCGGACGGCGGCGCGCTGACCCCGCGGTGGGCCTCCGCCGGCGAGCGGCTGCGGCTGCTCGGGCTCGCGGCCCTCGGCTACGCCGCGGCGTACGTCCTGCTGCTGCTGATCGGGTCCTGGGGCCCGGTCACCGAGGCCTGGATCCTCGCCGGCTCGCTGCTGGCGACCTGGGGGATGGCCAAGGGGTACGTCGAGTTCTGGCTGGTCTGGATCGCCGTCGACGTCGTCGGGGTGACCACCCTCGTCCAGGCCGGCTACTACCCGACGGCCTTCATGTACCTGTTCTACGGGGTGTTCTGCGTCGCCGGGCTCGTGGCCTGGGTCCGCGCGTCGCGGCGCCTCCCCGGACCGACTGACACCACCCGACCGACCGAGGAGGTCCCCGCGTGAGCGTGCGCCTGGACGACGTCGAGCAGGCGATCGCCGACGTGGCGGCCGGCAAGGCCGTCGTCGTCGTCGACGACGAGGACCGCGAGAACGAGGGCGACCTCGTCTTCGCGGCCTCCCGCGCGACGCCCGAGCTGATGGCCTTCACGATCCGCCACTCCAGCGGCGTGATCTGTGTGCCCCTGGAGGCCCGCACCCTCGACCGCCTCGAGATCCCGCTGATGACGCCGCACAACCGCGACCCGCTGCGGACGGCGTACACGATCTCCGTCGACGCCCGAGACGGCGTCACCACCGGCATCTCGGCCGCCGACCGCGCCCACACCGCGCGGACCCTCGCCGACTCCGCGACCGAGCCCTGGGAGCTGACGCGACCCGGGCACGTCTTCCCGCTGCGCTACCGCGAGGGCGGCGTCCTCGTGCGCCGCGGCCACACCGAGGCCTCCGTCGACCTGGCCCGCCTCGCCGGGCTGACGCCGGCGGGCGTGCTGGTGGAGATCGTCAACGACGACGGCACGATGAAGCGCGGGCCGGAGCTGCGCGAGTTCGCCGACACCCACGGGCTGTCGATGATCTCCATCGAGCAGCTCGTCCGGTACCGCCGTCGCACCGAGCGGCACGCCCAGCGCGTGGCGACCACCCGCCTGCCGACCCGGTACGGCGACTTCACGGCGTACGGCTACCGCGTCGACCTCGACGACTCCGAGCACGTCGCGCTGGTCCACGGCGACCTGGAGGCGGCCGGGGACGAGCCCGTGCTCGTCCGCGTGCACTCCGAGTGCCTCACCGGCGACGTCTTCGGCTCGGACCGCTGCGACTGCGGGCCGCAGCTCGAGGAGGCGATGGAGCGCATCGTCGACGCGGGGCGCGGCGTGGTGGTCTACCTGCGCGGCCACGAGGGACGCGGGATCGGGCTCGTGGCGAAGCTGCAGGCCTACCAGCTGCAGGACGGCGGCCGCGACACCGTCGACGCGAACCTCGACCTCGGGCTACCCGCCGACGCACGCCACTACGGGACCGCCACGCAGATCCTCAAGGACCTCGGCGTCACCTCCGTGCGGCTGCTGACCAACAACCCGGACAAGACCGAGTCGCTGACCGAGTACGGCGTTCCCGTGGCCGAGCGGGTGCCGCTCACGCCGCGCCCGAACGACCACAACCTCGCCTACCTGCTGACCAAGCGCGACCGGATGGGCCACGTGCTGCCCGGACTGCCCGACCTCGACGACCTCGACGACCTCGAGAAGGACCTGGAGGAGACCCCACGATGAGCGGCCACGGAGCCCCCGACACCACGGCGTACGACGCGAGCGACCTGAGGGTCGCCGTCGTCGCGGCCAGCTGGCACACCGAGGTCATGGACGGGCTGCTGGACGGCGCGCACCGCGCCCTGGCCGAGCACCGGGTGAGCGAGCCGACCGTCGTCCGGGTGCCCGGCACGTTCGAGCTGCCGGTGGCGGCGGCCGCCCTCGCGCAGCGCGGGTTCGACGCGATCGTCGCGCTGGGCGTCGTCGTCCGGGGCGGGACGCCGCACTTCGACTACGTCTGCTCGGCGGCCACCGACGGCCTGACGCGGGTGGCGGTCGATCACGCCGTCCCCGTCGGCTTCGGCGTCCTCACCTGCGACACCGACGAGCAGGCGCTCGACCGCGCCGGGCTCCCGGGGAGCAGCGAGGACAAGGGCCACGAGGCCGCCAGCGCGGCCCTCGCGACGGTCCGAGCCCTGCGGGTCTGACCCCTCACCGTCCCCGGGCGAGCATTGACTTGCCGAGACGGTAAGTCATAGTGTTGCCGACATGGCAACCAATTCGGACGGCCAGCGACTCACCGCCGAGGCGGCTCGCGAGGCGCTCAGCGGGCTGGACGACGACAACGCCCGTCTGGCCGACCGGGTCGTGACGCCGTGGTGGTACCACCCCGTCCTGGGGGCGGTGGTGGCCGCCGTGGCGCTGAGCCCGGCCCTGCCCCCGTCGGCGACGGTGGCCGTCGTGGCGCTCTGCGTCGTCGTCCTCGCGCTGCTGCCCGTGGCGTACCGGCGCCGGTACGGCGTCCGGGTGAGCCAGCCCGCGGGCGACCGGAGCCGGCGGATGTTCCGGTGGGTGATGGCCGCGATCGTCCTCGGCATCGTCGGGGGAGCGCTGCTCGGCGTGCTCGCGCCCGTGTGGGCGCTCGTGCCGGCGGGGCTGGTGCTGGTCGCGGTCGTCGTCCTCGGGCGCCGCTACGACGAGGCCCTGCGGCATGACCTCGCCGCCGGCCGGCGATGAGCGCTCCCGTCGAGCCGGCGTTCGACGAGGTGGTGCACTCCGCCGTCCGTCTGCGCATCTGCGGGGTGCTGCGACGGCTCGACGAGGTGGAGTTCGGCGTCGTCCGCGACACCCTGGGGCTCAGCGACGCCCACCTCTCGAAGAACCTCAAGGTCCTCGTCGACCGGGGCTACGTCCGGCTGCGCAAGGAGGGCTCGCCCGGCCGCGGCGACGCCCGCCGTCTCACCTGGGTCGGACTCACCCGGGAGGGCTCCCGAGCGCTCGAGGGCCACCTCGCGGCCCTCGCCGAGATCGCCGGGGGAGACATCGCCGAGTCGGCACGTCTGCGCAGCTGAGGGGCGTCGAGTCGGCACGTCTGCGCAGCTGTACGGCGTCGAGTCGGCACGTCTGCGCAGCTGTATGGCGTCGAGTCGGCACGTCTGCGCAGCTGTACGGCGTCGAGTCGGCACGTCTGAGCAGCCGGGCGAGGCGCCGACGAGACCACGAGCCGTCCGGACGTGGCGACTCGAGTCCGTGGAGGCGTGCGTTCGGGCCGACTCGGGGTCCGTGGGGCGTGCGTTCGGGCCGACTCGGGGTCCGTGGGGCGTGCGTTCGGGCCGACTCGGCGTGCCTGCGTCGCCCCGCCTAGGCTGGACCCTCGTGAAGACCTTCGAGGAGCTCTGGTCGGAGCTGTCGACCAAGGCCGTCGAGCGCCCCGCCGGCTCGGGCACCGTGGCTGCGCTGGACGCCGGCGTGCACGCCATCGGCAAGAAGCTGGTCGAGGAGGCCGCCGAGTCCTGGATGGCGGCCGAGCACGAGGGCGCCGAGCGCGCCGCCGAGGAGATCAGCCAGCTGCTCTACCACGCCCAGGTGCTGATGCTCGCCGTCGGCATCAGCCCCGACGACGTGTACGCGCACCTGTGAGCCGGCCGCTGCGCATCGCCGTCCCCAACAAGGGGGCGCTGTCGGAGGCGTCGTCCGCGATCCTGCGCGAGTCCGGCTACCGCCAGCGCCGCGACAGCAAGGAGCTGGCGCTCACCGACCACGAGAACGGCGTCGAGTTCTTCTACCTGCGCCCCCGTGACATCGCCCTGTACGTCGGGGAGGGGACCCTCGACCTCGGCATCACCGGCCGCGACCTGCTGCTGGACTCCGGCGCGGACGCCGACGAGGTCATGGACCTCGGGTTCGGCGGCTCCCGCTTCCACTTCGCGGCGCGCCCCGGCGCCTACCGCGAGTGGTCGGACCTGGCCGGCGCACGCATCGCCACCTCGTACGTCGGGATCGTGACCTCGTTCCTGGAGCGCGAGGGCATCGAGGCGTCCGTGACCCGGCTGGACGGTGCGGTCGAGACCAGCATCCAGCTCGGCGTCGCCGATGTCGTCGCCGACGTGGTCGAGACCGGCAGCACCCTGCGCGCCGCCGGCCTGGAGATCTTCGGCGAGCCGGTGATGACGTCGCGCGCCGTGCTGGTCACGCGCCGCGGCGGCGAGATGCCGGACGGGTTCGACGTCTTCCGCCGTCGCGTGGACGGCGTCCTGCTCGCCCGGAGCTACGTGATGATGGACTACGACATCGCCCGCGAGCACCTCGAGCCCGCGACCGCGCTGACGCCCGGCATCGAGGGCCCGACCATCTCCCCGCTCCAGCGGGAGGGCTGGGTCGCGGTCCGCGCGATGGTCCCGCGGGCCGGGGCCCAGCGCCTCATGGACGAGCTGTACGGCGTCGGCGCCCGCGGCATCCTCCTCACGGACATCCATGCCTGCCGCATCTGAGCGGGGCCTGCCCCGCACGTTCCGGCCGCTCGCCACCCGGATGGCGGCGACGCTCCTCGGCGGCATGCTGCTGGTGATCTGCCTGGCCGCGTGGTTCCTGCTGGCCCGCGACATCCGGGACCGCTTCACCCCGTTCCAGATCGGCACGATGCTGTTCTTCGGGCTCCTGCTGTTCTCGGTCTGGTGGGGCCTGGTGCGCTCGCGCATCACCGTCACGGCCGAGAGGCTGGTCGTGGTGAACGGGTTCCGCCGCCACGACTACGACCAGGCGCAGGTGCTCGCCGTGCGCCTCCCCTCGGGAGCGCCGTGGGCGACGCTCGACCTCGCGGACGGCACGACGCGCACGGCGCTCGGGATCCAGTCGTCGGACGGCGACCGCGCCCGCGCGCAGCTCCGCGAGCTCCGCGCCCTCCTCGAGCGCTAGGCGCGCGTCAGTCCCGAGCCGCCGCCGCGTCGACGACGAGGTCGGCGTGGGCCTCGGTGCCCTGCGCCCGGTGGTGGGCGTCCTCGTCGGCCGACCACGCGTCGAGGTGCGGCGCGACCGTAGCGCCGTCGCGCGCGAGCACCCGGTCGCGGCGGAGCGCGACCGGTGCGGTCAGCCACACCAGGACGGTGACCCGGGCCGCGTGGGCGGCGGCCCAGGACCCCACCCCCTCGACGAGGAGCAGCGGGGAGGGCGCCACCGTGACGGTGCCCGCCCACGCGGAGGCGTGCCAGTCCCAGCGGCGGTAGGCGCCGGGCCGGCCCTCGGCGAGCGGCGGCAGCAGCGAGTCGAGCTGGACGGCGACCTCGCCGAGGCCGGACCACCCGGCGTACAGGTCGTCGGCGTGGACGACCTCGCAGCCGTCCGGCCCCGCGCGGTCGGCGATCGCGGCGGCCAGGGTGGTCTTCCCGGTGCCGGCCGGTCCGTCGAGGCAGACGAGCCGGCCCGTCCCCAGCGTCGGCGGCCGGGAGCGCGCCAGGGCCAGCACCTCGCCGGCCACGGCCTCGGCCCACCCGGTGCTCAGAAGACCTGCCCCAGCCCGCGGTAGGTCGCCACCTCGTCGACGACGTCCGCACCGCGGAGCAGCAGGACGGAGCCGACGTGCTCCATCAGCTCACCGGCCTTGGCGTGCCGGAACCAGACCGTGTCGCCCACGGCGAGGTCGGCGGCGCCCGCGCCGACGAGCGGGGTCTGCACCTCGCCCGCGCCCTCCGTGGCCGTCAGCTCGAGCCCGGACGGCGCCCACGGCGTCGGGAGCCGGTCGGGCCCGGCGGCCCCGGAGGCGACGTACCCGCCCCCGTGGACGGTGGCGGTGGTGGCGTCGGGACGCCGGGTGACCGGCAGGCCCAGGTACGCCGCGGGGGTGGGCGCGAACGCCCGGTAGTGGTCGAACAGGCGGGGCGCCAGCAGGCCGGAGCCGGCCGCGACCTCGGTGACCACCGGGTCGGACGCCGCGGCCTCGACCGACCCGGTGCCCCCGGCGTTCCACAGCTCGAGCGCCGCCCCCGCGCGGGCGAGGCCGACCGCGACCCGACGGCGCCGGCGGCGCAGCTGCGCCAGGTTGGCGGCCTGCAGCCGCCGCAGCACGGTGGTGCGGACCGCCTGGCCGGGGACCGCGTCGCCCAGGCCGGCGACGAGGCCCTCGTAGGTCATCGCCCCGACCAGGTCGAGGCCGTCGCGGGTGAGGACCTCGCGACCGAGGAGGACCACGTCGGCGACGGAGCGCAGCGGCGAGCGTCGGGGTCCGAGGCGCCCGGGGCCGGCGTGGAGGGACGCGTCCACGTCGAGGGCCACCCGGACGACCGCCGGGTCCCCGACCGAGCGGCGCGCCTCGTCCACGAGGTCGAGGTGCCTCACGTCGTCGACCATCACCGTGATCGCCGCGGCCGCCTCGGGGTCGGCGGCGAGCGCAGTGAGCGCCGGCAGGTCGACGCTCGGGTAGGCGACGAGGACGTCGTCGGTGACGCCAGTGCGGTGCAGCCACAGCGCCTCGGCCAACGTGTAGGCCAGGACGCCCGAGAACCCGTCGCGGGCGAGCACCCGCGACAGCAGCGCGGGGACGCGCACGGACTTCGACGCCACGCGGATCGGCACCCCGCCCGCCCGGCGCTCGAGGTCGGCGGCGTTCGCGTCGAACGCGGAGAGGTCGACCACCACGACGGGACGGCGGGCGCCGGCCTCGCCGTACGCCGCGAGCGCGCGGCCCAGCCGTGCCGCGAGGAGGTCCCGGTCCTCGCTCATCCGCCGCGCCTACTCGATGCCGCGACGGCGGAGGATGGCCTCGATGTCGTCCATGCCCTCGTCGGCGGGCTGCTGGGCCGGCGGGGCCTGGCGCGCGGAGCGACCGCGCCGGCCCGCCGGGGCCCGGTCCTGGCCCGCGCCGACGGCGGGACGGCCGTCGGCCCCCTCGG
>NZ_JAKUHT010000028.1 GCF_022436705.1 Nocardioides sp. CFH 31398 | reverse complement strand
CCGGCGGTGGTTGCGCGTGGCCCTCGTCGTGCGGGGCCCCGACGAGCTCGACCGGCGGGGGTCCAGGTCCGCAGCCACTAGATTGCGGCGCATGCGGATCGACGTGCTGTCCAAGGAGTACCCGCCGGAGATCTACGGCGGGGCGGGGGTGCACGTGGCGGAGCTCGTGCGGGCGCTGCGGGCGGTCGACGGGGTCGACACGCGGGTGCATTGCTTCGGCGGGCCGCGCGACGAGGCCGGGACGACGGCGTACGCCGACCTCGCCGAGCTGTCAGGCGCGAACGGCGCGATCAAGACCCTCGGCGTCGACCTCGCGATGGTCGGCGGGTGCGAGGGGGCGGACCTCGTGCACTCCCACACCTGGTACGCCAACATGGCCGGCCACCTCGCCTCGCTGCTGCACGGCGTCCCCCACGTCGTCTCCGCGCACAGCCTGGAGCCGATGCGTCCCTGGAAGGCCGAGCAGCTGGGCGGCGGGTACGCCGTCTCCAGCTGGGCGGAGAAGACGTCGTACGAGGCGGCCGCCGGGATCATCGCCGTCAGCGCCGCCATGCGCGACGACGTGCTGCGCAGCTACCCCGACGTCGACCCGGGCCGGGTCCACGTCGTCCACAACGGCATCGACACCGACCTGTGGAGCCCGGTCTCCGACCCGGACCGCGTCCGCTCCCACGGCGTCGACCCCGACCGCCCCAGCGTCATCTTCGTCGGGCGCATCACCCGCCAGAAGGGCCTGCCGCTGTTCCTGCGGGCCGCCGCGCAGCTGCCGCCGGAGGTCCAGCTCGTGCTCTGCGCCGGAGCGCCGGACACCCCCGAGATCATGGCCGAGGTCCGCGGCCTCGTCGACGGCCTCGCCGCCGAGCGCGACGGGGTGGTGTGGATCGACGAGATGCTCCCCCGCGCCGACGTCGTCGCCCTGCTCAGCGCCGCGACCGTCTTCGCGTGCCCGTCGGTGTACGAGCCGCTCGGCATCGTGAACCTCGAGGCCATGGCGTGCGAGACCGCCGTCGTCGCGACGGCCACCGGAGGCATCCCGGAGGTCGTGGTCTCGACAGGCTCGACCGACGGCGGAGCTCCGACGGGCTGGCTCGTCCCCATCGAGCAGGTGCAGGACGGCACGGGCACCCCCGTCGATCCGGACAGGTACGTCGCCGACCTGGGCGCGGCGCTCGTCGAGGCGGTGTCCGACCCCGACCGGGCACGGGAGTACGGCGTCGCCGGGCGCCGGCGGGCCCAGGAGTCGTTCAGCTGGCCGGCGATCGCGGAGCGCACGCTCGAGATCTACCGCTCGCTGGTCTGAGGCGCGCCGGCCAGATAGTCCTGGCGCGATGTCCGTGTGCGGGTATCTACTGCCGCCATGAGCCCCCTGCGACGTGTCGTCGCCCTCGCCGCGGCCGGCGTCGTCGCGACCGCGCTGAGCCAGGTCGTGCCGACGACCGCGAGCACCGGGACGGTCGCGCTCCCGGCCGCTCCGTCGCCGTCCGCGGCGGACCTCGACCGCACGCTCGGCAACGGTCTCGGCCGACTGCTCGCGCAGCAGGACGCACCCCGTGCCCCCGGGTACGGCGGGGACCTCCAGGTCGACCAGGACGCCCTGGCCATCCGGGACGACGAGGGGCGCGTCCTCCTGCAGCTCGGTACGGCCTCCGACGGGGACACCACGTCACTGCGGAAGGCGGCGACCGGGCTCGGCTTCGTCGAGACCGCGGACGACGAGGCCACCGGCGTCCTGGAGGGTTTCGCCCCGCTGTCGGCCGTCGAGGACCTCGCCGCGCTCGACGACCTCGGCACGATCTCCCAGGTCCCCCGTCCCCTGACCTTCAGCGGCGACGCGACCTACCAGGGCGCCGCCCTGCAGCAGGCGGACCGGCTGAACGAGCAGGGCATCGACGGCGACGGCATCACGGTCGGCGTGCTGTCGGACTCCTACGACACCGCCACCCTGTCGGTCGACGGCGGCCCCATCGCGACCCGCGCCGCCGACGACGTCGCCTCGGGCGACCTGCCCGGTGCGGGCAACCCCGAGGGCAACACCGACCCCGTCGTGGTCCTCGAGGACAACGACGACCCCGCCTCCCGCGACGAGGGTCGCGCGATGCTGCAGGTGATCCACGACAGCGCGCCCGGCGCACGGCTGTGCTTCGCGACCGGGACCGACGGCGAGCTCGGGTTCGCCGACAACATCCGCGCGCTCGCCGACCCGGACGGCCCCTGCGGTGCGGACGTGATCGTCGACGACGTCCGCTACCCCAGCTCCCCCTTCTTCTCCGACGACGCCATCACGCGCGCGGCGGAACGGGTCGCGGTCCGGCAGGGCGTGGCCTACTTCTCCGCCGCCGGTGACAACGGCGGCCAGAACACCTTCCGGACCGCGGTCGACCTGCTGTCCCCCACCCAGGCGCGGGCCAACGCGCGGAAGGTCGGCCTCGACCTCTCCGACGTGGACCCGGCCCTCTACGCCGGCGGGATGCAGGACATGGACTTCCGCCGCGGGGTCGACGTCGCCCAGACCTTGCAGCTGGAGCCCGGGGGCGGCCTGTTCAACCTCCAGTGGGCGGACCTCGTCGACGCCGACGGCGGGACGCCCGACGACCCGTCGGACACCTCGACGGACTTCGCCGCGCTGCTGTTCGCGCCGAACGGCGACTACCTCGGCGCGATCGACGAGGACAACCGGGCCACTGGCCGTCCGGGGGAGCTCGCCCGGCTCTCCCGGTCCGAGACCCGCTACACCGCGGTGCAGCTGGTCCTGGCCCGGGCCTCGAGGGGCGAGACCGAGGTGCAGGAGATCGGCTACGTCAACGACGGCGGGATCCGCACCGACGAGTACTACATCGCCCGCGACCCGGGCATCTACGGGCAGGCCGGGTCCGACAACGTCATCACGGTCGCCGCGCACGACGGCCTCGGTCCGTACATCCCCGAGGCCACGACGTCCCCCGGCGGGAAGATGCGCTACTACTTCTCCCCCGACGGCGACCGGTACAGGTTCGGTGACCTGCGCCGCAAGCCCGACATCTCTGCCATCGGCGGCGGGAACACGACGTTCTTCGGTGCCGACGACGTCCGTGACGCCGACGACCTGCCCAACTTCGGCGGCACCAGCGCCTCGGCCGCCCAGGCCGCCGCCGTCGGCGCCCTGACGATGCAGAAGGCGGGTGGCCCCGGCTCGCTGCGCCCCGGGCCGCTGGAGCGCGCGATGGAGTGGTCGGGGTACGAGCACAACCGGTTCACCTTCTCGGCCGGCGAGACCGTCTTCAGCGACGACCTCGAGAACGACGTCCGCCTGGGTGTGGTCGGCTTCCCCGGTCTCGAGACGTCCGGCAGCGACCTCGCGATCGCCGACCCGGACGCGTTCCGCCTGCGCTACGAGGGCGAGGTGCCGCTCAGGTCCGTCACCCTGCTGGGCGACACGGCCGGCCCGACCGCGCCCGGCGCGACACCCGGCGCTCCCTCGGGCGGCATCGTCTTCGACCCCCGCCCCCTCGGGCCGCGGGGGCGGTACGACCAGGGCGGCTATCCGTTCACGCTCGGCTACCGCTACAACATCGACCGCGGCGACATCCGGACCCAGCTGCTCCGGCGCGTGGGTTCCACACCGTTCCACCAACGCCTCCGCATCACGTTCACCGAGCCCGTCACCGAAGGCTTCCTGCGTTTCGGCATCGACCGGGACCTCCGCTACCCGGGACCGCCGTCCGGCGGCAACGCAGGGGACCAGCTCGGGGAGCAGTCGACGCTCGCGGGCGGGGGCGTCGCCCCGGGCATGACGTTCGTCGCCCTGCTGCGCAACGGCGAGCGGCTCGTCGGACGGATGGGCACCTTCCTGGGCAAGGACTACTCACCCGTCGACGGCTTCGGCGTCACGAACGCGCTGTCCCTCGCGAGCAGGTACTGAGTACGGTCGCCAGGGTCCCGACCTCGGAGGGAGGACCGCTGTGGGCAACGTCGCCGACGCCGTCTTCACCCATGCCAGCGAGCACCCCGAACGGGTGGCCGTCCGCGCCGGTGACCGCGAGGTCACCTTCGGCGAGCTGCGCGACCGCGTGGCGTCGTACGCCGGCCGCGTGCACGACGCGGGGGTCGCACCGGGTGAGCGGGTGGTGCTGGTCGCGCCGACGGGCGCCGAGTTCGTCGCCGCCTACTACGGGCTCCACGCCGCCGGCACGGTGCTGATCACCATGAACGTCATGGCGACGGCCGCCGAGATCGACTACGTGCTGGAGGACTCCGGCGCCTCGCTGGTCGTCGCCTGGCACGAGGCCGCGACCGCGGCGAGCACGGCGGCCGCGGGTCGGAACCTCCCGTTCTGGACGCTGCCGCCGCTGGCCGACTGGACCGACGACGCGACCGGAGTCGACGCGCCCGTCGACCGCGCGGACGACGACACCGCGATCATCATCTACACCTCCGGCACCACCGGGCGGCCGAAGGGCGCCGAGCTCGCGGTCGGTGGCGTCGCGGCGCTCGTCGACGCGGCGCGCCACCAGCTGAACTTCGACCCGACGGTCGACCGCAACGGCACCGCGCTGCCGCTCTTCCACGTCTACGGCCAGCTCATGGTCATGCACATCGCGATCTCGCTGGGCACGCCGGTGTCGCTGCTCCACCCGTTCGACCCGGCCGCGATGGTCGCGATGATCCGCGACCACGGGCTGACGTTCGTCGCGGGCGTGCCGGCGATGTGGATCGCGATGCTGCACGTCCCCGGCGACGCCGGCCACGAGGACCTGAGGACGCTGCGGGCGGCGTCCTCCGGCGGTGCGCCGCTGCCGGGCGAGGTCATCGACGCGTTCGAGCGGCGCTACGGCGTCCGCATCCGCGAGGGGTACGGGCTGTCCGAGACGTCCGGCTGGGCGACGTCCACCCCGGCGGACGCCGACGCGAAGCCGGGCACGGTGGGGCGCGCCGTCCACGGCATGCAGCTCGAGGTGCGGGACGCCGCCGGCCACGCCGTGCCGACCGGCGAGGTCGGCGAGGTGTGGGTCAAGGGCCCCATCGTCATGAAGGGCTACTGGAACCGTCCCGAGGCCACCGCCGAGGTGCTCCGCGACGGCTGGCTGCGCACCGGCGACCTCGGCACCCTCGACGCCGACGGCGACCTGCGGATCGTCGACCGGCTGAAGGAGATGATCATCCGCGGCGGCTACAACGTGTACCCGCGCGAGGTGGAGGAGGTCCTCCACACCCACCCGGACGTCGTCGAGGCGGCCGTGGTCGGCGTCCCCGACCCGCGGTACGGCGAGGAGGTCGCCGCCGCGGTCGTCCTGCGGCCCGGGGCCACCCTGGACGCCGAGGAGCTACGCGCCTGGGCGAAGGAGCGGCTGAGCGCCTACAAGGTGCCGCACCTCGTGCAGGTGCTCCCGACCCTGCCGAAGGGACCGTCGGGGAAGATCCTCAAGCGCGCGATCGACCGGGACGCGCTGCGGCAGGCGCCGCCAGGCTGAAGGGTCTCGACAGGCTCGACCGGCGGCGGTGCCGGCGGTCTCGCCGCCCCACTCCACCAGCCGAACGACAACGCCAACCCGCGCCGGTCGAGCTTGTCGAGACCCTCACGGTCGGTGTGGTCTCGACAAGCTCGACCGGCGGGGGTCGAGACCGACCCTCGTAGTCCGGCCGTCTCGACAAGCTCGTCCAGAGGTGGTGTCGGCGGTCAGCCGCGGAGGGTCCTGACCTCGTCCAGGGCCTGCTCCAGCAGGTGCGTCACCCGGTCGAGGTCGGGGTCGGGCGACGCCGACGACGCCGGCGGCGCCTCGGGGCGCAGGCCCACGTCGAAGGCGACGAGGTCGGAGCGGTGCCAGGTGGAGAACACCTCCACGACCTCCCCGCGCTGGTCGAGGCTGGTGCCGTCGAGCAGCAGCAGCGGGTCGCGCTCGGCGACCTCCAACCGGTCGGTGAGGGGCGCGGCGGCGGCGACGGCGCGGATCGTGCGGCGTCCGTCGGCGACGCCGCGACCGGTGGCGGCACGGACGAGCTGGTGCAGCGAGCCGTCCTCCAGCGCGGCCGCGTCGATCGCGGTGGCGACCGAGGCGGGCAGGTAGGTACGGATGAACGCGACCGGGCGGCCGTCCACGCGCCGCAGCCGCTCGAGCACGTGGACGTCGTCCCCGAGCGCCTCGGCGTGCGGCGGCACGGACGTCGGCTCGAACCGCAGCACCGACGTGGTGGTGGTGCTGCCGGCTCCCTGCAGCTGGTCCATGAGCCCGGACGACATCTCGACGTCGCGGTGCAGCTCCGCCTGCGGGGCGACCACGGTGCCGCGGCCCTGGGCCCGACGGACCAGCCCCTCGCTCTCCAACGAGGCCAGGGCCTGCCGCACGGTGGAGCGGGAGACGCCGAACTGCTCGGTCAGGGCGCTCTCGCTCGGCAGCAGCTCGCCGGGCGTCAGCTCGCGGTCGTGGATGCGGCCGCGCAGCCGGCTCGCGAGCTGCGCGTGCAGGGGCGTCCGGGCCATGGGCGTCAGGCTAGGTCAGCCGGCGACCTGGTCCGCGGTCTCCTGGGCGGTGCGCCACACGTGGTCCCAGCCGGGCGCCAGCGCGGCGGCGCGCTCGGCGGCGAGCACGAGGCTGGCCTCCCGGGCGACGCCCTGGCCGGCGATGTCGAACGCGGTGCCGTGGTCGACGGAGACGCGGACGACGGGCAGGCCGACGGTGATGTTGACGCCCTCGTCGCCGTACACCGCCTTGAACGGCGCGTGGCCCTGGTCGTGGTAGCAGACGACCACGAGGTTCCACTTCCCGTTGACCGCCTGCGGGATGAGCGCGTCCGCGGGCAGCGGCCCGTGCACCTCGAGGCCGGCGGCGCGGGCCCGCTCGACGGCGGGCGCGAGGACGTCGGCGTCCTCGTCGCCGAAGATGCGGTTCTCCCCGGCGTGCGGGTTGAGCCCGGCGAGACCGATCCGCTCGTCCGGCCTCCCGAGGGCCTTCGTGAACGCGCCGACCAGCTTCAGCACGGCGTCCGTGCGCTCCGGGGTCACGTCGTCGATGGCGCGGCGCAGCGAGACGTGGGTGGTGAGGTGGAAGAAGTAGAGGTCGCCGGCCGACAGCACGAGCGAGAAGTTCTCGACGCCGAACTCGTGGGCGAGCAGCTCGGTGTGGCCGGGGTACTGGTGGCCGCCCGCGTGCATCGCCGCCTTGTTCAGCGGCGCGGTGACGATGGCGTCGACGGCGCCCTGCTTGGCGAGCTCGCAGGCGGTGACCACGAAGCGGTGGGAGCCGTCCCCGGCGTCGGGGTGGAGCTCGCCGAAGGGCACGTGACCCAGCGACGGCCCGGCCTGCAGCACCTCGAGCGTGTCGGGGTCGTTGGTGGCGTCGCGGACGTCGTCCAGCACGCGCACCTTGGCCGGGTCCTCCCCCACCACCTCGCAGCCGCGGCGCAGCGCGTCGGCGTCGCCGATCACGACCGGCACGGCCTTCTCGCGCAGGTCGGGGTGGTGGAGCATCGTCCGCGCCGTGATCTCGGGGCTGATGCCGGCCACGTCGCCGAGGGTGAGGGCCAGGACGGGGGTGCGGGTCATCGGGGATCCTCCGAGGTCGTCGTGCGCGGGGTCGTCAGGGTGTCGAGCAGGGTGGTGAGGGTCTGCGGGTCGCCGAAGCCGCCGGCCTTGGTGACGACGGTGAGGCCGTCGAGGACCCCACCCGCCACCTGCCCGTGGGGCACGCCCTCGAGCAGTCGGCCGTGGATGCGGATGCCGTGCGCGTCGGCCGCACGGAGCGTGGCCTCGGCGCCGTCGCCGCCGACCAGGACGGCGGCGTCGAACGCGCCGTCGCGCAGCCACGCCGCCGTACGGCGACCGAGCGCGGCGGCCAGGGCGGCGCTGCGGCCGGGCTCGGCGCGCTCGTCCGGTGAGACGAGGACGACCGGGCCGCCGCCGGCGGGAGCGGGCGGGTCGGCCTCGGCGCCCAGCAGGTCGTCGGACCGGGTGGGCGCGTGGACGACGTCCCCGCGGTCGGCGAGCAGCGCGGCCACCTGGTCGCGGGCGGTCGCGTGGTGCGAGGAGACGAGCACCAGCGGACGACGGGCGGTCGACGGGGCGGGCCCGGCCGGGGCGTCGGTGCCCCACAACCGGGCCAGCGGCGCGGCCAGCCCGGCGGAACCGGCCGGGACGGCGCGGGGCCCGAGCGCGACCACCACGGCGGCGACCCGGGCGAGGTCGGCGGCGTCGCGGGCGTCGACGGCGACGACGTCGGCGCCGGCGGCCGCCCAGACGGCGGCGGTGGCGGCGGGGTCGTCGCCGGCGGGAGCCGGGACCGGGAACGCACCCGGCACGAGGTCCGTGACCAGGTCGTGGCGCACCGGGGTGACCGGGTCGCGGCCCGCGGGCGACTGCGTCACCGGGGCGCCGTCGACGGTGAGGACGCCGTCGCGGACCTCGCGGCCCATGGCGGGGTACGCCGGGCACAGGACGACGAACGCGTCGCCGCGGACGCGGCGCCGCGCGGCGAGCGCCCCGGCCACCTGCCCGGCCACCGACCCGCGCAGGGTCGAGTCGACCTTGAGGTACACGTGGTCGTCGGGGCTCGGCGACTCCGCCTCGACGGCGGCGCGGGTGGCCGCCGCAGCGTCGTCGTCCGACAGCGCGCGGGCGTCGGTCGACACGGCGGTCATGCCCGCCGCGGGGGCGGCGTCCCGCCCGCCCATCCGCAGCGTGCTGGGCCAGCCGGCGGCGGCGAACTGGACGCCGCAGTCGTTGGCGCCCGTCAGGTCGTCGGCGACCACCAGCACCCGGGCGTCCGCCCTGGGAGCGGCTGCGGTCACGCCTTGACCTCCTCGGCGAGCTCGACGCCGTCCTCGTCGACGACGGTGAGACCACCCTCCCGCTTGAGCACCCAGGCGGCGATGACCGGGGCGAGGATCGCGGTGATGAGGGCGGAGGCGGCGACCTGCGCGGTGGCGGTCGCGACGTACGGCTCGAAGGCGGGGTCGGCGGCCGCGACGATCGCGGGGGTGGCGATGGCGTTGCCGGCCGTCGTCCCGGCGGCGAAGCCGAGGCCGCTCTTGGCGCCGCGGCGCAGCACGATCTTGTAGCCGAGGTAGACGAACAGGCCGGTCACCGGCGCGACGATCGCGCCGACCAGCAGGCCGGAGGCACCGCCGGCGACCACGGCACCGAGGTCGATCCCCGTGCCGAGGGCGAACGCGAAGAACGGGATGACGATCGACGGCGTCGGGCGCATCACCTCGCGCCACTTCGGGTCGAGGTTGCCGACCAGCATGCCGAGCAGGAACGGCAGCACCGCGCCCAGGAGCAGCAGGCCGGGGATCGCCGCGAGCCCGGACGCGCCGAGGAAGAGCATGGAGAAGAACGGGCCGTCGTTGAGCGCGGAGGCCATGTAGGCGCCGCGGTCGCGCTTGTCGCCGTACCGCCCGGTGAAGGCCAGCCACAGGCCGCCGTTGGAGTTGTCCACGGCGACCAGCAGGGCGAGGATCGAGACGCCCGCGATCCCGTCGATCCCCACGACCAGTCCGAGCCCCACGACGAGCGACGCCGGGATCAGCGACTTGGTGACGAGGATGACCGCCGAGTGCGCGAGGACCGGCCCGCTGGTGCGCAGGGTGACGTGGGTGCCGGTCGCGAAGATCAGCAGGGCGATGAGAGCCAGCGCGCCGTCCTTGAACAGCGCCGTCGTGAAGCTGCCGATGTCGAGGGCGGGCATCGCGAACGTGCCGACGACCGACCCGAGCACCAGCGGCACGAGCATCAGCCCGCCCGGGATGCGGTTCATCGTGTCGTAGAGCGGGACGATCGTCTTCTCGGCTGCGGGGTGGGACATGGGACTCCATCGGCGTCGGACACACGTCGTACGACTTGTACGAACAGGTTGTCCCTACTGTGGCTGCCGCCACAGGATCTGTCAACGGGCGCACGACACGGTTGCCTGTGTGTCGCAACGAGGCACTGGCGCGGTGTCGGCGCCCGGGTATTGACTGCGCGCCATGACGACACTGCGGCGC
Organism: Nocardioides sp. CFH 31398; assembly: GCF_022436705.1. Taxonomy (GTDB): domain Bacteria; phylum Actinomycetota; class Actinomycetes; order Propionibacteriales; family Nocardioidaceae; genus Nocardioides. Next base: position 73,177 of record NZ_JAKUHT010000028.1, on the reverse strand, counting down.
GCGGCCGCCCTCACCACCGCGACGGTCGTCGCGGCCGGTCTGACCCAGCTGGTGCCCACCAGCGCGAGCGTCGGCACGGTGGCCCTGCCCCTGGCGCCGGCGTCCTCGGCGGACGCCGTCGACGACACCCTCGGCAACGGCCTCGGGCGTCTGCTCGCGCAGGAGGAGCTCGGCGCGCGCAGCGCACCCGGGCTCGGGGGTGGGCTCGAGGTCGACCAGGAGTCGCTCGCGATCCGCGACGACGAGGGCCGGGTGCTCGTGCAGGTCGCGCCCGCGGACGGGGCCTCGGCCGGGGCGCTGCGCCGTGCCGCGGACGACCTCGGGTTCGTCGAGACCGCGGTCGACGAGGAGACCGGGGTCCTCGAGGGCTTCGCGCCACTGTCCGCCGTCACCGACCTCGCGGCCCTGCCCCAGCTCGGCACGATCGCGCAGGTGCCGAAGCCGGTCACGCACGCCGGCGACGTGACCTACCAGGGCGTCGGGTTCCAGGGGGTCGACCGGGTGCTGCGCCGGGGCGTGGACGGCGAGGGCGTGACCGTCGGCATCCTCTCCGACTCCTACGACCAGGCGAGGGTCGGGTTCGACGGCGAGCCCATCACCAGCGCCCGCGACGACGTCCGGTCCGGCGACCTGCCCGGGCGGGGCAACCCCGACGGCAACACCCAGCCGGTGGTGGTGATCGAGGACTACGAGGACCCGACCGCCACCGACGAGGGCCGGGGCATGGCGCAGATCGTCCACGACACCGCGCCTGCCGCGAAGCTGTGCTTCGCGACCGCCTTCACCGGGGAGATCGGCTTCGCGGACAACATCCGCGCCCTCTCCGACCCCGAGGGACCGTGCGACGCCGACGTGATCGTCGACGACATCAGCTACTTCTCCGCGCCGTTCTTCTCCGACGACGTCATCGGTCGTGCCGTGGAGGAGGTCACCGCGGACGGGGTCGCCTACTTCTCCTCCGCCGGCAACGCCGGCGACCAGAACGCCTGGCGCTCCCGCGTGAGCCTGGTGCCCCGCTCCCGCGTGCCCGCCGCGGCCCGCGCGGCCGGGCTGGACCTGAGCGACGTCGACCCGGCGCTGTACGCCGGCGGCCTGCAGGACATGAACACCCGCGGCGGGGTGGACGTCGCCCAGACGCTCGAGCTCGACCCCGGCGGCGGCCTGCTGAACCTGAAGTGGAGCGACCCGGTCGACCCCGACGGCCCCGAGCTCGGCGAGCCGCTGCTCGAGGACTCCGGCCGCCTCACCGACGCGAACACCGACGAGGGCCTCGACTTCGGTTTCCGGGTCACCGAGGCCGACGCGGGCGAGTCGCTGCTCGTGACCGTGGACGGCGTGCCGACCGGCACGACCGACGTCGTGGTCTCCGTGCGGGGCCCGAACGGCTTCGAGGTCGGCCCGGTCGACACCATCACCTCTCCCGAGGTGGTCCCGATCGACGACGCCCGCCCCGGCCGCTACACCGTGACCGTCACGGGGTTCCAGGGCGCCACGGGCCGCTTCACCGTCCAGGCCGCCCCGGTCGTCGCCCCGAGCGACACCTCGACGGACTTCGCCGCGCTGGTCTTCTCGCCCGACGGGGACTACCTCGGGGCCATCGACGAGGACAACACCATCACCGGCCGCCCGGGCGAGCTCGCGAGCCTGTCGCTGTCGGACGACGAGTTCACGAGCCTGCAGCTCGTCCTGGCCCGGAAGACGACCGGCCGGACCCCGGTGCAGGAGATCGGCTACATCAACAACGGCGGCCTCCTCACCGCCGAGTACTTCTCCCCCACGGCTCCTGCGACGTACGGCCACCCCGCGACCAAGGCGGCCATCGGAGTCGCGGCGATGGACCCGTTCGCGCCGTACCTGGCCGAGACGTTCACCTCCCCCGGCGGCGCGATGCGCTACTACTTCGACGAGGACAACCAGCGGCTCGAGCAGCCCGAGGTCCGCCGCAAGCCCGACGTGACCTCCACGGACGGCGGCAACACGACCTTCTTCTACCGCCCGGAGGACCCGCGGGACCCCGACGACTTCCCGAACTTCTTCGGCACCAGCGCCGCCGCGCCGCAGGCCGCGGCGATCGCCGCGCTCATGATCGACCGCGCCGGCGGGCCGGGGTCGCTGAGCCCGGCGCAGGTCGACCGCACGATGAAGCAGACGGCCTACCGCCACGACCTCGACCCGTTCCGCGCGTCGGGCACGGCGGGCGGCGTCACCCTGTCGGCGAAGGGGTCCGAGGCGTTCGGCGGCCGGTCGGCCAGCCCGGCGTCGCTCGACGACCCGAACTTCTTCCGGGTCAGCTACGACGGCGACGTGCCGCTGCGGTCCGTCACGCTGGTGGGCCGGACGGCCAGCCCGACCGCCCTCGGCCGGACGGCGAAGGCCCCGTCGGCCGGTCTCGTGTTCGACCCGCGAGCCGCGGGCGGCCCCGGTGCGTGGGTCGAGGGCGGGTTCCCGTTCACGGTCGGCGCCACCACCGGCGGGGTGCAGAAGCGCTCCGTCATCGGCCGCACCATCGACCGGGTCGGCTCGACGCCGTTCTACGAGCGGCTCCGGGTCACCTTCGGCGTGCCGCTGCGGGGCGGTCAGGGCGTGAACTTCGGCATCGACCGCGACCTGCGCTTCCCCGGCGGCGACCTGGCCCCGCAGGGCGGCGACTCCGCCGACGAGCTCGGCGGCGCCGTCCGCCTGCCCGGCGGCGGGGGCGGGCAGAAGGGGCTGAAGTTCGTCGCCACGTTCGCGAACGGCGACAAGGTCGCCGGCCGCATGAGGAACACCCTCGGCACCGGCTTCAGCCCGGTCACCGGCTTCGGCCCCGTCGACGCGTTCGGCGCGGTCTTCGGCGGCGACCGCTAGGCCGACCGGGCCCCGACGAAGGAGGTCCGGGTGACGACGGCTCCCCCGCGAGCGTCGTCACCCGGACGGCCGTGCCCTGCGCACTCCCCCGAACGCGCCTGTGCCGGCCCTCAGGGGTCTACCCGGCCCCCGGGCGCCCAAACCTCGCCACGAAGGTTGTCGTCACGGCGGCGCGAGGGGTGCGTGTCGGTGGTGACCCACCGGGGCCACGAGCGTCGGCAGCAGCCGGACGACCTCCCCCTCCAGTGGGGCGAGCGCGCCGGGGCGGGCGGTGAGGTGGCCGAGCAGGGCCTGCTGGAAGAGCCCGTCGAGCAGCCCGTACGCCGCGGCGGGGCCGACGACGGGTGCCGCGCCGGCGAGGTCGGCGTACCGCTCGACGACGCGCCAGACCATCTCCTCGAGCGTGGCGTCGATCGCGAGCACCGCCTCGCGGAGCTCGTCGGTGAACATCGCCTGGGCGCGCAGGTCGTACCAGAGCCGGTGCATCGGGGCCTCGTCGACGACGCTGCGCACGAGCGCCGACGCGAACGCCCGGGCGAGGCCGTCGGGGGTGGTGGCCTCGTCGACGACGCCGTCGTACCGGTGCACGCAGGTCGCCTTGTACTGCCGCACGCAGGTGACGATCAGGTCGAGCTTGTCGGTGAAGTAGTAGTGGACGACGCCGTGGGAGAACGCCGAGTTGGCGGCGATCTCGCGCAGGCTGGCCCGGGCGTAGCCGAGCTCGCCGAGGGTGGTGAGCGCCGACTCCGCGAGGGCGCGACGGCGCTCCTCGTGCTTCTCCGCCGGGGTGCGGCGGACGGCGGCGGAGGTCATGGGGCGGACGGTACCCCCCGCCGTACGGCCCGTTTCTCAATGTCTTGACAACCGTCCAGACGATCGTTGACACCTCCGTGGTCGCTGGGTTTGTGTGAGGCACACCACACCGCCCCGACGAAGGAGCCCCCATGACCTCTCTCGACCTGACCGGACGCACCGCCCTCGTCACCGGGGCCGCCCAGGGCCTCGGCGAGGGCATGGCGAGGGCGTTGTCCGCCGCGGGCGCGACCGTCGTCGTCGCCGACGTGCAGGACGAGCTCGGCGGCAAGGTCGCCGAGTCGGTGGGCGGGCACTTCGTGCACCTCGACGTCACCGACGAGTCGTCGTGGGAGGCGGCCATCAGCGCGGCCGTGGAGCAGGCCGGCGGCCTGGACGTCGTCGTGAACAACGCGGGCGTCGAGATCAGTGACCTGATCATGAACGTGGACCCCGACGACGTCATGAAGATGCTGACGGTCAACGTCCTCGGCACGACGCTGGGCATCAAGCACGCCTTCCGCGCCATGGGCCCCGGTGGGGCCGCCGGGCACGCCGAGGGCGGCGGCGTGGTCATCAACATCGCCTCGGTCGCCGCGACCATCGCGTTCCCGGCGATCTCGGCGTACTCGGCGACCAAGTCCGCCGTCGACCGCCTCACCCGGGTCGCGGCGATGGAGTCCGGCAAGCTCGGGCTCGGCATCCGCGTGAACTGCGTCTACCCGGGCCTCGTCCCGACCGAGATGGGCGCCGGACTGGCCAACGACATGGCCCGCCTCGGCCTGTTCGGCTCGGCCGAGGAGGCCGTGGGCGCCGTCGTCGAGCTGACGCCGTCCGGGCGCCTCGGCGCCGTCGAGGACATGGCCGACGCGGTCGTGTTCCTCGCCTCGGACGCCGCGCGGTTCGTCAACGGCATCGGCCTGCCGGTCGACGGCGGCATGGGGATGTGAGCACCCGTCCGATGACGGGGTCGGTGCGGTTGGTCGACCACCTCGACAAGGGCGCCTCGCTGGGTGGGGACGCCCCCTGCCTGGTCTGCGACGGCGTGACGTGGACCTACGACGAGGTGGTCGCCCTGACCCGCCGCGTCGCGGGCGCCCTGCACGCCCGCGGCGTCGGGCCGGGGGCGAAGGTGGCGGTGCTGTCGGCCAACGACCCCGTCGCCTTCGCCACCGTCCTGGGGATCAGCCGGGCCGGTGCGGTGTGGTGCCCGGTCAACCCCCGCAACGAGGCGGCCGAAAACCGCGAGCTGCTCGACCTGTTCGACTGCTCCGCGCTCGTCTTCGCCGCGGCGTACGCCGAGCTGGTCGACGCCATCCGCGGCGACCTTCCCGCCGTCACCACCCTGGTCTGCCTCGACGGCGAGGTCGGGTGGGCGCTGACGTGGGACGACTTCCTCGCCCTCGGCGACGGCGGCGGGCCGGTGGACGTCGTTGCCGAGGACGACCTCGCGATGCTCGTCGGCACCGGCGGGACGACGGGCCGCCCGAAGGGCGTGATGCTGACCCGGACGAACCTCGAGACGATGACGGCGCTCACGCTGATGAGCTACCCGTGGCCGACGCTGCCGCAGCGCCCGACGTACCTCGCCCTCGCGCCGCTCACGCACGCCGCGGGCGTCCTGTGCTTCCCGGTGCTGGCCTCGGGCGGATCGATCGTGGTGATGCGCGCTCCCGACGTGGGCGGGTTCCTGGCGCGGGTCGCGGAGCACCGGGTGACGCACACGTTCCTGCCGCCGACGCTGGTCTACATGGTGCTGGACCACCCCGACGCCGCGACCACGGACCTCTCGAGCCTGCAGTGCTTCTGGTACGGCGCCGCGCCGATGTCGACGCGTCGTCTCACCGACGCGCTCGAGCGGGGCTGGCCGATGGCGCAGCTGTTCGGGCAGACCGAGGCGCCGATGATGATCTCGGTGATGCCGCCCTCGGACCACTTCGGCGCCGACGGTGGGATCGCGACGTCCCGGCTCTCCTCGGCCGGACGCCCCACCCCCCTCGTCACCGTGGCGCTGATGGACGACGACGGCCGGCTGCTGCCGACCGGCGAGCGCGGGGAGATCGTGGTCCGCGGCTCGCTGGTGATGCGGGGCTACTACCGCGACGCCGACGCGACCGCCGAGGCGTCGGCCCACGGGTGGCACCACACCGGCGACATCGGGTTCCTCGACGAGGAGGGCTTCCTGCACATCGTCGACAGGGCGAAGGACATGGTGATCACCGGTGGCTTCAACGTGTACTCGACCGAGGTCGAGCAGGCGCTGATGGCCCACCCGGCGGTCGCCGACTGCGCCGTCATCGGGCTGCCGGACGAGACGTGGGGCGAGCGGCTGACCGCCGTCCTGCAGGTGCGGCCCGGCGAGGAGCTGGACGTCACCGAGGTGCAGGCGTTCGTCAAGGCACGCATCGGGAGCGTGAAGACACCGAAGCAGGTCGAGGTGTGGCCGGACCTGCCGCGCTCGAAGGTCGGCAAGGTGCTGAAGACCGAGATCAAGGCGACCCTCGGCGGCTGAGCTCGCCGCGCGCCTCGCCCCACCGGGGAAACCCACCGGTCGGGCAGTACCCCGGAGACGCCCCGGCGGGGGACCATCCCGGGCGACGACACCCATGCCCTCGGAGGTCACGATGATCGACAACCCCTTCTACAGCCACGAGCACCACGGCGACTACGAGCTCATCAGCATCGGCCGGTTCGAGCTCGAGGAGGGCGGGGTGATCCCCGACTGCCGGCTGGCCGTCACGACCTGGGGCGAGCTGAACGCCGCGAAGGACAACGCCATCCTCATCACCACCTGGTACTCCGGGACCCACCAGATCTGGCGTGACGCCTACGTCGGGCCCGACCACGCGCTGAACCCCGAGAAGTACTTCATCGTCGCGATCAACCAGATCGGCAACGGGCTGTCGACCTCGCCCCACAACGCGGACGGCGCAAACGCCGAGATCGCCATGTCGAGGTTCCCGAAGGTCCGGATCGGCGACGACGTCCGCGCGCAGGAGCAGCTGCTGCGCGAGCACTTCGGCATCGAGCAGCTCGAGCTCGTCGTCGGCGGCTCGATGGGCGCGCAGCAGACGTGGGAGTGGCTGGTCCGCTTCCCCGACCGGATGCGCCTCGGCGCTCCCATCGCCGGCACCGCGCAGAACACCCCCCACGACTGGCTGTACACCGAGACGCTGAACGAGCAGATCTGGTCGGACCCGGGCTGGAACGGCGGCGAGTACGCCTCGAACGCCGAGGTCGTCGACGGGCTCACCCGCCAGGCGCACCTGTGGGGCGTCATGGGCTTCTCGACGGAGTTCTGGAAGCAGGAGGTGTGGCGGGCGCTGGAGTTCGAGTCCAAGGAGGCGTTCCTCGCCGGCTTCCTCGAGCCCTACTTCACCGTCATGGACCCCAACGCGCTCCTCACCTGCGCCTGGAAGTGGCAGCACGGGGACGTCGCCCGCCACACCGGTGGCGACCTCGCCGCCGCGCTCGGGCGGATCCAGGCAAAGGTCTTCGTGATGCCGATCGACGAGGACATGTTCTTCCCGCCTCGCGACTGCGCGGCCGAGCAGGCCCTGACGCCGAACAGCGAGCTGCGGGTGGTCGAGGACGTCCTGGGCCACCTCGGGCTGTTCGCCGTCGCCCCGACGTACATGCCCCAGATCGACCGCCACCTCGGGGAGCTGCTGGCGACCTGAGGCACGCCTCCGCACCACCGGCGAGCTCGTCGAGGCCGCTGCCGGGCCAGCTGGCCGAGCAGCCGTGGACCGAAGGCCCGTCACCGTGGTCTCGACGACGCGCGCTCGCTGCGCTCGCGTGCTGCTCGACCACCCGGGGGGGTGGCGCGCCTCAGCGCAGGTGCATCGGGCAGCCCGCGCCGCTGCGGCGGCGGACGGACTCGGCGTACACGAACGAGCGGATGCGCAGGATGGGGTCGTCGGAGGGCTCGATGCCGTCGACGAGGCGCATCGGGTCGTGCATGAGGACGTCGCCGCCGGTCTCGCGGGTCCCGTCCTTGCCGGTGATCTCGATCGTGCCCATCTCGACCCACTCGCGGTCGGCCGGCCAGGCCTTGCTGGCGTCGGTGGTCTGGTCGTCGTCGCGGGCGAGCTGGGCCATCACGCGGTACGTGATGGGCAGGACGTCGACGACGCCCGCCATCAGGTAGTCCGGGTCGGCGGTCGCCCACTCGGCCTCGGCGAGGCTGTGCTCGCCCGCGGCCGGCTCCAGCTTCCAGCGCACCCACTGCCCCTCGCCCGCCTCGTTGACCAGCCTGAAGGCGTTGAGGGAGTGGAAGACCATCGTCGCCCAGCTCTGCGGCGGGGCGCCGACGGTGTCGACGACCGCGCCCGCCGCGGCGACGTCGGGATGCTCGGCGAGGAACGTCTCGGTCGCCTCCGGACCCTCGTGCTGGGCGCGCAGGAGGTCGCGGAAGTCCTCGGGGGTGCCGGCCGGGAAGACCGGCCAGTCCTGGCAGACCAGGTCGGTACGGCGGCCGTCGTCCAGGTAGAACTTCACGGCCATGCCGCGCGGGTCGCCCTTCGTCGCGTCCGGGGCGTCGACGTCCGGGTCGGCGCTCGGGAACCCGTTGGAGTAGCGCACCGTCACCCGCACCGGGTCGCCCTGCATGTGGGCGGCCCGGGTCAGCTCGGCCGCGCGCGGGGTGGCGGTGAACGTGCCCTCCATGACCACGCCCTTGTGGTGGGTGACGCGCTGGCCGTCCGGCGAGCCGAGGACCTCCACGACCGTGTCCGTCAGGTCCAGCGCGAGCGCGTGCATCTCGGCGTTGGGGGCGTCGGGGGTGGCGGAGGTGCGGGCGAGGTTCTCGTCGGTGACGGTCATGACTGCTCCAGGGTGAGGGGTGTGGCGATTGTCACGCCGTCACAGTGCGGTCACAAGCAACGCAACCTGTGTGGTCGCACAACCCCCCGGGCAGGCTGGACCTCGGCCGCCCGACCCCGACCGCCCCACCGAGGAGCACCCGTGAGCGAGATCCTCCCCACCGCCGACCTGGTCGACACCCACGGCGAGGCCCTGCAGTCGTGCGACACCCAGTTCCGCCGGCTGGGCCGACGCGCCCGGTTCTCCGGCGAGGTCGTCACCGTGAGGTGCTTCCAGGACAACGCGCTGCTCAAGCAGGTCCTCGGCGAGCCGGGCACCGGCAAGGTGCTCGTGGTGGACGGCGGCGGGTCGGTGCACACGGCCCTCGTCGGCGACCTGATCGGCGCCCTGGCCGTCTCGAACGGCTGGGAGGGGATCGTCGTGCACGGCGCCGTGCGCGACTCCGCCCAGCTCGACGAGCTCGACCTCGGGCTCAAGGCGCTGGGCACCAACCCTCGCAAGTCGTCGAAGGACGCCACCGGCGAGCGCGACGTCGTGGTCAGCTTCGGCGGCGCCGTGTTCACCCCGGGCCGCACCCTGGTCAGCGACGAGGACGGGGTCGTCGTCCTGCCGTGAGGCCGGCCCGGGGCGTTCGTCGCCTCAGGGCGCGATCGCGAGCTCGGTCACGAGGCCGTCACGGAGGGTGAACCGGTAGCGCAGGTCGACGACCCCGCCCGGGAAGTCACCCTCGAGGTGGAGGACGGCGACCCAGTGGTCGTCGTCCACGCGCTCCGCGCCGACGACGTCGGTCGTGTAGGTGAACTCCGTGCCGGCGTCGCGCAGCCAGGGCCCGATCTCCTCGGGGCCGCGGAGGGTCCTGCCCTCGTCGGTGACGACGGCGTCGGGGGCGAACGCGCGGAGCGCGCCGTCGTCGCGGGCCACGTGGGCCGGGAGGAAGTCGCGGAGGACGGCGGGCAGCTGGTCGGTGTCGATCGGTGTGGTCATGGCGTCGACCGTGGTCCGTCCCGCGCCGGGAGGGTCAACGGGCTCGACCCTCCCCCGGGGAGAGGGTGCAGACTCGCCGGCGTGCTGGCGATCGGCGACTTCTCCCGGCTGACCCACCTGAGCGTGCGGACGCTGCGTCGCTACCACGACGCCGGCCTGCTCGTGCCCGCCCGGGTGGACGCCGCGACCGGCTACCGGTCCTACGACCCGGACCAGATCCCGACCGCGCAGGTCATCCACCGGCTCCGGGAGCTCGACGTCCCGCTGCCCGACGTACGCCGGGTCCTGGACTCGCCCGACCCGGAGGAGCGCGCCGCGCTGGTCACGGGCCACCTGCGGCGCCTCGAGGCGGAGCTCGACCGCACCCGGGCGGCGGTGTCGTCGCTGCGGCGACTCCTCGACCCCGAACCCGCCCCGGTCGCCGTCACGTTGCGCGCGGTCGGCGAGCAGAGGGTGGCCGCGGTGGCGGACGAGGTGGACGCCGACGACGTCCCGACCTGGTACGCCGGGGCGAGGGCCGAGCTCGAGTCGACGCTGGCCGCCGTCGGGTCGGCGCCGGACGGGCCGCCGGGCGGGTATACGACGACGCGCTGTTCGCGGCCGGCCGCGGTCGCGCCGTCGTCCACCGGCCGTGCGCGGACCCGCCGCGCCGGGGCCGGGTCCGGCCCGTGACGCTGCCCGCCGTCGACCTGGCGGTGGCCACCCACACCGGGGGTCACGACGACGTCGACGTCACCTACGGCGAGGTCGGCCGCTGGCTCGTCCGCAACGCGCTGGCGGTGGCGGGCCCCGTGCGCGAGACCTACCTGGTCGGCCCGGTCGACACCGACGACGTCTCCGCGTGGCGCACCGAGATCGGCTGGCCCGTGTTCCGCGTCGCGCCGTGACCCCCGCCCGGAGGCGCCGACACCACCGTTGGGGTGGTCGGTGATGATCTCCGGGTGCCCGAAGGCCACACCATCCACCGTCTCGCCAACCGACACCGGCGACTGCTGCGCGGACGCACCGTCGAGGCGAGCAGCCCCCAGGGGCGCTTCGCCGAGGGCGCCGCGCTGATCGACGGCGCCCGGCTGCGCTCCACCGAGGCGTGGGGCAAGCACCTGTTCCACCACTACGCGGACCCCGCGGACGACTCGCGCGGGGCTTCGCAGCTCCTGCACGTGCACCTCGGTCTGTACGGCAAGTTCCAGGAGGGTCGCGGTGAGCCGGAGGAGCCCCGTGGCGCCCTGCGGCTGCGGCTGGTCAGCCGCGACGAGGACGACGAGGACGACGTCCGCTGGCTCGACCTGCGCGGGCCCATCGCCTGCGAGCTGCTCACCCCGCCCGAGCGGGAGGCGGTGCTCTCACGCCTCGGCCCGGACCCGCTGCGCAAGGACACCGACCCCACCCCGCTGATGACCCGGCTCGGGAAGAGCCGGGCGCCGCTGGCGACGCTGCTCATGGACCAGTCCGTGGTCGCGGGGATCGGCAACGTCTACCGCGCCGAGATCCTGTTCCGCCACGGCCTCGACCCCTACCTCCCGGGCCGCGAGGCCGACCCCTTCACGCTGATGGCCGCGTGGAACGACCTGGTGGAGCTGATGAAGGCCGGCGTGAGGTCGGGACGCATCGTCACCACCGAGCCCGAGCACCGCGAACGCTTCTCCGGCCGGGCCCGCCGTACCGACGCCCACTACGTCTACCGCCGCCACGGCCTGCCGTGCCGGGTGTGCGGCGCCGAGATCCTGCTCGAGGCCCACGGCGGGCGGAAGCTCTACTGGTGCCCGTCCTGCCAGCCGCCCGGCGGAGGGCGTCGGGCGGTCTAGGGCCCGACCGCCGGGCGGCTAGCGGGCGCCGGGCCAGCCGGTGTAGGCCTCGGCGAGGTACGTCGACCCGGCCACCGACGAGCTGAGCAGCGCGAGCTCGCCCTCCTGTCGGCGGACGTCGAAGGGGCTCGCGTCGGGCAGCGTGTGGAGCATCGTGGTCATCCAGTACGAGAAGTGCTGCGTCTTCCACACCCGTCCGAGGGCGCGCTCGCTGTAGGTCTCGAGCGGGGCCGCGTCGCCCTTGCCGATCACCCGCTCCAGCTCCTCGGCGAGCACGCGGACGTCGGCGAGCGCCAGGTTCAGTCCCTTCGCGCCGGTGGGCGGCACGGTGTGGGCGGCGTCCCCGGCGAGCACGAGCCTGCCGTGGTGCATCGGCTCCTGCACGAAGCTGCGGAACGGCAGGACGCTGCGGGAGGTGATGGGCCCCTCCTTCAGCGTGTAGCCGTTGGCGCCGAGGCGACCCTGCAGCTCCGACCAGATGCGGTCGTCCGACCAGTCGTCGGGGTTCTCGGCCGGGTCGCACTGGAAGTACATGCGCTGCAGCGTCTCGGTGCGCGAGCTGATGAGGGCGAAGCCCTGCGGCGAGTGGTTGTAGATCAGCTCGGGGGCGCTGGGCGGGGCCTCGGTCAGGATCCCGAACCAGGCGAAGGGGTACTCGCGGAAGTACTGGCGGCGGGCGGTCTCCGGCACCTGCGCGCGGCAGTGGCTGCGGGAGCCGTCGGCGCCGACGACGACGTCGGCGACGAGCTCGTGCGCGACGCCGTCCGGGTCGGTGAACAGCACACGCGGGGTCTCGGACTCGACGTCGTGCACGCTGACCTCCGTGACCCCGAAACGGACGTCGCCCCCGTCGCGGGCGCGGGCGTCGGCGAGGTCGACGAAGACGTCGGTCTGCGGGTAGAGCTGCGTCGAGGCGCCGACGAGGCCCTGGAAGTCGATGCGGTGCCCGGTGCCGCCGAAGGCGAGCTCGATGCCGTCGTGGCGGTAGCCGTCGCGGAGCACCCGGTCGGAGACGCCCGACTCGACGAGGACGTCGACCGACTCCTGCTCGAGGATGCCGGCGCGGTGCGTCTCCTCGATCTCCCGCCGCGAGCGGACCTCGACCGCGACGGACTCGACCCCGGCGCGGGCGAGGAGGTGGGTCAGCAGCAGGCCGGCGGGGCCCGCGCCGACGACGGCGACCTGGGTGCGCGTGCGTGTGGTGGCGGTCACGGGGACCACGGTGCACCGGGCGGGGCCCGGCCGACGAGGCGGGTCTTCCGCTGGACGGAAACGCGTGACCGGCTGCCGGGTGTCGGAGCCCATCGGTAGCGTCCCGCCCATGCCCCGCTCCCCGCTCGCGTCCCTGCTGCTCGCGCTCGTGCTCGGCCTGCTCGTGGCCCCGGTCGCGCCCGCGTCCGGCGCGCCGTCGTCGCCGAGCGCCTCCGGGGGCTCGCCGGTCTTCGAGCGCTTCGCCCTGCGGGCGCCGACGGTGGGGCGTTCGGCGTTCTCGGTCGTCCTGGTCCGCCGCGGCTCCGCTGAGCGCGTGCGTGGCGCCACCGTGCGGTTCCGGGGCACCAGCGGGGGGCGGACCTACCGCGCCGCGCGCGACACGGGCGCCCGCGGTGTCGCCCGGTGGTCGCTCCCCCGCCGCAGCGCGCGGTTCACGTACCTGGAGGCGCGGTTCAGGCCGCGGCCCAGCGACACGACGTACGTCAGCCTCGGGCTGTGTCGTCGCGACGGCCGCTGGCGCGAGTGCGGCGCGGGCTGACGGGGACCGAGCGGTCGTGAAGCTGCTGCTGACGTCCGGGGGCGTCTCGAACCCCTCGATCCGTGAGGCACTCGTCGGGCTGCTCGGCCGCCCGGTCGAGGAGTCGACCGCGCTCGTGGTCCCGACGGCGAGCTGGGGCCACCCGATGACCGGCCCGGGCAACGCGTGGCGCTTCGTGGCGGGGCGCAGCGGCCTGCCCATGGCCGAGCTGGGGTGGCGCTCGGTCGGGCTCCTCGAGCTCACCGCCCTGCCCAGCATCGGGCGCGAGCGGTGGGAGCCGTGGGTGACCGAGGCCGACGTCCTGCTGGTCGGCGGCGGCGACGCTCTCTACCTGCACCACTGGCTGCACGAGTCCGGCCTCGCCGCGGTGCTGCCCTCCCTCGACGAGACCGTCTGGGTGGGCCTCAGTGCGGGCAGCATGGTCATGACGCCCCGCGTCGGCGCCGACTTCGTCGAGTGGGAGGCACCGTCGGGCACCGACGAGACGCTGGGCGTGGTCGACTTCTCGATCTTCCCGCACCTGGACTCCCCCGACCTGCCGGAGAACACGGCCGAGGAGGCCGCCCGGTGGGCCGCGGAGCTCGGCGGGCCGGCGTACGCCCTCGACGACGCGTCCGCGATCAGGGTCGTCGGCGGCGAGGTGGACGTCGTCTCCGAGGGGTCCTGGCGCCGCTTCGGCTGACCGCCCGCCGCAGGCCCTCAGGCGTCGCGGGCGGCGAGCAGCTGCTCGCGGAGGATGTCGGCGTGCCCGCTGTGGTGGGCGAGCTCGCGCAGCACCTGCAGCCGCAGCGCCCAGACGACCCGGGCGCCCTTGCCGTCCACCTCGTCGTCCATGGCGAGGTCGGCGAGCCGGCGTCGGGAGTCCTCGCAGGTGCGGCGGTACGCCGCGCTGATGCTCTCGACCGTGTCGTCGCGGCGCAGCGTGAACGACCGGCTCGGGGTCGAGGCGACCCCCAGGTCCTTCAGCGGGGTGCCGGTGACGGCCTGGTCGAACCACACGCGCTCGACGTACGTCACGTGCTTCACGAGGCCGAGCAACGTCGTCGCGGACGGCACGAGCCGAGCCCGGGCCTCCTCCTCGGTCAGGCCCTCCAGCGTCCCCAGGAGGTGCTCGCGGTACTCGTCGAGCAGCTCGTCGAGGCGGTGCTCCAGGTCATCGGTCCAACGCATGACCCCAGCCTGACCGACCGAGCCCCGTTCGGCACGTCGGTTTGCCGGTCCGGCAACCCGTGGCTCACCGCGCGTCGGGTACACCGGAAGGATGCGAGCCATCGGAGTGACCGAGTACGGCGGGCCGGAGGCCCTTCACGAGCTGGACCTGCCGGCGGAGGACCTCGGTCCGCACCAGGTGCGCCTGCGTGTCGCCGCCGCGGCGGTGAACCCCACCGACACCGGCCTGCGGTCCGGGATGCGCGACGAGTCGCCCACCGCTCCCCCGCCGGGCGCCGTTCCGGGCATGGACGTCGCCGGGACCGTCGTCGAGGTCGGCGACCCTGTCGAGGGCCTCGCCGAGGGCGACCGGGTGATGGGGATCGTCGTCCCCGACGGCCCGCACGGCGCCTACCGCGAGGACCTCGTCCTGTCCGCCCGCTCCGTCACGCCCGTGCCCGACTCCCTCTCGGACGCCGAGGCCGCGAGCCTGCCCATGAACGGGCTAACCGCGATGCTCGCCCTCGACCTGCTGGGGCTCGAGGCCGGTCAGGTGCTGGCGGTGACCGGCGCGGCGGGCGCGTTCGGCGGGTACGTCGTCCAGCTGGCCGTGGCCCGCGGGATCACCGTCGTGGCCGACGCCAAGGAGGGCGAGGAGGACCTCGTCCTCGGCCTCGGCGCGGACGTCGTCGTCCCGCGCGGCGACGGCGTCACCGAGGCGGTGCTCACCGAGCTCCCCGACGGCGTCGACGGGCTGGCCGACGGCTCGCTGCAGGGCGCCGACGTGCTGCCGATGGTGAAGGAGGGCGGCCACGTCGCGACCGTCCGCGGCTACCAGGGCGACGGCTCCCGCGGCCTGCACGTGCACCCCGTCTGGGTGCGCGAGGCCGCCGAGCGCCGCGACTGGCTCGACGAGCTGGTCCGCCTGGCCGTCACGGGCCAGGTCACCCCGCGCGTCGCCGACGTCCTCCCCGCCGCGGAGGCCCCCGACGCCCACCGCCGTCTCGAGGCCGGCGGCGTCCGCGGACGGCTGGTGCTCGACTTCACGGCCTGATCCGCGCGGTCGTGACAAGGGGAGGATCTCAGCGCCCCATGCGCTGAGATCCTCCGTCCTCCCGAGGTCTCCTCGCGCCCCTCCCCGCTGGCGCCTCACGCCTCGCGCGGCAGCAGCGTGTCGACGTGGGCGGGGTCGAGGGCGAGCTCGATGACGGCGGTGGCGGCGCCCTTCAGGGCGGCGTCGTCGCCGTACCGCGCCGCCTCGAGCCGCACGTGGCGGCTGGCGGCGGGGACGGCGGCCCGGTAGAGCCCCTCCCGCAGCCCGGCCACCAGGTGGTCGCCGCCGTCGGCGAGGTAGCCCCACACCACGACGACGTCCGGGTTCAGCAGGTTCACCGCACCGGCGAGCACCCCGCCGATCCGGCGGCCGGCCTCGCGGACGGCGTGCGTCGCGTCGACGTCCCCGCCGGCGGCCAGGGCGGCCACCTCGCGGGCCGACGCCACGGGGTGGCCGGCCGCGGCGAGGTCGCGGGCGAGCGCTCCGCCGCTCGCGACGGCGTTGAGGCAGCCGACGTTGCCGCACACGCACGGCGCCTCCGCACCGGCGACGGCGGTGTGGCCGATCTCGCCGGCGATGCCGCTGCCGCCGCCGACGCTGCGTCCGTCGACGACGACCCCGCACTCGACGACGGTGCCGACCTTGAGCCCCAGCAGGACGGTGGCGCCGGGGTGGAAGCTGCGCTGCTCCGCGCTGGCCAGCAGGCTCACCGCGCGGTCGACGCCGATGGGGACGTCCCAGGCCTCGGCGAGGATCGCGCGCACGCCGTACGGCGACCACGCCGCGGGCGGCGCCGTGCCCCCCGGCGCGGTGTCGAGCTCGATCCGGCCCGGCAGGCCCACGCCGACCCCGGCGACGTCGTCGTGGGTGCGACCGGTCGCGGCGAGGCACTGCTCGAAGGCGGTCTGCACCTCCTCCACGAGCGCCCGGGGCCCCTGGCCGACGGCGACGTCGGCGGTGACGGTGTGCAGGATCGTCCCCGACAGGTCGGTGACGCCGACCCGCATGCCGCTCATGCCGACCTGCGCCACGAGCGCGACCCGCGCCGTCGGGTCGAACCGGAACACGGACGCCGGCCGGCCCCGGCCCTGCGCCGGCGCGAGCTCCGCGCTGACCAGACCGCGGCCCACGAGCAGGTCCACGCGCTCGGAGACGGTCGACCGGGCCAGGCCCATCGCTGCCGACAGCTCGGCGATCGTCGTCGCGGAGCCGCTGCGGATCAGCGAGAGGGCCTCGCCGGCGCGCGACGTACGACCGACCAGGTCGGGCAGTGTGCTCACGCCAGGGCTCCTTCGGTGAGTGGACCGGTGAGTGGATCGTGGATCGGTGAGACGGATCAGGGTGCTCGGGAGACGGTGCAATTCGGTGGTTGACCGATCGTATGACGGTTGTTGACAGTACGTTGCGTCCGAATTACGTTGCGCGTCAACATATACCGACGAAGTCGAGTTTGGGGTCCACATGCGCGTCCGACGACTGTCGAAGACCGGCGCCCTCGCCGCCACCGCCTGCCTCGTCCTGGCCTCCTGCGGGGGCGGCTCCGACTCCGACGAGGAGTCCAGCAGCGGCCCGCAGACGCTGACCATCTGGCACTACTACACCGCCGACGGCCAGATCGCGGCCCTCGAGCGGCAGAACCAGCTCTTCGCCGAGTCCAACCCCGACGTCGAGTTCGAGGTCGTCCAGATCCCGTTCGAGCAGCTGCCCACCCGCCTGCTGTCCACCGCCACGACGCAGGACGGTCCCGACATCGTCCTCGACAACGTCGTCGTCGACTTCCCCGCGCTCGCCGGCTCCGGGGTGCTGACCGACCTCACGCCGTACTGGGAGGAGTACGCCGACGCCGACCAGGTCTCGGACTCCTCGGTCTGGCGGCTGGACGACGAGGTCTACAACGTCATGTCGTACACGAACCTGCTCGGCCTCTACTACAACGCCGACATCCTCGACGAGCTCGGCATCGAGCCGCCCGAGACGGTCGACGAGTTCCAGGCCGCCCTCGAGCAGGTCGCGGACGACGGGCAGTACACGCCGCTGACGATGTCGGGCGCGCCGACCGTCGAGGGCGCGTGGATGTACTTCCCGCTCCTGCTGGGCGAGGGCGTCGACTACTGCAACCTCGACGACGCCACCCTGGAGGACGCGCTGAGCCGCCTGCAGTCCTGGTCCGAGGACGGCATCCTGCCCCGCGAGGCCGCCAACTGGGACCAGACCGACGCGTGGACGCAGTTCGCCTCCGGCGACGCGGCGTTCGGCATCAACGGCAACTGGAACCTCGGCGCGGCCGCGGACCTGCCGTTCGAGCTGGGCTCGACGCAGTACCCCGCCGGCAGCGACGGCAGCCGGGTCTTCCCCGGCGGCGAGGGGCTCGGCATCGGCGCCTTCGCCGACGACCCGGACCTGGCGTGGCAGTACATCGAGGACGCCTGGCTCTCGCCCGAGGCGGGCCTGATCAACTTCGAGGACTCCGGCCAGATCCCCACCCGCGCGGACGTCGCCTCCCAGCCGGAGGTCGCGGACGACGAGCTCGTCGCCCCGTTCGTGGAGGCGGCGAGCAACACCGCCTCGTGGCCGCTGAACGAGGAGACCGCCCAGATGCAGACCGTGATCGGCCAGGTCGGCAGCTCGGTCATCTCCGGTGAGTCGGACGCCGCCGAGGCCGCCGAGCGCGGCGTGACCGGGGTCGAGGACGCCAAGGAAGAGGGCGGCGGGGGCTGCGCGTGACCTCGACCGCGGGCGTCACGGACTCCGCCGGGGGCGCTCCCCCGGCGGTGGCGGAGGAGCCGGCGCCGGGGGGTCCGGGGGAGACCCGGCGCGGGCTCCCTCGGCCGCACCTGGCGGCGTACCTCGTGCCCGCCGTGGTCGTCTGCGCCGCTCTCGGCGTCTACCCGATCGTGCAGATGGTGCGGATGTCGGTCAGCGACGTCGGCCCGGCGACCCTGATCGCCGACTGGGAGTTCCTCGGCGCCGAGAACTACCGCGAGGTGCTCGACTCCGACACCTTCTGGCCCGCCGTGAGGGCCACGTTGGTCTTCACCGGCGTGCTGCTCGTGGTCGACCTCGTCATCGGCTACGTCGCCGCGGCGGTCCTCGCCCGGCCCAGTCGGCTCACCAGCGCGGTGCTGTCGCTCATGGTGTTCGTGTGGGCGCTGCCGCCCCTGGTCTCGGGGAGCGTCTGGAAGTTCCTGCTCGCCGGCGACGGCCTGGTGAACTCGACGCTCGAGCTGGTCGGCCTGCCTGCCGTGGACTGGCTCAGCGACCCCGACCTCGCGCTGTGGTCGGTGAGCCTGGTGGCGGCGTGGGCGAGCCTGCCGTTCGCGATCCTCATCATCCGCGGCGGGATGCTCGCCATCCCGACGGAGGTCCTCGAGGCGGCCTCGCTGGACGGCGCCGGCCCGGTGCGGCAGGCGGTCAGCGTCGTGATCCCGCTGCTGCGCCCGACGCTCGCCGTCCTGACGATCCTCGTCGTGCTCTACGCCTTCCGCAGCTTCGACTTCGTCTACGTCATGACCTCCGGCGGGCCCGGCACCGTGACCACGACCCTGCCGTTCCTGGCCTACCAGGAGGCGTTCCGCACCTACTCCTTCGGGATCGGTGCCGCCATCGCCTCGGTGCTGATGGTCGTGATCGCCCTGCTCGCCGTCCCCTACGCGTGGGGCGTCCGGAAGGAGGAGTCGGCGTGAGTGCCCTGACCTCGCCCGCCCGGCGTCCGGTGCGGCTGCCGCGCCCCGGCACCCTGGTCGCGCTGCTGCTCGGCGTGGTCTACCTCGTGCCGCTGCTGTGGATCGTGCTGACCGCGCTGAAGTCCGACGAGGTCATCGCCTCCCAGCCAAACGCGATCGTGTTCACGCCCTCGCTGTCGACGTTCTCCGACATCCTCGAGGTCGCGTCGACCTCGGTGTGGACGTCGTTCCGCGTCGCCGCCGCGGTGACCGTGCTCGTGCTCGCGGTCGCCGTCCCCGCGGCGTACGCGCTGGGCCGGCGGACCGGCCCCTGGTGGGCGCGGGTCGTGGCCTGGGTCCTGGCGCTCTTCCTCGTCCTGCAGATGGTGCCGCAGCCGATGGCCGTCATCCCGCTGTACGGGATCCTCGCCGAGTGGCAGCTCGTCAACGACGTGTGGGGCCTCGTGCTCGCCGACGTCGCGCTGCTCGCGCCGTTCGCGGTGCTGCTGATGCGACCCTTCGTGCTGGGCATCCCCACCGAGCTGTACGAGGCGGCGCAGATGGACGGCGCCTCCGGCTTCCGCACCTTCCGGTCGATCGTGCTGCCGATGCTGCCGAACGGCATCGCCACCGTCGGCGCGATCGTCTTCATCATCACGTGGGGTGAGTTCATCTACGCCACGACGCTGCTGACCGACCCCGCGCAGCTGCCCGTGTCGGGGCTGCTGGCGCAGCAGACCTCGCTGTACGCGACGAGCTGGAACCGGCTGATGGGGCTCGCGCTGCTGACGTCGATCCCGCTGCTGGTCGTCTTCCTCGTCGCCAAGCGCCGCCTCGTCGAGGGGCTGTCCGTGGGAGCGGTGAAGTGAGGGCGCTCCCGGTGGGCGGGCAGGGAGCGAGCCCCGGCGCCGCTCGGTCACCGCTCGACCACCTCGGGTGGCGCGCCCCGGCCACCGACGACGACGACGACGACAAGGAGATGACGTGCACCGCATGACCATCCTCTACGGCCGCCCCGACGACCCGGCGGAGTTCGACCGGTACTACCGGGAGGTCCACCTGCCGATCGCGGAGAAGATGCGCGGGCTCACCGGGTGGAACCTCACGTGGACCGACGACCAGACCGGGGAGTCCCCGGCGGTCGGTGGGGACGTGTACCTCGTCGTCGACCTCCTCGCCGAGTCGGCCGAGGCGATGGACGCCGTCCTCGCCTCGCCGGAGGGGCAGGCGGCGTCGGCGGACGTGCCGAGGTTCGCCACCGGCGGCGTCGTCTTCCTGCGCGGCACCCAGGAGCAGGTCGACCTGTGAGCGGCAGCACGACGGTGGACGTCGCGATCGTCGGCCTGGGGTTCGGGGAGGACTTCCTGCCCGTCTACCAGGCCCACCCCGCCGTGGGGCGGGTCGCGATCGTCGACACCGACGAGCGTCGGCTCGCCGACGTCGGCGACCGGTACGGCGTCCCCGACCGGTTCACCGACGTCCACGCCCTGCTCGCCACCGACGCCTGGGACGCCGTCCACGTGCTCGCGCCGGTCTCGTTCCACGCCGCGCTCAGCCTGGCCGTGCTCGAGTCGGGCCGCCACTGCGCGTGCGCCGTCCCGATGGCCACCTCGCTGGACGACGTCCACGCCCTCGTGGAGACGCAGGCCAGGACCGGGCTCGTCTACACGATGATGGAGACCGCCGTCCGCGGCCGCGAGTACGCCGCGGTCGAGCGGCTGCACCGCGACGGGGCGCTGGGCACGCTGACCGGCTACCACGGCTTCCACGTCCAGAACCTCGACGGCTACCCGGAGTACTGGCGCGGCTACCCGCCGATGC
This sequence comes from Nocardioides sp. CFH 31398, assembly GCF_022436705.1. Lineage (GTDB taxonomy): Bacteria > Actinomycetota > Actinomycetes > Propionibacteriales > Nocardioidaceae > Nocardioides. The sequence goes on along the minus strand of NZ_JAKUHT010000028.1, from coordinate 52,489 downwards.
AGTACGCCACCCACGCCCTCGCCCCGGCGCTCGCGCTGGAGCAGACGTACGTCGAGCAGGTCGTCTGCCTCGGCTCCGGGCGCCTCACCCCCGACCGCCTCGGCGCCTCCGGCAACCCGTTCCCGACCCAGGTGGGCCTGTTCACCCTCGCCGGCTCGGACCTGCTCGCCCAGGTGACGCTGTCGTTCTTCCAGACCGCGCGGCCCTACACGGAGGGCTTCGACGTGTACGGCGACGCCGGCAGCGTCGAGTGGCCCCGCGTGGACGGCGACCCGCTGCGCCACTACGCAATGCAGGCGCTCGACCCCACGCTGCCCGACCGCGGCCTGCGCGGGCGACGCTCGACCCTGACCCCCCTCGAGCCGGTCGACGAGACCGCCGGTCTCCCGGTCGAGGTGACGCCGTACCTGTCGGCGTTCGACGTCCCGGACGGCGCCGGCGGCACGCTCCGCCGGGGCGCCGAGCACGGCGGTTCCCACCCCCGGCTGGTGCACGAGTTCGTCACCGCCTGCGTCACCGGCACCCAGCCGCCGCTGGACGCGGTGACGTCCGCGCGGTTCACCGCGCCGGGCATCTGCGCCCACGAGTCCTCCCTGCGGCACGGGGCGCCCGTCGCCGTGCCGCCCTTCACGCCCAGCTCCACGACCAGCCAGGAAGCCGCCCTCTCGGGCGCCACGAAAGGAAGCCACCGATGACGACCCGTGACGAGGTCCTGGCCCGGCTGCGCGCCCAGGTGGAGCAGGGCCGACCGATCGTCGGCACTGGCGCCGGCACGGGCATCAGCGCGAAGTTCGCCGAGCGCGGCGGGGCCGACCTGATCCTCATCTACAACTCGGGCCGCTTCCGGATGGCCGGGCACGGCTCGAACGCCGGGCTGCTGGCGCTGGGCGACGCGAACGCGATCGTCCTCGAGATGGGCGAGCGGGAGGTGCTGCCGGTGGTGCAGGACGTCCCCGTCATCGCCGGCGTGAACGGCACCGACCCGACCCGCGTCATGCCGCGCTTCCTGCGCACCCTCGAGCAGGCCGGGTTCGCGGGGGTCATCAACTTCCCCAGCCACGGGATCATCGACGGCCGCTGGCGCGAGAGCCTGGAGGCCACCGGCTTCGGCTACGACCGCGAGGTCGACATGATCGCGACCGCCTCGCAGCTGGGCCTGTTCACGATGGCCTACGTGTTCACCCCCGACGAGGCCCGCCGCATGGCGGAGGCCGGGGTCGACGTCGTCGTCGCCCACATGGGCCTGACCGTCGGCGGGTCGATCGGCGCGAGCAGCGACTTCGCCACGTCGCTCGACGACTGCGTCGCGCTGATCGAGGAGATCGCGACCTCGGCACGGAAGGTGAACCCCGATGTGCTCGTCGTCAGCCACGGCGGACCCCTCGCCGGGCCCGACGACGTCGCCTACGTGCTGGGTCGGACGACGACCGTCGGGTTCGTCGGCGCGTCCAGCATCGAGCGGATCCCGATCGAGGAGCCCATCGCCGACGTCGTCTCGACGTTCAAGCAGCTGCCGATGGGTCCGTTGCCGTGAGCGCACCCGCCAGCGACCGGCCGACGGTGGTCGTCCTCGGCGCCTGGGACACCAAGGCGGAGCCCCTCGGCCGGCTGGTCGACGGCCTGAGGGCCCGCGGCTGCGCCGTCCACCGGGTCGACTTCGGGACCCGCTCGGACGCCGACGCCGAGACCACGGCCGCCGACCTCGCCGACCGGACGGGCGTCGACCGGGGCGGGGACGCCGGCCGCGCCGCCACGCTCGCCGCGATGGGCGCCGCCGCGGCCGAGGTCGTCGCCGGCCTGCACGCCGCGGGCCGGGTCGACGGGCTCGTCTCGGCCGCCGGGTCGGGCGGGGCGGACGTCTTCGCCGCCGTCCTGCCCGCCCTGCCCTTCGGCGTCCCGAAGGTGCTCGTCTCGACCATCGTCGCGGGCGACACCCGCCCCTACCTGCAGGGCCTGGACGCCCAGCTCGTCTTCCCCGTCGTCGACGTCGAGGGCGACAACCACGTGCTGCGCTCGGTCCTCGACCGTACCGCCGCGTCCCTGGCGGCGCAGGCCACCGAGCACCACGCGGCCCGGGCGACACCGTCGCCGGGCGAGACCACCGGGATGCGGGCCGAGCCGCACGGGACCGTCGCGGTCTCGATGTTCGGGATCACCACGCCCTGCGTCGGCCACGTCCGGCACCGGCTCGAGGCCCGCGGCGACGAGGTCCTCGCCTTCCACGCGAACGGCACGGGCGGCGCCTCGATGGAACGGCTGGTCGCCGACGGCCTGGTCGACGCCGTCGTCGACGTCACCACGACCGAGCTCGCCGACCTCGTCGCGGGCGGCACCCTGTCGGCCGGCGAGGACCGGCTGACGGCGGCCGCGGCGGCCGGCGTCCCGCAGGTCGTCGTCCCCGGCGCGCTCGACACGATCAACTTCGGGCCGCCCGACACCGTCCCCCCGGCGATGCGGGGGCGGACCATCCACCAGCACAACCGGTTCGTCACGCTGGTGCGCACGGACGCCGAGGAGTCGGCCCGGCTGGGCGAGCTCGTCGGCGAGCGGGTCGCCCGCTCGCCGGCCACGACCACTGTCGTCCTGCCCCTCGGCGGGGTGTCCGCCCTCGACGTGCCCGGCGGCGACTTCTGGGACCCGGAGGCCGACGAGGCGTTCCGCGCCGCGCTGCGTCGCACGGCCGGCGACGACGTCCGGGTCGTCACCTCCGAGCACCACGTGAACGACGAGGCGTTCGCCGAGGTCCTCGTCGCCGAGCTCGACCGGCTGCGGGGCCGCGGATGAGCGGCACCGCGGCGACCCGCCGACCCGACGTCGTCGTGGTCGGCGCCGGGATGGCCGGCCTCGCCGCGACGCGGTGGCTGCGCTCGGAGGGCTTCGTCGTCCTCACCCTCGAGGCGTACGACGACCTCGGCGGGCAGTGGCACCGCGACAACCCGTCGTCCGGGGTGTGGCCGCAGATGCGGACGAACACCGCCTCGTTCCTGACCCGGTTCTCCGACGTCGACCACCCCGACGGCACCGCCGTCTTCCCCCGCAACGGCGAGGTCCTCGACCTGCTCCGCACCTACGCCGCGCAGCACGACCTCCACGAGTCGCTGACGTTCGGTGCGCGCGTCGACGAGGTGGCCCTGCTCGAGCGGGGCGGCTACCGGGTCACCTGGACGCGCGCCGGCACCACCGCCTCCGTCGAGACGCCGCGGGTCGTCGTCGCCACCGGCCGCTACACCACGCCCGAGCCGCCGCCGGTCCCCGGCTGGGACACCTTCGGGGGCCGCACCGAGCACGCCTTCGACTACCCCGGCCCCGAGGCCTTCCGCGACCAGCGGGTCGTGGTGTGCGGGGGCGCGATCTCCGCGCTGGAGGTCCTCACCGACCTCGCGACCGGCGGCGCCGCCGAGGTCCACCTCGCGCAGCGCCGGCAGCGCTACGTCATGCCCAAGATGTACGTCGGCACGCCGGTCGAGTCCTACGTCTTCACCCGCGCGCTCGCCGAGGGCGTCACGAGCACCCCGCTGCCGCAGCAGGTCGCCGCCGCCGAGGCCCGCGTCCTGCGCCTCGCGGGCAACCCCGCCGACTACGGCGCGCCCGCGCCCCACCCCGACTTCGCCCTCGCGGGCGTCACGGGCAGCCAGTCGTACCTCAACCTCGTCGCCGAGGACCGCGTCGTCCTGCACGGCTGGCCCACCGGCACGGCGGGGCGCACCGTGCGGTTCGCCGACGGCGACGTGGAGGACGTCGACGTCCTGCTCGCGGCCACCGGCTTCGTCCTGGACCTGCCGTTCCTCGACGCACGGATCAGCACCACCCTCGGCCTCGGGCCGCACGGCTGCACCGCCGCGGACTTCACCTTCCACCCCGACCTCCCCGGCCTCGCGCTCGCGGGCCTGTGGGCCCAGCTGGGGCCCTACGCCGTCCCGCTGGAGCAGCAGGCCCGCTTCATCGCGTACACGTTCAGCGGACGCGCCCCGGCGTACGGGGAGGCGGCGATGCGCGCCGGCCTGGAGGCGTGCGTCCGCGAGGGCCACCACGTCGGCTACCGCGAGCAGCACGAGATGGCGCTGCGCTTCGGTCGCCTCGCCGGGGTCGACCCGACCCCCGACCGGCTCGGCGACGACGCCCTGCTGCGCGCGCTGCTCCCCCGCGTCGCGCAGAGCGCCGACGTGTTCCGCCTGGTCGGTCCCGACCCCGACCCGGGCGCGCGGGAGAGGATCCTGCGCGACGCCCGCCGCTTCGCCGCCCCCGAGGTGCGGCAGTGGCTGGCCCACGACGAGCACCCCCAGGAGGTCCCATGGCCGGCGTGAGGTTCGAGAAGGCCCGGCGGGTCTACCCCGGCTCCTCCGAGCCGGCGGTGCACGGCATCGACCTGGACATCGCCGACGGCGAGTTCATGGTGCTGGTCGGCCCCTCGGGCTGCGGCAAGTCGACGACGCTGCGGATGCTCGCCGGGCTCGAGGAGGTCGACGGCGGCCGGGTCCTCATCGGGGACCGTGACGTCACGGCCGTCCCGCCGCAGGACCGCGACATCGCCATGGTGTTCCAGTCCTACGCGCTCTACCCGCACATGACCGTCGCCGACAACATGGGTTTCGCCCTCAAGGTCGGGCGCGTGGGCAGGGCCGAGCGGCGCGCACGCGTCGAGAAGGCCGCGGCGATGCTCGGCCTGACCGACTACCTCGACCGCAAGCCGAAGGCGCTGTCCGGCGGTCAGCGGCAGCGGGTGGCGATGGGCCGCGCGATCGTGAGGAGCCCGCAGGTCTTCTGCATGGACGAGCCGCTGTCGAACCTCGACGCGAAGATGCGGGTGCAGACCCGCGCCGACATCGCGCGGGTCCAGGCCGAGCTCGGCACGACGACCGTCTACGTCACCCACGACCAGGTCGAGGCGATGACGATGGGCGACCGTGTCGCGGTGATGAAGGACGGCGTCCTGCAGCAGGTCGACACCCCGCTCGCGCTCTACCGCGACCCCGCCAACCTGTTCGTCGCGGGCTTCATCGGCTCCCCGCAGATGAACCTCGTCGAGGCGGACGTCGAGGGCGACCACGCCCGCGTCGGCGCGTACGCCGTCCCGCTGGCGCCGGCGGTCGCCGCGCAGGTCACCGGCCCGGTGACGCTGGGGGTCCGGCCCGAGTCGTGGCGCCTGGTCGGCGCCGCCGAGAGGGGTCTCGAGGCCGAGGTCCTCGTGGTCGAGGAGCTCGGCGCCGACTCCTACGTCCACGCCCGCCGCGCGGGCGCCGGGATCGACGTCCTGCCGCTCGTCGTCCGCACCGACGGGCGGGCCGTCCCCGGTGGTGGCGCCACCCGGGGGGAGACGGTGCACGTCGCGGTCGACCCGGGCGACGTCTTCGTCTTCGACACGGCCTCGGGAGCGCGGTTGCGGGCCTGAGGGGCGCCGGCCCGGCCCCACACCGGGCCGGCGCAGGACGAACCGTACAAGATCGATCGACAAAGAGGAGGCTCGCCCTGTGACCCCCGCCGCGCTGCGTTCCCTGCTGACGGGCCCCGACTCCCACGGGCGGGAGCTCGCCGTGCTCGACGTCCGCTCCCCCCTGGCCCGCAGCCGCGGCCACCTCGCCCGCAGCAGCGGCGTCCCGCTGCACGGGCTCGAGGAGCGCGTCACCGCCCTCGTCCCCCGCCGGTCGACCCCGGTCGTGCTCGCCTCCGACCCCGACCTCGACGCCTGGGCCGCGCGGGTCCTCGCCGGCCTCGGGTACGACGACGTCTCCCTGCTCGACGGCGGGGCGGCCGGGTGGGCCGCGGCCGGCGAGCGGCTCCACACCGGCAGCGGGGTGCGGCCCAAGACGCTCGGCGAGCAGGTCGAGCGGGACCTCGGCACCCCGACCGTCGACGCCGCCACCGTCGAGGGGTGGCGCGCGGCGGGCGAGGACGTCGTCGTCCTCGACGCCCGCCCGCACGCGGAGTACGTCCACCACCACGTGCCCGGCGGTCTCGACACCGGCGGCGGCGCCGAGCTCGCCCTGCGTGCCCTGCCCGCGCTCGCCGCCCTGCCGGCCACCACCCGGGTGGTCGTGAACTGCGCCGGTCGCACCCGCGGCATCGTCGGCGCGCAGACGCTGCGCGAGCTCGGCGTCGTGCAGCCGGTGCACTCGTTGCACCACGGACTGCCCGCGTGGGGCTGGGCCGGGCTGGACGTCGAGTCCGGCGCCCGCGAGGCGCTCCCCGCGCCGGGCGACGTGCCGGACGACGTCCGGGCGCGGGCCCGCGCCGCCCTCGGCGCGCTCGGGGTGCCGGTGGTCGACCTGCCGGTCGCGGAGGAGGGCGGCCGGACGACGTACCTCGTCGACGTGCGGAGCCCCGCCGAGCACGCGGCGGGCGTCGTCGCCGGCGCCCGCGGCATCCAGGGCGGCCAGCTGGTGCAGGCGACCGACGACCACCTCGCCGTCCTCGGCGCGCGGGTGGTGCTCGTCGACTCCGACGACCTGGTCCGGGCCGCCACGACCGCCCGGTGGCTGCGGCCGTTGCACGACGGGCCGCTGGCGGTCGCCGTCCACGACCCCGGTCTCGTCGGACCCTCCCCCGCCCCGCCCGCCCCGCCGGCGGTGCCGGTGCTGCCTCCCGGCACCGTGCCGGACGGCGACGACCTGGTGCTCGACCTGCGGACCTCCGCGCACTACCGCGAGGGACACCTGCCCGGCGCCGTCCTGTCGCGTCGCGATGACCTGCCGGCGCTCACCACCGGGGTCGACGGCCGGGTCGTCCTGGTCGGCGGCGGCGGTCTGCCCGCCCCCGAGGGCCACGACCTGCAGGCGCCACCGCGACACCCGGTCGAGGCCGCGTGGGCCGCCGCCGAGCTGCGCGGGGCCGGGGTGGACGCCGTCGTGCTGTCGTGGTCGCCGGACCTGCCCGCCACGACCGACGACGAGCGCGTCGCGGGAGGCGAGGTCGTCGACCACGTCGGACCACCGGACTTCGGGCCGGCGCGCGACGCCTGGTACCGCGACTACTTCGCCTGGGAGCACGCGCTGCTCGACCTCACCGCCGGCGACCCCGACTTCGCCTTCGACCTGACCGCCCACGACACCAGGGAGCAGCCATGAGCCGGGACCAGCGGCAGATGAAGCTGATCGTCAACATGCAGCCCTCCGGCGTCCACCAGGGCGCGTGGATGGCGCCCGGGGCGAACCCGAGGGCGTTCGTCGACCTCGACAACTACCGACGGATCGCCCGCGCCTGCGAGCGCGGTCGGATCGACGGGGTGTTCCTCGCCGACTTCCTCGCCCTCCAGCCGGAGTCGTCGCGGCAGCCGCGGTGGACGCTGGACCCCGTCGTCCTGCTGTCGGCGCTGGCGGCGGAGACGACGCACCTCGGCCTGGTGTGCTCGATCAGCACGACCTTCTCCGAGCCGTACCAGGTCGCCCGCGTCGTGGCCTCCCTCGACCACGTCAGCGGCGGGCGCACGGGGTGGAACGTCGTGACGAGCTTCGACCCGAACTCGGCGCGGAACTTCGGCCTGGCCGACCTGCCGGAGAAGGCCGACCGCTACCGCCGCGCCGGGGAGTTCCTCGACGTGGTCGGCGCGCTGTGGAGCAGCTGGGAGCCGGACGCCCTCGCGCTCGACCCGGCGTCCGGGACCTTCATCGACACCGCCAAGGTGCACCCCGTCGACCACGATGGCGAGTTCTTCACCGTGGCCGGCCCCCTGCAGGTGCCGCCGCCCCCGCAGGGCCGGCCGGTGCTGTTCCAGGCCGGCGCGTCCGGGCCGGGTCGCGACCTCGCCGCGCGGTACGCCGACGCCGTCTTCGCCGCCCAGCTCACGCTGGAGTCGGCGCGCGACTACCGCGACGGCCTGCGCGCCGGCGCGGTCGCCGCGGGCCGGGCGGCGGACGACGTCACCCTCTTCCCCGGCGTCACCGTCGTCGTCGGTGAGACGAAGGAGAAGGCGGTCGCCAAGCGCGCCGCCCTCGACGACCTCGTGGGCGGGGCCCCGGCACGGCTCACCAGCCTGGAGTACTTCCTCGGCCTCGAGCCGGGCTCGCTCAGGGTCGACGAGACGATCCCGGACGCGGCGCGGGTGCCGACCACCAGCGGCACCGAGGGGTTCCGCCAGGCCGTCGTGTCGTTCTTCGACACCCCGGGCCGCACGGTCGGCGACTTCCTGCGCGAGGGCTCCATCGGTCACCGCTCGCTCGTCGGCGACGTCACCGAGGTGGCCGACGACCTGGAGCGCTGGTTCACCGAGGGCGCGGCCGACGGGTTCGTGCTCATGGTCGACTCCTCCCCCGACGGCGTGGAGTCGTTCGTGGACCTCGTCGTCCCCGAGCTGCAGCGACGCGGCCTGTTCCGCACCGAGTACGACGAGGACCCCCGCCTCGGCGTCCGCCTGGGGGTCCGACCGGGCTGAGGTGCACGCGTCGGGGTACCCCGAGGCCGTGGACCCCCTCGTCGTCACCCTCGAGCTCGACGCCGAGCACCAGCAGCGCTTCGACGCCGAGCGCGCCGAGCTGTTCCCTCGCTCGCCGGTCGGTGCTCACCTGACGCTGTTCCACGCCGTCCCCGGCGAGCGGCTCGAGCGGGTGCTCGCGGACGTCGCCGCCGAGGCCGACCGGCCGGCGTTCACGCTGCGCGTCACCGAGGTGATGGCGCTCGGCCGCGGCGCGGCGTACCGGCTGGAGGCGCCCGAGCTCGTCGCGCTGCACCGGCGGCTGCAGCAGGCCTGGGCGGACGACCTCACCCGCCAGGACTCCCAGGGCCTCCGCCCCCACGTGACGGTCCAGAACAAGGCGACGCCCGAGGTGGCCCGCGCCACCCTCGAGCGACTGCGGGGCTCCTTCACCCCCACCACCGCCACCGCCGACGCCCTCGCCGTCTGGCGCTACGTCGGCGGCCCCTGGGACCCCGTGCAGCGCTTCTCGTTCACCACCTGAGGTGGTCGAGCGCGTCGGGACCGCCGGGCGACGTCCGCCGCCCCGAGGGCTCGACCGGGACCGGGCCGTCCTGCCCTACTGTCTGCCCGGGGGCCAGCGAGGGAGGGAGGACACGTCGGTGACCCAGATGGACGAGCGGCTCGGCCGCGCGCGTTCGTGGCGCAGCGTCCGCACGATCACGAAGGCCGAGGTCCGGACCCCGATCCTGCAGGCGCTGAAGGCGACGATCGCGGTGTCGGCGGCGTGGGCGCTCGCGGACACGTGGCTCGGACTGCAGCAGCCGTTCCTCGCGCCGTGGGCGGCGATGCTGACCGTCAGCGCGACCGTGTTCCGCTCGGTGAAGGGCGGCTCGCAGATCGTCCTGGCCTCGTTCCTCGGGATCTTGCTGTCGTTCGCGGCCGTCGAGCTGCTCGGGTACGGCGCGGCGGCGCTCGCCGTCTCCGTGCTCGTCGGACTGCTGATCAGCAACGTCAAGGGCCTGCGGACCGAGGGCGCCACGGTCGCGACGACCGCGCTGTTCGTGCTGACCGCGGGCTTCGCGCAGAACGACACGGTGCTCACCCACCGCCTGCTCGACACGCTCCTCGGCGTCGGTGTCGGGCTCGTGGTCAACATGGTGATCGTCCCGCCGCTCGACCACGGCCTGGCCAGCCGCCAGCTCGACGAGGTCACCACCCGGCTCGGCCGCCTGCTCAAGCAGATGGCCGACGACATGTCCCTGCCCGCGCGCCAGGAGCACACCGAGGCCTGGATCGAGGAGACCCGCGAGATCGACCGCGACCTCGACCGCGCCGAGGAGCTGCTGCAGTTCACCCGCGAGAGCCACCGCTGGAACGCCCGCCGCCGCCGCTCCCGCCGGGCGACCGACGTCAAGGTCAGCGAGGAGCGACTGATCCGCCTCGAGGACGCCATCGCCCGCACCCGGTCGATCGCCCGGATCATCGCCGAGGCCGTCGTCTCCGCCGCCGAGTGGGACCCCCGCTTCCGCGAGCCCTGGCTGGCCATCCTGTGCGAGACCGGCGAGCTCGCGACGCAGTGGGACCCCGACGTCGGCGACCTGCGCCGCCGGCTCGCCGTCCTCGTCGACGAGCTGGACGAGGTCGGGCTGCCCGGCCGGTCGTGGCCCGTCTACGGCGCGCTCATCCAGTCGCTGGAGGTCGTCATCAGCGTCCTCGACGAGGTGATCGGCGTGGGCGTCCTCGGCCCCGGCACCGCCCGCACCGCGGTGCGCCCCCTGCTCCGCCGCCACGGCAACGACAGCTCCGAGGGCGAGGGCTGAGACGTCAGCCGCGCAGGCGCTCCGCGACCGTGAGCGCGCCGGCGGGGCTCAGCAGGATCGTGTAGTGGTTGACGTCCTCGACGTCGTACGCCGCGAGCAGCGGGAGGCGCTCGGCGGCGGCCTCCACGGCGGCCGTCGGGTAGAGCGGCTCGGGCTCGTCCATGAGACCGCGCGGCGCACGGAGGAACGTGACCGGGACCTGGGCCTCGGCGACGGCGTCCAGCGCGGCGAGGTGGGCGGGGTGGCCGAACAGCTCGGCGCCGTCGGCGGCCATCGCCTCGACCCTCGTGCTCGGTCGCAGCTCCGGCTCGGTCCCGCGCAGGTCGTAGTCGAGGTAGTCCTCGACCGCGGGGTTCCACTCGGACGCGAACGCCGGGTGGTCGCGCCAGAAGTCCCGGTAGGCCTCGCGGGAGGCGAACGTCATCGTCAGGCGCTGCGCCGCCGGCCCCAGGGCGGCCGCGACGTCCGGCCCACCCGCGTCCCCGGCGGGCTCGGCGGGCTCGGCGGGCTCGGCGGGACGGGACGGCGCGGGCAGCGGCAGGCCGCCGTCCACGAGCAGCAGCGAGGTGACCCGGTCGGGCACGAGCGCGGCCAGGTGGACGACGACGAACCCGCCCATCGAGTGGCCGGCGAGGGTCACCGGCCCGGGCACCAGGGCGTCGAGGACGGCGGCGACGTCCGCGGCGTGCCGTGCCATCCCGTACGGCGCGGGCAGGTCGGCGCTGCGGCCACGACCGCGGAGGTCCGGGGCGACGACGCGCGTGCCGGGCAGGGCCTCGGCGACCAGCGGCCAGCACCGGTGCGAGGCGGTGATGCCGTGCACGGCGACGACGGTGGGGGCGTCCGGGTCGTCCGGGCCCCAGACGCCGACGGTCAGGTCGCCGCCGTCGACGGCGACGGTCGTGGTCCGGTACGCCGGGGCGTCGAGGCTCATGGGCGTCACTGTCGCACCACGCGCGCCGCCGGGCCCGCACCCCGACTGTTCGCCACGCCGTCACCTGCTCCTCGCCCCGGCGCACCGCGCGTGGCCCCCGCCGTCCCTACCGTGCGCGCATGCTTCCGCGCCGCCACCGCCGACGCCCCGCGTCGTACGCCGTCCCGCTCGCCCTCGCCGCCCTCGGCACGCCGCTGCTCGCCAGTCTGCCGACCGCCTCGGGCGCGGGGTCGGCCGTGCCCGACCCCGTCGTCCTCTCGGCCGACGACGCGGCGCTGTCGGTCGAGCCGCTCGGGACCTACCGCACCGGCGTCTTCGACCAGTCGGCCGCGGAGATCGTCCACTTCCACGCCGCCACGCAGCGCCTGTTCGTCGTCAACGCGCTCTCCGGCGCGCTCGACGTCCTCGACGCCTCGGACCCGGCGGACCCGACGAAGGAGACCTCGCTGCTCGCCTCCGACGTCCCCGGCCTGCCGGACGACGGGGTGACCGCGAACTCGGTGGCGGTCCGCGAGGACGGGCTGCTGGCCGTCGCGCTCGAGGCGCCCGTCAAGACCGACCCGGGCTGGATCGCGTTCGCGGACGCGGAGAGCCTCGACTGGCTCGGCTACGTGCAGGTCGGCGCCCTCCCCGACATGGTGACGATCACCGACGACGGCGAGCGCGCCGTCGTCGCCAACGAGGGTGAGCCGGCCGACGACTACTCGGTCGACCCCGAGGGCTCCGTCGCCGTCGTCGAGCTCCCCACCGGCCTCACCGCCCCGGTCCAGGACGACGTCCGCACCGCCGACTTCCACGCGTTCGAGCAGGGCGGGTCCCGGCCGCTCCCCTCCGGCGTCCGCGTGTTCGGCCCGGAGGTCGGCGAGGGCTTCCGGGTCTCCCGCAACCTCGAGCCCGAGTACGTCACCACCGACGGCCCCACCGCCTACGTCGCGCTGCAGGAGAACAACGCCGTCGCGGTGGTCGACCTCGACGGCGCCGAGGTCACCGACCTGCTCCCGCTCGAGCCGGTCGACCACTCCGCGGAGGGCCACGGTCTCGACACCTCCGACCGCGACGGCGAGGTCGCGATCGAGCCGCGCCCGGTGCAGGGCCTGCCGATGCCCGACGGCATCGAGTCCTACACCGCCGGCGGGACGACGTACCTGGTCACCGCCAACGAGGGCGACGCCCGCGAGTGGGGCGACTACGCCGAGCCCGAGCGGGCCGGGGACCTCACCGTGTGCGCCGACTCCCCCGCCGCCGGCCTGCTCGGCGACACCGAGCTGGGCCGCCTGAACGTCACCACGGCGTCCGGCTACGACGAGGCCGGCGCCTGCTACGCCGAGCTGTACTCCTTCGGCTCCCGCTCGTTCTCCGTCTGGACCACCGACGGCGAGCGGGTCTTCGACTCCGCCGACGCGTTCGAGCAGCTGACCGCCGAGGCGGTGCCCGACTTCTTCAACTCCGCCCACGACACGACCACCTTCGACACCCGCTCCGACGACAAGGGCCCGGAGCCGGAGAACCTGGACGTCGGCCGCGTCGGCGGGCGCACCTACGCCTTCGTCGGCCTGGAGCGCATCGGCGGGCTCATGGTCTTCGACGTCACGGACCCGGCGGACTCCGCGTTCGTCACCTACGTCAACAACCGCGACTTCTCCGTCTCCGTCGGCGACGCCGAGGACCCGGAGGCCGTGCTCGACCAGGCCGGCGACCTCGGCCCCGAGGGCGTCGAGTTCATCGGCGCCGCGGACTCCCCGACGGGCGCACCGCTCGTCGCGGTCGGCAACGAGGTCTCCGGCACGACGACGATCTTCGGCGTCGACCGGCTGACCCGGGGCGAGGCCGAGCTGACCGTGCGCGGCCTGCCCGACGCGGTCCGCTACGGCCGTGACCTGCGCCCGCGCGTCCGCGTGAGCGAGGCCGGGGCCGACGCCACGGACGTCAGCGGCACCGTCCGGGTGCGCCGCGCCGGCACCCTCGTCGCCACCGCCCCCGTGGTGGACGGCGTGGCCCGTCCGGAGCTCGACGGGACCCGGCTCGGCACCGGCGAGCAGCGCCTCACGTTCGTCTTCGTGCCGGACACCGACAGCGACGTCGACGGCGCCCGCGTCGTCGAGGAGCTGACGGTCCGCCCGGCCCGCACGGCCACCACCGTCGAGTGGCGTCGCACCCCGAGCCCGGACCGTGGCGGCGTCGCGGTCGTGACCGTCCGCAACACCGACACCGGCGTCGCACCCACGGGCACCGTCGCCGTGACGGTCGACGGCAGGACGCGCCGGGTGCGGCTCGAGGACGGCACCGCCCGCGTCGAGACACCGGTCGCTCCTCGAGACGCCCGCGCGCGGGCCACGTACGCCGGGTCGAGGAGGTTCGGCGCGTCGTCGGGGCTCACCCCGCGCTGAGGGCCCCACGCCGTCGGGTGCCCCGGGTCACCCGACGGTGAGCGGCACACCGACCAGCTCCTCGGACAGCTCCCACATGCGGGCGCCGTCCTCGGGGCTGCGGAGGTTGTCGAACAACGACTGCTCCGCGGGTCCGCCACCCAGGTGGCCGGGTCCGCGGGGACCGTAGAACCGTCCACCCGCCTCGGGCGCGGTCGCGGCCAGGACGGCGGGCAGCGCGGCCGACTCGACGGTGCCGGTCAGGCCCACCCGCGACAGCAGGCGGATCACCCGGACGCCGGCGGTGTCGCGGCTGCGACCCACCTCGGGCCGGGCGGCGAGCAGACTGGTGGGTGCGACCCCGGGGTGGGCGAGGTTGCTGCTGATGCCCCACCCCGCGGCACGGCTGCGGCGGTCCAGCTCGAGGGCGAAGAGGCCGACGGCGATCTTGGAGTGGCTGTAGGCCCGCATCCCGTCGTAGGAGCGCTCCCAGCCGGGGTCGTCCCAGCTCACGGTGTTGCGGTTGGCCGCGATGGACGTCTGCGAGGTCACCCTCGCCCGCCCGGCCGCCAGCAGCGGCAGCAGGTGGGCGACGAGGGCGACGTGACCGAGGTGGTTGGTGCCCCACTGCAGCTCGAAGCCGTCGGCGGTCGTCCGCCGCTCGGGCGGCGTCATGACCCCGGCGTTGTTGACCAGCAGGTGGACCGGGCGTCCCTCCTCGCGGAGCGTCGCGCCGAGCGCGGCCACCGAGTCGAGCGACGACAGGTCGAGGTCACGCAGCGAGACCCGCGCCCCGGGCACGCGGTCGGCGATCGCCGCGAGCGCGCGCTCGCCCTTCGCGCGGTTGCGGACCGGCAGGACCACCTCTGCGCCCGCCCCGGCCAGGCGGGCGGCCAGCGGCACGCCCATCCCGTCGCTGCCGCCGGTGACGACGGCGAGACGACCGGTGAGGTCGGGGAGGTCGAGGTGAGGGGTGCGAGGCATGGGTGGCTCCCTGGGGTGGGGCCGGCGGTCCGCCGGCCGGTGCCTCCACCCTGCGGCGTCCCGGCGGCGCCATCCAGGGCCGGTCGAACCAGGGATCGGCGGTCCGTGGATGCGCCGGGCGCGGGACGGTAGAACGGAGACGACCGCGACCGAGCAGACGGGGGGGGACGGCGTGGACCGGACCGGACTGGCCGACTTCCTGCGGCGGCGTCGCTCGTCGCTGCAGCCGGAGGACGTCGGCCTGCCCCGCGGGCAGCGACGACGGACGACGGGGCTGCGGCGCGAGGAGGTCGCCGTGCTGTGCCACATGTCCACCGACTACTACTCCCGGCTGGAGCAGGAGCGTGGGCCCCGGCCCTCCGAGCAGATGGTCGCGGCCATGGCGCAGGGCCTCCACCTCACCCGTGACGAGCGCGACCACCTGTTCCGGCTCGTCGGCCACGCCCCACCCACGGGGTCGGGTGCGGGCCGGCACCTCAGCCCCGGTGTGCTCCGCATCCTCGACCGCCTCGACGACACCCCCGCCGAGGTGGTGACCGAGCTCGGCGAGACGCTGCGCCAGAACCGTCTCGGGCGGGCCCTCACCGGTGACTCGACCCGCTTCGAGGGCTGGGAGCGCAGCCTGCCGTTCCGCTGGTTCACCCGCCCCGAGACGCGACGGATCTACCACCCCGACGAGCACGACCACCTCTCCCGGCTGTTCACCTCGCAGGCCCGCGCGATGGTGACCAAGCGCGGGCCGGGGTCGCGCGCCGACGCCATGGCTGCCGCCCTGCGTGAGGCCAGCGACGAGTTCGTGACGCTGTGGGAG
The DNA here is from genome assembly GCF_022436705.1 of Nocardioides sp. CFH 31398. Lineage (GTDB taxonomy): Bacteria > Actinomycetota > Actinomycetes > Propionibacteriales > Nocardioidaceae > Nocardioides. Next base: position 37,227 of record NZ_JAKUHT010000028.1, on the reverse strand, counting down.
CGCCACGAGATCGGCGTCCGGCCGAACGGGACGAAGTCCTTCCTCCACCCCGAGGTGGGCCGCCTCGACCTCACCTGCCAGACGCTGCTCGACCCGGAGGACGGGCACTCGCTGCTCGTCTACACCGCGATCCCCGGCACCCCGAGCCACGAACGGCTCCAGCTGCTCGACGTCCTCGCGTCCCCCGCGGGGGTGTGAGCCATCCGGCCGCGTCAGGGCCCGGGTCCGGTGTCCAGCTCGGCCACCAGCCGGGCGGGCGCCAGCACCCGCCAGCTCTCGGTCACCAGCTCCCCCACCTCCTCCCAGTCGGTGTCGGGCCCGAGGACGACCGAGAGCACCTCGTCGTCGTCCGCCGGCAGGTACGGCTGCCCGATCGCCGCCAGTGCGGCCCGCTCCGGCCCGACGCACCGCAGGCGGACGACCGTGACCACCGCGTCGGGCGCCGCCCCGAGCCGCGCGACGGCGTCCGCGTGGTGCAGCGCCATGACGTGGGCGAAGGTGCGCCCGCGGACCCGCCACCGCAGTCCCGTCCACGCGTCCTCCTCGTACGCCCCCGGCAGGGCCAGCGCGTACGGCGCCACCCGCACGGCGAGTGACGGGTCCGGGTCCGGTCGCCTCGCCGCCATGCGCGGACCGTACGACGACCCGCCGACACCCGTCGGGACGGCGCGGAGGCGTGCGCCTAGCGTGGGTCCATGACCTCGGCCGACCCCGACGCCGACGGCGGGATCGCCCGCCGCGACCGTCCGGACTTCGCCGAGCGCAGCCGCCGTACACAGCAGCACGTGCTCGACGCGGCCGTGGAGGTCCTCATCGAGCACGGCTACGCGGGTGCCTCGACGCTCCGGATCCAGGAGCGGGCCGGGGTCAGCCGCGGCCGGCTGCTGCACCAGTACCCCCAGCGCGACGCCCTGCTGGTGGCGGCCGTCCAGCACCTCGTCCAGGCCCGCCTGGCCGCGCAGCGCGAGCGCACCGACTGGCCGACCGACCCCGGCGAGCGGATCGACGAGGCCATCGGGGAGATGTGGCGTGGCTACCAGCAGGGCTTCTTCTGGGCCGCCACCGAGCTGTGGCTCGCCGCGCGCCACCACCGCGCCCTCGCCGACGCGCTGCGACCCCTCGAGCACGCCCTCGGCCAGGACATCCGCCGGTCCACCGACGCGATGTTCGGCCCCGACCTCGTGGCGCACCCCCACTACCCGGCGGTGCGCGAGGTCGTCACGACCAGCATGCGCGGCGTCGCCCTGACCTACTCCTTCGCCCCGCGCGACCCGGGCACCGACCCTCAGGTCGCCGCCTGGCAGCAGGTCGCCCGCCGCGAGCTGCTGGGCTGAGCCTCGACCCACACCTCAGCCGCCGGAGACGCCTCGGGCGAACCGCGCGGCGAGGTCCTTCTTCACGAGCTTGCCGGTCGCGGAGCGCGGCAGCGCGTCGGTGAAGTGCAGGGTGCGGGGGATCTTGAACCGTGCCAGGCGCCCGTCGAGGTCGGCGAGGATCCGCTGGGCGAGCTCGGGTGTCGGCCGGACGCCGTCCGCGGGCTGCACGACGGCGACCGGGACCTGCCCGAGGTCGTCGTCCGCCACGCCGACGACGGCCACGTCGAGGACGTCCGGGTGGAGGGCGAGGGCGTCCTCGATCTCCTGCGGGTAGACGTTGACGCCGCCCGAGATGATCGTGAACGCCGCCCGGTCGGTGAGGAAGAGGTAGCCGTCGGCGTCGACGTGGCCGATGTCGCCGGTCGTCGTCCACGTGGGGTGGTCGGGGTGGGTCGCGGCGGCCGTCCTGGCGTCGTCGTTGTGGTAGCTGAACGGCCGCACGTCGCGCTCGAAGTACACGACACCGGTCTCCCCCGCCGGCAGCTCGGCGCCGTCACGGCCGCAGACGCGCAGGGTGCCGAGCCTGGCCCGCCCGACGGTCCCCGGGCGCTCCAGCCACTCGGTCGGCGTCACCATCGTGATGCCGTTGGCCTCCGTCGAGGAGTAGTACTCGTGGAGCACCGGGCCCCACCACTCCATCATCCGCTGCTTCACCTCGACCGGGCACGGCGCCGCCGCGTGCACCGCGACCCACACGCTCGAGACGTCGTACGCCGACCGCACCGCGTCGGGCAGCTTCAGCATGCGCACGAACATCGTCGGCACCCACTGGCTGTGCGTGACCCGGTGGGTCTCGATCGCGGCCAGCGCGGCCTCGGGCTCGAACCGGTCGGACATGACGAGGGTGCCGCCGACGGCGTGGACGACGCCGCCGAACCGCAGCGGCGCCGCGTGGTACGTCGGGGCCGCGCTGTAGTAGACGGTGTCGGTGTCGAAGCCGTACGCCGGCGCGAAGACCATCGTGAACAGGTCGAGGCGCTCGTCGATCTCGTGGCCGGGCAGCGGTGCCTTGACGCCCTTCGGCCGGCCCGTGGTGCCCGACGAGTAGAGCATGTCGACGCCGCGCGGCTGCGAGCCCAGCGGGGCGTCGGAGGTCGACGCCATGACCTCCTCGTACGACGTCCAGCCGTCGGGGCGCGCCCCCGGGCCCCGGGTCGAGCAGCACCCGGACGCCGACGTGCTCCAGCCCGCCGAGCGCCTCCTGGGCCAGGTCGAGGCAGGAGCGGGAGACCAGCAGCGCCCGCGCGTCGCAGTCGTCCAGGATGTAGGCGACGTCCCCCGCCGTCAGGTGGTGGTTGACGCCGGTGACCACGAACCCGGACCGCAGCCCGGCCCAGTAGACCTCGAAGACCTCCGGCAGGTTGCCGGACAGGAAGGCGACGTCGTCCCCCTCGCCGAGACCCTGCTCGCGCAGGTACCGCGCCAGCCGGGTCGAGCGTGACTCCAGGTCGGCGTAGGTGCGGACGACCCCGCTGTCGGTGTGCACGATCGCGGCCTTGTCGGGGTGGGTGGCGGCGTGCGTACCGGGATGCATGACGACCTCCGGGGGCGGGAGTGACGCACGCTACAACGGTCAGCGGTGACCGTATAGTGCCCGGATGAGCGACTCCGACCTGCTCGTCGAGGACCACGACGGCGTCCTGGCGCTGACCCTGAACCGGCCCCACGCCCTCAACGCGGTCACCACCGACCTCGTCCTGCGCGTCGTCGACCTCGTCGAGGCCGCCGGCGAGCGCGACGACGTCCGTGTCGTCACGCTGACCGGCGCCGGTCGGGCGTTCTGCGCCGGGGCGGACCTGGGTGCGGCGGGTCTCGGGGTCGCGGACGACGGGGCCCTGCCCGACGCCTCCACCCTCGACAGCGTCAACCGGCTCGCCCTCGCGTTCCGCGAGGTGCCGCAGCTCGTCGTCGCGCTCGTCAACGGCCCGGCCGCGGGGGTCGGCGCCTCGTTCGCGATGGGCGCCGACCTGGTGGTGGCGAGCGACGCGGCGTACCTCAAGGGCGGCTTCGACGCCATCGGCCTCATGCCGGACGGCGGGGCGACGGCGTACCTCGTCGCCGCGCTCGGGCGCCCCCGCGCCCTGGCGTACGCCGTCCTCGGCGACCGCGTCGAGGCCGACGAGGCCCTGCGCCTCGGGCTGTTCGCGCGGGTCTGGCCCGCGGCGACGTTCGCCGAGGAGTCGGCGGCGCTGGTGGCCCGGCTGGCCGCGGGCCCGCGGCACGCGTACGCCGCCGCGAAGCGAGCCGTCGACGCCCGCGGGCTGCCCGCGTTCACCGACGCGCTCGAGACCGAGCGCCGCGAGCAGCGGCGGCTGCTGGGCTCCGCGGACTTCGCCGAGGGGGCCGCGGCGTTCCGCGAGCGCCGCCGGGCGCGCTTCGGCGACTAGCCGCCGCCCCGGGGGTCAGGCCGTCAGCGAGGTCAGCCGCGAGCGCGCCTCGTCGTACTCGCGCTCGAGGCGGGCGACGAGCTCCGCGGTGGTGACCACGGCGTCCACGGCGCCGATGCCCTGACCGGAGCCCCAGACGTCGCGCCACGCCTTCGCCGAGTTCGCCGACCCGTCGGCGGAGCCGAAGTCCATCGCCGAGGGGTCCGAGGTCGGGAGGTCGTCGGGGTCCAGGCCGGCCGCCTCGATGCTGCCGCGCAGGTAGTTGCCGTGGACGCCGGTGAACAGGTCGGAGTAGACGATGTCGCCGGCCCCGGACTCGACGATCATCTGCTTGTAGCTCTCCTCGGTGTTCGCCTCCGTCGTGGCCAGGAAGGCGGAGCCGACGTAGGCCAGGTCCGCGCCGGCGGCGAGCGCGGCGAGGACGGACCGCCCGTGCGCGATGGCCCCGGAGAGCAGCAGCGGGCCGTCGAACCACTGCCGGATCTCGCCGAGCAGCGCGAACGGCGACTGCGCGCCGGCGTGGCCGCCGGCCCCGGCCGCGACGGCGATCAGCCCGTCGGCGCCCTTCTCGATCGCCTTGCGCGCGAAACGGTCGTGGATGACGTCGTGGAGCACGATCCCGCCGTAGGAGTGGACGGCGTCGTTGATCTCCGTGCGGGCGCCCAGCGAGGTGATGACGATCGGCACCCGGTGCTCGACGATCGTGGCCATGTCCTCCTCGAGGCGGCCGTTCGAGCGGTGCACGATCTGGTTGACCGCGAAGGGGGCGACGATCGCGTCGGGGTTCGCCGCGGCGTACGCCGCGTTGCCCTCCTCGATCTCGGTCAACCACTCGTCGAGCACCTCGGCCGGGCGTGCGTTGAGCGCCGGGAACGCACCGATCACGCCGGCCTGGCACTCGGCCTGGACCAGCGCCGGACCCGAGGCGATGAACATGGGTGACGCGACGACCGGCAGGCGCAGCGGGCGGGCCAGGACCTCGGGGAGCGACATGCGGCGAGCGTACAGTCAGTCTTGACCGCGCCAGGGGCCAGGGAGACCCGGATCACCCCTGCGGGTGTGGTCGGGCCCCCTCCGGCCGGGCTGGGATGCAGGCAGGGGGGCCGGTCCGGCGCCCACCGGGCGGCCGTGAGCTCCACTCACGCAGCCGGAGGCCGCGCCCTCGGGGGCCGGGCGCCGGACCGGCACTTCATCCGTCGCCGTGGTGCACCCGGCGCACCCGGTCCGGCAGGAAGCCGTGCTCCACGCCCCACAGGATGGCCTGCGCCCGCGTGGTCACGCCGATCTTGCGGTAGAGCGACCGGACGTAGCTCTTGACCGTGTTCGCACCGAGGACGGCACGCTCGGCGACCTCGACGTTGCTGAGCCCCATGCAGATCAGGGCCAGCACCTCGGACTCCCGTGGGCTCAGGCCGTGGTCGTGACCGGGCCAGCGACCGGGGGCGGCGCCGTCGTCGCCCGCTGCGGCGTCGCCGCGGACGCCGGGCTCACCCAGGACCACCAGCTCCTCCCCCGCGTGGATCCGCTCGAGGCTCTCGACCAGGGTCTCGGCGCTGGCCGCCTTCGACACCACCCCGCTGGCGCCGGCGGCCAGCGCCCGCTCGGCGACGTCCGGGTCGACGTTCCAGCTGTAGACGACCAGCCGGGCGTCGCTGCCGGCGAGGGCGCGGTCGAGGTCGATCGACGCCTCGCCGGGCAGGGCGTACGTGTCGTAGAGGACGACGTCCACCTCGACGTCCGGGTCGTGCGCGACCTCGACGGCCTGCTCGACGAGCCGGATCCGGCCGGCGAAGGGGGCGAGCAGGCCGGCGGTCCCGGCGACGACGAGCGCGTGGTCGTTGACCAGGGCCACGCGGAGGGGTACGCCGGACATGGCGACACCCTAGGGACCCGGTGACCGGGGGCCCGTGGCGGAGTGCGGCTCAGCAGGTGAAGGTGCGGGTGAAGGTCGGACCCGTCCAGCTCGCGAGCCGCGGCTGGATGGTGACCCGGAAGGTGCCGCTGCCGAGGAACTGGTTCGGAGCCGTGAGCGTCACGGTCCGCGAGGAGGTCGTCTCGGTGTCGGCCACGCTGCTGCCGGTGCCGCGGTAGAGCGTGTAGGCGAAGGTCGCCCCGGCGTAGTCGTTGCCGGCGAAGCCGTTGACGGAGACGGTGATGCCCCGCGACAGGACGCCGCCGCCGCAGGAGCCGGTGACGGCGACGTTGGCGGGCTCCGTTAGGGACGCGGTGGAGACGGCCAGGGCGGGCGACTCCGGGTCGGAGAAGGTCGCGGACGCGACCTGCGGGGCGACGATGAACGCCAGCGCGGTGAGGACGACGACGACGGCGCGTCGTACGTGGTCGACCATGTGTCCTCCCGTCAGCGTCTGGACGCCGGCCCCCCGACCGGTGTCACCAGTGTGTCGGGAAGGTCGCAAGCGCGTGGTGGTTCGCGCTCAAGGTAAGTGCAAGGTCTGGCATCCTTGCCCTCATGAGCACCCCCGCCACGACCGAGCGTCGCGCCCTGGTCGTCGAGGACGACGAGGACATCAGCGAGCTCATCGGGTTCACCCTGGCCAAGCAGGGCTTTGAGGTCCGCACCGTGCACGACGGGCCGTCCGCGGTCACCGCGGTGCCGGAGTTCGACCCGGACCTCATCACCCTCGACCTGGGCCTGCCCGGTCTGGACGGCCTCGAGGTCTGCCGTCGCGTGCGATCCGAGACCGACGCGTACGTCGTCATGATCACCGCCCGCGGTGACGAGGTCGACCGCCTCATCGGCCTGGAGACCGGTGCCGACGACTTCCTCGCCAAGCCGTTCAGCTCCCGCGAGCTGGCCGCGCGCGTGAACGCGATGTTCCGCCGCCCCCGCCGCGGTCCGCAGGCCGAGGCCACGCCCAGCCCCGAGATCGCCGCACCGGCGATGCCGGGCGAGGACCACGAGGTGCTGCGCCACGGCATGCTCACCGTCGACGTCGACGGTCGCCAGGTGCACCGCAACGGCGAGGAGCTCGAGCTCACCCGCACCGAGTTCGACCTGCTCACCGAGCTGATGCGCACGCCCGCCCGGGTGTGGAGCCGCGAGGCGCTGCTGCGGTCGGTCTGGGGCAACGAGTGGGCGTCCGACACCCACCTCGTCGAGGTCCACGTCGGCAACCTGCGCCGCAAGCTCAGCCAGGGCGCCGGCGACCAGCGGTTCATCCGCACCGTCCGCGGCGTGGGCTACCGCATGGAGGCCGCGGTCACGGCCTGAGCGCCCGGGGCAAGGCCCTCACGGTCCTCGCTGTCCTCGCTGTCGGCCCCCTCGGCCCTCGTCGGCTCGTCAGACGCGGAGGTACGCCGCGAGCGCCCGGTCGGCCCGCGCGGCAGCGTCGCGCAGCCCGTCGGCCCGGCGGCGGGCCGAGCCGAGGTCCATCGTGCGGACGTCGGCCTCCATGTCCGTGGCGAGCCGCATGAGCTCTCGGGTCCCGGCGGTCGTCGAGGACACCTTGAGGCTGAGCAGCGCATCCATGGCGCGGTCCAGGTCGGCGTCCTCGAGGGCGCTCTCGATCCGGCTGACCCGCCGCTCGAGGAGCTGCTGGTAGCGCCGCGCGAACGCGAGGGCGAAGGACTCGTCCTCCATGTCCGACGCGAGCTTGTCCAGCGCGGCCCGGTCGAGGGCCTGCCCGTCGGCGAGCCTCGACGCGTCGTCGCTCATCGGTTCCCCCCCGTCCCGGCGACCTGTCCGGCGACCTGTGCAGTGCCGATCGTAGAGCCCTCGACGCCGTCGCGGTCGACGTCCTCCCCCTCGTCGTCGCCGTCGCCGGGCTCCCCGCGCCAGATCATGCTCATCATGAGCAGCACGAGCGAGGCGAGCGCGCCCCAGAAGACGTACTTCTGGACTAGCGGCGAGCGCATCACCTGGACGACCTCGCCCAGGTGCGGGACGACGGCGACCTGCTGCCAGACGGTGTCGCCCGCGAGGTGCGCGGTCCAGGGGTCCTTGTTGGGGTTGGCGTCGCCCTTGGTGACGACCACCGGGGCGCCGTCCTCCGCGTAGGAGACCTCGACGACCCGGTGCGTCTCGACGCGGTGGTCCTCGACGGGGATGTGGTAGCTGATGACGTCGCCGACGGCGACCTCGGAGGCCGGCCGCGGCACGGAGACGATGACGTCGCCGGGCGAGATGCCGGGCTCCATGGAGCCGGTCAGCATGGTGGCGGTGCGGTAGCCGAGCACGTGGGGCCCGATGGCGAGGAAGGCGAAGGTGGCGATGCCGAAGGCCATCGCCGTCCAGAGCACGACGGTGCCCAGCCGGCGCAGACCGCGGAGGCCGGCGGCCGAGGAGGAGCTGCGGGAGCCGGCGGCCGCGGCGCGCGGCGTCCGGACGGCGCGGCCCGCCTGGTCGGCGTGCTCCGTGCGGTCCGCGCGGTGGCCGCGGTGGCGCGGTGCGGTGTCGGCGCGCTGCCCGAGCGAGGCGATCGACATGGTGGCTCCCGGTGCGTGGTGGTCCGTGCTGCTGGTGATGGGTCAACTCTGGCGGTCCGGGCTCAAGCGAGGAGCCCGTGGACGACCAGGGAACCCGAGAGGTTTGCTCAAGCCCGGAGGGCTTTGCTCAAGAAACGCTCAATGCCGCCCGCACCGGTGGAGGTGCGTGCGGCATCGAGTGGTGTAGGCCGGGCGGACGCTGCTCCCCCCCAGGTGTCAGCGCCCGCCCGGCAGTCCGGGTGCGTTCAGGTGGTGCGGTCAGGTGGTGAGGTCAGCGGTAGTCGGCGGTGCGCTGGGTGGCGTCGAAGGTGAAGGTCACCGTGTTGGACAGGCCCTGGAAGGTGTTGTCCGCAGCCGTGGGCAGCACCAGCTCGGCGCGCAGGTTCGCGACCTTGCCCGAGCCGTTCAGCGCCGTGGTGGCCGCACCCAGGTCGAGGTTCTGACCGATCACCGCACGCTGCGCGACCAGGTTGGTCGTGGTGCCCGAGCAGGTCAGCTCGTTGCTGTTCGCCGCCTTGGTCCACGCCACCGAGCACTGGTCGACCTTCAGCTTCAGACCGTTCGTCGCGTCGGAGGTCAGCAGGTTGCTGCTCGCCGCGGTCGTGGTCAGCTTCACCGACCCGAACGTCTCGGAGTCGTTGGCCCGCGTCAGCTGCACCGCACGCTGCACCGTGTCGCCCGGCACCAGGTTCGACGCCGCGACGTCGAAGCCCCGCGTGGCCTGACCCGCCGAGCTCAGCGTCACCTTGCCCGAGGAGACCGCCTGGTCCGCCGCGGTCGAGGACGTGAACGAACCGAACGTCCCCAGACCCGCCACACCAGCCGCGCCGGCCACCAGCACCACCGAGGCGAGAACCTTCGCCGAGGTCGAACGACGGCTGGACTTCGAGACGGACTTGACGGCCTTGCGAGTGCCCTTGGTGCTCATGTCTGCTCCTGAGTGATCGGCCTCGGCCCCCCGGCCCAGGTCACTGGCTTGATGAGGACAACTCTGAACGCCCAGCCTCAAGCCAGGAGCCGACCAACCAGCACGGAACACCCGTGGTTCACGCAAGCACACTCAGCACATCCGCAAGCCCCCACACGACATCCTCAAGACACCCGCAAACCCCAGCGAAACCCCGCACGAGGGGTTCCGTCTCAGCCCCAGAAGACGCGTTCGACGACCTCGGAGGCCCGGCGCGTGGTGCGCAGGTGGTCGTTGAGCAGCTCGTCGGTGTGGCCCGGCGCGTACCCCATCAGCGCGGCCACGCCGGCCGCCTCGCGCGGGTCCGACGGGATCTGGTCGGCGGCCCTGCCCCTCACGAGCGTGACGGCGTTGCGCAGCCTGCTCACCAGGCGCCAGGAGTCGGCCAGGAGGCCGGCGTCCCCCTCGTCGATGAGGTCGGCCCGGACCGCCGCCTCCAGCGCGGGCAGGGTGCGCGGGGTCCGGAGGGACTCGATCCTCCCGGCGTGCTGCATCTGCAGGAGCTGGACGGTCCACTCGACGTCGGCGAGGCCACCACGGCCGAGCTTGAGGTGGGTACGACGGTCCGCGCCGCGGGGCAACCGCTCGTCGTCCACGCGCGCCTTGATGCGGCGCACCTCGGTGACGCCGTGGGCGTCGAGCCCGCCCTCGGGGAAGCGGAGCGGGTCGATCATGTCGTGGAAGCGGCGGCGCAGGTCCTCGTCGCCCACGACCGCGTCGGCGCGGAGCAGCGCCTGGAACTCCCACACGTGCGACCAGCGCGCGTAGTAGGCGCCGTACGACGCGAGCGTGCGCACCATCGGGCCCTGACGGCCCTCGGGGCGCAGGTCGGCGTCCACCTCGAGCGGCGGGTCGGAGGCGGGCAGCGACAGCAGCCGCCGCAGCTCGCCGACCACGGCCCGCGAGTACGACGTCACGAGCTGCGGGTCGTCCTCGCCGGCGGTGCCGGGGGCGGCCTCGGCGACGAACATGACGTCGGCGTCGGAGGCGTACGACAGCTCGAAGCCGCCGTAGCGGCCCATGGCGACGACCGCCATCCGGGCGGGACGCTCGTCGAGGCCGCGTTGCTCGGCCACGGTGCGCAGGGCGATCTCGAGGGTGGCCTCGAGGGTGGCGTCCGTCAGACGGGACAGTGCCTCGGCGACCTCGGTGACGTCGACGGTCCCCGCGAGGTCGCCGGCGGCCGTGCGGAACAGCTCGCGTCGCCGGACGCCGCGCACGGCACGGACGGCCTCCTCCGCGTTGGCCCGGCGGCGGGCGACGCCGAGCATCTCCGCCGTCAGCGCCTCCGACTCCACCGGTCGCAGGGCGTCGCCCAGCATCCGCACGCCCTCGGGCTCGCGCTGGAGCAGGTCGGTGGCGTAGCGGGAGGTCGCCAGCAGCGACGCGAGCCGCTGCGCGACCTGGCCCTCGTCACGCAGCAGCCGGAGGTACCAGGGCGTGTCGCCCAGGCTCTCGCTGATGCGCCGGAAGCCGAACAGGCCGGCGTCGGGGTCCGGGGCGTCCGCGAACCACTCGAGCATGACCGGCAGGAGCGTGCGCTGGATCGCGGAGGCGCGGGAGACCCCGGCCGTCAGGGCCTCGAGGTGGCGCAGGGCAGCCGCCGGGTCGTCGTACCCGAGCGCGGCGAGACGCGTCCGTGCGGCGTCCGGCGACAGGCGGGTGTCCTCGCCGGGGATCCGGGCCACCGCACCGAGCAGCGGACGGTAGAAGAGCTTCTCGTGGAGGCGGCGGACCTCACGGCGGTGGTGGCGCCACCACCGGTCGAGCTCACCGGCCGGGTCCTTCAGCGCCCCGGTCGACCGCCCGAGCCGGCGCAGCGCGTCCTCGTCGTCGGGGACGACGGCGATGCGGCGCAGCTGCTCGAGCTGCATCCGGTGCTCGAGGGTGCGCAGGAACGCGTACGCGTCGTGCAGCGCCTGGCCGTCCTCGCGGCCGACGTACCCGCCCCGCGTGAGCGCCGCGAGCGCGCTCAGCGTCGTGGGCTCGCGGATCTCGGGGTCACCGCGGCCGTGCACCAGCTGGAGCAGCTGCACGGCGAACTCGACGTCGCGCAGGCCGCCGGAGCCCAGCTTGAGCTGGCGCTCGGCCTCGTCGGAGGGGATGTGCTCGACGACGCGGCGCCGCATCCGCTGGACGTCGGCGACGAAGTTCTCCCGCTCGGCCGCGTGCCACACCATCGGCGACAGCGCCTCGACGTACGCCGCGCCGAGGGTGAGGTCACCCGCCACCGGCCGCGCCTTCAGCAGGGCCTGGAACTCCCAGGTGGCCGCCCACCGCTCGTAGTAGCCCACGTGGCCGGCGAGGGTGCGGACCAGCGGGCCCGCCTTGCCCTCGGGTCGGAGGTTGGCGTCGACCGGCCAGATGGTGCCCTCGCCCGTGTGCTCGCCGCAGACCTTCATCAGCTCGGTCGCCAGCCGGGTGGCGACCCGGCGGGCCTCGTTCTCGTCCTCGCCGTCGGCGGCCTCGAAGACGAAGACCACGTCGACGTCGGAGACGTAGTTCAGCTCGTGGCCGCCGCACTTGCCGAAGGCGAGGACGGCGAGCCGCGCGCAGGCGTGGCGCTCCCCCACCACGCGGCGGGCGACGGCGAGCGCGGCCTCGAGGGTCCCGGCCGCGAGGTCCGAGAGCTCGGCGGCGACGTCGTCGACGCCCAGGTGGTGGGCGAGGTCGCGGGAGGCGAGGCGCAGCAGCAGGCGCCGGTACTCCACCCGGAGCGCGTCCATCGCCTCGTCGGCGTCGAGGCCGGCGACCGGCACGGGCCCCTCCGGCCCGCTCCAGGGGTGCGCCTCGGCGCCGACCGCGGCGAGGAGCGACGCGCGGAGGGCGTACGCCGCGGGTCGGGTCGACCCGAGCAGGGGGTCGCGCAGCTCCTGCCACTGCTCCGGGTGACGACACAGGTGACGGCCGAGGGCCTCGCTGGCGCCGAGGACGCTGAGCAGGCGCATCGCCGTGCCCTCGTCGTCCGCGAGGGTCGCCCACAGCTCGGAGGCGTCGTCCAGCTGCTCGGCGACGTCGACCAGCGTCGACAGCGCACGGTCGGGGTCGGCGGTCGCCCCGAGCGGCGCGACGAGGGCGTCGGAGGAGTAGTCGCCGGCGACCTCCCGGATCGCGGCGAGCGACGACTCGGCACGCTCGGTGTCGACGAACCCCGCACGCAGCAGGGCCCCGCGCAGCGTGCCGCGGTTCATCGGCGGCCCGCCCCCAGGGCGGAGCGATCGGCCGGGCGATCGGCGGACCGACGTCGGCAGAGCCCGGCGAACGAGCGCGCCAACGGTTCCCAGGCGGTGGCGAGCTCCGGGCCGGCGTCCTCGATCCGTGCCAGCAGCCCGGCCTGGTCGCGGCCCTGCTCCGCGTGGCGCACGGCGTCCCCGGCGGCCCAGGGGTCGACGACACGGCGGTCGGCCTCGGGGTGCAGCTGGACGCCCCACGCCGTCGCCGCGAAGCGCGCCACCTGAAGCGACCCGTCGGCCGTGCGGGCCAGCGCGACGGTCCCGGCAGGCTCCTCGACCACGACGTCGTCGTTCCAGTGGACGCCGCGCTGCGAGGCCGAGCCGGGGGCCACGAGCGGGGCGACCAGCGGGTCCGACGCCGCGTCCTCGGTCCACCCGATCGTCGTCAGGCCGACCGTCTGGCCCGCGGGGTTCCGCGCGACCCGTCCGCCGAGCGCGACGGCGACGAGCTGGTGGCCGAGGCAGATCCCCAGCGTCGGTGTCCCGTCGTCCGCGGCCGAGCGCAGCAGCGCCTTGACGGGGCCGAGCCAGGGCACCGTGTCGTCGTCGTGGGCGCCCATGGAGCCGCCCAGGACCACGAGGCCGTCGGCGTCGACCCGCGCCGGGACCTTCTCGCCCCGCCACGGCTGGAGGACCTCGACGTCGCAGCCGGCGGCCTCCAGCCAGGTGCCGAACCAGGCGGGCGCGCAGTCGCCCTGGTGCTGCACCACCCGGACGAGGGGCCGGCCGGCCGGCTCGTCGGTGGGGTCGGGAGGCCCGGTGCGCTCGCTCACCCTGGGAACCTACCGGCCGACGACGGCCCGGCGGCCGCGCACCAGCGCGATGACGGCGCAGGCGCCGGCGAGGACCGGGACCACGGTGGCGAGCAGCACCAGCCAGCCCCGCGCGGTCTGCCCGGCCGCGACCGGCGCGGCGAGCAGCAGGGCGAACGACGCGACGAGCACCAGCCACCCCGCGACGGCTGCCCGCGCCCGCGCGGCCAGCACCCAGGCGACCGCGAGCAGCAGCGCGGGCACGGCGAGCAGCACGAGGCTGATGGCGCCGATGACCAGGCCGAGCCCGGCGTACTCGGCGTCGGGGTTCGCGAGGTCCTGGACGATCCACGTCACCGGGACGACGAGGCAGGCCAGGCACAGGACGCTCGACAGCACGAGACCCACCAGGAGGAACGGGCCGCTGGTGCTGGTCCGGACGGGGGTGGACATCGGGCTCCTCGGACGGTGCAGGGTCAGGCGGGCGGACCCGATCGTAGGGGGCGGGTACGGGTGTCGCGGCTCACGCCCTGGGCCGCAGCAGCGCCAGGGAGCGCCACCCCGACCACACGAGGACGGCGGCGAGGAGCACGCCGACGAGCGCCGCGCCGGCGAACGGTGACGGCCCGCCGCCGACGAGCTCGCCGACGGCGTTCGGCCCGGCGACGAGACCCAGCAGCAGCCCACCGACCAGCACCACGACGGCGCTCCCGCGCGGGTGACGGACCCGCAGCGACCACCCGAGGATCGGGAACGGCGACGCGAGCACGGCGGGCCCGAGGAAACCCAGGGCGAAGAGGACGGCGTAGCCGCCGGCGTCGGAGTCCGAGGTCGCCGCCGCGACGAACACGACCACGGCGGCGACGACCAGCAGGACGACCGGGGCCGTCAGCCCCCACAGCCCGACCGTGAGCGTGCGTCCGGCGGCGTCCCGCTGCGGGCCGCTCACACGACCGGCAGCATCCGGTCGCGCTCGTAGGCGTGGACGTGACCGCGGTAGTCGTCCCACTCGGCGCGCTTGTTGCGCAGGAAGAAGTCGTAGACGTGCTCGCCGAGGATCTCGGCCAGCAGCTCGGAGCCCTCCGCGACCTCGATGGCCTCCGCGAGGCTGCCGGGCAGCGGCTCGATGCCGAGGGCGCGGCGCTCGCGGTGGGTCAGCGACCACACGTCGTCCTCGGCCTCGCGCGGGAGCTCGTAGCCCTCCTCGATGCCCTTCATGCCGGCGCCGAGGATCGCGGCGTAGGCGAGGTAGGGGTTGCAGGCGGCGTCCACCGTGCGCAGCTCGATGCGGGTGGACTGGCCCTTGCTCGGCTTGTGCATCGGCACGCGCACCATGGCGGAGCGGTTGTTGTGCCCCCAGCAGATGTACGACGGGGCCTCACCGCCGCCGAGGATGCGCTTGTAGCTGTTGACCCACTGGTTGGTGACGCAGGTGATCTCGGCGGCGTGGCGCAGGATCCCGGCGACGAAGCTGCGGGCGGTGCCGGAGAGCTGGTACTCCGCGCCGGCCTCGAAGAACGCGTTCGAGTCACCCTCGAACAGCGACATGTGCGTGTGCATCGCCGAGCCGGGGTGGGTCGTGAAGGGCTTCGGCATGAAGGTCGCCCAGATGCCCTGGCCGAGCGCGACCTCGCGGATGACGGTGCGGAAGGTCATGAGGTTGTCCGCGGTGCTGAGGGCGTCGGCGTACCGCAGGTCGATCTCCTGCTGGCCCGGCCCGCCCTCGTGGTGGCTGAACTCCACCGAGATGCCCATCGACTCGAGCATGGTGATCGCCTCGCGCCGGAAGTCGGCGCCCTGGCTCTGCGCGGTGTGGTCGAAGAAGCCGCTGCGGTCGACCGGCACCGGCTCGACACCGGGCTCGGGCGGGTTCTTGAAGAGGTAGAACTCGACCTCGGGGTGCGTGTAGAAGGTGAAACCCTTCTCCGCCGCGGCCTGCAGGTTCCGCTTGAGCACGTGCCGCGGGTCGGCGTACGACGGGGAGCCGTCGGGCATCTCGATGTCGCAGAACATCCGCGCCGTCGCCGGTCCCTCGCCGCGCCACGGGAGGATCTGGAAGGTCGCGGGGTCCGGCTTGGCCAGCATGTCGGCCTCCTGGACCCGCGCGAAGCCCTCGATGGCCGAGCCGTCGAAGCCGATGCCCTCGTTGAAGGCGCCCTCGAGCTCCGCTGGCGCGACGGCCACGGACTTCAACGAGCCCAGCACGTCGGTGAACCACAGCCGCACGAAGCGGACGTCGCGCTCCTCCAGCGCCCGGATGACGAAGTCCTCCTGCTTGCCCATGGCGTCAGTCTGACCTACCGGTTCAGTCGTCGTCCTCGGGGAGCGTGTTCTCCTCGTAGTCGGCCAGCGTCGGCTCGCCGCGGTTGCAGAAGACCTCGAACTCGATGGAACGCCCACGGTTGCTGAAGACGGCGTCGACGTCGTCGTCGGGCCCGGGCTCGAAGGAGACGACGTCCCACCCGGCGGCGGTGTCGGGGCGTGCGTCCGTGGCGTAGGCGACGGCGCCGCGGCACTCGACGTCCAGCTCACCGAACTCCCGGCGGATCGTGGCGCGGACGGTCTCGGCGCCGGGCAGCGGCGAGGCCTCCGTGTCGGGCCCCGCCTCGTTCGAGGACGGGTCCCTGACGTCTCCGTCCCCCAGCGGCCCCCGGTCGCTCACGGAGGCGCCCACGGTGCTGACGGCGAGCAGGCCGATGGCGATGGCCACGACGGCGCAGACCACCCAGGCGATGACGTACCCGGCCCGTTTGTCCACGACGACAGTCTGGACCGTCAATTCCTGGCCCCCACCAAAGGACGGTTAAGCCGCGGATAAGGACCGTGGCGCGCGGGGGCCCCGGTACCGTTCCGGCGTGGTCCAGGTGCTGGTGATCGAGGACGACGACCGGATCCGTCCGCTCGTCGTCCGCTCGCTGTCGGACCACGGCTTCGCGGTCTCCTCGGAGCGCACCGGGATGGCCGGCCTCGCCGCCGCCGTCGACACCAGGCCCGACCTCGTCGTCCTCGACCTCGGGCTGCCGGACGTCGACGGCACGCAGGTCCTGTCGATGCTCCGGGCGGTCAGCGAGGTTCCGGTCATCGTGGCCAGCGCCCGGGACGACGAGCCGTCGCTGGTGAGCGCGCTCGACACCGGCGCGGACGACTACGTGGTGAAGCCGTACACGACCACCCAGCTCGAGGCTCGGATCCGCGCGGTGCTGCGACGCACGGCATCGGGGAAGGCGCCCCGGCAGAACCTGCTGGTCGGTGGGCTCGAGATCGACGTCGCCGCCCGTCGCGCGACGCTGGACGGTGCCGCGCTGGACCTGAGCCCCCGCGAGTTCGACCTCCTCGTGCACCTCGCCGAGCGGGCCGGGGACGTCGTGACCAAGCGTGAGCTGCTGAGCGAGGTGTGGCAGCAGGCGTGGGGCGGGTCCGACAAGACCGTCGACGTCCACCTGTCGTGGCTGCGGCGCAAGCTCGGTGAGACCGCGACCGAGCCCCGCTACCTGACGACCGTCCGCGGGGTGGGCGTCCGCCTGTCCGCACCGACGGGGTGAGCCCCACGTGAGGGGCCAGCTCCGCCTCACCGTCGCGGCCGTGGTCTCGATCGTGCTGCTGGCCATGCTCGTGCCGATGGCGGTGCTGGTGCAGGGCTACGCCCTGGAGGACCGGATCGCCCAGGCGGCGCTCGAGGTGCAGGCCACGGAGACCGCAGTGGCGATGGGCGAGGGCGAGCCGGGTTCTATCGAGGTCTACCTCGAGCGGATCAACGCCGAGGACGACGGCACCACCACGAGCGTGCTCACCAGCGACGACCGGGTCCTCGGCCCGGTGGCCGAGCTCGACGAGCGGGTGCTGGAGGCCCGCGACACGGGGCAGGCCCGCCTCGACGACCTGCCGGGCGGCGGGGCGCGGATGCTGGTGCCGGTCTCCGTCGGCCGGTCGACCGCCGCCGCGATCCCCGTCATCCAGGTCGACGTCGAGCAACCCGGACTGGGTTCCGGGGTGCTGACGGCCTACCTCGTCCTGCTGCTGCTCGGCATCCTGCTGCTCATCGGTGCCGTGCTCCTCGCCGAGCGGCTCGGGCGCACCTTCACCACACCGATCCGCGCCCTGGCGCGCTGGACCCAGGACCTCGGCGCGCGGACCCGTCCCGAGCCGGTGCCGGTGGGCGGTCCCTCGGAGGTGCAGGAGCTGGGGACGGCGCTGGGACGTCTCGTGGGCCGCATCGAGGAGCTCCTCGAGCGCGAGCGCGAGAGCGTGGCCGACCTCTCCCACCGCCTGCGGACCCCGGTGACCGCGCTGCGGCTGCGCATCGAGCAGCTCGACGACCCCGTGGGCCGGCTCCGGCTGACCCGCGACCTCGAGGATCTCGAGCACGCCGTCGACTCCGTGGTCCGGGAGGCCCGACGCTCCCAGCGTGAGGGGATCGTCGCGCAGACCGACGCCGTCGCCGTCGTCCGCGAGCGTGCCGAGTTCTGGGGCGCCCTCGCGGAGGACCAGGGGCGGAGCTTCGGGGTGCACCTGCCGGAGCGCGCGGCACCGGTGGCGTCCGGGGAGGAGGACCTCGCCGCTGCCCTCGACGTCCTGCTCGACAACGCCTTCTCGTACACGCCCGAGGGTGCCGCCCTCCGGGTCTCCTGCCGGCGCGCGGACGGCGGCGGCGCCGTCGTCGTGGTCGAGGACGGCGGACCCGGTTTCCCCGAGGGCCTCGACGTCGCCGGCCGCGGGGAGTCCGGCAGCGGCTCCACCGGGCTCGGCCTGTCGATCGTCGCCCGCACCGCCGAGGCCTCCGGCGGCGACGTCGAGCTGGGCCGCAGCGAGCTCGGCGGCGCCCGCGTCGCCGTCCGCCTCGGGCCCCCGCGCTGAGCCGACCCGGGGCCGGACGCACGTCGCCCCCGGTCCGCGGGTGCGGGCCGGGGGCGGGTGCGTCAGCGGGTGGAAGAGGAGACCCGCTGGTGTCGTCAGCCGACGGTGATGGTCCGGCTGCAGGTCACGCCGGAGGCGAGGTTCTTGTAGCGGAAGAGGAAGCGGTCCTGGCCGGCGGTGTTCGGGCGGTTGCGCTCGACCTCGATGTCGCCCTCGCGGTCCGGGGTGCGGACCTGGTTGTAGTAGGTGTTGCCGTTCTGCTTCAGCACGACGCGGTAGCGGACGTCGGCGGCGCGGTCGAGGTCGAAGCTCACGTCGTAGATGCCACGACGGTCGTCGTCGCGCTCGACGTCGAAGTCGAACCGGGCGCCGCCGCAGTTGCCGACGCGCTCGGCGGCGTTGGCCGGGGTGGCGCTGAGCAGGGTCACGGGCAGGGCGAGGGCGGCGGCGGTGCCGACGACGGCGGCGGTGCGGGTGACGATGTTCATGGGGTTCTCCTCGGGGATGTGTGTCGGGGTGACGAGAAGAAGAGTGCGCCGGTCGCGACTAAGGACGAACCAGCGTTCCCCTAAGGCCGGGCAAAGGTTCCGGCCAGCCTCCTCGACGGGTCGGCGGCGGACCTGCCGGCCGCGCCGTACGCCCCGAGGCGCCGGCCCCGACCGTGTCCACGGTGGGGGCCGGGACCTAGGTTCGTGGCGATGCCCCGTCCGTCGCGCGCCCGTGCCCTCACGGGCGGTCTCGTCTGGCTCCTCGTCGTCCAGTACGTCGTGGTCGAGCTGCTGGCCGTCGCCGCCTGGACGGGCACGTCGTACGACGCCGCCCGTGACGTGGTCAGCGACCTCGGTCGCCCCGCGTGCCTCCCGGACGGCGGGTGCTCGCCGTGGGCGGCGGCGTTCAACGCCTCCCTGGGCGTCCACGGGCTGCTGGTGATCCTCGGCGCCGGCCTGCTGGCACCCCTGCTCCCCCGGTGGCGGCCGGCGGTCGTGGCCCTCTTCGCGATCACCGCCGCCGGCAACGCGGGGGTCGGGCTGTTCCCGCTGGGCGAGGGCGTCACCGGCGCCCACTACGTCGCGGCCACGGCGGCCATCGGCGGCGCCACGCTCGCCGTCGGCGTCACGGGGGTCGCCGCGCTGGCCGACCCGGCGCTCCGCCGCTACGCCCTCGCCACGCTCGTCGCCACCGGGGTGGGCGTGCTGGGCGTCGTCCTGCTCGTCGGCGACGGCACCACCGGTCTCGCCGAGCGGATCGCGATCTACCCGGTCGTCGCCTGGTACGTCGCCACGGGCGCGCTCGCCCTGGTGTCGGTCCGCGCCGGCGCCCCGGCGTCACGGGTCGCGTCGTAGGCGGCGCGCGCCTCCTCGATGGCGGGCAGGTGGTCGGTGGCCCAGGCCGTCAGCACGGCCAGCGGCCCGGTCAGCGACCGTCCCAGGTCGGTGAGCTCGTAGTCGACGCGCACCGGCACGCTCGCGTGGACGGTCCGCGTCACCAGCCCGTCGCGCTCGAGGTGGCGCAGCGTCTGCGTCAGCATCTTCTGGCTGACGCCCTCGATGGCGCGGGCGAGGTCGCCGTACCGGCGCGGCCCGGGCGCGAGGACCCCGAGCACGAGCACCGTCCACTTGTCCCCGATGCGGTCCAGCAGCTGCCGGCTGGGGCACTGCCGCGAGTACGGGTCGGGCAGGAAGTCCATCGCTCTCCTCCGGGTTGCTACGGCACTTCGAGGTGCCTGCTCTCCAACGGGAAGTACCCGCTCGGTGTTCCCGTTCACCCCACGACCGCCCCGACCCTGGGGCCCACGAACCCGGGAGGAACCCCATGTCCATCGTCGTCACCGCCGCCTCCGGCCACTTCGGCCGCGCCGTCGTCGAGTCCCTGCTCGCCCGCGGGGCCGACCCCGCCTCCCTCGTCGCGACCTCCCGGCGCCCCGAGGCCCTGGCCGACCTCGTCGAGCGCGGCGTCGACGTCCGCCGCGCCGACTACTCCGACCCCGCCTCCCTCCGCAGGGCGCTCGAGGGCGCGGAGAAGGTGCTGCTCGTCTCGGGCACCGAGTTCGGCCAGCGGGTCGCGCAGCACACCGCCGTCATCGAGGCCGCCGTCGAGGCGGGGGCGAGCCTGGTCGCCTACACCTCGGCGCCGTACGCCGCGACCACCTCGCTCGCGCTGGCCGCCGAGCACGCCGCCACCGAGCAGGTGCTCCTCGACGCGCCGGTCGCGGCGGTCCTGCTCCGCAACGCCTGGTACGTCGAGAACTACACCGGCCAGGTCGAGACCTACCTCGAGCACGGCCTCGTCGGCGCGACCGGCGACGGTCGCGTCAGCGTCGCGCTGCGCCGCGAGTACGCCGAGGCCGCCGCCACCGTCCTGCTCACCGACGGCCACGCCGGCACGACGTACGAGCTGGGCGGCGAGGCCGTCACCCTCGCCGAGATCGCCGCGGCCGTCAGCGAGGCCACCGGCCGCGAGGTCGCCCACCACGACGTCACCGTCCCCGAGCTCGAGCAGGTGCTCCTCGGGGCCGGGCTGCCTGAGCCCGCCGCGCAGACGTACGCCGACGTCGACCGCGGCATCGCCGCCGGTGAGCTGCAGGTGCCGGCCGACGACCTCACCCGCCTGCTCGGGCGTGCCCCCCTCCCTCTGCGCGACGCCGTCCGCGAGGCGCTGAGCGCCTGAGCCCGACCGTCGTCAGACGGAGTCCGGCACCTCCGCGAGCTCGGCCAACCAGGCCGCCGCGGAGGCGTCGGACGGCATCCGCCAGTCGCCGCGCGGGCTCATGGTGCCGCCCGACGACACCTTCGGCCCGTTCGGCAGCGCGGAGCGCTTGAACTGCGAGGCGAAGAACCGCCGGCAGAACAGCTCGAGCCAGTGCTTGACCGTCGCCAGGTCGTACGCCGTCCGCCCGGCCTCCGGGTGGTCGGGCGGCCAGGCGCCCGCCCCGGCGTCACGCCACGCGTGCCAGGCCAGGAACGCGATCCGGGACGGCCCGTGGTGCTGGCGGGCGAGGTGGAAGAGCGCGAAGTCCGCGAGAGCGTAGGGGCCGACCGCGGCCTCGGTCGACTGGGGCGCCTCGCCCTCCTCGGCGGGCACGAGCTCCGGCGAGATCTCCTGCTCGAGGATCTCGCGCAGCACCGGTGAGGCCTCGTCCGGGAGCTCGCCCGAGCCGGCCGCCCAGCGGATGAGGTGCTGGATCAGCGTCTTCGGCACCCCGGCGTTCACGCCGTAGTGCGACATCTGGTCGCCGACGCCGTACGTGCACCACCCGAGCGCCAGCTCGGACAGGTCACCGGTGCCGAGCACGATGCCGCCGCGGTGGTTGGCGATCCGGAAGAGGTAGTCGGTGCGCAGCCCGGCCTGGACGTTCTCGAAGGTGACGTCGTACACCTTCGCGCCGCGGGCGACGGGGTGGTCGAGGTCCGCCAGCACCTGCGTCGCCGCGGGACGGATGTCGAGCTCCTCGAACCCCACCCCCAGGGCGGCACACAGCCGGGTGGCGAGGTCCTTCGACGTCGCGCCGGTCGCGAACCCGGGCATGGTGATCGCGTGGACGTCGCTGCGCGGGCGGCCCAGGCGGTCCATGGCCCGCACGGCGACGATCAGCGCGTGGGTCGAGTCGAGCCCGCCGGAGACGCCGATGACGATCTTCGGCGACCCGATGGAGGTCAGGCGCCGCTCGAGGGCCGCCACCTGGATGTTCCACGCCTCGTAGCAGTCCTGCGCGAGCCGCTCGGGGTCGTCGGGCACGAACGGGTAGCGGTCGACCGGCCGCTCCAGGCCCACGTCGCCCGTCGGCGGGTCGAGGGTCACCGGCACGCGACGGAACCCGCCGACGCGGTCGGCGAGGGTGCGGCGGTTGTCGTCGAAGGTGCCCTGGCGACGCCGTTCGGCCGCGAGGCGGCGCAGGTCGACGTCCGCGACGGTCAGCTGCGCGCCCGCCGCGAAGCGCGGGCCCTCGGCGAGCAGGTCGCCGGCCTCGTAGACCATCGTCTGGCCGTCCCACGCCAGGTCGGTGCTCGACTCCCCCGCGCCCGCGGCGGCGTAGACGTAGGCCGCGAGGCCGCGCATGCTCGCGCTCCGCACCAGCAGCCGCCGCACGTCGGCGCGCGCGATGGTGATCGGGCTCGACGACACGTTGAGCAGCACCGTCGCCCCGGCCAGCGCCGCCTCCGCCGAGGGCGGCACGGGCACCCAGAGGTCCTCGCACACCTCGACGTGGACGACCAGGCCCGGCACGTCGACGACGTCCAGCAGCAGGTCGGGCCCGAGCGGCACCTCCGTGCCCAGCACGGTCAGGGTCCCGCCGCGGTGCTCGTCGCCGGCGGCGAAGTGACGCCGCTCGTAGAACTCGCCGTACGTCGGGAGGTAGGACTTCGGCACCACCCCGAGGACGGCGCCGCGGTGCACGAGCACCGCGCAGTTCAACAGCCGGTTCCCCGCCCGCAGCGGCGCCCCGACGACCAGCACCGGCAGCAGCTCGGCCGACGCGGCCACGACCTCGGCCAGCCCCGCCTCGACGCCGTCCAGCAGCGTGTCCGACAGCAGGAGGTCGTCGATCGCGTAGCCCGACAGGCACAGCTCGGGGAACGTCGCGACCGCGACGCCGCGCTCGTGGCAGGCGCGCGCCTGCTCGACCACGGTCCGGGCGTTGGACGCAGGGTCGGCCGGGACGACGGGCGCGGTGCAGGCGGCGACCCGGGCGAAGCCCTGGGCGTACGCGGAGGTGAAGGTGGCGGCGTCCACGCCGCCCAGTCTCCCGCATGGCACCGGCGCCGGCCGGATCCGGGAGGGAGGACCCCGAAATGTGCAGAACCGCGGAGCCGTCTCGGGTCAGCTCCGCGGTTCTGGAGTACCGAGAAACCGTCTCGGGTCAGTTCCTCGGTACGAGAAGAATCATGCCGGACCGCCGGTGGGCGTACCAGTAGGTGAACCCGCAACGAACCCACAAGCAATGCGCAAGCCCGGAGGTCACGGTTCGGCGCGCCCGTGGTCACCGTCACACAGCCCGGGCATATGGTGGGTCGGCCGTGCAGCCGACCCGGCGGGTCCCGACCGGGCCGGCGCCGCGTGCACGGCGAGTCCGACGCCGAGCACGGGAGC
The DNA here is from genome assembly GCF_022436705.1 of Nocardioides sp. CFH 31398. GTDB lineage: Bacteria > Actinomycetota > Actinomycetes > Propionibacteriales > Nocardioidaceae > Nocardioides. The sequence goes on along the minus strand of NZ_JAKUHT010000028.1, from coordinate 14,124 downwards.
GACCATGGCCACCGACACCACCACCCCGCCCGGGGCCTCCGGGCCCGCCGGCCCGCCGCCGGGCGACGCCGCGAAGCGGCCCACCGGACGCCGTCCCACGCCGCTGTCGATCGCGATCTGGGTCCTGGTCGCGGTGGTCGGTGCCACCTGCTGGACCGTCCTGGCGCTGCACCGCGGCGAGGACGTCTCCGCGCTGTGGATCCTCTTCGCGGCGGTGGCGTCCTACCTCATCGCCTACCGCTTCTACTCGAAGTTCATCGCGAACCGGGTGCTGCGCCTCGACGACACCCGCGCCACGCCGGCCGAGCGCCTCGAGGACGGCAGCGACTTCGAGGTCACCGACCGTCGCGTGCTGTACGGGCACCACTTCGCCGCCATCGCCGGCGCCGGTCCGCTCGTCGGTCCCGTCCTCGCCGCGCAGATGGGCTACCTGCCCGGCACCATCTGGATCGTCGCCGGCGTGATCCTCGCCGGCGCGGTGCAGGACATGGTCGTCATGTTCTTCTCGATGCGCCGCGACGCGAAGAGCCTCGGCCAGATGATCCGCGAGGAGCTGGGCGTCGTCGGCGGCGTCGCCGCGCTGATCGCCGTCTACGCGATCATGATCATCCTGCTCGCGGTCCTCGCGCTCGTCGTCGTCAACGCCCTCGCCGAGTCGCCGTGGGGCGTCGTCGCCATCGGCCTGACGATCCCCATCGCCCTGTTCATGGGCGTCTACCTGCGGTTCCTGCGGCCCGGTCGGGTCATGGAGGTCACCGCGATCGGCGTGTTCCTGCTGCTCGGCGCCATCGCCCTGGGCGGCGTGGTCGAGAACTCGGGCCTCGCGTCCGCCTTCGAGCTGACCCCCGAGACGCTGACCATCCTCATGGTCGTCTACGGCTTCGTCGCCTCGATCCTGCCGGTCTGGATGCTGCTGACGCCGCGCGACTACCTGTCGACCTTCATGAAGGTCGGCGTCATCCTGCTGCTGGCGATCGGCCTGATCCTGGCGCGCCCCGTCCTGCAGACCGAGGCCGTGACCCCGTTCGCCGGCAACGGCCAGGGCCCGGTCTTCGCGGGCTCGCTCTTCCCGTTCCTGTTCATCACCATCGCCTGCGGCGCCCTCTCGGGCTTCCACGCCCTCATCTCCTCGGGCACGACCCCGAAGATGATCGCCAAGGAGAGCCACGTCCGCATGGTCGGCTACGGCGGGATGCTGATGGAGTCCTTCGTGGCCGTCAGCGCGATCATCGCCGCCTGCGTCATCGACCCGGGCCTCTACTTCGCGATGAACTCCCCCGCCGGTGTCACCGGCGGCACCGCGGAGGGCGCCGCCGAGTTCGTCCGCACCCTCGGGTTCACCATCACCCCGGACCAGCTGAACGCCTTCTCCGAGTCCGTCGAGACCGAGCTGGTCTCCCGCACCGGCGGCGCCCCGACGCTGGCGTTCGGCATCTCGCTCATCTTCAGCGAGGCGTTCGGCTCCGGCATGACCGCGTTCTGGTACTACTTCGCGATCATGTTCGAGGCGCTGTTCATCCTCACCGCCATCGACGCCGGCACCCGCGTGGGCCGCTTCATGCTGCAGGACACCATCGGCAACGTCTGGCCCAAGTTCGGCGACACCTCCTGGCGGCCGGCCGCCTGGGCCGCCTCCGCCGCAACCACCGGCGCCTGGGGCTACATGCTGTACGTCGGGGTCACCGACCCGCTCGGCGGCATCAACCAGCTCTTCCCCCTCTTCGGCATCGCCAACCAGCTGCTCGCCGCGATCGCGCTGACGCTGTGCGTCACGCTGTTCTGCAAGCACGGCTGGTGGAAGTTCGTGTGGGTGCCGGCGGTCCCGCTGGTGTGGGACCTCGTCGTCACCATGACCGCGAGCTACCAGAAGGTGTTCTCCGACAACCCGGCCATCGGCTACTTCGCGCAGGCCGACCGCTACCGCGCCGCCCGCGACGCCGGCGAGGTCCTGGCGCCGGCGACCGAGGCCTCCCAGATGGACACCGTCGTGTTCAACTCCACCGTCAACGGGTTCCTTCAGGCCAGCTTCGCCGTGCTCGTCCTCGTGATCGTGGCCAACGCGGCGTGGATCTGGGTCAAGGCCGCCCGCGCCGGCTCCCTGCCGACCACCGAGGTCCCGCACACGCCGTCGCAGGTCGTGGCCCCGGCCGACTTCTTCGCCACCGCGCAGGAGAAGGAGGCGGTGCGCGCCTGGGAGGCCGAGCGCGAGCAGACCGCGGGGGCGTCACGGTGACGACCCTCGTCCGGCGGTGGGCCGCGGGCGTGCGCTGGTACGCCCGCGAGCTCACCGGCGAGGCGAGGTGGGACGACTACCTCGCCCGGTGCGAGCGCGACGGGGTCGCACCGATGTCGCGTCGGGAGTACGAACGGCACCGCTCCGAGCACCTGGAGCGGAACCCGCAGCGGCGGTGCTGCTGACGAGACGCCTGCCGCGGACCCGGGGACGTGGTGTGGGATGAGGCCATGAACGACGAGCAGCCCCCGCCGTACGGCACCACGCAGCCGGACGCGCCCGCCGCGGCGTCCGGCGGACCGACCCGCAAGCGGATCCGCACCCACCACCTGCAGCAGATGCGGGAGGCGGGCGAGCGGTTCGCGATGCTCACGACGTACGACCAGTACACCGCGGGCATCTTCGACTCCGCGGGCATCGAGGTCCTGCTCGTCGGCGACAGCGCGGGCAACAACGTCTACGGCTACTCGACGACGGTGCCGGTCACCGTCGACCAGCTCATCCCCCTGACGGCCGCCGTCTCCGGGGCGGTCACCCGGGCGCTCGTGGTGGGCGACCTGCCGTTCGGCTCCTACCAGGCCTCGCCGGAGCAGGCGTACCTCACCGCCGCCCGCTTCATGAAGGAGGGCGGCGCGCACTGCGTGAAGCTCGAGGGCGGGGTGGCCATGGCCCCGCAGATCGAGCGGCTGAGCCAGGGCGGGATCCCCGTGATGGCCCACCTCGGCTTCACCCCGCAGAGCGAGCACGCCCTCGGGGGCTACCGGGTGCAGGGGCGCGGGGACGCCGTCGAGGCGCTGCTGGCCGACGCGCGCGCCGTCCGTGACGCCGGGGCATTCGCGGTGGTCCTCGAGATGGTGCCGACCGAGGCCGCGGCCCGCGTGACCGCCGAGGTCGGCATCCCCACGATCGGGATCGGCGCCGGGGTCGAGTGCGACGGCCAGGTGCTGGTGTGGCCGGACGCGTTCGGGCTGCGGACCGGGCGGATCCCCCGCTTCGTCAAGCAGTACGCCGACCTGCACGGCGCGCTCCTGGAGGGCGCCAGGGCCTTCGCGGACGACGTCCGCAACGGCACGTTCCCCGCGCCCGAGCACTCCTTCGAGAGCTGACCCGGGCGCTTCCCGCGATCGAAGGGCCCGAGCTCCTCCCGGCTGTCGGTCGTCCGGGTTAGTTTCGCTGCATGCGCCGACCACTCCCCCTCCTCGTCTCGCTGCCCCTCGCCGGGCTGCTCGTGCTGCCACTGGCCGGGCTCCCGGCGGGGGCCGCCCCCTCCGTTCCGGCCGCCCCGTCCGTCTCGTCGGTGTCGTCGGCGTCGTCGTCGGGTAACGACGCCGGACGCGCGACCCCCGGCCTGCGGGTGACCCGCGCCGTCACCGGCCTCAGCCAGCCCTGGGACGTCGCGGTCATCGACGGCGGCCGGCTGCTCGTCACCGAGCGCGAGACCCGCCGCCTGCTCGTCGCCGACGGCGGCCAGGTGCGTCGTGTCGCCTTCCCCGCCCGGTCCTGGGCCAACGGCGAGACCGGGCTGATGTCGGTCGAGACCGACCCCGCGTTCGGCCAGAACCGCCGCTTCTACACGTGCTTCGGCGGCTTCCGCTCCGGTGGGGCCCGCGACGTCCGCGTCGTCGCCTGGACGCTCAACCAGGCCGCGACCCGCGCCACCCGGGCGCGGGTGCTGCTCACCGGCCTGCCGACCAACGGCGGGCGTCACGGCGGCTGCCGCCTGCTCGTCGCCCGCAACGGCGCGCTCGTCGTGGGGACGGGTGACGCCGCCGTGTCGAGCAACCCGCAGGACCTGACCTCGCTGGGTGGCAAGACGCTCCGCCTCAACCGGTTCTCCGGGAGGCCGTGGCCGCAGAACCCGTTCCCGAGGGCGGGCAACCGCAACAAGCGCTACGTGCTGACCTACGGCCACCGCAACGTCCAGGGGCTCGCGCAGCGCAGGGACGGCTCGCTGTGGTCGGTCGAGCACGGCCCGAGCCGTGACGACGAGGTCAACAAGCTCCGCGCCGGCGGCAACTACGGCTGGGACCCGGGCCCGGGCTACGACGAGAGCGTCCCCATGACCGACTTCTCGCTGCCGGGCCCCCAGGTCGGTGCGCGCTGGAGGTCGGGCGAGCCGACCAAGGCGACCTCCGGGGCCGAGTGGGTGTCCGGCGCCCAGTGGCGGAGCTACAACGGCACGCTGGCCGTGGCGGCGCTCAAGGACAACAGCGTCCGCTTCATGCGCTTCAACGCGCAGGGCAAGCTCCAGGGCGTGCGCCGCCCGGCGGCACTGACGCGGTTCGGGCGCCTGCGGTCGGTGACCCGCGCCCCCAACGGCGACCTGCTGATCACCACCGCCAACGGCTCGAACGACGCGGTCCTCCGCGTGCACCCGCGCGGCTGACGCGGGCGGGGACCCTCGCAACCCCGTCGGGGGGGGGGGGGGGGGGGGGGGGGGGCGCGCGCCCCCCCGGGGGGCCCCCCCCCCGCGCCGGGCCCCGGCGCGGGCTCGTCGACACCCTCTCTCCACCGGGTCTCGACGAGCCCGACCGGCGATGGCCTAGGACCCGAGCACCCGCGACCCACCGACGACCGCGGCGAACCAGACCGCCAGGGCGAGCACCGGCACGAGCACGGTGGCCCGCGGGCGGGTGCGGAACCACCGCAGGACGACGGCCAGCAGGGCCGCCCACACGGCGAGCAGCAGCAGGGCGGCCCACCACGGCAGCACGCCGAAGGCGACGCCGTAGAGGAAGAGGACGCCGGTCATCCCCACGAGGGCCGCGAACGGCCAGGGCGAGACGCGGTCACGCACGGGCGCGGGGCCTCAGTCGTCGCGGTCGGCCTCGTCCCAGGCCTCGTTGCGCTCCGCGACCGTCTCGAGAGCGTGCTCGGCGGCCGCCCGCGTCGGGTACGGGCCGAGGCGGTGACGGGCCGCGCACCCCTCGGGACCCTCGACCGTCTTGTGCTTCACGCAGTAGTAGTACTCGTCGCTCACGGGGCGAACCTACTCCTGCGCATGCCCTAGAGTCTCGGGTGCGGATGGGCTGGCCGGGCGACCGCGTTCCTCCTCACGGAGGGCCGAGGAAGGTCCGGGCTCCACAGGGCGAGGTGGTGGGTAACACCCACCCGGGGCGACCCGCGGGACAGTGCCACAGAGAGCAGACCGCCTCCCGGCTCCGGCCGGGCGGTAAGGGTGAAAGGGTGGTGCAAGAGACCACCAGCGCGCCGGGCGACCGGCGCGGCTCGGCAAACCCCACCTGGAGCAAGGTCAAGAAGCCGCCCCTCGGGGCGGTGCGCGAGTGCTGGAGGGCTGCCCGCCCGAGCTCGCGGGTGGACCGCCCGAGGCCGTCGGCAACGGCGGCCCTAGATGGATGGTCGCCAGCCGGGGCGTCGCGAGGCGTCCCGGGGAACAGAACCCGGCCTACGAGCCAGCCCATCCGCACCCGGGCCGGGCGTCCTAGTTCTCCAGGATGTTCAGGGCGATCCCGCCGACGAACCACAGGGCCAGTCCGCCGAGGACGGTCCAGCCGCCGACCTTCAGCGCGAACAGCCGCGACGAGCGCAGCTTGATCATGTTCAGGCCCCACAGCAGCACGACCACGGTGAGCACACCGGCCACGACGGACGCGATCACGAAGGTCTGCGCGGACACGGGACAAGGGTGCCAGGGCCCCGGGAGCGGCGACCCGACGGCCTCCTAGGCTGGCGCGGTGCTCATGCTGCTGCCCCCGAGCGAGGGCAAGACGGCCCCCCGCCGAGGTCGCCCGCTGGACCTGTCGACCCTCACGTCGCCGGGCCTGCGTCCCGCCCGGCAGGAGGTCCTCGACGCCCTCGTCGAGCTGTGCGCGGGCGACCCGGCGACGGCGGCCGGCGTCCTCGGCCTGAGCGCCGGGCAGCACGACCTGGTCCACGCCAACGTCGACCTGCCGCACGCCCCCACCGCGCGGGCGGACGCCGTCTACACCGGCGTCCTGTACGACGCGCTCGACCCCGCCGGTCTCGACACCGCGGCCCGGCGGCGGGCCTCCTCGCGGGTCGCGATCACCTCGTCGCTGTTCGGGGTGCTGCGCCCGGGGGACCGCGTGCCGGCGTACCGCCTGTCGGGGTCCGTCACCCTGCCGGGCCTCGGGCCGGTCGCCGCCCACTGGCGCCGGCACCTCGGCCCCGCCCTGGACGAGCTCCGCGGGGACGGGCTGCTGGTCGACCTGCGCTCGGGCACCTACGCGGCGTTCCTCAAGCCGCCCGCCGCGATGGCGCGCCGGGTCGCGACCGTGCGCGTGCTCAACGTGGCGGACGACGGGACCCGCACCGTGGTCAGCCACTTCAACAAGCACACCAAGGGGCTGCTCGTCCGCGCGCTGCTGCTCGACGGTGCCAACCCCCGCACCCCGACCGCCCTCGCCGCGGTGCTCCGCGACCTCGGGTGGGCCGTCGAGACCGACGAGCCGACGCCGGCCGGCACGCGGCTCGACGTCCTGCTCCCCACCTCGCCGTAGGACCGGCCGGGCGACAGGGTCAGAGACGCAGGCCGTGCGGTCCCGCGTCGAAGGCCCGCATCGACGCCCAGTCGCCCCCGTGCGCGAGGACGGTGACGGACGCCGGCGAGAGCTCCATCGCGTAGAGCGAGCCGAGCGGCGCGCCCAGGGCGTCGGCGACGAGCACCTTGATCGGGGTCACGTGGCTGACCACCACGACGGTCCGCCCGGCGTACGACGCCAGCAGGCGGTCGCGCGCGGCGAGGACCCGCTCGCGGACCGCGGCGAACGACTCACCGGTCCCACCCGCCGGGACGTCGGGCGAGGCGACCCACGAGTCGAGGGCGGCGGCGTCGGCCTCCCGGACCTCGCCGAAGGTGAGGCCCTCCCAGCTGCCGAAGTCCGTCTCGGCTACGCCGGGCTCCTCGACCGCCGGACCGAGTCCGGTCACCGCGGCCAGGAGCCCCGCCGTCTCGACCGTCCGACGGACCGGTGAGGTCACCAGGACGGCGTCGGCGGGCAGCTCGGGGGCGAGCCACTCCGCGGTGGCGCGCGCCTGCGCGACGCCGTCCTCGGACAGCGGCGGGTTGGCGCCGCCGAGGCCGCCGGAGAAGCGCTTCGCGGCGGTGTGCACGGTGACGCCGTGGCGGACGAGGACCAGCGTGGTCGTCGGCCCTCCACCGCCTCCCCACCCGCGGCTGGGCGCCTGCGGCGTGGGCGTCGCGGTCGGGTCGGTGGTCACAGGCCGGACTCGGCGGTCCGGACGAGGATCCGCTGGCACTCCTCGCACCGCACGACGTCGTCGGGCGACGCGGCCCTGACGGCGTTGATCTCGGCCGCGTCGAGCGTCAGCTGGCACCCGCCGCACGACCGCGCCCGGAGCAGGGCCGCGCCGACGCCGCCCTTGGCGGCACGCAGCCGCTCGTAGAGTGCGGTCAGGTCGTCGGGGACCTGCTCGGCCACCGGGCCGCGCTCGGCCTCCACGGTGACGAGCTCGGCGTCGATCTCGGCGAAGGCGGCGTCGCGGGCGGCGCGCAGGTCGGCCAGGCGGTGCTCGACCGCCTCGAGCCGCTCCTCGGCACCCGTCAACCGGGCCTGGGCCTCCTCCTGGCGCTCCATCACCTCGAGCTCGGTGTCCTCGAGCGACGCGATGCGCCGGGCGAGGGACACGAGCTCGGCCTGGATCCGCTCGAGGTCCTTCGGTCCGACGGCGCCGGAGTCGAGGCGCTCCTGGTCGCGACGCTGACGCGCCCGGACCGCCTCGACGTCGGCGTCCGCCTTCGTCTGCTCGGTCGCGAGGTCGTCGACGGCGATCCGGGCGTCGCGGGTCTCGTCCTCGACGCGGCGACGCTCGGCCTCGAGGTCGGTGATCTCCGCGAGCTCGGGCAGGTGGGCGCGACGGTGCCGCAGCCGGTCCGCCCGCGTGTCGAGCTCCTGCACGTCGAGCAGGCGGAGCTGGGCGGAGGGATCGGCCTTCAGCGTGGTCTCCTTCTCGCTGCCCCGGGACGCGTCAGAGCCGCAGGTCCCAGGGGTCGGTGCGCGTCGTGCTGACGCGAGCCTCCACCGTATCGCCCACCGCTCCGGTCAGCCGCTCCGCGAGGGCGGGCAGCCAGGTCGACTCGGCGGCCCAGTGGGCCACGTCGATCAGCGCGGGCCCGCCGGACGCCGCCGACTGCTCCGCGAACTCCGCCGCACGGTGGTGGCGCAGGTCGCTGGTCAGGTAGACGTCGACGTCGGAGCTGGCGAGCTCGTCGAGCAGGAAGTCGCCCGAGCCGCCGCACACCGCCACCCTCCGCACGACCCGCTCGGGATCACCCAGGACCCGGACGCCCTGCGCCGTCCGCGGCAGCACACCGGCGACCGTCTCGGCGAAACCCCGCAGGGTCGTGGGGTCGACGTCGCCCCGGCGACCGGTCCCCGCCTCCCGCGAGCCCGGCGAGGCCAGCTCGAGCAGCGAGTACGCCGGCTCCTCGTACGGGTGCGCACCCAGCAGCGCGGTCATCACGGCGCCGCGCAGCCGACGCGGCAGGACGGCCTCGATGCGGTCCTCCTCGACGACCGTCAGCGACCCCACCTCGCCGACCGCGGGGTTGGCGCCGTCCAGGGGGCGGAACCGGCCGAGGCCCGGGACGGTGAAGGTGCAGTGGTCGTAGTCGCCGATCGCTCCGGCGCCCGCCTCCGCGATGGCGGCGCGCACCGGCGGGGCGGCGTCCGTCGGCACGCAGGCGACCAGGAGGTCGAGCGGCTCGGTCGGCGCCGGGCGGATCGGGCGCAGGTCACGCAGGCCGAGCACCGTGGCGAGCGCCTCGGAGACCCCGCCGACCGCGTGGTCGGCGTTGGTGTGGGCGGTGAGGAGCGCGCACCCGCCCTTCGTCAGGGTCGCGAGCGTGCGGCCCTTCGGCGTCGTGGCCGCGACCCCGTGCACCGGCGTGAGGAACAACGGGTGGTGGCAGACCAGCAGGTCGGCGCCCCACGCGACCGCCTCGCGGGCGACCTCCTCGGTGGGGTCGACCGCGAGCATCACCTTGCGGACCGGCTCCGCGGGGTCGCCGGACACCAGCCCGACGGCGTCCCAGGACTCCGCCGTCGCGGGCGGGTACCAGGTGTGGAGCAGGTCGACCAGGTCTGCGAGGGTCCGCTGCATGGCGGTCAGGCTAGCGACGCCATCCCCGGTCGCCGGAGGTGCTCAGTTGACCTGGCGGTCCCGGCCCTCCCAGTAGGGCGCCCGCAGCTTGAACTTCTGCAGCTTGCCGGTGGCGGTGCGCGCGAGCTCGTCGCGGAACTCGATACGCGTCGGCGCCTTGTAGCGCGCCACCCGCTCCTTGCAGTGCGCGATCAGGTCCGCCTCGGTCGCCTCCTCGCCCTCCGCGAGGACGACGAGCGCGAGGATCGTCTCGCCCCACTTCTCGTCGGGGACGCCGATGACCGCCACCTCGGCCACCGCAGGGTGGCTGAACAGGGCGTCCTCGACCTCGATCGAGGACACGTTCTCGCCGCCGGTGATGATGACGTCCTTGCGCCGGTCGGCGATGGTCAGGTAGCCGTCGTCGCCGATCGTGCCGCCGTCGCCGGTGTGGAACCAGCCGTCGCGCAGGACCCGGGCGGACTCCTCCGGCTGCTCCCAGTAGCCCTCGAGGACGACGTTCGACCGGGCCCGGACCTCGCCCTCCTCGTTCGTGGACAGCCGGACGCCCAGGGCGGGGACCCCGGCCCGCACCAGCTTGCTCGCGCGCTCCTCCGTCGACAAGGAGTCCCACTCGGCGCGGGTGCGGTTGACCGTCAGCAGTGGCGAGGTCTCGGTGAGGCCGTAGATCTGGATGAACTCCCAGCCGAGCTCCTCCTCGACCCGCGCCACCGTCCGGGTCGGCGGCGGGGCGCCGGCCACGATGATCCGGACCTTGTCGCGGCCGGGGATCTCGCCGTCCCAGGACTGGGCGGCCTCGAGCACCGACGCCACGACCGCCGGGGCCGCGCACATGACGGTCACGCCGTGGTCGCGCACGCGGCGCAGGATCTCGGCTCCGTCGACCTTCCGCAGGACGACGTGAGGCACGCCGACGCCGGTCATCGCGAACGGCATGCCCCAGCCGTTCGCGTGGAACATCGGCAGCGTGTGCAGGTAGACGTCGCGGTCCGTCACACCGGCGTGCAGCGCGAACGTCGTGGCGTTGACCCAGATGTTGCGGTGGGTGATCTGCACGCCCTTCGGCCGGGCGGTCGTCCCGGACGTGTAGTTGATGCAGGCCGTGGCGTTCTCGTCGGGCTCCCAGGCCCGCGGCACGGAGCCCGGCGCCGCGTACAGCTCGTCGTCCTCGCCGAGGACGTGCTTGACCGGGGCGGTCACCGAGGACAGTGCGTCCTCCAGCTCCGGGTCGACCCACAGCACGGAGGCCCCCGAGTGCTCGACGATGTAGGACACCTCGTCACGGCTGAGGCGGAAGTTGACCGGCACGAGGACGCGACCGCTGCCCGCGACGCCGAAGAACGAGCCCAGCAGCCGGGCGCTGTTGTGGGAGACCACGGCCACCCGCTCCCCCACGCCCACGCCGAGCTCGTCGAGCCGGGCCGCCTGGCGCCGAGCGAGGTCGCCCAGCTCGGCGTACGTGAGCGTGCCCAGCGACGGCGCCGGCTGGTCGGGCTCGTCGACGACCCCGGTGCGGTCGGCGTACACCGTCGTGGCCCGGTCGATGAAGTCGTTCACGGTCAGCGGGACGAGCACAGGTGACCTCCATCACGTGGCGGGGAATGGCGTCAGGGTAGTCCCGCCCACCCCGGAACATGAGAGACCTCTCATGCAGGTCTCACCTGGCGTCCACGTCCGTCGTCGATGCTCGGGGCATGTCAGTCGTCTGGAAGGTGCTCCTGGGGCTCGCGCTCGTCGTGCCCATGGGGGCGTACGTCGTCGGGTCGCTGGTCGCGTCGACCTCCGGGTCCGTGTCGGGACAGACCGCGGTCGTGGTCCCCGCGCCGCTCGGGGAGCGCGTGGTGGAGCCCGGGGTGCGCTTCGAGAGGCGGCCCCCACCCGAGCCGCGTCCCGAGGACGACGACCTCGACGACGGGGCCGACGACGGGGCCGGCGACGACGTCGACGACGGGGCTGTGGACGACGGCGGGGTCGAGGTCGTCACCCCGGAGCCGCAGCCCGTCCCGCCCCCGGCGGACGACGACGACGATGATGATGACGACGAGGACGACGACGACGGGGACGACGATGACGACGACGGGGACGACGACTGAGTCCTCTCCCCGCCGTCGCCTGCCCGGCGCGTTCTCGGTCCGCACCCGGATCACCGTCGTCATCACGGTTCTCGCCGCCATGGCCATGGCCGGCGCCGGGCTGCTCGTGTACGTCCTCGAGGCGGCGCGCGTCGAGCGGCAGACCGTCGAGCAGGTCGACCAGGAGACCGCCGAGTTCCGCGCGCTGCAGCGGGGCCTCGACCCCGACACCGGGCAGCCCTTCCGCAGCGCCGAGCAGCTGTTGGAGCTGTTCATCCAGCGCAACGTGCCGGACGACGACGAGATGCTGGTGATCTACCCGCCCGGCAGCGGCCGCCCGACGGCGCGGACGCCGAACCGCGACGGCGACGAGGTCCTCGCGGAGCCGGGCTACCGGGAGGCGGTCGACGACCTCGCCCGGACCGGCGGGACGCGCGTGCTCGGCGACTTCCCGTACGGCGAGACGTGGGTGACCGTCGTCCCCGTGCGCGAGGAGGACAGCCCGGCGCCCGGCGCGCTGGTCATCGTCAACTTCCTCGCCGACGAGCGCGACGAGATCAGCAACACGATCGAGACCTACGCGATCGTCGCCCTCCTCAGCCTGGGCCTCATCGTCCTGCTGGCGGGCTCGCAGTCGGGTCGCCTGCTCGCGCCCCTGCGCACCCTGCGGGAGACGGCCGAGGACATCGGGACCACCGACCTGTCGCGGCGCATCCCCGAGCGGGGGAACGACGACATCACGGCGCTGACCCGGACCGTCAACACCATGCTGGACCGGCTCGAGGACGGCTTCGGCGCGCAGCGCCAGTTCCTCGACGACGCCGGCCACGAGCTCAAGACCCCGCTCACGGTGCTCCGCGGCCACCTCGAGCTGCTGGACCCGCGTGACGCCACGGACGTCGAGGAAACCCGTGAGCTCCTCCTGGAGGAGATCGACCGCATGTCCCGCCTGGTCGGCGACCTCATCCTGCTGGCGAAGGCCGGCCGCCCGGACTTCACGCGGCTGCGACCCGTCGGCGTCGACACGCTGACCCGCGGCGTCCTCGCGAGGGCGCGCGCCCTGGGCGACCGTGCGTGGCAGGACGACGGCGTGTCCGACGCGCACGTGGAGGCCGACGCCCAGCGCCTCACCCAGGCCCTGCTGCAGCTGGCCGACAACGCCGTCAAGCACACCGGCCCGGGGGACGTCGTCGCCGTCGGGTCGTCGGCCGACGCCACCGCGGTGCGTCTCTGGGTGCGCGACACCGGCGACGGCGTGCCCGAGGAGGACCGCGGCCGCATCTTCCAGCGCTTCGGACGCAGCATCGTCCGCGACGGCGACGAGGGCTTCGGCCTCGGTCTGTCGATCGTCGCCGCGATCGTCGCCGCCCACCACGGGACCGTCCACGTCGAGGACGCGGAGCCCCGGGGCTCCCGCTTCGTCCTGACGCTCCCCCGCACCGCCCCGCCGAGGACCGACCGCGTCCCGGCGTCCGACCCCGCCCCCACCCCCGAGGAGCAGCCGTGGCCCGCATCCTGATCGTCGAGGACGAGGACCGCATCGCGTCCTTCGTCGCCAAGGGGCTGAAGGCCGACGGCCACGTCGCCACCACGGTCGGCGACGGCCGCTCCGGGCTGGACGAGGCCCTGTCGGGTGCCTACGACCTGGTCGTGCTCGACATTGGCCTGCCCGTCATGGACGGTTTCGAGGTGCTCGACCAGCTCCGCTCGTCGGGCTCGCGGGTGCCGGTGGTCGTGCTCACCGCCCGGGACTCGGTCACCGACACGGTCGCGGCCCTCGAGACCGGCGCCGACGACTACATGCCGAAGCCGTTCCGGTTCGCCGAGCTGCTCGCCCGGATCCGCCTGCGGCTGCGCCAGGGCTCCGACGGGCCCGCCGTCCGGGAGGACTCCCTCACCGTCGGCGACGTCTCCCTGGACCTCCGCACCCGCCGCGCCACGGTGGGCGGCCGGCAGGTCGACCTGTCCGCCCGCGAGTTCACGCTCGCCGAGATCTTCATGCTCAACCCGGGCCAGGTGCTCTCCCGCGAGCAGCTCCTCGACCACGTGTGGGGCTTCGACTTCGACCCCGGCTCGAACGTGGTCGACGTCTACGTGGGCTACCTCCGCAGGAAGTTCGGCGCCTCCACCATCGCCACCGTCCGCGGCATGGGCTACCGGTTCGACGCCTGACCCGCGCGCGGCCCCAGCTGGTCGGGCAGCCGAGCCGCGCCAACGGCTCCCGCGCGGCCCCAGGTGGTCGAGCAGCCGAGCCGCGCCGGCGGCTCCGCGTCGTCGAGACCACCGCGACCGGACCCGGGTGCTCCCACCGGGTCTCGAGGCTCCTCGCCAGGGCTCGTCACACCTCGACCACCGGTGGCAGCCGGCCCCAGGTGGTCGAGCAGCCGAGCCGCGCCAGCGGCTCCGCGTCGTCGAGACCACCGCGACCAGACCCGGGTGCTCCCACCGGGTCTCGAGGCTCCTCGCCAGAGCTCGTCACACCTCGACCACCGGTGGCAGCCGGCCCCAGGTGGTCGAGCAGCCGAGCCGCGCCGGCGGCTCCGCGTCGTCGAGACCACCGCGACCGGACCCGGGTCCTCTCACCGGGTCTCGAGGCTCCTCGCCAGGGCTCGTCACACCTCGACCACCGGTGGCAGCCGGCCCCAGCTGGTCGAGCAGCCGAGCCGCGCCGGCGGCTCCGCGTCGTCGAGACCACCCGCACGAGGCGTTCGGGCC
>NZ_JAKUHT010000027.1 GCF_022436705.1 Nocardioides sp. CFH 31398 | reverse complement strand
AGGTCCGCACCCGCATGTCGACCCGGCCCTCACGCAGCGTCGCGGCCTGCCAACCCCAGCCGCCGACCGTGCCCGACGACCAGACGCCGTTCTTGCCCATCCCGCTGCTCAGCTGCAGCGCCCCCTGCCGGACCTTCGCCCGCCACGGACGGAACACGTGCGAGGCGTCGCCGTTCGAGCGGGTGTCGTAGACGTGCCACCGGCTGCGGTCGAAGGAGGTGAACTCCTCGGAGTCGAGCAGCGTCCAGTCGCTCTCGGCGACACCCGGCTCGGATGCGCGGGTCGCCACGGGCGACGCCGTGCCGACGGTGCCGGTGGCGGTCACTCCGGTCGCCGCGGCAGGGGTCGCGACGATCCCGGCAGCGACCACGAGCGCGGCGCTGGTGGCGGCGAGCAGACGGCGGGTGCGGCCGGTTCGGGAGCCGCGGGTGCTGGTGCGGGAGGGAAGGGACATGGGACGACTTCTCCGGGCTTCGGGGGGCGGTCCGCGGGATCGGACTCGAGAGAAATCGTGAGGTGTGCTCAGGGAAGCTGCAGGAAAAGCGCAAAAGTCAGCGACACCCCTGCTGACCTGCCACTCTTGTCGGCCGCTCGGTCGTGAAAACGCCTCAGGAGTCCCTGCCGTCACTCCCGTCACGGTCAGCGAGACGCTCCGTCAGGCTCCGCACCTCGGCGCGGAGCGCCTCGATCTCCCGGGTGGACTCGTCGGTCTCCTCCCGGACGGCGCCCACCAGCCAGGAGGCCAGGGTGGCGGTCACCGTGCCGAGCAGGGTGACGCCACCGATCATGAGCAGCACGCCGACCACCCGGCCCGCGGCGGTGACGGGGTACACGTCGCCGTAACCCACCGTCGACATGGTCGCTGCGGCCCACCACAGGGCGTCCGGGTAGGTCGTGATGAGGGCACCGGGCGCCCCCCGCTCGGCGTCGAGGACGGCGAGCGCGGCGACCGCGCCGAGGAGGACCGCGCCGGAGACGACGTACAGCGCGACGCGACCCCGCAGCCGGCCGGCCGCGGAGCGGTTGAGCACCTGGACGAGGGTCACCAGCCGCAGCAGCTGCAGCGGGCGGAGCATGGGGAGCAGGAGGATGGCGAGGTCAGGCAGGTGCCGCAGGAACCACCGGCGCCGGTCGCCGGACCCGAGCAGGCGGACGAGGTAGTCGACACCGAACAGCACCCAGACCGCCGTGACGACGAGCGCGGCGGCCCGGCGCCACTCCGCCGGCAGGTCCGGGTCGAGGATGGGCCAGGCGTACGCCGCGAGGAAGACCAGCGCGGCCACGATGAGTGCCCACTCGGTCCGTCGTTCCCAGTCGCTGCGAGAGGCGGTCACGCCGGTCAGCCTAGGTACGGTCCCGGGCGTCGACGCGCCCGGGACGGATGGCTCCCCCGGCTGGACTCGAACCAGCAACCCTCCGGTTAACAGCCGAATGCTCTGCCAATTGAGCTACAGGGGATCGCTCTGCGGTGACGCAGACACTGCCGTGGCAGCGCGGGCAACAGTAGCAACCGGCCCGGACGCGCCACCACTCGGGACCCGCTCACCGCGCCGGTCAATCGGCGCCGATGTCGCCGCGGGCACGCTCGAGGGCGTCCGCGGCCGCGCGGCGCACCTCGGGGTCCGCCGGGTCGACGCCGGCGTCGTGGCGCAGGGCCCAGGTGACCTCCCGCTCCCCGGCCGGGGCGCGTCGCGCGATGACGAAGAAGCCCCGACGTCCCCGCACCGCGACGTGGCGCTGCAGGACGATGCTGGCGGTGACCCGCTCGCGGACGAGGGACAGCAGCAGACCGACGTCCTCCAGGACGTACCGGTGCTCGCCGCGGGTGGCCGGGTCCCCCACCTCGACCACGTGCAGCGTGCCGGACTCCTCGTCCCAGTCGGCGGTCTCGACCCGCTCCCAGGGCAGTCGGCGGTCGCCGGGCAGGTGCAGCGCGTCACGGGTGCCGGCGACGACCTCGCCGTCGATCGTGCGCGCCCAGGCGAGCACCCGCTCCCCCGCGGCGCTGGGCACCTGCGGGGCCCGCTCGCGGGCGCCGGGGCGCAGACGGGACCAGAGACTCACGAGTCGTCCGCCACCAGTCGGTCGCGCAGCGACCGGCGCTGCTGCTCGAGAGCCACCAGCTCGCCGAACATCCGGTTGTAGTCCGCCTGCTGCTCCACGGGGTTCGTGCGCTGCAGACGGGACTTCAGGGTCTGGATGCGCCGCAGGACGGTGAGCTCCTGCAGCTTGGTCACGTGGGCGCCGGCGTACGCCGCGTCGGGGTCGCCCGCGCTGGGGATCCGCTCGACCGACAGGGCGCTGACCGCGGCGCGGGCCTCCGGGTCGGTCGCCGCCTCGGCCAGGCGCGAGGCCCAGGCGGCGTCACCCGCCCCGGCCCGGGCGCCGCCGCTCGCCGCGACGGCGTCCCACACGCCGCGGTAGGTCGGGTGCGTGAAGTCGTCGGCGTCGAGGTCGTCCACGGTCCGTCCGAGGACGCCCGGGTGCTGCACGACGAGCTTGAGCGTCTCGCGCTCGAGGGCGAAGCGGGGGTCACGCAGGTCGGGCCGGGGGGCCTGCTGCCGGGCGGCGGGCGCCGACCCCCCGGCGTCCGGGGCGAGGTCACGGCCGGGTGCCGGGCGTGCGGGCTGCCGGTCGCGCTCGTCCTTCGCCGAGGCCCGCTTGACCTGGGTGCGGGCCTCCTCGGGGTCCACGCCGACCATCTGCGCCAGCTCGCGGACGAACGCGTCGACCTTGGACCGGTCGCGGATGCTCGTCACCAGGCCGGCGGCCTCGCGCAGGGCGTCGACGCGACCGTCCGCGCGGTCGAGGTCGTAGCGGCCGACGACGTTGCCGAGCACGAACCGGTAGAGCGGGGTGCGCGTCGCGACGAGGTCGCGGACCGCCTCGTCGCCCTCGGCCAGGCGCAGGTCGCAGGGGTCGCGGCCCTCGCGCTCCACCGCGACGTACGTCTGGGACACGAAGTTCTGGTCCAGCGAGAACGCCTTCACCGCGGCACGCTGGCCGGCCTCGTCGCCGTCGAAGGTGAAGATCACCTCGCCCTTGAACTCGTCGTGGTCGTGCAGGAAGCGGCGCAGCATCTTCGTGTGGTCCTCGCCGAAGGCGGTGCCGCACGTGGCGATCGCCGTCGGGACGCCGGCGAGGTGGCACGCCATCACGTCGGTGTAGCCCTCGACGATCACGGCCTGGGAGTGCAGCCCGATGGCCTTGCGGGCGAGGTCGAGGCCGTAGAGCACCCGGCTCTTCTTGTAGAGGGCGGTCTCGGGGGTGTTCAGGTACTTCGCGTCGATCCGGTCGTCGTCGAAGATGCGCCGGGCGCCGAACCCGACGGTGTCGCCGCCCGCGTCGCGGATCGGCCACAGCAGTCGGCCCCGGAACCGGTCGTACGCCGACCGGCCCTGGGCGACGAGCCCGGCCGCGACCGACTCCTCGTCGGTGAACCGGCGACCCCGCAGGTGGCGCAGCAGGGCGTCGCCGTCACGGGGGGCGAAGCCGACGCCGAACTGCTCCGCGGCGGCCTGGTCGAACCCCCGCGAGGCGAGGAAGCGCCGCGCCTCCAGGGCGTCGGGGCCTCCCAGCTGCTCGCGGTAGAACGTCTCGGCGACCGTGTGGGCCTCCACGAGGCGCTGCCGGCCGGGGCCGCGCGGGCCGCGCGGCTCGTCGTCCCCCTCCTCCCGGCGGAGCTGGACGCCGGTCATGTCGGCCAGCCGCTCGAGCGCCTCCACGAAGCTCAGGCCGTCCATCTTCTGCACGAAGGCGATCGCGTCACCGCCCTCGCCGCAGCCGAAGCAGTGGTAGTAGCCCCGCGACGGGTTGACGTTGAAGGACGGGGTCTTCTCGTCGTGGAACGGGCACAACCCCTTCAGCGAGCCACCACCGGCGTTGCGGAGGGTCACGTACGAGGAGACGACTTCCTCGATGCGGACCTTCTCGCGCACCTCGGCGATGTCGTCCTCGCGGAACCTCCCTGCCACACCGCAACCCTACGGCGGGCCGTCGACGGCCCGTCGGCGCTGTCCCCAGGGGTGCTCCGTCGTCGTGGGCGCGGCGTCAGTAGGCCCCGGTCATGACGTTCTCGAGCGGCTCCCCCGCGGCGAAGCGGGCGAGCTGGGCGCGGATGAGGGCGTACGCACGGGGCTGCATGGCGCTGCTGGTGCCGCCGACGTGCGGGGTCATCAGCACGTTCGGCGCCGTCCACAGCGGGTGGTCCGACGGCAGCGGCTCGGTGTCGAAGACGTCGAGCGCGGCGTGCAGCCGCTCGGCGTGCAGCTCCGCGAGCAGGGCGTCGGTGTCGATGACGGGCCCGCGGGCGACGTTGACGACCAGGGCGTCGTCCGGGAGCCGGCCGAGGAAGTCGGCGTCCACCAGGCCGCGGGTCTCGTCGGTGAGCGGGACGATCACGACCACCACGTCGACGTCGCTGAGGAGGTCCGGCAGCTCGGTGAAGGCGTGCACGCCCTCACGGGCGGAGCGGGCGACGCGGACGACCTCGCACTCGAACGGCGTCAGGCGCGCCTCGACGGCGGCGCCGATGCTGCCGTAGCCGAGGATCATGACCCGGCGGTCCGCGAGCGAGCGGCGCCAGCCGTGGTTCCACTCCGCGCGGTCCTGGTCGCGGGTGAAGCCGGGGATGCCGCGGAGCACCGACAGCGTCAGGGTCACCGCGAGCTCGGCGGTGGACGCGTCGTGGATGCCGCGGCCGTTGCACAGGGTGACGCCCTCGGGCACGTGGGGGCGGACGTCGTCCACGCCCGCGGTCTGGGTCTGGACCACCTCGAGCGCGGGGAGCTGGGCGAGGAACGGCCCGATGCGGCCGCCGAGCTGGTAGTTCGGCACGAGGAACCGCACCTCGTCCTTCGAGGCCGGGAGCTCGTCGCGCACGGGGTCGACCCGTTCGTAGCGCAGCCCCTCGGGCAGCTCGCCGAGCTCGGCGGGGTCGAAGGGCAGCCACACCAGGGGGTCGGATCCACTCACCCGCGTCAGCCTAGGAGAACCCGACGAGCGCCCGGTGCCGGGCCAGCGCACTGGCGTCCGTGAGGGAGGCGACCTGGTCGAGGACGACCCGCAGCCGCGACGCGTCGTCGCCGGCGGCGCGCCAGTCGTCCGCGAACGGGACGTCGAGGGCGTCCGGTCCGCGCTCCAGCATCGCGGCCACCAGCTCGGCGAGGAGCTCGCGCTCGCGGGCCATGAGCGCGACCCGGTCGTCGGCCCGCATCACGTAGTGCGCCGCGACCCCCTTGAGGACCGCGATCTCGGTGGCGGTGGCGTCGGGGACGACGATGTCGCCGGCGTGGCGCACGAGGGGGCCTGAGCCGGCGGCGGCCACGGTCGCGCTCTGCACCGCGTGGCAGAAGCGTCCGATGAGGTCGCTGGTCAGGTTCTTGAGCGCGGCCAGCCCGGCCCGCGACCCGTCGTACGGGCCGGCGGGCCAGCCGGCGACCCCGGCGAGACCGTCCAGCGCCGCGTCGAGCGCCGCGTCGTCGGCGTCGGGCAGGTACCACGACCGGACCGTCTCCCAGACCGCGGAGGGGTCGGCGCGGACCTCGGCGAGGTCCACCCGGCCCGCCACCACGCCGTCCTCGACGTCGTGGACCGAGTAGGCGACGTCGTCGGCGAGGTCCATGACCTGCGCCTCGACGCACTGGCGCCGGCCGTCGACGCCGTCCCGCATCCAGGTGAACACGTCGACGTCGTCGTCGTAGACACCGAACTTGACGACGACGCGCGGCGACCCGTCGCCGTGGGCGCCACCGGGCCGCAGCCCCGTCGCCAGGGCCTCGTCGCGGGTCCAGGGGTACTTCGTGCAGGCGTCGAGCACAGCGCGGCTGAGGTTGAGCCCGGCCGACCGGCCGTCGGGGCGCACGGTCTTCGACTCCAGCCGGGTCAGCAGCCGCCAGGTCTGGGCGTTCCCCTCGAAACCTCCGCAGGCGCCGCCCACCTCGGCGAGCAGCCGCTCCCCGTTGTGGCCGAACGGCGGGTGGCCGAGGTCGTGCGCGAGCGCGGCGGACTCGGCGACGTCCGGGTGGCACCCCAGCGCCCGGGCCAGGTCGCGGGAGATCTGCGCGACCTCGAGGCTGTGGGTCAGCCGGTTGCGGACGAAGTCGTCGGTGCCCGGTCCGACGACCTGCGTCTTGGCCGCTAGCCGCCGCGTCGAGGCGGCGTGGACGAGGCGGGCGCGGTCGCGCTCGAAGGCGGTGCGGTCCGGGGAGTCGACCCGCTTCGGCGGCTCGCCGACGAGACGCTCGCGCGCACGGGAGTCGTACGACGCGTCGAGGTCCACCGGCGGGACGCTACCGGCCCGCCTCAGTAGGTCGTGACGTGCACGTGGTCGTAGTGGTTGGCCGTGGTGGACCCGCGGTCCTCCATGCCCCGCCAGCCCTCGCCGCTGCGCTCCACCGACCAGATCTGCTGGGAGTAGATGAGGTAGTTGATGCCCAGCTCGGCCGCGTTGGCCTGGAGGAAGTTCGCGACCTCCCAGCCGCGGTCGCCGGACACCATGATGTCCATCGCGATGCCCTGGGCGTGCTCGCCGTCGCTGCGCAGCGTCCCGTACGTGCTGATCTCGGGGAAGTTGCCGCACACCACGCGGTGGACGTCGACGATGTTCTGGCTGACCGGGGTGGCGTAGGTCGTGCCGTTGGTGCACTCGACGTCGAGCCCGGTCTCCGCGGGCTTCTCGGCCGACAGGTAGCCGGCGGTCACCCAGCGGGACTGCCCGTCGAGGACGATCTCCTCGCGGCCGTCCTCGGAGCGGCCCGTGACCAGCACCTTCTTCGCGCTGTCGAGTACGCCGAGCTGCTCGGCCCCGGCCTCCTCGGAGTCCGTCCAGATGTTCAGCTCGGTGGTGGTCCACAGCTGGTCGTCGGCCTGGCGGACGGCCTGCAGGGTCTCGGCCTGCTCGGCCTCGCGCTGCTCCTGCTGGCGCTCCGCCGCCCGCGCGGCCCGGGCCGCCTGCTCCTCGGCGGCGGTCGTCTCGGGCGCCTCGGCCTCACGCTCGCCGGAGCGGCTGGTGCCGACCTCGCGCTCGCCGATCGTCTCGAACCCGCTGGCCTCGCTGACCACGACGCGGGTGTCGTCGGCGGCGCCGGTCGACAGGCCGACGCCGATGGCGCCGACCGTCACGGTCGCGGCGACGGGGGCGGCGACAAGGGCGGTCCCGGCGGCTCGGGTCGGGCGGGGCTTCTCGGCGCGGTGCTTGGCAGCACGGTGCTTCGGGCGGGGCTTTGCCACAGCGCGGTTTCCTCTGCTGTTGCTGACGGGGGACGGCCGGGCGACGAGCATGGGGGAGGACCCGGACAGCGGCCAGCAGTCAAGCACATACCACCTGGGCGCTCCCAATCGCACCCGGATGGCGTGACCCGGGCCACCTCAGGCGCACGGAGGGGCCACGGAGGGCCCTGTGTGGTCCACCCCGGGGGCCCGGGGAGGCCGCGGCCTCAGCCTCCCGAGGTCTCCCCCGCGTCCTCGGCGACCCCCGTCCCGGCGCCGTCGGCGTCGTCCAGCCAGCCCTCGGGGAGCGCGACCCTGCGGCGCGGGGAGCCCTGGCGCCCGCGCGGCGACCCTAGCTCGGAGACCGGGTACGGCGCCGTCGGGTCGAGCTGCGCCAGCAGGTCGTCGAGCGCCGCGAGCGAGCTGACGGTGGCGAGCGAGCGACGCAGCTCGCCGCCCGCCGGGAAACCCTTGAGGTACCAGGAGACGTGCTTGCGGAGCTCGACGCAGCCGCGCTCCTCCCCCATCAGCCCGCCGAGCAGCTCGGCGTGCCGGCGCATCATCGCGGCCACCTCGCCCAGCGTCGGCAGCGGCGGGCGGGGCGCCCCGGTGAAGGCGGCGGCCAGGTCGGCGAACAGCCACGGACGGCCGAGGCAGCCCCGGCCGACGACGACGCCGGCGGCCCCGGTGGTCGCCACCATCCGCAGGGCGTCGTCCGCCTCCCAGACGTCGCCGTTGCCGAGGACGGGGATGTCGAGGTCGGCGACGAGCTCGCCGATGGGCTCCCAGTCCGCCTCGCCCGAGTAGGACTGCTCGACGGTGCGCCCGTGGAGCGCGATCGCCGCACAGCCGGACTCCTGCGCGATCCGGCCGGCGTCGGCGTACGTGAGGTGGTCGCGGTCCAGCCCGAGCCTCGTCTTCATGGTCACCGGCACGCCGTACGGCTCGCAGGCCGCGACGACCGCGTCGAGGATCTCGGCGAGCAGGCCGCGCTTCCACGGCAGCGCCCCGCCCCCGCCCTTGCGGGTGACCTTGGGCACGGGGCAGCCGAAGTTCAGGTCGACGTGGTCGACGCCGTGCTCGGCGCAGAGGATCTCCGCCGCCTTGCCCATGTAGACGGGGTCGGTCCCGTAGAGCTGCACCGACCGGGTGGTCTCGACCTCGTCGAAGACCAGCATCCGCATCGTGTGCTCGTCGCGCTCGACGATGCCGCGGGAGGTGATCATCTCGCAGACGTACAGCCCGGCGCCCTGCTCGGCGCACAGGCGGCGGTACGCCGCGTTGGTCACGCCGGCCATGGGGGCCAGCACCACCGGCACGTCGAGGTGCAGCCGACCGACGTCGAGGCCGGGGTGCGGGGTCACGGCGGCCGTCATCGACCGTCGCCCCCGCCACCGCCGCCCTGCCGGCCCTGCTGAGCGCCCTGCTGACCGCCCTGCTGGCCGCCCCGGCCGCCGTCCTGCTGCCCACCGCGCCGGCGATCCTCGGGCTGCGCGGGCGGGGTGATCTCCCCGGTCCACGTGATCGGGTCGAACTCCTCGGTGGGGCGGAAGCTGACGGCCTCCGCCTCGCTGCCGCGGGGTGCCAGGAAGACCAGGCACGTCTTCGTCACGTCGCCCTCGCCGAAGCGGCGGGGCAGCTCCTCGCTGGGGCACGGGGTGAACTCGCTGCCGAACACCGACCGCTCGACGAGGGTGTCGCGGCTGTCCAGCAGGTACAGCGGGATGCCCACGCCACCCAGCTCGGTCTCGCCGACGTTCTCGGCACGCACGGTCACGAAGTAGGGCCGTGACTGGCTCACCGCCCGGTTCATCTCGAAGGCGGAGAACTCGTCGAGCGAACGCTCCTCGACGCCGATGACCTTCATCTTCAGCGCGCCGACGGTGCCCTCGCGCGGCTGCCATGCCACCTCGGCCTCGTCGCCGAACGCGAGCTCCGTGCCGGGTGGCGTGAGCTCGGGCGCACCGGGGACCTCGGGGTACACCTCGGCCGCCTGGTCGAGGCTGGGGACCTCGGTCGAGCCACCCGCGGGCGCCTCGTCCCCGGGCTCGGAGTCCGACGAGGAGCACCCCGCGAGCGCGCTCGCGGCGAGCAGCACCCCGGCGGCGGCGAGGGCCGCGCGCGGGGTGGTCCGGGGCAGGGTCGGGCGTCGGGTCACACGGGTGATCATGGCGCAGCGGATGCCTCTCCGTGGGTGTTCAGCAGCCGAGCAGGCGCGTGGCGAAGTACGCCGAGATGCCCTCGAGGCTGACGCGCTCCTGCGTCATCGTGTCGCGCTCGCGCACCGTGACGGCGCCGTCCTCGAGCGTCTCGAAGTCGACCGTCACGCAGTACGGCGTCCCGACCTCGTCCTGGCGGCGGTAGCGGCGGCCGATCGCCCCGGAGTCGTCGAAGTCGACGTTCCAGGTCCGGCGCAGCTCCGTCGCGAGGGCGCGGGCCTTCGGGGACAGGTCGGCGTTGCGCGACAGCGGCAGCACCGCGACCTTGATCGGCGCGAGACGCGGGTCGAGGCGCAGCACGGTCCGCTTGTCGACGCCACCCTTGGTGTTCGGCGCCTCGTCGACGTGGAACGCGTCGATGAGGAAGGCCATCAGCGAGCGGGTGAGACCGGCCGCGGGCTCGATCACGTACGGGACGTAGCGCTCGCCGGCGGCCTGGTCGAAGTACGACAGGTCCTGGCCCGAGTACTCGCTGTGCTGGGTGAGGTCGAAGTCGGTGCGGTTCGCGATGCCCTCGAGCTCCTCGAAGTCGCGCTCGGAGAAGCCGAAGCGGTACTCGATGTCGACCGTGCGCTTCGAGTAGTGGGAGAGCTTCTCCTTCGGGTGCTCGAAGTGGCGGATGTTCGCCGGGTCGATGCCGAGGTCGGTGTACCAGGCGGTCCGGGTGTCGATCCAGTGCTGGTGCAGCTCCTCGTCCTCCCCGGGCTTGACGAAGTACTCCATCTCCATCTGCTCGAACTCGCGGGTGCGGAAGATGAAGTTGCCCGGCGTGATCTCGTTGCGGAAGCTCTTGCCCATCTGGGCGATGCCGAAGGGCGGCTTTTGGCGGCTCGAGGTCACCACGTTCGCGAAGTTCAGGAAGATGCCCTGGGCGGTCTCGGGGCGCAGGTAGTGCAGCCCGGACTCGTCCTCGATGACGCCGAGGTAGGTCTTCAGCATCATGTTGAACTGCCGCGGCTCGGTCCACGCCGCGCGCGTGCCGCAGTTCGGGCAGGGCACCAGCTCGTTGATGTCCACCGAGTCGGGGTCGATCGGGTTGTCCTCGGAGCCCTTGCGGCCGGCGTACTCCTCCTGCAGGTGGTCCTCGCGGAACCGCTTGTGGCAGGACTGGCACTCGACCAGCGGGTCGGAGAACGTCTTGAGGTGGCCGCTGGCCTCCCAGGTGCGGGTCGGGAGGATGACCGAGGAGTCCAGACCGACCACGTCGTCGCGCGAGTGGACCATCGAGCGCCACCACTGGCGCTTGATGTTCTCCTTCAGCTCGACGCCCAGCGGGCCGTAGTCCCAGGCCGACTTCGTGCCGCCGTAGATCTCGCCGCAGGGGTACACGAATCCCCGCCGCTTGGCGAGGGAGACGACCTGGTCGAGGGTGCTGGGAGGCGGCTTGGCCACGGGGTTCGCTCCTGGGTCTCGGCGTCCGACCGGCTGCCGGACGCGCAAGGGTTCAGCCTAGCGAGCGGGCTCCGTGGTCGTTCCCCGCGCCTCCGGGCTCCAGCACCTCGTACGCACTGGGCTCGTCGAGGGCCCGCGACAGCAGCGGGACGGCGCCGAGCTTGACGTCGTACGACGACAGGGCGCGGCGGTAGGCGCCGACGTGCACCCACCGCGTGGACAGGACCCAGAGGTCCGGCTCGTCGACGTTGCGGCCCACCTCCCCGCCGACGTAGCCGGGGCGGGCGGCGAGCAGCGCGTGGGCCGCCTCGACGTCCGCGCGGAAGGCGGGGACGTCGGCGTCGGCGACCCGGAACCTGGTGACCACGAGCACCGGGCCAGCCTCCCAGACGCCGGTTTGACACCGATTCTCAGTCGCGTTGAGAATCGTTGTCATGCCTCGTCGTCCCCGCTCCCGCCTGCTCGCCCCGGCCGCCCTCGGGCTCTGCGCCGTCCTGACCCTCTCGGGCTGCGGCGCCCTGACCGGCGCCGACGACGGCGCGGCCGCCGCGTCCGACGGCAGCCCGCAGGTGGTCGCCGCGTTCTACCCCCTGGCGTGGGCCACCGAGCAGGTCGCGGGCGACCGGGCCGACGTGGCGAACCTGACCACGCCCGGCGCCGAGCCGCACGACCTCGAGCTCGGCATCGGCGAGACCGCCGAGATCACCGACGCCGACCTCGTCGTCTTCGAGTCCGGGTTCCAGGTCGCCGTCGACGCGGCCGTCGAGGAGAACGGTCCCTCGGCGACGCTCGACGCCGCGGACGTCGTCGAGCTGATCCCCGCCTCGGAGGAGGCGGAGGACGGCCACGACCACTCCCACGAGGGCGAGGAGCACTCCGAGGAGGAGCACTCCGAGGAGGGTCACTCCGACGAGCACTCCGAGGACGAGCACTCCGAGGACGAGCACGGCCACTCCGAGGACGACGGCCACTCCCACGACGAGGACGCCGCGGCGTCCTCGGGCGGCACCCTGACGGTCCGGCCCGCCTCGGAGGAGGACCACGACCACGGGGACCTGGACCCGCACTTCTGGCAGGACCCGATGCGCATGGCCGACCTCGCCGACGCGGTGGCGGAGTCGCTCGGCGAGATCGACCCCGAGGGGGCCGGGACCTACGCCGACAACGCCGCCGCGCTGCGCGAGGAGCTGACCGACCTCGACGCGGCGTACGCCGACGGGCTGGCCTCGTGCGAGCGGGACCTCGTCGTCGTCAACCACGGGGCCTTCGGCTACCTCGGCAAGTACGGGCTCACCTTCGAGGCCATCACCGGCCTCACCCCGGACGCCGAGCCCACCCCCGCGGCCCGCGCGGAGATCGAGGAGCTCGCCCGCGACGAGGGCGTGACGACCGTGTTCTCCGAGACCCTGGCCAGCCCCGAGGCCGCGCAGTCGCTCGCCGACGACCTCGGCGTCGAGATGAGCACGCTCGACCCGATCGAGGGCCTGAGCGACCAGACCGCCGACCAGGACTACCTTTCCCTCATGCGCTCCAACCTCGAGGCCCTGCAGGCGGCGAACGGCTGTTGAGGTCCGACCCGCGGTCGTCGGTGACCGCTCCTGACGCCCACGGCACCGTCGTCGAGGTCCTCGGCGGCGGTGTCGTGCTGGGTGGGCGACCCGTGCTGCGCGACGTCGACCTCACGGTCCGTGGCGGCGAGTTCGTCGCCGTCGTCGGCGCCAACGGCTCCGGCAAGTCGACGCTGATCCGTGCCGTGGTCGGCCTGCGCCCGGTCACCACCGGCTCCGTTCGCCTGTTCGGGGTCGAGCAGCAGCGCTTCACCGACTGGCGGCGGGTGGGCTACGTGCCGCAGCGCTCCGGCGCGGGGTCCGGGGTCCCGGCGTCGGTGTGGGAGGTGGTGGCCTCGGGCCGCCTGGTGCACCGGTCCCTGCTGCGTCCTCTGCGGCGCGCGGACCGGGACGCCGTCCGCGAGGCCCTGGAGGTCGTCGGCCTCGCCGACCGCGCCACCGAGCCCGTGACCACCCTGTCCGGCGGGCAGCAGCAGCGGGTCCTGATCGCCCGCGCCCTGGTGTCCGGCCCGGACCTCTACGTGCTCGACGAGCCCACCGCCGGCGTCGACGCCGCCAACCAGCAGGCCCTGGCGGACGCCCTGCGCACCGTGTCCGCCGCCGGCGCGACCGTCGTCCTCGTCACCCACGAGCTGGGCCCGCTGGCGCCCCTGGTCGACCGCACCGTCACCGTCCGCGAGGGGCGCATCGTCGCCGACGTGCCCGGCGCCCACGCCTCGGCGTCGCACGACCACCACCACCACGACGGGGACCGCCCGGTGCGCGACGACCACGTCCCGCACCTCGGCGCGCCCGTCGACCGCCTCGGGGGCCGGCCGTGATCGAGCTGCTGTCGTACGAGTTCATGCAGCGGGCGCTGATCGCCGCGGTGTTCGTCGGCCTGGCCGCCCCGCTGGTCGGGATCTACCTCGTCCAGCGCCGCCTCGCGCTGATGGGCGACGGGATCGGCCACGTCGCCGTCACCGGCGTCGCGCTCGGCCTGGCCACCGGGACCTCCCCCACCTGGACGGCGGTCGTCGTCGCCGTGCTGGGGGCGGTCGCGATCGAGCTGATCCGGGAGTACGGGCGCACCGGGGGCGACGTCGCGCTCGCCCTGCTGTTCTACGGCGGCCTCGCCGGCGGCGTCCTCGTGACCGGGGTGGCCGGCGAGTCGGCCAGCCGGCTGCAGGAGTTCCTCTTCGGCGCGATCACCACGATCTCGGTGGCGGACGTGTGGTTCACGATGGTGCTGGCCGCCGTCATCGTGGTGGTGGCGATCGGCCTGCTGCCGCAGCTGTTCGCCGTGACCCACGACCCCGAGTTCGCGCGCGTGGCCGGGCTGCGGGTGCGGGCCTACAACGTGCTGGTCGCCGTGATGGCGGCCGTCACGGTCACCGTCGCGATGCGCACCGTCGGGCTCCTGCTGGTGTCGGCGCTCATGATCATCCCCGTCGCGACGGCCCAGCAGCTCGTGGGCTCCTTCCGCCGCACGGTCTGGCTCGCGATGGCGCTCGGCCTCGGCGCCGCGCTCGGCGGGCTGCTGCTGGCGGCGTACCTGTCGTTCTCGGCCCGGGTCGCCCCGGGGCCGACGATCGTCCTGGTCGCGCTGGCCGGCTTCCTGCTGACCTGGCCGGTCGGCGTGTGGCTGCGGCGGCGACGCGCCCTGCGGGTGCCGTTCGCCGCCGAGACCCTGCCGGTCGCCGCGCCCGCCGGCGCCCACGCCGTCGACGAGCACACCCACGAGCACGGCGACGGCTGCGGCCATCCGGCGGTCGAGCACGGCGACCACGTCGACTACCTTCATGACGGGCACCGACACGCCCCCCACGGAGGTCACTATGACGAGCACTGACGCCGAGTCCTCGGCGTCCTCCGCCGGTCGACCCACCCGCCAGCGACGCGCCGTCGCCGACGCGCTGGAGTCGTTCGACGACTTCCGCTCGGCGCAGGAGATCCACGAGCTGCTCGGCCGCAGCGGCAACCGCGTCGGGCTGGCGACGGTCTACCGCACCCTGCAGCGCCTGTCCGCGGCCGGCGAGGTGGACATGCTGCGCACCGAGGACGGCGAGGCGATCTACCGCCGCTGCTCGGGGACCCACCACCACCACCTGGTCTGCCGCAGCTGCGGGCGCACCGTCGAGGTCGAGGGGCCGGCCGTCGAGCGCTGGACGTCCGCCGTGGCGTCCGAGCACGGCTTCACCGACGTCGCCCACACCCTCGAGCTCTTCGGCACCTGCGCGGAGTGCGCCGCGAGGGCCTGAGCCCGTCCCCGGCCCCCCACCGCAGGTCCGGCCGCCCGACGCCGGCCGGGGCGTCGGGGCAGGTCAGGTCGCGCCGCCGTAGCGCCGGGAGCGGCCGGCGTACGTCTCGATCGCGGCCCAGAGGTCGCGGCGGTCGACGTCCGGCCAGAGCACGTCGGTGAAGACCATCTCCGAGTACGCCGCCTGCCACAGCATGAAGTTGGACAGCCGCTGCTCCCCCGACGTCCGCCACACCATGTCGGCGTCCGGCAGCTCGGGCACGTACAGGTGCTTCGCGAGCGTCTTCTCCCCCACCCGGTCCGGGTCCAGTCGCCCGGCCGCGGCCTCGCGGGCGATCGAGCGCGCCGCGTCGGCCAGCTCGGCGCGGCCCCCGTAGTTGACGCACATGGTCAACGTGAGGACGTCGTTGTCCTTCGTCATCTCCTCGGCGACGCGGAGCTCGTCGACGACCGAGCGCCACAGCCGTGGACGCCGTCCCGCCCACCGGACGCGCACACCCAGCTCGTGCATCTGGTCGCGCCGCCGACGGATCACGTCGCGGTTGAACCCCATGAGGAACCGGACCTCGTCCGGCGAGCGGGTCCAGTTCTCGGTCGAGAAGGCGTACGCCGAGACCGCGCGCACGCCGATCTGGATGGCGCCCTCGACCACGTCGAACAGGGAGTCCTCGCCGCGCTCGTGGCCGGCGGTGCGCGGGAGGCCGCGCTGCTTGGCCCACCGGCCGTTGCCGTCCATGATCACGGCCACGTGGCCCGGCACCAGGTCGGCCGGCACCGCGGGCGGCCGGGCTCCGGAGGGGTGCGGGGCGGGGGCGCGGACCTCTCGTCGTCTCACCTGCGCACCTCTCCTTCGGGGCCTGTCGGGGGCCGCAAGTCGCTCCTGCGCGAGGCCCTTGAGCATCTCTTCAGGCTTCCGTCTCGGCTCATGGATAGTTGAAACACACACTTCCCACTAAACTGTCGTCCTCCCCCCACGTCGTGACCGCCCCCGCACAAAGGTGACCACCCGTGTCCAGCATCAACGCCGAGATCGAGCAACAGCTCCTGACCCTGCACCGGCGCAGCCCCCGACTGCACGTCGCCGGGTCGAGCGAGGCAGAGATCGAGCGCTCCAGCTACTCGATCCTCTGCCTCCTCGACGACGAGGGACCGCAGCGCATCGGCCGCATCGCGCAGGCCTTCGACCTCGACCCCTCGACCGTCACCCGCCAGGTGCAGACCGTGTCGCGCCTCGGGCTGGTCGAGCGGATCCAGGACTCCTCCGACCGCCGAGCCACGATCCTCCACCTCACCGACCTGGGTCGCGACACCGTCGCCAGCGCCCGTGAGGCGCGCCGCTCCGCCCTCGAGGCCCTGTTGGGCTCGTGGCCCGAGGACGACCAGGTCTCGTTCCTGCGCCTGCTGTCCCGCTTCAACTCCGACGTCGCGGACTGGACGCGACGCAAGGACACCTCGAACGCCTGACCGGCCGCGACGGCCCGGCCCGCGCGGTCGGGCCGTCGTCGGTCGCACGGGGCTGCGGCCCACCTCAGCGCTCCACGTGGGCCAGGGACCGCAGTCCGCGCTCGAGGTGCCACGCCAGGTAGGCCGACACCATCCCCCCGGCCTCGCGGCGCTGGCGGTCCTCGGCGCGCGCCACCTCCGGCCAGTCCCCGGCGAGCAGGGCGCCGAGCAGCTGCGGCGTCCCCGCCGACACCGTCGCCGAGCCGGGCACGCGGCAGCGTCCGCAGAGCATGCCGCCCGCGGCCGGGGAGAACCAGCGGTGCTCACCGGTCTCGCCGCACCGGGCACAGGCGTCGAACGACGGCGCGTACCCGGCCACGGACAGGGAGCGCAGCAGGTAGGAGTCCAGGACCTGCTCGGGACGGCGGGTCTCGCCGGTCGCGGCCACCGCGCCCGTCATCGCTCGCAGGCCGCCCACCAGCAGCAGGAACTGCTGGACGGCGGGCTCCTTCTCCTCGACCACCAGCCGCTCGGCCGTCTCTAGCATCGCCGTCCCGGCCGTGTAGCGGTCGTAGTCGGCCCGCAGGCTGATGGAGAACGGGTCCAGCGTCACCGCCTGGGTCACCACGTCGAGGGTCCGGCCCTGGGCGAGCTGCAGGTCGACGTGGGTGAAGGGCTCCAGCCGTGAGCCCCACCGCGAGGTGGTCCGCCGGGCGCCGCGGGCGACGGCGCGGACGCGCCCGTGCCGGCGGGTCAGCAGGGTGATGATGCGGTCGGCCTCGCCGAGCTTCTGCGTGCGCAGGACGACCGCCTCGTCGCAGTAGACGGGCACCGCACCATCATGCCGGGTCCGAGGTCCCCGTGGCCGCAGGCCGGGTCGTGCGCCGGCTCGTGCTCCGGCCCCCGCTCCGGCTCGTGCGCCGGGCCCGGCTCGCGGGCTTCGCGGCGGAGCGCCAGCACTCCCGGACGAAGGCCCCGGCGACGGCGTCCAGGCGGGCCGGCCGGATCCGCCACTCCAGGATGCTGTGGGCGCGGACGAACTCGGCGTTCGGCATCTCGCCGGCGAGCATGGCGGCGTCGGCCGCCGGGTGGATCGGGTCCGAGGGGTGGCCGACGACCAGGGCCGGGACGGTGATGCCCCGGCGCTCGACGGACGGCGGGGCCACCCGGCCGAAGAAGATGCCGTGGACGACGGCGGCGAGCGCGTCGGCCCGCTGGTCGAGGGTGTCGAGGACGATCCCGGCCCAGAACGGCACCAGGCCGCGCGGGATCGGACGGGTCAGCAGCCGCAGCCCGTCGACGGTCCAGGGCAGGAAGCGCCCGGCCAGCATCAACGGGGCGAAGGCGATCAGGCCCGCCTCCAGCGCGTTGTCCAGCACCGGCATCTCGAGCAGCAGGCCGCGGACCCGTTCGGGCGCCGCCACCGCGACCTCCAACGACACGTTCGCGCCCAGGGAGGTCCCCCCGACGACGGCCTCGGCGGCGCCGAGGTGGTCGAGCAGCGCCAGGACCTGGGAGCCGAACGCGGTCATGGAGTACGCCAGCGGGTCGGCGGGCCGGTCGGAGCGTCCGTGGCCGAGGAGGTCGAGCGCGACGACGTGCAGGCCCTCGGCGGCGAGCGACCGCGCCAGCGGCTGGCACATCCGCCGCGGCATCAGCTGGCCGTGCAGCAGCACCACCCACGCGTCGCCCGAGCCGTACTCGGTGTACTCGAGGCGGTCGCGCGAGCCGTCCTCGCCGACGAAGAACTGACCGATGCGCTCGGACACGAGCGGGGAGGGGGCTCCGATGGGCACGCGGTCACTGTAGGCGGACGCGCCGTTGACGTCCCGGACCGCGGGACCGCAGGCTGTGCGCCGACGGGAGACTTCTGCAAGGGATCCGCAAGTCCCTAGGTCAGCCCTCCCGGGGCCGCGAGACTCGGTGTATGTCCCGGGTCGAGCCGCTGCGTGAGCGTGCCCTGCCGGCACGCCTCGTGCTGCCGGCGGGCCTCGTCGGCGTCTTCCTGCTGACGTGGAGCTCGGTCGGCCTGGCGCCCGCGGGGGCCCCGAGCTCGTCGTGGTGGCCGGCGTCCGGCTACGCGGTGGTCCTCGCGTTCCTCGCCTCGCGCCGGGCGGCGACCGCGCTGGTCGCGCTGTGCTGGCCGGTCTCCACGCTCGCCATCTGGCTGGGTGGTCGCACCCTGGAGCTGTCCGTCCCGTTCGGCGTCGCGGTGCTGGCCGAGGTCGCCGTCGCGACGGTCGTGCTGAGGGTGCTGCTCGGCCACGGACGCACCGGGCGCGAGAACCCGCTGAGCCGGCTGGACGATTTCTGGCGCATCGCGCTCGCCTCGTCGCTGGGCGCCCTGGCCTGCTCCTCCCTCGTCGTCCTGACCGTCGCCGTCGAGGGCGCGGGCGGCGAGCTCCTCGCCCTGCTGCGCAACACGACGGCGTCCCACCTCGCCGGCACGCTCACCGTGGTGGCCGCCGCGCTCGCCTTCCGGGGGCAGCGGCGCGTCCGCGCCCCGCGCTGGGAGACCACCGTCCAGGGCCTCGCGCTCGCCCTCGCCCTCGCGCTGACCGTGTCCGAGCCGACCAGCGCGGGGCTGCTGGCCCTCGCCCCGCTCCCCCTGCTCGTGTGGGCGGGGCTGCGGCTCGGCACGCGGGTCGTCGTCGTCGAGCTCATCGCGCTCGCCGTCGCGATCACCGTGGCGGCCCGACTCGGGGTCGGCCTGTTCGCCACGACCGCCGGCGACACCTACGCCGCCTACTTCTACGCCGCGCTGAGCCAGTCGTACGTCATCTGCGCCGTCTTGGTGGCCCTCCCGCTCGCCCTGGCCCTGGAGCAGCGCCGTGAGCTCCTCTCGCGCGTCCTGGACAGCGAGCGGAACCTGCGCCGCAGCTTCTCCGAGTCCGTGGTCGGCCTCCTCGAGCTGCACGAGGAGGAGGGCGACCTCGTCGTCATCGACCTCAACGACGTGGCCGGCGACATGATCGGCGGACGCCGCGACGAGGTGCTCGGACGCCGGTTGCAGGACCTGTTCGACGTCGACCGTGACGCCGTGCGCCGCTGCGTCCTCGACGGTGACGCCTGGCGCGACGAGGTCAGCCTCACGAGCCGCGCCGGCACCCGCATCGGCGTCGCCGTCTCGGGGCCCCGCGGCACCGACGCCGGCGACACCCGTTCGGCGCAGCTCGTCGACCTGACGCCCGTCCGGGAGGCCCACCGCGCCGCCGACCGCGAGCGCGAGCTCAGCCGTGCGGTCGCCGAGACCGCCGCGTGCCTGATCCTCATCGTCGACGTCGACGGCATCCTCGTGGCCGCGAACCCGGCCGCGACGGCCATGCTCGGCTGGGAGGAGCACGACCTCGTCGGGCGCTTCGTGTGGGAGCTGCTGCCCGCCGACCGCCAGGGCGACCTGCGGCGGGCCATCGCGGACCTCCCCCACAGCGAGCTGCCGAAGTCCTCCGAGGCGGAGCTGCTGTGCCGCGACGGTGGTCGCCGGCGGGTGCTGTGGAGCACCGACTTCGCCCGCGACCCCGACGGCACCCCCAACCTGCTGATCATGACCGGCATCGACGTCACCGACGAGCGCCGGCAGCGCCTCATGGTGAGCCAGCTGCTCGAGGCCGCCATGACCACCGTCATCATCGGCGCGGACTCCGACGGCCGCATCGCCTTCTTCAACACCGGCGCCGAGCGTCTGCTGGGCCGCAGCGCGGAGGAGGCCGTCGGGTCGGCGTTCGTCGACGTCTTCGACCCCGAGCAGTGCCTCGAGCGCTGGGGGGTGGACCCCGCGCTGCAGACGGCCGAGGAGTCCTTCTTCCGCCTGACCCTCGACATCCAGCCCGGCCAGCCCCCCGTGCCCGAGGACCTCCAGTGGCGTCACGCCGACGGGTCGACCCGGACCGTGTCCACGACGCTCAGCATCGTCGCGGACCCCGACCTCGGCGTCGGCTTCCTCTGCATCGGCCGCGACGTCACCGAGCAGCGCCAGAGCCAGCAGCTCCTCATGCAGGCGCTGGAGAAGGAGCGCACCGCGGTCGAGCGGCTGCAGGCGCTCGACCACGCCAAGAACGACTTCGTCTCGACCGTCAGCCACGAGCTGCGGACGCCGGTCACCAGCATCGTGGGCTACACCGAGATGCTGCGCGACGGCACCGTCGACGAGCCCCGCGCCGACCAGGCTCCGTTCCTCGACGCGATCGCCCGCAACGCGGACCGGCTGATCGGCCTCGCCGACGACCTGCTGACCCTGTCGGGCCTCGAGTCCGGCGCCG
This sequence comes from Nocardioides sp. CFH 31398, assembly GCF_022436705.1. Lineage (GTDB taxonomy): Bacteria > Actinomycetota > Actinomycetes > Propionibacteriales > Nocardioidaceae > Nocardioides. Next base: position 13,007 of record NZ_JAKUHT010000027.1, on the reverse strand, counting down.
CCGAGCTGGGGCGCGAGCACGTCGACCTGGGCGCCCTGGTCGAGCGGAGCAAGGAGACGCTCGTGCCGCTGCTGCACGGGCGGGACCTCGCCGTCACCTACCGGCTGCCCGGGGCGGGCGACGACTGCGTCGTCGTCCACGGCGACCCCGAGCACCTCGACCGGGTGCTCGTGAACCTCGTCAGCAACGCGGTGAAGTTCACCGACGACGGCGGCCGCATCGAGATCACGGTCGGCGCCCAGGCGGGCGAGGCCCTGCTCGAGGTCAGCGACACCGGCATCGGCATCCCCGCCGAGGAGCAGTCCCGGCTGTTCACCAAGTTCTTCCGGTCGACGACGGCCCAGCGCCGCGCCATCCAGGGCACCGGGCTCGGCCTGTCGATCGTCCACTCGGTGGTCGCGGCCCACGGCGGACGGATCCTGGTGCGCTCCGCGCACCTGGCGGGCACCACCTTCTCCGTGCGCCTGCCGCTCCAGGACACCCCGGCCCGCCCGGTCGCCGCCCGGCCCGCCCGGACCGGGGCGGCGATGGGGTCCGGGGCGACCGGGCAGCAGGGCGCCGAGCCCGCCCGGCTGCCCCGGACGGGTCCGCTCAACCGCGGTTGACGGCGGAGACCACGGCCTTCAGCGACGCCGTGACGATGTTGGCGTCGAGGCCGACGCCCCACAGCACCTTCTCCCCCACGGCGCACTCGACGTACGCCGCGGCGATGGCGTCGCCGCCCGACGACAGGGCGTGCTCGGCGTAGTCGAGGACGCGCACGTCGTACGTCTCGCCGTGGGCGTCCTTGAGGGTCGCCAGGGCCTGGACGAACGCGGCGATCGGACCGTTGCCCGACCCGTGCAGCGTCATCTCCTCGCCGTCCACGCGGACGCCGACCCGCAGGCCGTCCTGCTCGCCCTCCTCGGACCAGGTGCGGACCGAGTCGAGCGCGAGCGGGGCGGTCCGCTCCAGGTACTCGGCGCTGAAGACCTCCCAGATCTGCGCCGCGGTGAGCTCACCGCCGTCCGCGTCCGTGCGCTCCTGCACGACCCGGCTGAACTCGATCTGCGCACGGCGGGGCAGGTCGAGCTTGTGCTCGGCCTTGAGCAGGTAGGCGACGCCGCCCTTGCCGGACTGGCTGTTCACCCGGATGACGGCCTCGTAGCTGCGACCGACGTCCTTCGGGTCGATCGGCAGGTACGGCGCCTCCCAGGGGTGCTCGGACACGTCGTGACCGGCCGCGGCCGCCTCGGCCTCCAGCGCCTCGAGGCCCTTCTTGATGGCGTCCTGGTGGGAGCCGGAGAAGGCGGTGTAGACGAGGTCGCCGGCGTACGGGTGTCGCGGATGGACCGGCAGCTGGGTGCAGTACTCGACGGTGCGCCGGACCTCGTCGATGTCGGAGAAGTCGATCATCGGGTCGACGCCCTGGCTGAGCAGGTTCATGCCGAGGGTGACCAGGCAGACGTTGCCGGTGCGCTCCCCGTGGCCGAACAGGCAGCCCTCGACGCGGTCCGCGCCGGCCATCAGCGCCAGCTCGGTCGCCGCCACCGCGGTGCCGCGGTCGTTGTGGGGGTGCAGCGAGATGACGGTCGCGTCGCGCCGGGTGAGCTGGCGGGAGAACCACTCGATCTGGTCGGCGTAGGTGTTGGGCGTCGACATCTCGACGGTCGCCGGCAGGTTGAGGACGATCTCGCGGTGCTCGTCGGGCTGCCAGACGTCGCAGACGGCCTCGCAGACCTCGACGGAGAACTCGAGCTCGGTGCCGGTGAAGATCTCCGGGGAGTACTCGAAGCCGATCACGGTGGCCCCGAGCAGGTTGTCGGCGTGCTTCATGAACAGCTCGGTGCCGCGGACGGCGATGTCCTTGACCTCGTCGCGGTCGGCGCGGAAGACCACGCGGCGGAACAGCGGCGCGACCGCGTTGTAGAGGTGCACGGTGGCCTTGCGGGCGCCGACGAGCGACTGGATGGACCGCTCGATGAGGTCCTCGCGGGCCTGCGTCAGCACGGAGATGGTGACGTCGTCGGGGATGCGGTCGCCCTCGATGAGCTGGCGGACGAAGGCGTAGTCGGTCTCGCTCGCGGCCGGGAAACCGACCTCGATCTCCTTGTAGCCCATGCGCACCAGCAGGTCGAACATCGCCGACTTGCGGCTCGGCGTCATGGGGTCGATCAGCGCCTGGTTGCCGTCACGGAGGTCGGTGGACAGCCAGCGGGGGGCCTGCGTGATCGTCCGGGACGGCCAGGTGCGGTCGGGCAGGTCGATCGGCGGGAAGGCGGAGTATCGCCCGACGGGCATCCCGCTGGGCTTCTGGATCGCCTCGGGGGTCTGGAACGGCATTCGATGGTCCTCGTCTGTGCGGAGTGGAGACGGCCTGGGCGGCCTGGGTGGTCCAGCCGGCGCAGGCGTGCTCTCCGCAGCGAGGGGACCGGCTCTCAGGCCCCGCTGCGGCGACGAAGGAGGAGTCGCTGGCGCGTCATCGCCACCACCCTAGCGCGACCGGGCCCTACGCTCGCCGGATGGCCCGCCTGCTGGTCGTCCACCACTCCCCGACGCCCGCCGTCCGCGCGCTGACCGACGCCGTGCTCGCCGGGGCCTCCGACGACGCCGTCGCCGGCGTGGACGTCGTGGCGCGGCCCGCGCTCGAGGCCACCGCCGACGACCTGCTCGCCGCGGACGGCGTCCTGCTCGGCACGCCCGCGAACTTCGGCTACATGAGCGGGGCCCTCAAGCACTTCTTCGACACCGTCTTCCTGGACGCGGGCGGCTCGCTGTCCGACGACGGGTCCGCCGGCGGTGCGCCGGGCGGTCGGATCCCGTTCGGGCTCTACGTGCACGGCCGCTACGACACCGAGGGCGCGGAGCGCTCGGTGCTGGCCGTCGCCGGCGCCCTGCCCTGGCGGCGTGCGGCCGAGGTGCTGGCGGTCCTGGGCGACGTGGAGGAGGCGGACACCGCGGCGGCGTACGAGCTGGGCGCTACGATCGCGGCACTGATCGGCGCGTGACGCGCGCTCGCGGGACCCGGGAGGGGTGACATGGCGGAGGTCCGCCCACCGGTGCGCCGCCGCCTCGGGTTCCTCCTCGCCGCACCCCTGCTGCTGACCGCGTGCGGCGGTGGTGACAACGAGGACCCCGAGCAGGTCTCGGCCGACACCGTCGAGGTCCCCGAGGTCGGCCTGTGCCGCGTGCTGACGCCCGACGACGTCGCCCAGGCCAGCAACAGCACCGACCCGGTCGACTGCGCGGAGCCCCACACGGCCGAGACCTTCGCGGTCGGCCAGCTGCCCGGCCGGTTCGAGGAGGCGTCGTACGACGACCCGGACCTCGGGGCCTTCGCCTACCGGACCTGCGGGCGGGCGTTCGGTCGTTTCGTCGGCGGCGACGAGTCCCGGGTGATGCGCTCGGTCGTCAGCTGGGCCTGGTTCCGGCCCTCGGAGGAGGCCTGGGACCGCGGGGCCCGGTGGTACCGCTGCGACGCCGTCGGCGGCGGGGTGACCGACGGCGGGTACGTCGACCTGCCCGAGACCGCGGAGGGTCTGCTGTCCGGCGTCCCCCAGGACCGCTGGACCGTCTGCGCGGACGGCCCCACGGTCGCCGAGGGCGAGAAGGTCCCGTGCACCGAGCCGCACACGTGGCGGGCCGTGTCGACCGTCCCGGTGGGCGAGGACGACGACCCGTGGCCCGGCGACCGGGTGGTCGAGGTGACCAGCCGTGACGCCTGCTCCAGCCAGGTCGGCGCGCTGCTCGGCTACCCGCTCGACTACGAGTTCGGCTGGACCGCCTTCGGCGAGGGCCAGTGGGAGGCGGGCAACCGCCGCTCCATCTGCTGGGCGAAGGAGCAGTAACCGTGTCCTCCCGCACCCTGCTGGTCGCCGGCGCGCTCACCGGCCTGCTGGTGCTCGCCGGCTGCGGCGGCGGGTCGGACGAGCCGGCGAGTGGCGGCTCGCCCAGCCCGGCCGTGTCGTCGGTCGACCCGTCGTCCGCGACGCCGTCCACCACCGAGGGCGACCAGCCCGACCCCGCAGCCGCCACGAGGCCCGAGCCGCAGACCTGCTACCCGTTGGGCTTCGACGACGCGCTGGCGCCCACGAGCGAGGTGGAGCCCGTCGAGTGCACCACCGAACACACCTCCCGCACCTTCGCGGTCGGCGACCTCGACCTCGTCGTCGACGGCCACCTGCTGGCGGTGGACTCCGAGCGGGCGCAGGCCCAGCCCGCCGAGCAGTGCCCGCCGCGGCTCGCCGAGTTCCTCGGCGGCAGCGAGGACGACCTGCGCCTGAGCGTGCTGCGGGCGGTGTGGTTCTCCCCCACCGTCGAGCAGTCCGACGAGGGCGCGTCCTGGTACCGCTGCGACGTCATCGCGCTGGCCCGCCAGGGCGAGCTGCTGCCGCTGACCGGCCGGCTGGAGGGGTTGTTCTCCCGGCCCGACGCCGCCGCGGCGTACGCGCTGTGCGCCACGGCCGAGCCGGGGACCGACGGGTTCGACCGCGTCCCGTGCAGCGCGGACGACGCCTCCTGGCGGGCGATCGCGACGGTGCCGCTCGCCGACACCGAGGACTACCCCGGCGAGGACCAGGTCTCCGGCGCGGGTGACGGCGTCTGCGAGGACGCCGCCCGCGACGCCGCCCCCGACCCCCTGAACTTCCGCTTCGGTTACGAGTACCCCACCGCCGAGCAGTGGGACGCCGGCCAGCGCTACGGCGTCTGCTGGACCCCGGCGTAGACGCCGAGTCGGCCCGAACGCACCGTCGTACGACGCCCAGTCGGCCCGAACGCACCGTCGTACGACGCCCAGTCGGCCCGAACGCACCGTCGTACGACGCCCAGTCGGCCCGAACGCACCGTCGTACGACGCCCAGTCGGCCCCACACCGTGGCGACGCGTCATCCACAGCAGCGAGCCCAGCCGTGAGGTAGTCCCCTGAAGTTCGGTCGTCCAGAAGGGTCCGGCGCGACGGTTCGTCAGGGGAGTACCCCCGCATGTGGGGTCGATCTGTGGACAGCGGCTGCGGCGGCGTCGAGTCGGGAACGACGTCAGAAGTACAGCTTCCGGGCGGCTCGGCCGAACTGGCCGCCCCTCTCCCAGGCCGACTCGGCGTCCTCCATGCGGCCGTTCGGTCCGACTCGGCGTCCTGGAGGGGGCCGTTCGGGCCGACTCGGCGTCCTGGAGGGGGCCGTTCGGGCCGACTCGGCGTCCTGGAGGGGGCCGTTCGGGCCGACTCGGCGTCCTGGAGGCAACCGTTCGGGCCGACTCGGCGTCCCGCAGGCGGCCGTTCGGGCCGACTCGCGTCAGAAGCCCAGCTTGCGCAGGTGGCGGGGGTCGCGCTGCCAGTCCTTGGCGACCTTGACCCGGAGCTCGAGGTGGACCGGGGTGCCCAGGAGCGCCTCGATCTGCTTGCGCGCGTCCGTCCCGACCTGGCGCAGGCGGGAGCCCTTGCGGCCGATGACGATGCCCTTCTGGCTGTCGCGCTCGACGTACAGCGAGGCGACGACGTCGAGCAGCGGCTTGTCGTCCGGGCGGTCGTCGCGGGGCTCCATGTCCTCGACGACGACGGCGATGGAGTGCGGCAGCTCGTCGCGGACGCCCTCGAGGGCGGCCTCCCGGACCAGGTCGGCGACCAGGATCTCCTCCGGCGCGTCCGTGAGGTCGCCGTCGGGGTAGAGCGGGGGGCCCTCCGGCATCCGGGCGACGAGGAGGTCGGCGAGCAGGTCGGTCTGGTGGCCGGCGACGGCGGAGACGGGGACGATCTCGGCCCAGTCGATGCCGAGGTCGCGTCCCATGGCGTCGATCGCGACGAGGTGCTCGGCGAGACGGTCCGGCCCGACGAGGTCGGTCTTGGTGGCGAGCGCGACGAACGTCGTCCCCCGCACCTTCGCCACCTCCCCGGCGAGGAACTTGTCGCCCGGGCCGATCGGCTGGTCGGCCGGGAAGCAGCAGCAGACGACGTCGACCTCGGCCCAGGTGGTGCGGACCAGGTCGTTGAGGCGCTCGCCGAGCAGCGTGCGGGGCCGGTGCAGGCCCGGGGTGTCGACGAGGACGAGCTGCGCGTCGGGGCGGTGGACGATGCCGCGGACGACGGTCCGCGTGGTCTGCGGGCGCGAGCTGGTGATGACCACCTTGCTGCCCACCAGGGCGTTGGTCAGCGTCGACTTGCCCGCGTTGGGGCGCCCCACGAAGCAGGCGAACCCGCTGCGGAAGCCCTCGGGGACCTCACCGAACAGGCTCATCAGGCCTCCCTCGCCCTGTCGTAGTCGTCCCAGATCTGCTCGTCCGTCTTGCCCGCCGCCTTGCCGGCCGCGTAGATCGGACCGGGGTCGACGGCGCGGCGCTGGCGGACCTGGTCGCGCCAGTAGCCCATCACGTCGTACGACGACGCCGGCAGGCCCCGGTCGTGGCGCAGGTGCTTGCGGATCGCGCGCATCTGGGCCGACTCCCCCGCCATCCAGAAGTAGCCGTCGCCGGCGGGCCAGTCGATGGCCGCCACGACGTCGGCCAGCGCGCTGGTCGCGCCGGCCGGGGGCCGGACCCAGGTGACCTCGAGGCCGTCGCCTGACGGGAGGTAGTCGCCGAGGTCGTCCGCGGACTCCACCCACACCCGGCAGGGCAGCCCCGCCGGCCGGGACTCGGCGATCCGGGCGATCGCCGGGAGCCCGGTGAGGTCGGCGACGAGCAGCAGCCAGCCGGCGCCCCCCGGCATCGAGAAGGAGCCCTTCGGCTCGGTGATCGTGACCGTCTCACCGGTGCAGTCGCGCTCCGCCCACTGCGTCACGAGCCCCTCGGCGTGGACGACGACGTCGACGACGAGCGCGTCGGGACCCACCAAGCGCAGCGTGTAGTAGCGGTGCTGGAACTGCCCGGGGACGACGAGGCCCACCCACTCGTCGGGGACGCCGGTCGAGGCGAAGCCGTCGAGACCGGGCCCGCCGAGGTGCAGCCGCACCAGGTGCTCACCGAGGCGTTCGCGGCGCAGCACCTGGACGTCGTACTGCTGGGCGCGCCGGGTCATCGGGACAACCCTAGCCACCGGCTCCGGCGCCGACCGGCTCAGGTGAACTCGTGACGCAGGGGGTAGCCGGAGTCGCCGTCGTCGCCCGTGCGGGTGGCGAGGACCTGGTGGAGCTGGATCTCGTTGCGCTCGAACGCGAGCCGGCTGCCGGCCATGTAGAGCCCCCACACGCGGGCGGTGCCGACGCCGACCTCGGCGACGGCCTCGTCCCAGTGCTCGACCAGGTTGCGGGTCCACCCGGCGAGGGTGCGGGCGTAGTGGACGCGCAGGTTCTCGGAGTGCTGCACCTCGAGCCCGGCGTCCTGGGCGTCGGTGATGATCCGGCCGGAGCCGATCAGCTCGCCGTCCGGGAAGACGTAGCGGTCGATGAAGGCGCCCGTCGACCGCATCCGGTTGTCGTGACGGGTGATGCAGTGGTTGAGCAGCCGACCGCCGTCGCGGAGCCGGTCGCGCAGGAAGCCGAAGTACGCCGGGTAGTTCGCGACCCCGATGTGCTCGGTCAGCCCGATCGAGCTGACGGCGTCGAACCCGGACTCCGTCACGTCGCGGTAGTCGGCGTGACGGATCTCGGCCGAGCCCGACAGTCCCTCGCGCTCCACCGCCTCGGTGGCCCAGGCGGCCTGCTCGCGGGACAGGGTCACGCCGAGCGCGGTGACGCCGTACTCGCGGACGGCGTGGCGGACCATCCCGCCCCAGCCGCACCCGACGTCCAGCAGCCGCATGCCGGGGCGCAGGCCGAGCTTGCGGCAGACGAGGTCGTACTTGGCGGCCTGGGCCTCCTCGAGCGTCGCACCGTCGTAGGGGTAGAGGGCGCAGGTGTAGGTCATCGACGGTCCGAGGACCAGCTCGTAGAAGCGGTTCGAGACGTCGTAGTGGTGGCCGATGACCTCGGCGTCACGGCTCAACGAGTGCCGCAGGCCCTCGACGGCGCGCCGCCAGCGGGGCAGGTGCTCCTGCGGGGGCGGCGGCGGGGGCTTCAGGTGCGCGGCGCCGAGGCCGCGCACCATCCGGACCAGCTCGGCCGCGCCCGGACGGCGGAAGACGAGGTGGTTCTGGAGCAGGCGCATCGCCTCGTACGGGTCGCCCTCGTGGACGCCGTGCACGGCCAGGTCACCGGAGACGTAGGCGCGGGCCATGCCGAGGTCGCCCGGGGCGGTGAGCAGGTACGACAGGCCCCGCTCGGTGAGCAGCTCGAGGCCGATGTCGGCGTCCGGCGGCCCCGCCTCGCTGCCGTCGTACGCCGTGAAGCGGACGGGCAGCCCGTCGCGCAGCAGCGTCTCGAGGGCCTGCCCGATCGTCAGCGAGTCGGTCCCGTGGTGGGTCCCGCGTGTGATCGTCATCGTCGCTTCACCGCCTTGTCGTAGAGGCTCGTCAGCCGGTCCTGGGGGTCGTGGCGACGCTTCACGGCGGCGAGGTGGTCGCCCGCGTAGAGCGCGTCGAAGGTCGCGCGGTCGTAGAACGCCTCGGAGTAGAGCGACTTGTGGCCGCCCAGCTCGTGCACGCGGGTCTCGATCGCGCGGTTCAGCGGGCCGTCCTCGGCGCCGTCCCCGACCCGCACCGTGCCCCAGAAGCCGACGTTCACGTACGTCGTCCCGGGCTCGAGCGGGTACGCCGGCCAGGTGCGGCCCGGTCCTCCCCCGGCGGCCTCGCCCCGCAGCCGCAGCGGGCACAGCCACACCGGGCGCATGCCGACCTCGGCGTCGAACCAGCCGAGGAACTCCGCGAGGCGGCCCACGGGGACCTCGACGTCCTGGATCACGCGCTCGCGCCGTGGTCGCCCGGCGCGGGCGTCGAGGCGGTCGACGACGCCGTAGCGCCGGTCGAGGCCGACGAGGCGGCTGTAGACGTCGGAGCGGCGCAGCCGTCGGGGCCACAGCCGGCGCACCAGGGGGTCCTCGAGCCCGAAGGCGCCCGAGCACCAGAACCAGTCGGTGTCCCAGCGCCACAGGTAGTCGTGGGTGGTGAGGCGGTCGGCGGCCCGCTGCTGCAGGGAGCGGTAGTAGATGCGCTCGCCGGTGTAGTCCGAGGTCGGGCCGGGCTCGTCGGTCCAGCGGGCCAGCGTCAGGTAGAGCTCGCCGGGCGCGAAGGCGACGCCGTCCAGCGCGTCGACGCGCTCGCCCTTCCAGGTGCCCTTCTCGGCGATCCGGGCGACGGCCGCGGCGAGGAGTCCCGCGGAGGAGAACCGCTGGTGGCGCAGGGCGACGTACGGCGGGACGGCGGCGAGCTCGATGCGCAGGCGGGTGGCGTAGCCCAGCGAGCCGTAGGAGTTGGGGAAGGCGTCGAAGAGCTCGTCGCCGGGGCGGGTGGTCACGACTTCGCCGGCGCCGGTGAAGACGTCCATCTCGAGCACCGACTCGTGGGGCAGGCCGTGGCGGAAGCTCGTGGACTCGATGCCCAGCCCGGCCACCGCGCCGCCGAGGGTGATGGAGCGCAGCTGGGGGACGACGAGGGGCACCAGGCCGTGCGCGAGGGTGACGTCGACCAGGTCGGCGTACGTGCACATGCCCTGGACCTCGGCGGTCCGGGCGACGGGGTCGATCGAGACGACGCCGGCGAGACCGGAGACGTCGAGGCCCCTGCCCGTCGCCTCGCGCGGCCGGAACAGGTTCGTCGTGGACTTCGCGAGCCGCACCGGGGCGTCGACCGGCAGGGCGTCGTAGGAGCGGCGGAGCCGCTCCACGGCCTCCAGGTGCTCGGTTGCACCCACCACGTTGCCGGTCACTCCCGGCAACGTACTCCTCCCGGAGTCAGGTCGTGGTGGTGGCCGTCACGCCCTGCGCGCCGGCCGTGTGCACGGGGACGTCGGAGCCCGCGAGGTCGCGCAGGACGGCGAGGTCGGCGTCGCTCACCGTGTCGGCGGCGGTGTGCACGAGCGCCGCCTCCAGGCCCGCCGCGCCCGAGGCGACCGCCATGGCGACGCAGCCGGCGAGCGCGGAGAGCCGCAGCGACGGCAGGTCGACGGTCGCGGCGGCGTACGTGCGGCCGTCCAGGTCGCGCACCGCCGCGCCCTCCGCGGCGCGGGTGCGGGCACGGGTGGCGCGGGCCAGCGTCAGCAGCTTCGCGTCCTCGGGGGCGAGGGTCTTCTCGTCGCTCACGGGGTGGGGTCTCCGTTCCTCCAGGCGGCGAGGATCTCGTCCTGCAGCCCGAACATCTCGCGGTGCTCCTCGGGCTCGGCGTGGTCGTAGCCGAGCAGGTGCAGGACGCCGTGGACGGTCAGCAGCTCGAGCTCGGCGCGGACCGGGTGGCCGGCCTCGGCGGCCTGCCGCTCGGCCACGGTCGGGCAGAGCACGAGGTCGCCGAGCACCCCCTCGACGCCGTCCCCGGGTCGCAGCTCGTCCATGGGGAAGGCCAGGACGTCCGTCGGGCCCTCCTTGTCCATCCAGCGCTCGTTCAGCTCGGCCATCGCGCTCTCGTCGACCGCCGTCACCGAGAGCTCGGCCCCGGGGTGGACCTTCATCCACGCCATGGTGTGCGCCGCCACGGCGACGTACGGGTCGAGGTCGAGGTCGGTGCCCGACTCGTCGGTCGCCTCGATCACCGGCGGCGGTCGGGCGCGGCGGCCCGGCGGCTCTGCTCCGGGGTGTTGTCGAAGGCGTCGTACGCCGCGACGATCGCGCCGACGAGGCGGTGGCGGACGACGTCCCGGCTGGTCAGCTGGTTGAACACGATGTCGTCGACGCCGTCGAGGATGCCCTGGATGACCTTCAGGCCCGACTTCACGCCGCCGGGCAGGTCGACCTGGGTGACGTCGCCGGTGACGACGATCTTGGAGCCGAACCCGAGGCGGGTCAGGAACATCTTCATCTGCTCCGGCGAGGTGTTCTGCGCCTCGTCGAGGATGATGAACGCGTCGTTGAGCGTGCGGCCGCGCATGTAGGCCAGCGGGGCGACCTCGATGGTCCCGGCCGCGAGCAGCTTCGGGATCGTCTCCGGGTCGATCATGTCGTGCAGCGCGTCGTACAGCGGGCGCAGGTACGGGTCGATCTTCTCGCTCAGCGTGCCCGGCAGGTAGCCGAGCCGCTCCCCCGCCTCGACGGCCGGGCGGGTGAGGATGATCCGCGTGATCTCCTTCTTCTGCAGCGCCTGGACCGCCTTGGCCATGGCCAGGTAGGTCTTGCCGGTACCGGCGGGGCCGATGCCGAAGGTGATCGTGTGCTTGTCGATCGAGTCGACGTAGCGCTTCTGGTTCAGCGTCTTCGGCCGGATCGTGCGGCCGCGGTTGGAGAGGATGTCGAGGCTGAGCACCTCGGCCGGGCGCTCGGCGGTCTCCTCGCGCATCATCGCGATGGCGCGCTCGACGGTCTCCGCGCTCATGCCCTGGCCGGTGCGGATGATCGTGACGATCTCGTCGAGCAGCCGCTCGGCGAGGGCGACCTCGGCCGGCGGGCCGGTCAGCGTGATCCGGTTGCCCCGCACGTGGACGTCGGCGTCGAACGCGCGCTCCACCAGGGCGAGGTGCTCGTCGGCAGGGCCGAGCAGCGTGACCATGTCGATGCTGTTGGGGACCATCACGACCTGGGAGACGGTCTGCGTGGTGTCGTCGGTCAAGGGCTGCTACGGCCTTCCTGAGGGTGTGTCCTGTCCCCTCGAGGATATCGCGGCCCCTCGCAGGGTCCCACCGAGAATCCGGCGGCACCCCTCGGTACCCCTCGAGGCCGGGTCGGCACGATCTCCCGACTCGACGTCCCCAGCCTGCGCGGACGTGCCGACTCGACGTCCCCAGCCTGCGCAGACGTGCCGACTCGGCTCTCTAGCCGGGGGGCCAGGACAGCGGGCGGCCGCCGAGGACGTGGAGGTGGGTGTGGAAGACCGTCTGGCCCGCGGCCTCGCCGGTGTTGAACACCAGGCGGTAGCCCTCGAGGCCCTCGGCGGCGGCCACGTGGGCGGCGGCGTCGACCAGGTCGGCGACACCGGCCGGGTCCGCGGCGGCGAGGGCCGCGGCGTCGCGGTGGTGGCCCCGCGGGACCACCAGCACGTGCGTGGGGGCCTGCGGGTTGACGTCGCGGAAGGCGACGGAGTGGTCGGTGGAGTGCACCACGTCGCCGGGGATCTCGCCGTCCACGATCTTGCAGAACAGGCAGTCGGGGTCGCTCATGAGCGGACCCTACGGCCGTCCGCTCCGACGACGCGCCCGGACGTGACAACCCCCGGCAGACCACATGCGTCCCACTAGCGTGATCACGTACCAGCGACCAGGGCCCGCGAGCCCGGAGGGACCAGTGACGCACACCGGCACGACCGCCGACCCCACGGCCGACGGGTGGGGTGCCGACCACGCCCTCGAGCAGCTGTACGCCGCCCACTGGCGCAGCCTCGTGCGGCTCGCGGTGCTGCTGGTCCGCGAGGTGCCCCTGGCCGAGGAGGTCGTCCAGGACGCCTTCGTCGCCATGCACGGACGCTGGTCCAGCCTGCGCGACCCCGACCGCGCGCTGGCCTACCTGCGCCAGGCGGTGGTCAACCGGTCCCGCTCGGCGCTGCGCCACGCCGGCGTCGTCGACCGGCACCGCCGCCGGCTCGTCTCCGAGGCCGCCCGCTCCGACCCGGGCGGGGCGCCGCGGGACGGCGACCCCGACCGCATGGCCCTGCTGACCGAGCGCCGCCGCACCGTGGTCGAGGCGCTGGCCCGGCTGCCGCGCCGCCAGCGCGAGGTCCTCGTGCTGCGCTACTACGCGGAGGCGTCCGAGTCGGAGATCGCCGAGATCCTCGACATCAGCCGCGGCGCCGTGAAGAGCCACGCGTCCCGCGGCGCGGCCAAGCTCCGCGACCTGCTGGAGGCCGAGCGATGAGGCGTCTGCGCGGGTCGGGCGGCGGCCGCGACGGCCGCGACCCCGGCCACGACGTCGAGCTCCGCGGCCTGATGCACGACGCGGTGGACGACGTCGAGCCGGCGTACCGCCTCGACCGCATCCGCGACCGCACCTCCCCCGGGGGGGGCCCCGGCGGCCCCCCCCCCCCGCGCCCCCCCCCCCCCCCCCCCGCCCCCCCCCCCCCGGACGCGGAGGCCCCCCGGCCCCGGGAC
>NZ_JAKUHT010000026.1 GCF_022436705.1 Nocardioides sp. CFH 31398 | reverse complement strand
GCGGGGGTGTCGGCGGGGGTGCGGGCGACCGGCCCCGCCCCCCCCCGCGCCCCCCCCCCCCGGGGGGGCCCCCGCCGCCCCCCCACCACCCGGGCCGCCACCGCGACCCCGACGTCCCCCACCCCCCTGACCGAGGAGCGCACCGTGCCCGAGAACCGACGGACCTGGCTGGTCGGCGCCGGAGGGGCCGTCCTGGCCACCGCGGTGGTCATCGTGACCGTCGCGCTGGTCGGCAGCGGACCGGACGGCGACGACACCAGCACCGCGTCGTCCGAGCAGTCCAGCTCGATGCCCACCCCCCGCGAGATCACGCCGAGCCAGCGCGCCACCGGCGGGGACGGCGCAGGCAGCGACGGGGGCGGCGACGGCAGCGAGCAGCGAGAGGTCGTGGCGACGCCGACGGTGCCGTCGTACTACATGATCGGCACGACCCTCGGGCCCCGGCTCGTCCGCGAGTTCCGCCCCGCCGACGCGTACGGCACCGACACGGCGTCCACCATCGAGGCCGCCGTGCGCACGGCCGTCACCGAGCGCCCGAGCGACCCGGACTACCAGACCCTGTGGCCCGAGGACACCGTCGTCGAGGTCGGCGGCGGGGACGGCGAGCCGTGGAGCGTGCAGCTGAGCAGCCCCACCGAGGACCTGAACGGTCGACCCGGCGGGATCGACGACCCGGTGGCCGAGATGATGCGCCAGCAGGTCGTCTGGACGACGCAGGCCGTCGTGCAGTCCCGCGACCCGATCGTGCTCGCCGGCCCGGACGGCGGGGACCTCCTCGGCGTCGACGCCGGCCCGGAGACCGCGGGCGTCGAGACCGAGACGCTGGCGCTGATGAACATCACCAACCCGGTCGAGGGTCAGACCGTGGACGGCGACACCCTCGTCGCGGACGGCCGCAGCAGCGGCTTCGAGGCGACGGTGATCTGGGAGCTGCGGCGCGGCGGCATCGACGGCGAGGTCGTCGACGAGGGTTCCACCATGGCGGAGGGCTGGATCGACGCGCTCTACCCGTGGACCGTCGAGGTGGACGTCTCCGACCTGGAGCCCGGCACCTACACCTTCGTCGCTCGCAACGACGACCCCTCCGGGGGCGCCGAGGGCGCGGGCGACTACGCCGACAGCCGCGGCTTCGTCATCGAGTGACGGGCCCCGGCCGGAACCGGGCCCGGCTCAGCTGAAGGCGTCGCGCAGGCGCCCGAACACCGACTTGTGGCTGGGCTTGACGCTGCCGTCGGGCTTCTCCTCGCCGCGCAGGCGGGCGAGCTCGCCGAGCAGCTCCTCCTGACGGCCGTCCAGGCGGGTCGGCGTCTCCACGGCGACCTGCACGACCAGGTCCCCGCGGCCGGTGCCGCGCAGCGACGGGACGCCGCGCCCCCGCAGGAGGTGCTCGGCACCGGACTGGGTGCCGGCGCGCAGCTCCAGGTCGTAGTGGGTCTCGAGGTCGGTCTGGGGCTCGGCGTCCCCGCTCACCAGGTCGGCCTCCAGGGTGGGCAGGCTCAGCGTCGTGCCCAGCGCGGCCGCGGTCATCGGGATCGTCACCGTGCAGTGCAGGTCCTGCCCGTGGCGGGTGAAGACCTGGTGGGGGGCCACCGACACCTCGACGTACAGGTCGCCGGCGGGTCCACCGCCGGGGCCGACCTCGCCCTGCTCGGACAGCTGGACGCGGGTGCCGTCGTCCACGCCCGCGGGGATCTTGACCGTGAGGGTGCGACGCGAGCGGACCCGGCCGTCGCCGGAGCACTCCCGGCAGGGCTCGGGGATGATCGTGCCGTAGCCGCGGCACGCCGCGCAGGGGCGCAGGGTGCGGATCTCGCCGAGGAACGAGCGCTGGACGTGGGCCACCTCGCCCTGGCCGCGGCAGGTCTCGCAGACCTTCGGCTGCGAGCCCTCCGCGGCGCCGTTGCCGCCGCAGATGCCACACGTGACGGCGGTGTCCACGGTGACCTCGCGGGTCACGCCGAACGCGGCCTCGGCCAGGTCGACCTCGACCCGGATCAGTGCGTCCTGACCGCGACGGGTCCGCGGGCGGGGGCCGCGACCCTGGGCGCCGCCCATGCCGCCGCCGGCCTGGCCGCCGAAGAAGGCGTCCATGATGTCGGTGAACGAGAAGCCCGCGCCCTGGCCGAAGCCGCCGGCGCCGCCCATCGGGTCGCCGCCCCGGTCGTACGCCGCCCGCTTCTGCGGGTCGGACAGCACCTCGTAGGCCTGCGAGACCTCCTTGAAGCGCTCCTGCGTCTCGGCGTCGGGGTTGACGTCGGGGTGCAGCTGGCGCGCGAGGCGCCGGTAGGCCTTCTTGATCTGGTCCGGCTCCGCGTCGCGGGGCACTCCGAGGAGCTCGTAGAGGTCCTGGCTCACGTCGTTCCTGGCTCTCGTGGGGTTCGGGGGTGGTCTGGTGGTGGCCGACGCCTCAGGCGTCGTCGAGGATCCGGGAGACGTAGCGGGCGACGCTGCGCACCGCCACCATCGTGCCGGGGTAGTCCATGCGGGTCGGCCCGACGATGCCCAGGGAGGCGGGCGCCTCCGCCGGGCCGTAGCCGGTCGCCACGACGCTCGTGGACGACAGCTCGTGGTACGGGCCCTCCGCGCCGATGCGCACGGTCACGGCGCCGCCGGTGGAGGCCTCGCCGATGAGCTTGAGCAGCACGACGTGCTCCTCCAGCGCCTCCAGCAGGGGGCGGACGGCGGAGTCGAACGAGTCGCCGTACCGCGCGAGGTTGGCCGTGCCGCCGACGGCGATCCGCTCGTCGGCGTGGTGGTCCGACATGGCGTCCCCGAGGGCCTCGGCCACGCGCTGCGCGAGGGTGCGGTCCTCCTCGCGCACCTCGGCCGGCAGGTCGGCGAGGGCGGCGGCCGCCTCGGCGATCCGCTTGCCGATGACCGCGGCGAGCAGCCGCGGGCGCAGGTCGGCCACCGTGGCCTCGACGTCCGCGACGTCGCTGCCGCCCGTGCCGGGCTCCGCCAGCTCGACGACGCGCTGCTCGACGCGTCCGCTGGACAGGATGAGGACGACGAGCAGACGGGTCGGCGTCAACGTGACGAGCTCGACGTGACGCACCGTGCTCGAGGAGAGCGTCGGGTACTGCACGACCGCGACCTGGCGGGTGAGCTGGCTGAGCAGCCGCACGCTGCGCTGCACGACGTCGTCGAGGTCGACGGCGCCGTCCAGGAAGTTCGAGATGGCCCGCCGCTCGGCGGACGACATCGGCTTGAGGGTCGTCAGGCGGTCGACGAACATCCGGTAGCCCTTGTCGGTGGGCACCCGGCCCGCGCTGGTGTGGGGCTGGGCGATGAGGCCCTCGTCCTCGAGCGCCGCCATGTCGTTGCGGACCGTGGCCGGCGAGACGCCGAGCCTGTGCCGCTCGACGAGGGCGCGGGAGCCCACGGGCTCCTCCGTGCGCACGTAGTCCTCCACGATCGCGCGGAGGACGGCCAACCTCCGGTCCTCGACCACGACGCACCTCCTCACGGCGTCCACGACCACGACTGCTGCGGGTCCCCGACTCTGGCACTCCTGCGTGCCGAGTGCCAATCCTACCCGGGCCGGAGCCCCGGGGGCGGGTCCGCCGTCCGTGGTGACGTCGTGGTCGCGACCGCTCCCGACTCTTGCGCGGCGCCCCGCGAGGTAGGTTAGGCTCACCTAAACTGACTGACCGGCGCTTCTCCCAGGAGGTACCCATGACGCTCACCGTCGGCACGCTGGACCCGACCGAGCTCGCCGGCATCGCCCGCAGCGCGGTCTCGTGCCCGGCCACGGCGAGCATGGTCGCCGAGGGCGTCGAGCACCTCCTCGACGAGGACGGTCTCAGCCTCTCCGAGCGCGACGGCGTCCCGACCTTCTGGTGCCACGGCGACGCCCCGGTCGCCGTCGCGGCGCGGGAGCGTCGCAGTGCGCTGCTGCGGGTGACCAGCGGCGTCACCGATGCGGACGGTCCGGGTGGCGCGTCCGTCGTGATCGCGGGACGTCTCACCGAGGAGCAGGTGCCGGGCGCGTGCTGCGCGGACGCCCGCGTCGTGACCCTGACCCCCTCCCTGGTCGTGGTGCTGGACCCCGCCGAGGACGGGTCGACCACCCGGCGCACGGTGCCGCTCGAGCTCTACAACGACTCCGCGCACCGCCTGAACGAGGGCTACCTGCGCCGCGCCACCCACCACGCCAACGAGTGCCACGCCGGCGAGCTCGTCACCTCGCTCGCCCTGGCGACGGGAGCGCCCCGCTCCGAGCTCATCGCGGCCTCCCTGGCGCACCTCACCCCCGCCGGCGTCGAGGTGTGCTGGATCGACCTGGACGGCGCCCACACCCGCACCGTCTGGTTCTCCCGCACCGCGCGCACCCCCGCCGAGCTGTCCAACCTCCTGCGCCGCGAGCTCCACGCCGGCCTCATCTGAGGCGGACGACGGTCCGGGCCCGGGCCGGCCCCGGACCCGTAGGGTCGGGGCGTGGGTCAGAAGCCGTCGTTCGTCGAGGTCGCCGACCGCGTGTGGGTCCGACGCCACCGGTGGTACGACGTCTCGGTCAGCGTGGTCGGCGGCGACCGGGGCCTGGTCGTCGTCGACACGCACGCCTCGGGCCGAGCCATGGGCGAGGTGCTCGACGACCTCGCCTCGCTGCGTCCGGGCGACGACGTCGTCGCCGTGGTGAACACCCACGCGCACGTCGACCACGTGCTGGGCAACCGCGCCGTGCGGGAACGGCGGCCCGGCGTCCCGGTCCACGCCCACGAGGACGCGGCCGCCGCGATGCCGAGCCACCTCGCCGAGCTGCGCACGGACCTCGAGGGCTCCCCGGACACCGAGCAGGACGGGGACCCGCACCGCGACGAGCTGCTCGCCAGCCTGGGCGACCCGGTGCTGCCCGACCACACGCTGTCGTCGGTCGCGGTGGTCGACCTCGGCGACCGAGCCCTCGAGCTGGTCCACCCCGGCCGGGGCCACACCGCCGGGGACCTGGTTGTCCGGGTCCCGGACGCGGACGTCGTCCTCGCCGGCGACCTGGTCGAGTCGTCCGACCGCGACCGGGCGACGCCGGGCCTCGGCCCCGACTCCTTCCCGCTGGAGTGGCCGCTGACCCTCGACTTCGTCCTCCAGCTCGTGACCCCGGCGACGGTGGTCGTCCCGGGCCACGGGCCGACGGTCGACCGTGCGTTCGTGCAGGAGCAGCGCGCCGATCTGGGCATCCTGGCCGAGACGGTCCGCGACCTCGCCGGGCGCGGCGTCCGCGTCGAGGACGCCCTCGGCGCCGCGCCCGAGTGGCCCTTCCCGGCCGAGCACCTCGGCGACGCCGTACGACGGATCTACGCCCACCTGCCGCGGGCGCAGAAGCGCCTGCCCCTCGTCTGAGCCGGCGGACGACCCTGTCGGGTGTCGGTCCGATCCTCTAGCGTCGGCGCATGAGCGAATCCAGCAGCGAGCAGACCGGCGGCGACGAGCCGCAGCAGGGCATCCCCGACTCGGCGCTGCCGGAGGACCTCCGCCCCGCGGAGGACAACCCCCTCGCCGACCCCGACCACGAGATCGGCGGCTCGGACGACGAGGAGGACGAGCCCGGTTCCTGACGTGCGGCGTGCCCTCCCCGGCGTGGGCGCGACCCGCCCCTAGCCTCGGCGGGTGCCCGACCGCTACGGATCCGACGTCCTGGCCACCGACTGGCGCGCCCCGAGGAACGGGCGCGCCGTCGAGACCCCCGCCGACCGCGGCCTCGTGGTCGAGGAGGTCACCACGGACTGGTGCGGGGAGATCGTCGCGGTCGACCGTGACCTCGACACGGTGACGCTGGAGGACCGGCGTCGTACCCGTCGCACCTTCCCGCTCGGCCCCGGCTTCCTGCTCGAGGGGCGGCCCGTCGTCCTGACGGCGCCGGTCACGCAGCGTGCGCCGGAGCGTCCGACGAGGACGGCGTCCGGCTCGATCGCCGTCCACGACGCCCCCGCACGGGTGGCGCGGCAGAGCCGCATCTTCGTCGAGGGCCGCCACGACGCGGAGCTCGTCGAGAAGGTGTGGGGTGACGACCTCCGGGTCGAGGGTGTCGTCGTGGAGTACCTCGGTGGCGTCGACGACCTCGCCGCTGAGCTCCGCGACTTCCGGCCCGGCCCCCAGCGCCGCGTCGGCGTCCTGGTCGACCACCTCGTGCGGGGCTCGAAGGAGAGCCGCATCGCCGACGCCGTCCGCCGCTCCGACGTCGGGGCCCACGTGCTGATCGTCGGGCACCCCTTCATCGACATCTGGGCCGCGGTGAAGCCGCAGCGGTTCGGCAAGGACGCCTGGCCCGACGTCCCCCGCGGCGAGGAGTGGAAGAAGGGCGTCTGCCAGCGGATGGGCTGGCCCCACCGCGGCCAGGCCGACGTCGCCCGCGCCTGGCAGCACATCCTCGGCGGCGTCCGCGGCTTCCAGGACCTCGACCCCGCGCTCCTGGGCCGCGTCGAGGAGCTCATCGACTTCGTCACCGCGCCGGACCCGAGGAACGAGGGTCCGTAGCGCGGGGAGGTCGAGCAGCCGCGCGCCCGAGCCGGCGAGGTCGCGGCCGGCGTGTCGGGACCCGGTGAGCCGAGCAGCAACCCCAGCCACCACCCCGACCCACACGGCGGTCTCGACGCGGCCGCTCGCCGGGGCTCGCGACCTGCTCGACCACCTCGGGCCGAGGCCCGGGTCAGGGCAGCAGGTCGCGGACGACGGCGTCGGCGAGGAGCCGGCCGTCGCGGGTCAGGACGAGGCGGTCGTCCTCCCGGACGACGAGGCCGCGGGCGACGACGTCCTCCACCGCGGACGGGCTCGTGGCGAGGTCGGCCGGCAGGCCGGAGCGGTGGCGCAGCTCGAGCATCACCCGCTCCAGGAGCCGGTCGTCGTCGGTGAGGGTCTCCCGACCGGCGGCGGGTGACTCCCCCGCCGCGAGGCGCCCCGACCAGGCGGTGGGGTGCTTGACGTTCCACCACCGCTCGCCCGCGAGGTGGGAGTGGGCGCCGGGGCCGACGCCCCACCAGTCGGCGCTGGCCCAGTACAGCTCGTTGTGGCGGCAGCGGGCGGCCGGCGTCCGGGCCCAGTTGGAGACCTCGTACCAGTCCAGGCCGTCCGCGGAGAGCAGCTCGTCGGCGAGGAGGTACTTGTCGGCGAGGTCGTCCTCCTCCGGGGCGGCGACGGCACCGGACCGGACCTGGCGGGCCAGGCGGGTGCCCGACTCCACGATCAGCGAGTACGCCGACACGTGGTCGGGCTCGTTCGCCAGGGCGCTCTCGAGCGAGGTCCGCCAGTCCGCGAGGGACTCCCCCGCGGTGCCGTAGATGAGGTCGAGGCTGACCTGCTCGAAGCCCGCCTCGCGGGCCCAGCGCACGGCCCGGGCCACGTTCGCCGGGTCGTGGGTGCGCTCGAGCACGGCGAGCACGTGCGGCACCGCGGACTGCATCCCGAACGAGATCCGGGTGAACCCGCCCTCGCGCAGCGCGGCGAGCGAGGCGGGGGTGACGCTGTCGGGGTTGGCCTCGGTGGTCACCTCGGCGTCCTCGACGAGCCCGAAGCGGTCCCGGACGGCGCCGAGCACCCGGACGAGGTCCTCCGGCGGCATCAGGGTCGGCGTCCCCCCGCCGAAGAAGACGGTCTCGACCTCACGGGCGCCGAGGGTCTCGGCAGCCAGGTCGACCTCGGCCTCGGCGTGGGTCGCCCACTGCGCCTGCGCGCCGCCGCCGCCGAGCTCGGTGGCGGTGTAGGTGTTGAAGTCGCAGTAGCCGCACCGGGTCGCGCAGAACGGGACGTGGACGTACATCCCGAGACGCGGCATGACCCCATCCTCCCCGGCGCACGCAACGTGCGGCGGGCCGGGGAGGACGGGGTCAGACGGTCACCGGTCGCCGCCTCAGGCGTACAGCGCGTCGATCCTGGAGGCCTCGTTGGACTCCACGACGTTGCGCTTGACCTTCATCGACGGCGTCAGCTCACCAGACTCGATCGAGAGGTCGTGGTCGAGGAGGTCCCACTTCTTGATGGTCTCCCAGCGGTTCAGGCGGGCGTTGAGCTGCTCGACGTACTCGCCGACCATCTTCCGCGCCGCGTCCGAGGCCACGATGTCGGAGTACGACGCCCCGACCATGCCGTTCTCCTCCGCCCAGCCCTGGATCTGCTCCGGGTCGAGGGCGACCAGCGCGACGCAGTAGTTGCGGTTGTTGCCGAACACGAGGAACTGGCTCGCGTAGGGGCACAGCGCCTTGAACTGCGCCTCGATGGCCGACGGGGCGACGTACTTGCCGCCGGACGTCTTGAAGAGGTCCTTGATGCGACCCGTGATGGTGAGGAACCCGTCGGCGTCGAGGGCGCCCTTGTCGCCGGTGCGCAGCCAGCCGTCCTCGGTGAGCGTCTCGGCGGTGGCCTCGGGCATGTTGTGGTAGCCGTTCATGACGCCCGGGCCCTTGATCTGGACCTCGTCGCCCTCGCCGATCCGCACCTGGGTGCCGGGGACGACGGGGCCGACGGTGCCGATCTTGTAGTGGTCGGGGTGGTTCACGAACGAGCCGGCCGCGGTCTCGGTGAGGCCGTAGCCCTCGAGGATGAGGATGCCGGCGGCGTGGAACCACTCGGCGATGTCCTTGTTGAGCGCCGCCGAGCCCGAGATGAAGAAGCGCACGCGGCCACCGAAGCGGGCGCGGACCTTGCTGAAGACCAGCTTGTCGAACAGGCCGTACTGGACCTTCAGGGGCAGCGGGACGGGCTTGCCGGCGAGCTCGAGCGCCTTGACCTTCTTGCCGACGACGAACGCCTGGCTCGCGATCTTCGCCTTCGCGCCGCCCTCGCTGGCGGTCATCAGGGTGATCCGGGAGTACGCCTTCTCGAAGATGCGCGGCGCGGCCCCCATGAAGGTGGGCTTCACGACGCCGAGGTTGTCGATGATCTTGTCGACACGGCCGTCGACGGCGGTCGCGAAGCCGCAGGCCATCTGGGCCGACAGCAGCACCTTGCCGAAGGAGTGGGCCATCGGGAGCCACAGGAACTGCAGGTCCTCCGGCCCGAGGATGTCCTGCACCCGGATGGCCTCGCCCTCGTAGACCCACGAGCGGTGGGTGAGGCGGACGCCCTTCGGACGGCCGGTGGTGCCGGAGGTGTAGATGAGGGTCGCGAGCGCCTCCGGCTGGATGGCGTCGGCGCGGTCCTTCACGGCACCCGGCTCGCGGTCGAGCAGCTCCTTGCCGAGGCGGCGCAGGTCGTCGAGGGCGATGACCCAGTCGCCGTCCGACGTGCCGCTGAACGTCACGACCTTCTGCACCAGCGGGAGGTCGGAGCGGCGCTCGCGCAGCTTCGCGACCTGCTCGTCGTCCTCGGCGAACACGACCCGGCTCTCCGAGTCGCCGAGGATGTACGCCGTGTCCTCGGTGTTGGTCGTCGGGTAGACGGTGGTCGTCGCCGCGCCGGACGCCATGACCGCCAGGTCGGCGAGGATCCACTCGTAGCGGGTGCCGGAGGCGATGCCGACGCGCTGCTCCGGCTCGATGCCGAGGCTGACGAGACCGGCGGCGAGGACGGACACGTCGTCCCCGGCCTGCTTCCAGGTCACCGACTCCCACGCCTCGCCGACCGGGAAGCGGAACGCCTCGGCGGTCGGGGACACCGCCACGCGGTCGAAGAACTGGACCGCCACGTTGGCGGGCATGTGGTCGACGAAGGACGCGTCCTGCGTGGTCGTCATGGGTCTCCTTCTCGGGCGCCGGCAGCCACCGGCGGAGCCTGTGTTGCTGGGTAACCTAGATCACTACGCAACTCGCGGGTAACAAGCCGTCGCTAACCTTTCCGCATCGACTAGGCGCCCGCCTCCGCGTGCGGGCCGCCGCGAGGAGCTGAGCACCGTGTGCGGCATCGCCGTGGTCCACGACTTCGAGCCCACCCAGGAGCGCCTGGCAGCCGCCTGTGAGATCGGTGAGCGCATGCTGTCGCCGATCGCGCACCGGGGTCCGGACGGGCAGGGGTCCCGCCTCGTCGGGTCCACCTGGTTGGGCCACACCCGCCTCGCGATCGTCGACCTCGCCGGCGGCCGGCAGCCGATGACCTCGGAACCGGGCAGCACCGCCACGGGCCGCTGGGTGGCCGCGAACGGCGAGATCTACAACCACGCCGAGCTCCGCGACGAGCTGGGCGGCCCCTTCTCCACGTCGTCGGACTCCGAGGTCGTGCTGCACGTCGTCGCCGCCCGCGGGCCGGACGGCGTCCACGACCTGAAGGGCATGTACGCGTTCGCGGTGGCCGCGGAGCCCGACAGCGACGTGGTCGCGGACGAGCTCGTGCTCGCCCGCGACCCGCTCGGGGTCAAGCCCCTCTACTGGGCCCGCCACGACGGCCGTCTGCTCGCCGCGTCCGAGCTGGGCGCCTTCGACGAGGAGGTCCGACCCCAGGTCGAGGAGTTCCCGCCGGGGCACGTGTGGACGCCGTCCGGTGGCCTGCGCTCCTTCGTCGACCTGCGCACCGATCCCCTCGGCTCCACCGAGCCGGTCGGGCCGTCGTACACGACGCGCGAGGAGGCCCACACCGCGATCCGCGAGACGCTCGTCGACCAGGTGCGGGCCCGGATGATGGCCGACGTCCCGATCGGGGTCTTCCTGTCCGGCGGGCTCGACTCGAGCCTGGTCGCGGCGATCATGGTCCGCGAGATCGAGCACGTCTCCGGCCCGGGCTCGGTGGTCCGCTCCTTCGCGGCCGGCACCCCCGACAGCCCGGACCTGCGGGCGGCGCGCGAGGTGGCGGCGTACCTCGGGACCGAGCACCACGAGCGCGTCTACACCGACGACGAGGTCATCGAGGTGCTGCCGGACGTCGTCCGCTCCATCGAGTCGTACGAGCCGTCGCTGGTCCGTTCCGCCGTCCCGAACTACCTGCTCTCGGAGCTCGCGGCGCAGCACGTGAAGGTCGTGCTCACCGGGGAGGGCGCCGACGAGCTGTTCGCCGGCTACCACCACCTGCGAGAGCTGGACGAGGCCGCGCTGGCCGACGCGCTCGTCGAGGGCGTCGAGGTGCTGCACCACCTGAACCTCCAGCGCGCGGACCGGGTGTCGATGGCGTTCGGGCTCGAGGCCCGCGTGCCGTTCCTCGCCCGCGAGATGCTCGCCGTGGCCCAGCGCGTGCCGGTGGCGTGGAAGCTGCTCGGTGAGGACGGCCAGGAGCAGGCCCAGGAGAAGGCGATCCTGCGCGAGTCCTTCGCCGGGTGGCTGCCCGACCCGGTGCTGTGGCGCCGCAAGGAGCAGTTCGGTGACGGCTCCGGCACCGCCGACGTCATGCAGCGCCGCGCGGAGGCCTTCGTGCCCGACGAGGAGTGGACGACGGTCCGCCTGGAGGGCCTGCCGCCCGCCCGGAGCCGCGAGGAGCTCGGCTACCAGCGGATCTTCGCCGAGCACCTCGGCGGCATCCGCGCCGACCGGGTGCTCGGACGGTTCGCCACCGCCTAGGCCGGGCGCTCAGCCGAGGGCGGCGACCAGGGACTCCTCGAGGCGGTCCAGGCCGAGGTGCAGGTCCTCGGAGCTGATCGTCAGCGGTGGGGCGATCCGGAAGATGCCGCCCATGCCGGGCAGCTGGACGATGTTGACGTGCAGCCCGCGCTCGAGGCAGCCGGCCGTCACCGCGCGGCCGAGCTCGTCGGCCGGGGCCCGGCTGGCCTTGTCGGTGACGAGCTCCAGGCCCTGCAGCAGGCCGCGGCCGCGGACGTCGCCGACGACGTCGTACCGGTCGGCCAGGTCGGCGAGACGCTCGCCGAGCTCCTTGCCGAGCACCTGCGCGCGGGTGACGAGGTCGTCGCGCTCCACGACGTCCAGCACGGTCAGCGCGACGGACGCCGCCAGCGGGTCCGAGACGTGGGTGGTGAAGAACAGGAAGCCGCGCTCGTGGCAGGCCTCCTCGATCGCGGCGCTGGTCATCACCGCGGCCACCGGCAGGCCGGCGCCGAGGGTCTTGGACAGCGTGAGGATGTCGGGGACGACGCCGTCGCGCTGGAAGGCGTACATCGTCCCCGTGCGGCCGACCCCGGTCTGCGCCTCGTCGAGGATCAGCAGCATCCCGCGGCGCTCGCAGTGGTCCTTCAGCCGGCGCAGGTAGCCCTCGGGCAGCTCGATGATCCCGCCCGAGGACAGGATCGGCTCGACGATCGCGGCGGCCGGGGAGCCGGTCGACTGCTGGTCGACCAGCGAGAAGCCGAAGTCGAGCTCGGTCTCCCAGTCGTGGCTGCCGTCGGCGTGGCGGAACGGCGAGCGGTAGGCGTTCGGCGTCGGGAGCACAAGGCTCCCCGGCACCGCCGGCCCGTAGCCCTTGCGGCCCGCCGAGAAGGTGGTCGCCCTGGCTCCGGTGGTCATGCCGTGCCAGGACCGGTCGAAGGCGACGACCTCGTGCCGGCCCGTCACCAGCTTGGCCATGGCGATCGCGGCCTCGTTGGACTCCGCGCCGGTGGTGAGCAGCAGCATCCGCTCGAGCGGGTCGGGCAGCGTGCCGGCGAGACGCGCCCCCAGGTCGACGACGGGGCGGCTGAGCATGCCGGAGAAGAGGTGGTCGAGGGTCGCCACCGAGTCGCTGACGGTGCGCACGACGTCCGGGTGGGCGTGCCCGAGCACCGCGCTCATCTGCCCGGACGGGAAGTCGAGGATGGCGCGGCCGTCCTCGTCGTGGACCCAGGAGCCCTCGGCCCGCGTGATGACGCGGGGCGTGAACGCGCCGCCGTACCGGACCAGGTGGCGCTCGGCCTGCTGCCAGAAGTCGTCGGACCGGTGATCGGGCACGGGGTGCTCCTGCTCTGCTCCGGGGTCCCGGGCGACCCCCTCGGCGGCCATGATGCCCGGGTGGGACCCTGCTCGTCGTGCAGGACCTGACGCGCGCCTCCGCGGGCCGCATCGCGCGCGCCGTCCGTCGGGGGGAGACCTCGGCCGTCGAGGTCGCCGAGGCACACCTGCGGGCCGTCGAGCAGGTCGACCCGGACCTCGCCGCCTTCGTCGCCGTCGACCCCGCGCGGGTGCTGGAGCAGGCGGCCGCCGTGGACGCCGACCGCGCCGCGGGCCGCCCCCTCGGCCCGCTGGCCGGCGTCCCGGTCAGCGTGAAGGACAACGTCGACGTGGCCGGCGAGGTGACGGCCTGCTGCTCCGCCGCCCACGACGGGGTGCCCGCGGCGCACGACGCCCCGGCGGTGGCGCGGCTGCGGGCGGCGGACGGCGTCGTGCTCGGACGGACCAACATGGACGAGCTGGCCATGGGCGCCTCCACGCAGACCTCGGTCGCGAGACCCTCCCGCAACCCCCACGACCGCCGGCGCAGCCCCGGTGGCAGCTCCGGCGGGGCCGCGGTGTCGGTGGCCGCGGGCATGGCCACCCTGGCGGTCGGCACCGACACCGGCGGCTCGGTGCGCGAACCGGCGTCGCAGTGCGGGATCGTGGGCATGGCCCCCTCCCCCGGCCTCGTGCCCCTCGACGGGGTGGTGCCGTTCGCGCCCCGCCTCGACCGGGTGGGCCCCCTCGGGCGCTCGGTCGGCGACGTCCGCCGCCTCCTGCACGTGCTGGCCGCCTCACCGACGCCCGCCGACCTGCCGCCGCGACGCGACGACTCGCTCCGGGTGGGCATCGTCGACGAGCTCTCGGGCCGGGTGAACCAGGACGGCGTCCTGGCGTGCTTCGACGGCGTCCTCGACGCACTCGCCGACCTCGGCACCGACGTCGTCCGCGTGCTCGTGCCGGAGGGGCCGCGGGGGCTCGCGGCCTACATGTCGCTGACCTCGGCGGCGTGCGTCCCCGTGCTCGAGCCGTGGGTCGCGACCGGCCGTGCGGGCGAGGAGGTGGAGCGTCGCGTGGCCATCGGCCGTGAGCTGCTGACGACCGCGGAGGGCCAGGAGGAGCTGGACCGGGCGGAGCACGTCCGGCGGCGCCTGCGCCTCGCCGTCGCCCGCGCCCTGCAGACCTGCGACGTCCTGCTCTGCCCGACCATGCCGACCACCGCGCCGTTGCTGTCGGGCGAGCTGACGCCCGAGGAGCTCGCCGACCCGATGGCCGCGCCGTACACGGACTGCTGGACGGTCGTGGCGAACCTCGTCGGCGTCCCTGCGCTGTCCGTGCCCGCCGGGTACTCGGTCACCGACGGCATGCCCGTCGGCGCGATGCTGATGGGCGCCGCCGGCGCCGACGCCACCCTGCTCGCCCTCGGCGAGCGGCTCGAGCACGCCCTCGCCCTGCCCCGCTAGCGCGAGTCGGCCCGAACGCACGCCTCCAGCACGCCGAGTCGGCCCGAACGCACGTCCCCCATACGCCGAGTCGGCCCGAACGCACGCCCCCCATACGCCGAGTCGGCCCGAACGCACGCCGTCGGCCTGACCGCTGGCGCTCGAACCCGTTGTGCATCGGCGACCCACGACCTCGGGCTGAGGCGCGTGTCGGGTCGGCGGGCCCGAAGCGGAGGTTTCACCGACTCGACGCCCCTGCGGCGGGAGCCCGACGCGCCCGCGGTGGGAGATCGCGCCGACTCGGCGTCCCCGACACGACCGTTCGGGCCGACTCGGCGTCCCCGACGCGACAACTCGAGCCGACTCGGCGTCCCCGACGCGACAACTCGGGCCGACTCGGCGTCCCTGAGCCGACAATTCGGGCCGACTCGGCGTCCTGGAAGCGTGCGTTCGGGCCGACTCGGCGTCCCTGACGCGACCGTTCGGGCCGACTCGCGTCAGTCCTGGACGGCCTTGGCGACGGTGATGCAGCGGGTGATCCAGTCGCGCTCACCGCGCTCGAGCCCGCGGTGCTGCCGGCGCGCGTCGTCGATGGTCCACAGCGCGTTGTGGACCATCCGGACGACCACCCAGTCCCGGGCGCGGTGCTCGTCGAGCCCGGCGACGTCGACCAGGGTGTGGAAGCGACGGCGGAGCCCGTCGCGCACGGAGTCGAAGGACGATCCGACGAGCTCGTCCATCCGGTTCCACAGCATCGGCGCCGGCTCGTAGTGGCGGTCGCCCGCCATCGGCTTCGGGTCGATGACCAGCCACGGCTCGTCGTCCGAGCGGCCGGACAGCACGTTGCCGTAGTGCAGGTCCCCGTGCAGCAGCACCGGCCGGGAGTCGTCGGGGGCGAGGAGGTCCGCCGCGAGGGAGCGCGCCTGCTCCACCAGCCGCCGCGGCAGCGGTGCGTCGCGAGGCAGGTCGGCGAGGCGCGCGTCGTCCTTCTCGACCACCGACGCGAGCGTCGTCAGCTGGGGCAGCGCCGGGACGTGGATGGCGCCGTACAGCCCGGCGACGACCTCGCACGCCTCGACGTCCCAGGCGTCGCCGAGGTCCTGGGGCACGAGTCGCTCCAGCAGCAGTGCCCGCCGCCGGGGGTCGGCCCGCCGCAGCCGGACGGCGCCGGCGCCGTCCCAACGCCGCAGAGCGAGGTGCTCGAGCGCGGACTCGTCGTCGCCGTCGAAGGTCACCTTGAGCGCGGCGGGGCCGTCGGGGCTGCTGACCGGCACCACCAGCGAGCAGTAGCCGTGCATCGACGCCCCGTCGGGGCGCAGCGACCACTCGGCGAGCAGCGTCGCGGTGAGGGCCGGCAACCGGTCGAGCCACGCGGCCCAGTCCTCGCCCAGCCGCGCCTGCCCCGCGAGGCCCTCGGGCACGTCGATCACGAGGCTCCCGGCTGGTCGGCGAGGTAGCGGCCCGGCGTGAGGCCGGTGACGGTGCGGAAGTCACGGGTGAAGTGCGCCTGGTCGGTGTAGCCGAGGTCGGCCGCCATCGCCGCCAGCGACGTCTCCCCCGCCTTGAGGCGCTCCACCGCGTCGTGCAGCCGTCGCCGCTGCAGCAGCCACTTCGGCGTGATGCCCACCCGCCGGGTCACCAGCCGCTGCAGGGTGCGCTCGGAGAACCCCGAGGCCGCGGCGAGGTCCGCGACCCGGGCGTCGACCGGCAGGCCGGCCACGAGGTCGACCACGCGGTTCACCGCGGCCCCCTCCTCGTCGACGGGCAGCAGGCCACCCAGGGTCTCCTCGTACGCCGCGATCGCCGCGCGGTGGGACGCCTCGGCGTACGGGTCGTCGGCCATGGCCCGCCGTA
This sequence comes from Nocardioides sp. CFH 31398, assembly GCF_022436705.1. Classification (GTDB taxonomy): domain Bacteria; phylum Actinomycetota; class Actinomycetes; order Propionibacteriales; family Nocardioidaceae; genus Nocardioides. The sequence continues at coordinate 58,478 of NZ_JAKUHT010000026.1, read as the reverse complement.
CCCGATCGACGAGGAGGGGGCCGTCGACGGTCGTGAGCGCGTCGACGGTGGTCTCCCCGTCGACCAGCGGGGCCACGGAGCCGCCGGCCAGCAGCCCGCCCGCGGCGGGCCGGAGCAGCACACCGACCGCCCACCCGTCGCCCTCCAGCGTCACGCTCGAGGCGCCGCGGGCCACGCCGTAGAAGCGTGCGTACGTCGGCGTCGTGACGAGCAGGCAGACGGGGTGCTGCAGCGTGGTCTGGGTCTGCGGCGAGGTCAGCGACCAGACGGGCACCCAGTAGCGCTCGACGAGGTCCGCCAGCCCCGGTGACGCGGAGTACCGCGCGATCGGCGGTGTCGGGCGGCTCCGCCCGGTCAGGTGCGCGCGGTCCACGGGGTCGATGCGGCCGACGCCCTCCGGCGCGGGGGCGGGGTCGGGTGCGGGCACGTGTCGGATTATCACAATCGGACGTCGGCGCCCCGCCCTAGCGTCGGGCCATGACCTCGACCTCATCCACGACGGGCACGACCGGCGGCACCGCCGCCGCCTTCCGGGAGCGCGCCGACCGGTTCGCCGCGGCCCTCGACCTGGCCGGCGGCCGTGGGGACGCCACGACCCCCTGCGACGGCTGGACGGTCGCCGACGTGGTCGCCCACGTCGTCGACACCGAGCGCGACTTCCTCGACCGGCACGGCCTCCCCGTCCCGGCGCCGTCCGGTGACGACCCCGGCGCCCGGTGGCGCGCGCACGCCGACGCGGTCGCCGCCGTCCTCACCGAGGACGTCGCGGCCCGCCCGTACGACGGCTACTTCGGCCCGACCACGATCGGCGCGACGATGGCGGACTTCTACGGGTGGGACCTCGAGGTCCACGCCTGGGACGTCGCCGTCGCCGCCGGCGCGTCGTACGAGATCCCGGACGCGGACACCCTGTCGAGGCTGGCCGACGGCTGGGGGCCGGCCCTGCACAGCGAGGGGATCTGCGGGCCACCGGTGCCCGTGCCGGACGACGCCTCGGCGTCCGACCGGCTGCTCGGCAGGCTGGGCCGCGACCCGCGGTGGAGTCCAGACTCGGGCTCGTGACGCTCTCCTGGGAGGACCTCGCCGCCCGCGCCCGCGCGCGACAGCTGCCGGCCGTCGCCGCACCCACCACCCCGGGTGAGGTCGCGGCCGCCCTGCACCGCACCGGCGCGATCCAGTCGCAGACCGCTCGCTCGACCTTCCTCGGCCTCGCCGCCCGCTACCCGGGCACCACCCACGCGGCGATCACCGCGGCGTTCGAGGCGGCGACGATCGTCCGGGGCAGCACCCTGCGCGGGACCGTCCACACCGTGGCCGCCGACGACCACCCGTGGCACGAGGCCGTCACCCGGCTGGCCCGCCGCAAGGACCTGCAGCGGGTCCTCGCACCGCAGCACTTCGCCGTCGACGACCTCTGGTCCGCGCTCGAGGCCTACGCCGCCGAGCAGCCCCGCACGGCCGACGAGCTGCACACGTTCCTCGCCTCCTGGGTCGCGGAGCGGGAGGGCCGGGACGCCGAGACGGTGAAGGCGGGCGTCGGACGCTCGCTGTCGTACACGCACGGTGGTCTCGTCCGTCGCCCGCTCTCGGGCGGCTGGGAGGGCCAGGGCGCGGCGGGCTACTCCCCCTCCGCCGTGCCCGACCGCGCCCGGCGCGTCGCCGCCCCCGACGCCGTCGCCGGGCTGGTCCGCGCCCACCTGCTGGCCCACGGCCCTGCGAGCAGGCAGGACCTCGCGTGGTGGGCCGGGTCCACCCTGGGGGTCGTGGACGACGCCCTGGAGCACCTGGGCCTCGACGGCGACGAGGGGCCCGACGGCCGGCACTACGTCGACCTGCCCGAGCGGCCCGACCCGGTCGAGGACGTCGGGGTGCGCCTCCTGCCGGAGTTCGACGCCTTCATGTGTGCCTACGAGCCGTCGGCCCGCGCCCGCTTCGTCGACGCCGCCCACCACGCCCACCTGTGGAACTCGAAGAACGCCACCGTGCTGCCGCCGCTCCTGGTCGACGGCCGCATCACGGGCCACTGGCGGGCCGCCGGCTCGGCCCGCCGGCGTCCGCTGGAAGTGACCTGGTTCGCCCGGACCCGGCGACCGAGGAAGGCGGAGCTCGAGGCTCCCGTCGCGGCCCTCGGGGCGGCCCTGGGCATCACCGTCACCGGGGTGACGATCACCCGCGAGGTCGTCTGAACTTTCTGCTTGCGAAACCGGAAAGTACTACTTAAGGTTTCCGTCATGGAAAGCAACGAGACCCTCCGACAGGAGCTCCGCGAGGCGGAGCGCGGCGAGGCCCTCGGCTGGACCGGATACCGGTTCCCGACGTGGACGCCGATCGCGATGGCGGTCTGGGCCACCACGTTCACCCTCGGGCTCTACTACCTGGACGGCGTCCTGGGGAACGTGTGGTCCCTGATCCACCTCGCCGCCTCGTTCGGCTACCTCTGGTGGGACCGCCGCGCCCAAGCGGCCTACCCGTCGTACACCGGGCGGATGCCGCGCGAGTACAACGGCCCGACCATCGCGCTCTTCGTCTCACCCCTCGTCCTGATCCCCGTCACGTTCCTGCTGGGCTACTACGTCGCCGGCTGGGTCGCCGCCGTGTTCATCGGCTCCGCGTGGGGCCTGACGGTGTCCCTCTACAACCGCGCGTACGCCCGCGCGTCGGCCGCGGTCAAGGCGCGGTTGGCGTGAGCACGGCGGACGACGACTGGCTCGCGGCACAGCTGCGCGAGATCGAGCGCGGCGAGGCCGCCGCCGCCACCAGCTGGCGCATCCCCCGGTGGTTGCCGTGGGCGGGCGGGCTGTGGGTGTTCGCCGGGTTCGGGGCCAGGGTCGCCTTCGAGGGGAGCACGCCGCTGACCTGGACCCTCCTCCACCAGGGCGTGCTCCTCGTCTACCTCTGGTGGGACCTGCGCAGGACGCCGTCCCCGCGGGGCCGTGGGCCGCAGGAGTACCGGGTCTACTACGTCGTGCTCGGCCTTCTCGCGACGGCCCTCCTCCTGATCGTGCTGCCGATCTGGATCCACGTCGGCGGGTGGACCGCGGCGGCGCTCGCCGGCGCATCGTGCACGGCTTTCGGCCTGCTCGCGCAGCTGACGTACGACCGCATCACCCGCACCGTGAAGGAGCGCCTGGCATGACCGGGTCCCACGCTCCCCAGACCTCGGCGCTCGCCGGGCTCGACCCCGCCCTGAACGCCCCGAAGAGGCTGGCGATCATGGCCGTGCTCACCGGCGCCACCTCGGCCGACTTCGCGTTCCTCCGCGACCACCTGGGCGTCAGCGACTCCGACCTGTCCAAGCAGGCCGGCGCTCTCGAGGCGGCGGGCTACCTGACGATCAGCAAGTCGGGCCGTGGCCGCGGGTCGACGACGACCTACAAGGCGACCCGCGCGGGCCGCGCGGCGTACACCCGCCACCGCGACACCCTGCGCGCCCTGCTGGGCTGACGGGGCGGCCGCGGGTCGTAGCCTGCGACGGTGGGTGACGCACTGGACGACGGGCCGTTCTTCCACGGCACCAAGGCCGACCTCGGGGTCGGTGACCTCCTGACGGCCGGACGTCGGTCCAACTACCGACCGTCGCTCGTGATGAACCACGTCTACTTCACCGCGACCATCGCCGGCGCGGGCCTCGCCGCCGAGCTCGCCGCGGGCGACGCCGAGCCGCGGGTGTACGTCGTCGAGCCGACCGGCGCGTGGGAGGACGACCCCAACGTCACCGACAAGAAGTTCCCCGGCAACCCCACGCGGTCCTACCGCAGCTGTGAGCCCGTCCGCGTCGTCGGCGAGGTCGAGGACTGGCCCCGCCTCACCCCCGAGGCCCTCGCCGAGTGGCGCAGCCGCCTCGCCCGGATCGAGGCCGAGAAGGGCGAGATCATCAACTGACCCACCGGGCCTACTTCTTCGGCTGGTCCCCCGCGGGGCCGGAGGTGGACAGCGCGGCGATGAAGGCCTCCTGGGGCACCTCGACCCGGCCGACCATCTTCATCCGCTTCTTGCCCTCCTTCTGCTTCTCCAGCAGCTTGCGCTTGCGGCTGATGTCGCCGCCGTAGCACTTGGCGAGGACGTCCTTGCGCATCGCGCGGATGGTCTCGCGGGCGATCACCCTCGCGCCGACGGCGGCCTGGATCGGCACCTCGAACTGCTGGCGCGGGATCAGGTCCTTCAGCTTGCCGGCGAGCATGACGCCGTAGGCGTACGCCGCGTCCTTGTGCACGATCGCCGAGAACGCGTCGACGGGGTCGCCCTGCAGCAGGATGTCGACCTTCACCAGGTCGGCGGCCTGGTCGCCGGTCACCTCGTAGTCGAGCGAGGCGTAGCCCTTGGTGCGGGACTTCAGCTGGTCGAAGAAGTCGAAGACGATCTCCGCCATCGGCAGGGTGTAGCGCATCTCGACGCGGTCCTCGGACAGGTAGTCCATGCCCTGGAGGTTGCCGCGCTTGGCCTGGCAGAGCTCCATGATCGTGCCGATGAAGTCGGACGGCGTCAGGACGGTCGCCTTCACCACCGGCTCGCGCACCTCGGCGATCTTGCCCGCGGGGAACTCGCTCGGGTTGGTGACGACGTGCTCGGTGCCGTCCTCCATCACCACGTCGTACACGACGTTCGGGGCGGTCGAGATGAGGTCGAGGCCGAACTCGCGCTCGAGGCGGTCGCGGGTGATCTCCATGTGCAGCAGCCCGAGGAACCCGCAGCGGAAGCCGAACCCGAGCGCGCCGGAGGTCTCCGGCTCGTAGGCCAGGGCGGCGTCGTTGAGCTGGAGCTTGTCGAGCGCCTCGCGCAGCGTCGGGTAGTCGTCGCCGTCGATCGGGTAGAGGCCCGCGAACACCATGGGGTTCGGGTGCTTGTAGCCGCCGAGCGGCTCGGTGGCGCCGTCGTGCTGGCTGGTCACGGTGTCGCCGACCCGGGACTGGCGGACGTCCTTCACGCCGGTGATCAGGTAGCCGACCTCGCCGACACCGATCTCGCCGGCCTTCACCGGCTCCGGGCTGATGACGCCGACCTCGAGCATCTCGTGGGTCGCGCCGGTCGACATCATCTTGATGCGGTCGCGGTGCTTCAGGCTGCCGTCGACCACCCGGACGTAGGTGACCACGCCCCGGTAGGTGTCGTAGACCGAGTCGAAGATCAGCGCGCGGGCGGGTTTCGCCGCGTCCCCGACCGGGGCGGGCGTCTGCCGGACGACCTCGTTGAGGACCATCTCGACGCCCTCACCCGTCTTCGCCGAGACCCGCAGGACGTCGGAGGGCTCGCAGCCGATGATCCCGGCGAGCTCCGCGGCGTACTTGTCGGGGTCGGCCGACGGCAGGTCGATCTTGTTGAGCACCGGGATGATGTGGAGGTCGGCGCCGATGGCCAGGTACAGGTTCGCGAGCGTCTGGGCCTCGATGCCCTGGGCGGCGTCGACGAGCAGGATCGCCGCCTCGCACGCCTCCAGGCTGCGGGAGACCTCGTAGGTGAAGTCCACGTGGCCCGGGGTGTCGATCATGTTGAGCACGTAGTCGCCCGGCTCGGCGCCCTCGGCGTTGTCGGCCTTCACGTGCCACGGCAGACGCACGGCCTGCGACTTGATCGTGATGCCGCGCTCCCGCTCGATGTCCATCCGGTCGAGGTACTGCGCGCGGGCGTCGCGGTCGCTGAGCACCCCGGTCAACGAGAGCATGCGGTCGGCCAGCGTCGACTTGCCGTGGTCGATGTGGGCGATGATGCAGAAGTTGCGGATCAGCGACGGGTCGGTGCGTCCCGGCTGCTGGGGTGTCGCGACGGAGGTGGTGGCCACGGCTGCTCTCTGCTCGGTCCTGCGGCGGTCGGGGTCGTCTGTGATCCTCCCACGCGACCGGTCGGTTTGCCGTGCCGCGGCAGCGGGCAGGCCCTCGGGGTGACCGGTGCGCCTCGCTCCCGCCGTACGAGGCCCGTGGTGCGGCGCCTGGCCGTGCCGGCGCTCGCGCTGCCCCTGCTGGCGGCGTGCTCCGACGTGCCCGAGGGATGCGTGGCCCCGGAGGCGCTCCTCGCGGCCCCCGCGGTCGCGGCCGGCCCGCCGGTGGGCGGCATCCGGATCGAACCGGGTCAGACCGTGTGGCCCGACGAGGCCGACGTCTCACCCGACGGCAGCCGCATCGCGGTGACCTGCGACGGCGGGGTCTGCCTCTGGGACACCACGACGGGCGAGCTGCTCGACGACCAGGCCCCGCCCGGGGGCGGGGACCACCTCACCTTCGCCGGGTCCGAGGGCACGCTGCTCGTCAGCACCGGCTACGACGAGCGGCGCGAGGTCGGCGAGCTCCGTCTGGGGGACCTCCGCAGCGGGGACACCTGCACGCTGCTCGGGCACGACATCGAGCGGGTCGAGGCGACCGAGGGAGCCGGCGGCGACGTCGACGCCCTGGACGTCTCCCCCGACGGCCGGCTCGCCGCCACCGCCGCGGACGACGGGCGCGTCGGGCTGTGGGACGTCGAGGCGCAGGAGCGTCTCGCCTGGCTGGACCTCGAGGAGAGCCAGCCGGCCGCCCTGGCCTTCTCCCCCGACGGCGCGCTGCTCGCCGTCGGTGGGTACGACGGGGTCCTCGAGCTGTGGGACGTCGAGGCCCGCGAGCGCGTGCGCACCGGGGAGGGCGCGGTGCGGGACCTGGCGTTCAGCCCCGACGGACGCCGGTTGGCGGCGGTCCCGAACGAGGACCCCGACCTCGTCCTGCTCGACGTCGACGACCTCTCGGCCGTGACCCGGCTGGCTGCCAGCACGGACCCCGCCACCCTGGGGACCGGAGCGGTCGGGGACCTCGCGTGGTCCCCGGACGGCACCCGGCTGGCCTTCGTCGAGCCCGCGGTGGACGGGCCGGGGACCCGGGTGCTCGCCTGGGACCCCGTCGCGAACGTCGCCCGCCCCCTCGGCCCGCAGGACGGCTCCCCGGAGTCCGTCGCCTGGTCGCCGGACGGCAGGCACCTCTACACCGTGGACCCCGTGGACGGTGTCCGTCGCACCCGGGTCGTCGACGGCCGACCGACCGGGCGCTCGGTCACCTTCGAGACGCCGGAGCAGATCCGCGCCTGAGTTCACCGCCGCGCCACCTCCGGTTCGCGCGGGTCCGTCAGGCTCCGGCCATGACCTCGGGCTCCCTCGACCGCCGTACCGTCCTGCGCACCACCGGCCTCGCCGCCGCGGCGGGCGTCGCCGCCACCTCGGGCTTCCTGGCCCCGCACGCCGACGCGACGACCCGCAGGGCGCCCGCGTTCGTGCGCGCGGGCCGCCCCCGCCTGACCCACGGCGTCCAGTCCGGCGACGTGCGTCCCGGCGGCGCGGTCGTCTGGAGCCGCGCGGACCGCCCCTCCCGCCTCGTGGTCGAGGTCTCGCGCGACCCCCGCTTCCGCCGCCGCGTCCGCACGGTCCGCGGGCCCGTCGTCCGCCCCGGCACCGACCTGACCGGCCACGTCGACCTCACCGACCTGCCCAGCGGGGCCGAGCTGCACTACCGCGTCCGTGCCGTCGACCTCGACGACGCCCGCCGCTCCAGCGAGCCCGCCGTCGGCCGGCTGCGGACGGCGCCGGCCCGCGGCGACGACGTCCGCTTCCTGTGGGGCGGCGACATCGCCGGGCAGGGCTGGGGCGTGAACCCCGACCTGGGCGGCTTCCGCATCGCCGACGCGATGAGCCGTCGTGACGCCGACTTCTTCCTCTGCTCCGGCGACTACGTGTACGCCGACGGGCCCGTGCAGGAGCGGGTCGAGCTTCCGGACGGTTCGACCTGGCGCAACGTGGTGACCGAGGAGAAGTCCAAGGTGGCCGAGACGCTGGCGGAGTTCCGCGGCCAGTACGCCTACAACCTGCTGGCCGACAACTGGCGGGAGTTCCTCGCCCGCACCCCGCAGGTCGTGCAGTGGGACGACCACGAGGTCACGAACAACTGGTACCCGGGCGAGATCCTCGACGACCAGCGCTACCGCGTGAAGGACGTCGACACCCTCGCCCGCCGTGGGCACCGCGCGTTCCGCGAGTGGACGCCGCTGTCCGACCTCTCCCCCGACCCCGAGGGGCGCGTCTACCGCAAGATCGCCTACGGGCCGCTGCTGGACGTCTTCGTCCTCGACATGCGGACCTTCAAGAACCCCAACACCGCGAACCTCGAGCCGGCCGAGCGCTCCGGGGTGCTCGGTGCGCGCCAGACCCGCTGGCTGCTGCGTGAGCTCGAGCGCTCCACCGCGACCTGGAAGGTCATCGCCGCGGACCTGCCCCTCGGGCTGCTGGTGCCGGACGGCGAGGCCTGGGAGGGCATCGCGAACGGCGACGGCGGCGCCCCGCTGGGCCGTGAGATCGGCATCGCCGACGTGCTGTCGGGGCTGAAGCGCCTGGGCGTCCGCAACCACGTGTGGCTGACCGCCGACGTCCACTACACCGCCGCCCACCACTACTCCCCCGCGCGGGCGTCGTTCACGGACTTCGACCCCTTCTGGGAGTTCGTGTCCGGGCCGCTGAACGCCGGGGCCTTCGGGCCCAACGACCTCGACGCGACCTTCGGGCCGCGTGCCGCGTTCGTGGCGGCGCCGCCAGCGCCGAACGCCTCACCCGCGGAGGGCTCGCAGTTCTTCGGCGAGGTGCAGATCGACGCCGCGTCGCGGGAGCTGACCGTGCACCTGCGCGACGTCGAGGGCGCCTCGCTCTTCCGCCGGACCCTCACCCCGAGGCGGCGCTGAGGCGGCGCTGAGGCGGAACCGAGGCGCCGGCCGCAGCGACGCTCAGTCCTCCGCGGTCGCCTCGGGGTCGACCAACACGTCGAGGAGCACGGGCCCCGGGTGGGCGAACGCCTCCCGGACCGCAGCGTCCACCTCGTCGTCGCGGGTGACACGGACGCCGTGGAGGCCGACGGCCCGCGCCACGGCGGCCAGGTCGGGGTTGTCGAGCCCGGTGCCGTGCTCGGGCAGGTCGACCTCCTCCTGCTCGATCTTCACGAGACCGAGCCGGCCGTTGTCGAAGACGACGACCTTGAGGGGCAGCCCCTGCTCGGCGATGGTCAGCAGGTCGCCCAGCAGCATCGTCAGCCCGCCGTCGCCGCACCAGGCGACGACCTGGCGGTCGGGGTCGAGCGCCCCGGCGCCGATGGCCTGCGGCATCGCGTTCGCCATCGAGCCGAGGTTGTAGGAACCGAGCAGGCGGCGCCGGGCTCCCATCGAGGCGTGGCGCGAGAGCCAGATCGTCGCCATGCCGGTGTCGGTGGTCATCACCGCGTCGCCGGCGGCGTGGCGGTCGATCGCGGCCGCCAGCACCTCCGGGCGCACCCGGTCGCCCGCTGCCCCGGGCTCGCCGAGCGCCCGCTGCTTCTCCCGCCACCCGTCGTACGACGAGCGGGCGCGGTCCAGGTGGGCGGTCCCGGCCTTCTCCTCCACCCGGGCGAGCAGCGCGCGCAGGGCGGCCCCGGCGTCGCCGACGACCGGGTGGGCGACCGGGGTGCGGCGGCCCACGTGGGCGGCCCGGACGTCGAGCTGGACCGTGGTCGTGCCGTGCGGCAGGTAGTCGGTGTAGGGGAAGTCGGTGCCGACCATCAGCAGCAGGTCGCACTCGGTGAGGGCCTGCGCGGCCGCCGGGTTGCCGAGCTGACCGGTCTGGCCGACCTCCAGCTCGTTGTCGTGCTCCAGGCCCTCCTTCGCCTTCAGGCTGAGCACCATCGGGGCCCCCAGGCGCCGGCCGAGCGCGAGGACGTCCTCGCGGGCGTCCAGCGCGCCGACACCGACGAGCATCGTGACCCGGGACGCGGCGTCGATCGCGGTGGCCGCGGCCGCCAGCGCCTCCTCCGCCGGAGTGGGCAGGGCCGGACGCTGTGCCCACCGGGTGGGCGGCGTGCCCTCCGGCAGCTCGAGGTCGCCGACGTCGCCCGGCAGGGTCACGACCGCGACCCCGCCGCTCGACAGCGCGGCGTTGCCGGCCTGCTCGAGCACGTGGGCGAGCTGGGCGGGGTCGGTGACGGTCGCGACGTACTCCGCGACGTCGGCGAAGAGGACCTGGTTGTCGACCTCCTGGAACAGGTCGCTGCCCAGGTCGGCCCGGGGGACCTGGCCGCACACGGCCAGCACGGGGGCGTGCGACTTCTTCGCGTCGTAGAGGCCGTTGAGCAGGTGCACCGAGCCCGGTCCGACGGTGCCGAGGCAGACGCCGAGCCGGCCGGTCAGCTGGGCCTGCGCGCCGGCGGCGAACGCACCCGCCTCCTCGTGGCGCACCCCGACCCACTCGAGACCGTCCTGGCGCCGGATCGCGTCGGTGACCGGGTTCAGCGCGTCACCCACCACGCCCCACACGTGGGTCACCCCGTGGGCGGCGAGGGCGTCGGCCAGGTGCTCCGCGACGGTGGTCATGACCCGCCCGTTCCCCTCACGATCCGCGCCAGTCGCCCGGGTCGGTGGTTGGGTGTGCCCGTGCTGCAACCCATCCCGTACGGCGCGACCGCCCGCCGCCTCGAGTGGTCGTTCCTCCCGCCCCGCCTGCGCGAGCTCGTCGGGCAACGCCTGGGCTCCCCGGTCGCCGAGGCGACCTCGTGCCGGGCCGGCTTCACGCCCGGTCTCGCGTCCGTGGTGACCTGCGAGGACGGCAGCACCCACTTCCTCAAGGCGGCGAGCGTGAAGGCGCAGCGCGAGTTCGCGGCGGCGTACGCCGAGGAGGCGCGCCGGCTCGCCCTGATGCCCGTCGGCGTCCCCGCGCCGCGGCTGCAGTGGTGGCACCACGACGAGGACTGGGTCGTGCTGGCCGTCGAGCACGTGCCCGGCGTCCCCGCGGCCCGCCCCTGGGACCTCGACGACCTCGACCGCGCCCTGGACGCCCTCGAGGACTGCGCCCACCTCCTCACCCCCGCGCCGCGGGGGCTCGCCCCGGCCGCGTTCGCCGACGAGATGGCGGGCGCCGTGTCCGCGTGGGCGCGCGTGCGGCCCGACCTGCCGGGCCTCGCGGAGCACGCCGACGAGGCCGCCCGCCTGGCCGCCTCCCACGTGGAGGTCACCGGCGGGGACACCGTCGTCCACACCGACCTGCGCGACGACAACGTGCTCCTCGGCCCGCACGGCGAGGTGTGGCTGTGCGACTGGGCCTACCCGGCCCGGGGCGCCGCCTGGGTCGACACGGTCGAGCTGCTGCTGGGGCCGCGCGGCGACGGTGTGGACGTCGACGCGCTGCTGGCGGGCCGGGCGCTGACCCGCGACGTCCCCGCCGACCACGTCGACCGGCTCCTGGCGCTGATGGCCGGGTTCTACCTCCGCGCCCGCGACCACCCGGTGCCGCCGACCTCGCCGTGGTTGCGGGCCCACCAGGACCGGTGCGCCCAGGTGGCCTGGGGGTGGCTCGCCGAGCGCCGCGGCTGGGTCGGCGGTGACGCGGACCTGAGGGATTTGGGAGCCGTCGGCACGGCTTGATAGATTGCCCTGTCGCGCGCTGCGCCGCACCGCTGCGCGCCTTCAGACCTCCAGTCCAGCACCGAGTCGAGCACCGAGGACGATCACCCAGTGGCGAACATCAAGTCCCAGATCAAGCGCAACAAGCAGAACGAGGCGCGCCGCGAGCGCAACAAGTCCGTGAAGTCGGACCTGAAGACCGCCGTGCGCAAGTTCCGTGAGGCCGCCGAGTCCGGCGACAAGGAGAACGCGACCACGCTGGCTCGCGCCGCGACCCGCAAGCTCGACCGCGCGGCCTCCAAGGGCGTCATCCACGCCAACCAGGCGGCGAACCGCAAGTCCAAGATCGCGGGTCGCGTCAACGCCCTCTGAGGCCTGCGCCTCGCTCGATCAAGCCCGGCCCGTCGCGCTCGTCGCGGCGGGCCGTCGGCGTTCCCGGGGAAGTGCGCGGTGCGCGCCCCCGCTCCTAGCGGCCGGACCGCAGCGCGCAGACCGTGAGGGTCATGCGCTCGAGCGCGTACGCCGCGTCGGACGACGCACCCTTGACGTCGGCGTCGGTCCGGGCCACCTCGACCAGGACCGCCGCCAGGGACCGCTCGTCCCAGCCGCGGACCTGCGAGCGCAGGCTCTTCAGCTTCCAGGGCGGGACGCCCACCTCGCGGGCCAGGTCGGCGTCGCGCATGCCGCGGGGCGCCGTGGCGAAGCGCGCGAGCCCGCGCGCCCCGTTCGCGAAGGCGGAGGTCACCAGCACCGGAGCCACCCCGCCGTCGAGGGCCCAGCGGAGCTCCTCGAGCGCCTTCTCGCGACGGCCTTCGAAGGCGTGGTCGGCCACGGCGAAGGACGTCGCCTCGGAGCGGCCGCCGAAGTAGCGCTTGACCTCCTCGGCGCTCACGGTGCGTCCGGGGAAGTCGGTCGCGAGCTGGTGCGCCGCTGCCGCGAGCGAGCGCAGGTCGTGGCCGACCGCCTGCACGAGGAAACCCGCCGTGTCGGGATCCAGCCGCGAGCCGTGGCGCCGGATCTCCGCCTGCACGAAGCCGCCCATCTGGTAGCCCTTGACCTCGTCGACCTTCACGTCGCTCACCGCGGCCACCTTGCGGAGCTTGGTCAGCACGCCGCTGCCGCGGGGACCGCCCGAGTGGACGAGGACGAGCGCGACGTCGTCCGCCGGGGACCCGGCGTACCCGACCAGGCCGGCGACCGACTCCTCCGGCAGGTTCTCCAGCTCCCACACCACGACCCCGCGGGTCGACGAGAACAGCGACGGCGCCGCGAGCTCCCCCAGCGTCGCGAGCGTCAGCTCGCTGCCCCGGGTCTCCGACAGCTCGGCCTCGGGGTCGATCTCGCGGACGGCGGCGCGGACGTCGCGCACCACGCGGTCGCGCAGGAACTCCTCCTTGCCGGTCACCAGCACGACCCGGCCCAGGACGGAGGCGGGGGCTGACGACACCGACTGCGGGGCGGAGGAGCGGGCCATGCGACGACCCTGCCACAGCCCGCCGACACCATCCCCTCCCGAGGTCGAGGGGCGAGGAGCGCCTCCGGACCGGCGGTCGAGGCACGGGATCCGGCGACCCACCCCACGACCCGGCCCGGGGCCCCTCAGTCCGCCGTGACGAGCTCGGGACCGTCGTCACCGGGGACGACGAGGAGGTCGCCCTGCTCGTCGGTACGGCCCACCTCGACGCCGGCGTCCTCCAGCGGGTCGAGCACCTCCTCGGAGGGGTGCCCGTAGGTGTTGTCCTCCCCCACCGACACCAGGGCCAGCTCGGCGCCGAGCGACAGCAGCAGGTCGAGGTCCTGGTGCCGGCTCCCGTGGTGCGGGACCTTGAGGACGTCGACCGTCAGGCCCGGCACGGAGGCCGCCAGGGCCTCCTGGCCGGGTGGCTCCAGGTCACCGGTCAGGAGCACGCTCGTCCCGCCCACCTCCGCGAGGACGACGAGGCTGGCGTCGTTCGCGGCGTCGCCCTCGGCGCCCGCGGCGGGGGCCACCCCCGGCAGCGGAGCGAGGACCTGCACCGTCACCTCGCCGACACGTCGCGTCTCGCCGTACGCCGGCACGCGGACGACCACTCCCGCGTCGGCCGCGGCCCGGGAGACGGCCTCGGCGCCCTCCGCGGGCTCGGCGACGGCGGTCACCTCGACGGCGCCGACCTCCCGCCCGCGCAGCACGCCGGGCAGGCCGTCCGCGTGGTCGGCGTGGAAGTGCGTCACGACGACCAGGGGCACACGATCGATCCCCAGACGACTGAGGCAGCGGTCGACCAGCGCCGGCTCGGGACCGGTGTCCACGACGACACCCGAGTCCGGTCCCGCCCGCAGGACCAGGGCGTCGCCCTGCCCCACGTCGCACGCGGCCAGGACCCAGCCCTCGGCCGGCCAGCCGGGGGTCGGCAGCGGGACGCCGAGGGTGACGGCGGTGGCCCCCGCGCAGAGCGCCAGGCCGCCCCGGCTGCGCAGCAGGGCGGGCAGCAGCACCGCGATCCCGACGCACAGGGCGGTCAGCAGGGCGAGCGCGGCCGCGGAGGTGTCCCAGTCGACCGCGGCGGTGGGCAGGGCCGCGCCCCGTCGGGCGACGAGGACGATCCAGGCGACGCACCACGACGCCACCGTGCCGACCAGGGTGGCCGCCCAGGGCCAGACGAGGCCCACCAGGCCCGCGAGCAGTCCCAGCACGGTCGCGGGCCCCACCGCCGGGGCCGCCAGCAGGTTCGCGACCACGGCCACGAGGCTCACCTGGCCGGAGATGGCGGCGACGACGGGCGTGCAGGCCAGCTGCGCGGCGGCCGGCACGGTGATGGCCTCCGCGAGCCACCGGGGCGCCCGCCGGGCGAGGGCGTCGCGCCACCCCGGGGCGAGCAGGAGGATCCCGGCGGTCGCCAGCACGGACAGGGCGAACCCCGCGGACAGCGCGTACCAGGGGTGCACCAGCAGCAGGGCGGTGACCGCCACGCCCAGCGACCGAGTGCCCCGGCGCGGGCCGTTGCTGCCCATGCCGATCAACGCCACGGTCCCCATCGCGGCGGCGCGGACCACGCTCGGCTCGGTCCGGGCCAGGAGCACGAAACCGACGATCCCCACCGCGCCCACGAGGTGCAGCCACCGGCCCCGGACGCCGCACCAGCGCGCGGCGAGGAGCAGGAAGCCGACCAGGAGCGTGAGGTTCGTGCCGGAGACCGCCAGCAGGTGCGTGAGCCCGGTCGCCGCGAAGTCGGCCTCCAGGTCGTCGGGCAGCGTCGAGTCGTCCCCCACCACGAGGGCCGGCACCAGTCCCGCCTGGCTCGGCGGCCGATGGGCCACCGCCTCGCGCACCGAGGCGCGCACGGCGTCGGCGCCGCACCACAGGACTCCCGGCGGTGCCCGGACGTCCGGAGCACCGCGGGCGACGAGCAGACCGGCCAGGTCGCCGCCGTCCGCCGGCTCGAGGCGCCCCGTCAACTCGACCCGCGACCCCAGGTCCACGTCGCGCCACGAGGCGTCGGCGACGACGAGGACCGGCGCCGAGGTCCGGACCCGCGCGCCGCGCGCGCTGACCTCGTGCACCCGGGCCCGCAGCAGCACGTACGGCGCGAAGCCGCCCTCGCGCAGCCGGGGGTCCGAGGTCACCGTGGCCGCGGCCCGCACGGTCGCGGCGTCCGCGGCGAGCAGCGTCACCGGGTCCTGCGCGACGACCGCCACGCGAACCCCGGCGACGACGGCGACCCCGACCAGGACGAGCAGGCACCCGCCGACGGCCCGCAGGGCGTCGGGGCCGACCCGCCCGCGGCGGCGGGCACGACGCCCGAGGAACGCGCCGGTCACGACGAGGACGCCGAGCACCACCGCCAGCACCGGGGGCGGACACAGCAGACCGAGGAGCCCGCCCGCCCAGGCGGCGAGCGCCAGGGCCGGCGTGCGGAGGTCGGGCCGCTCGGCCGGGTCCTGCTCGGGGTCGCCCACCGGCTCCGCGAGGGGCGGGCCGCCCGGTCCGGCGGGCGACGGCCGCACCTCACACCGTCACCAGCGGAGTCAGCTCGGCGAGGGTGACCTCGCCGATGCCGCTGACGTCGAGCAGGTCGGCCACCGCGCTGAAGCCGCCGTTCTCGGTGCGCCAGTCGACGATCGCCTGCGCCGTCACCGGACCGACGCCGGGGAGGGTGTCGAGGGTCGCCAGGTCAGCCGTGTTGACGTTGACCAGGGCCACCGGAGCCCCGGGAGCCGGGGGCGCCGCGGGCCCGGGCGGCGTACCGGTGGACCCGGGGTCGCCCGGGACCGGCAGACCGCCGCCGGCGGCGGGGTCGACACCCACGAGCACCTGCTCCCCGTCGAGCAGGACCCGTGCCAGGTTCAGCGGGGTGAGGTCGGTCCCGGGGCGCGCGCCGCCGGCGGCCTCGAGCGCGTCCGCCACCCGCGACCCGCTCGGGAGCACGACGATGCCGGGCCGGCGCACACGCCCGGCCACGTCGACGACCACCTCGCCCCCCACCGCGCCGCCCGGGGTCGCACCCGTGGAGCCGCCCGGGGTGGGGGCACCCGGCAAGGCTCCGGCGACAGGGCTCGCCGGGGCCGTCGACCCCGGGGAGCCCGCCGCGCCGCCGGTGGCGCCCGGCGTGACGAGAGCACTCACCGGGGCTGTCGCCGGCAGCGGCTCCGGTCCGGACCGCAGGACCCACCAGCAGGTCACGCCGAGACCGACGCTGACGAGCACCGCGACCACCGCCAGGTGCGCGGCTCCCAGGCCCGCACGCCCCTGGAGCGTCTCCGGCACCAGCCCGACCCATCCCGTCGGGCCGAGGCGCTGCCGGAGGCCGGGCGTGCGGGGTGGTGAGGCGCGGCGGGTGGCGTGCCGTCCGGTCCGCGGCACCGCGCCGAGCCGCACCTCCCCCTCGTCGTCCTCGACACCCTCGTGCTCGTCGTCGTCCTCGCCGGCCGGTGGCCGGGGCCGCGTGTGGGTGTCGGGCGCCACCCACCGTGCCGCGGGGGGCGGCCCGCCCCCGACCGCGGGCGCGACGTCCCAGCTCGGGGGCGGTGCCGACCGTTCCGCGTCGGCCTCCCCGGTGCGGACCGCGGACAGCTCCGCGTCGAGCAGCGCCAGCCGCCGGGCGATCGCCTCCTGCTGGTCGGTGGACGGACGTCGGGGTCGCATGACGGCGACGCTAGGAGCGCCGCGCCGCCGACGCCCGTCGTCGGGCGCCGTCCTGTGGAGGGGAGAGGTCCGCCGGCGCCTGTGGACGGCGGGTGGCCGGACCGGGCGGTCGTCAGGTCGTCAGAGCGGGGAGACGCAGACGGCGACCATGCCGGGGCCCACGTGAGCGCCGAGCACGGCGCCGAGCTCGACGCAACGCACCTGCTGCCCGACCAGCCCCGGGTCGTCGCCGAGCCGTGCGGCGAGGTGGGCGGCCAGCTGCTCGGCCCGCTCGGGGTTCGCGAGGTGCGCCACCCCGACCTCGACGGGCGACCCGCTGCGGCCCACGGCCGTCAGCGCGTCGCGGACGGCGAGCTCCTCGAGCCGGGCGAGCGCCTTGGTCGTCGTCCGGACCCGCTCCAGGGGGCCGACGACCCCGTCGGTGATGGACAGCAGCGGCTTGACCGCGAGGGCGCTGCCGAGCAGCGCGGCGCCGGCACCGATGCGCCCGCCGCGGCGCAGGAACTCCAGGGTGTCGACGTAGAAGTACGACGTCGCGGCCGCAGCGCGCCGGGCGGCTGCGTCCGCGGCCTCCTCGGCGGAGCCGCCGGCCTCGAGGGTCTCGACGGCGCTGAGGGCGGCGTACCCGGTCGCGACCCCGACCTGGCGGGTGTCGACGACGTGGACGGGCACGGCGGCCTCGCGGGCGGCGACCCGCGCGGACTCCACCGTGCCGCTCACCTCGCCGGAGAGGTGCACGGCGACGACCTCCGTGGCGCCGTCCGCGACCAGGTCGGCGTACACCGCGCCCATCGCCGCCGGGTTCGGCCGCGACGTGCTGACCCGCTGGTGGCCGCGCAGCGCCTCCGCGACCCGCGCCGGTGTCGCTCCCCCGGCCGCGCCCTCCTCCTCGCTCAGCGCCTCGTCGAGGACCTCGTCGCCGATGACGACCTGGAGCGGGACGACGACCAGGCCGCGCTCGCGGACGAGGGCACGGGGGAGGCTGGCCGTCGAGTCGGTGACGACCACGACGCGGCCGCCCTCGGCGCCGGGCTGACCAGGCATGCCGCGCACCCTAGGACACCGGGAGCCGCCTCAGCCCGACGGATGGTGGTCGACCAGCCGCCGGGTGGCCGTGACCGGTGCTCGAGGAGCATCCGGCCGTCGTCACCCGACCGGGCCCGGTGCCGCTCAGTAGCCGGTCTCCTCCCGGATGGTGTCGCGGATGATCTGGGCGTCGCTGGGCAGCGACCGTGCGGAGAACGACCCCGACGGCTGGGGGTTGTCGAGCGCCAGCTGGAGGCCGCGGACGCCGTCCTCGATGACGTAGCGGCGGCGGGTGAAGACGTCGGAGTCCGGCGTCGTCACCCGGGGCACGCAGCGGAAGTCCGCGGTCAGCGAGTCGCGGGTGATCGTCGTCGAGACGTAGCCGCGCAGGTTGGTCCAGAACTCCAGGTTGGGGTTCCAGTCCGCCCAGGGGTGCCGCCCGTCGGGCTCGTCGTAGCCGTCACCGCCGGAGGTGATGGACGAGCTGATGAGCTCCGAGCCCAGGATCTCGGAGTCCGCGTCGTCGAAGTCGGCGAGCACCTCGGAGGCCCAGTGGGCGTGCACGTCGCCGGTGAGGACGACGGGGTTGCGGACCCCGGCGTCCACCCAGCCGTTGACGACGCGGTCGCGGGAGGCGGCGTAGCCGTCCCAGGCATCCATCGAGACGGTCCGTGCGGCGCCGGGGTCGTTGTCGCGGCGGCCGAAGAACACCTGCTGGCCCAGCAGGTCCCAGCGGGCCGTCGACGCGGCGAAGCCGTCGAGCAGCCACTGCTCCTGCTCGGCGCCGGTCAGCGTCCGCGACGGGTCGGTGGCCTCCGGGCAGTCCTTGTAGCCGTCGCCGCACGCCTGGTCGTCGCGGTACTGCCGGGTGTCGAGCATGTGGAAGGTCGCCAGCGCGCCCCACTGGACCCGGCGGAACAGCTGGAGGTCGGTGCCCCGCGGCACGGAGGTCCGGCGCAGCGGCATGTTCTCGTAGTAGGCACGGAAGGCCGCGGCCTTGCGGGCGGCGAAGCCGCCCTGCTCGGCGGGCTTCTCCGAGGAGTCACCGGCCCAGTTGTTGTCCAGCTCGTGGTCGTCCCAGACCACCAGCCAGGGCGCGACCGCGTGCGCGGCCTGCAGGTCGGGGTCGGTCTTGTACTGCGCGTGGCGCTGGCGGTAGCCGGCCAGGGTGGTGGTCTCCGGCCCGAGGTGGGGCCGGCCGAGCGCGTTGGTCGCCTGGGCCCCCTCGTACTGGTAGTCCCCGAGGTGCAGGACGAGGTCCGGGTCCTCCTCGGCGAGGTGCCGGTAGGCCGTGAAGTAGCCGACCGGATAGTTCGAGCACGACGTGAAGGCCATCGCCAGGGGCGTCAGCGCGGTCGGACGCGGAGCGGTCCGGGTGCGGCCGACCGGCGACGTCCAGCCCTGCACCGAGAAGCGGTAGAAGTACGGTCGGCCGGGCTCGAGGCCGTGGAGCTCGACGTGGACGGCGTGGGCCGTCTCGGGCCCGGCGGTGACCTCACCCCGCTTGACGACCTCGCGGCCGCGGAACCGCGGGCCCGTCGAGACCTGGAACCGGACGCGGTAGCGGGACGACGGCATCCCGCCCAGGCCGTCGGCGGCCGTCGGGTCGGGCGCGAGGCGGGTCCAGACGACGAAGCCGTCGGGGGCCGGGTCTCCCGAGGCGACGCCGAGGGTGAACGGGTCGGCGCGCAGCCGCGCGGACGCGGCGGTGGGACGACGGTCCAGCGGATCGGCGGCCGACGGCGCGGCGTTCGAGACAGCGGCCCCGCCAACGAGGAGGGCACCACCGGTGACGGCGCCCGCGGACAGGATGGTTCTCCGAGATGTCTGCACGCGCCGACTCCAGCACGCGCAGGCGACCACCGGGCGACGGAAGGGTGAACCCCCGTGCCCGGCTCCGCCGCCCGGACGGTGAGCCTCAGACCACCACGTTGACGAGCTTGGGCGCCCGCACGATGACCTTCCGGACCGTCTGGCCGGCCAGCAGGTCGGCGATCTCGGCCAGGGCCGCGGCCTCCAGGTCGCTCTCCGAGATGTCCGGCGACACCTCGAGGCGGGCGCGGACCTTGCCCTTCACCTGGACGACGGCCGTCACCGACTCCTGCACCAGCAGCGCCTCGTCGACCACGGGCCACGTCGCACGGACCACCGACGGGCCGTGGCCCAGGACCGACCACATCTCCTCGGCGACGTACGGCGTGACCAGCGACAGCATGACCGCGACCGCCTCGGCGGCCTCCCGGACCGCCGGGTCGGCGGACCCGCAGCCGGAGTCGATGGCCTTCCTGGTCGCGTTGACCAGCTCCATCACCCGGGCGACGACCACGTTGAAGCGGTAGGACTCCACCAGCTGCTCGACCTCGTGCACCGTGCGGTGCGTCGCGGCGCGCAGCGCGGCGTCGCCGGTGGTCGGGTCGACCCCCGGCTCGGAGGTGACGTCGTGCGCCAGCCGCCAGGCGCGCTGCAGGAACTTCAGCGACCCCGCCGGGGAGACCCGGGCCCAGTCGATGTTGTCCTCCGGCGGGCTGGCGAACACCAGCGTTAGGCGGACGGCGTCCACGCCGAACTCCTGGAGCTGCGCCCCCAGGTCGACGCCGTTGCCCAGCGACTTGCTCATCTTGCGGCCGTCGTTGATGACCTTGCCCTGCGACAGGTACGCCGAGAACGGCTCGTCCCACTCGATGACGCCCATGTCGCGCAGCACCTTGGTGAAGAAGCGCGCGTACAGCAGGTGCAGGACGGCGTGCTCGTCACCACCGATGTAGAGGTCGATCGGGCCCCAGCGCCTGGCGAGCTCCGGGTCGAACGCCTGGGTGGTGTCGTGGGGCGACAGGTAGCGGAAGAAGTACCAGGACGAGTCGACGAACGTGTCCATCGTGTCCGTGTCCCGCTCGGCCGGACCGCCGCAGGTGGGGCAGGTGGTCTCGACCCACTCGCGGGCCGCGCCCAGCGGCGAGGTCCCCTTCGGCTTCAGGTCGGCGCCGCGCAGCTCGGGCAGCTCGACGGGCAGCTGGTCGTCCGGGACGGCGACCTCCCCGTCGACCGGGCAGTGGACGACAGGGATCGGGGCGCCCCAGTAGCGCTGGCGGCTCAGCAGCCAGTCGCGCAGGCGGAAGTTGACCGTGCCCGTCCCCCGCCCGTCGGCCTCGAGCAGCTCGATGGCGCGGCGGACGCCCTCGGCCTTGTCCGCGACCCCCACCAGCGGCCCGGAGTCGACGTAGGCGCCGTCGCCGGTGGTCGCGACGCCGCTCTCGGCCGGGTCCGGCTCACCCGTGTCGACCACCCGCCGCACGGGCAGGTCGAAGGCCCGGGCGAAGTCCAGGTCGCGCTGGTCGTGCGCGGGCACGGCCATGATCGCGCCGGTGCCGTAGTCGGCCAGCACGTAGTCGGAGGCCCAGACCGGGATCTGCTCGCCGGTGACCGGGTTCGTCGCGTGGACGCCGAGGAACACGCCCGACTTGGGGCGGTCGGTGGCCAGCCGGTCGATGTCGGAGGCCTTGCGGACCTCGGCGACGTACGCCTCCAGCGAGTCGCGCTGCTCCTCGCTCACCAGGTCGGCGGCGAGCCTCGCGTCGGCCGCGACGACCATGAACGTGGCGCCCCACAGCGTGTCGGGCCGCGTGGTGAACACGGTGAGGGGCTCGTGGCCCTCGACGTCGAAGCGCACGTGGGCGCCCTCGGAGCGGCCGATCCAGTTGCGCTGGGCGTTGACGACCTTGCCGATCCAGGTGGACTGCAGGTCGTCCAGGCAGTCGTACAGCTCCTGGGCGTACTCGGTCGTCCGGAAGTACCACTGCGTCAGCTCACGCTTGGTGACCTCGGCGCCGCAGCGCTCGCAGGTGCCGTCCGCCAGCACCTGCTCGTTGGCCAGCACCGTCTGGTCCTGCGGGCACCAGTTGACCGGGCTGTTCTTGCGGTAGGCCAGCCCCCGCTCACGGAACTGCAGGAACAGCCACTGGGTCCAGCGGTAGTACTCCGGGTCGGAGGTGTGCAGCCGGCGGGTCCAGTCGAAGCTCAGCCCGTAGCGCTGCATCGCCGAGAACTGGGTCTCGATGTTGGCGTAGGTGTAGGTCGCGGGGTGCTCGTCACGCCGGATCGCGGCGTTCTCGGCGGGCAGCCCGAAGGAGTCCCAGCCCATCGGGTTCAGGACCTCGTAGCCGCGGAAGCGCCAGTAGCGGGCGATGACGTCGTGCAGCGCGAACACCTCGGCGTGACCGATGTGCAGGTCCCCCGAGGGGTAGGGGAACATCGTCAGCGCGTACTTCTTCGGCTTCTCGCTGGCGTCGTCCGCGGTGAAGAGGTCGAGCTCCGCCCACCGCTGCTGCCAGGCGGCCTCGACGGCGGCGACGTCGTACGTCGCGGCCTCCGGGGCGCCGTCCCGCGCCGGGTGCTGCTCGCTGCTCATCACGCTCTCCTCACCGATGGGTCTGCTCCTGGCCTCCGGGCACAAAAAAGCCCCTCGCACGGAGGGGCGGCCGCGTCGGTTCTCGACGCGGCTAGGGAAGGAGCAGGCGACCGTTCACACCGCCATGCTAGCCGACGGGGCGGGCCGGCCCGACCGGAGGTCGAGGGGCCCGGAGCGACGCGGGGCTCAGCCGTCGTCGTCCGGGCGCGGCGGCACACGGACCGGCCGCAGCATCGCCCACGCCTGGAAGGCGATGGCGAAGGCGAGCAGGCCGAGGCCCGTCCAGAGGTTCACGTTGAGGCCGTCCGCCTTCGCGAGGTCCTCCTCGGAGGTCCCGAAGAAGGCGGTCAGCAGGAGGATCACGCCGTACAGCCCGATCAGGGCGGCGATGAAGGTCCGGACGTCGAACGCCCGTGCCGTCTTCGTGGCGGGGGGCGTCGTCTTCTTGTCGCTCATCTCGTCCCCTCTCAGAGGAACAGCAGGTTGAGGGCGATGACCATGACCAGTGCGATCCCGGCCAGCTTCGTGGGCTGGCGGAACCAGGGCAGGACCTCGGCGTTCTCGTCGCGGAACGTCTCGCGCGGCGTCTCCGACCAGACGAGGCCCTTGAGCTCGGCGTACTCGCGCGGCCGGGTGACCATCGACACCGCGACGCTGACCACGATGTCGACGGCGAACGCGACGCCGGCCGCGACGAACGCCGCGCCCTGACCGGCCAGCGGGACGACGCCGAGCACGTCGCCCGAGAGCACCCAGATCCCGATCGCGGACGCCGTGCCGGCGACGAGGCCGACCCAGCCCGCCGTCGCGGTCATCCGCTTCCAGAACATGCCGAGGATGAACGTGGCGAACAGCGGGGCGTTGAAGAACCCGAACAGGGTCTGGAGGTAGTCCATGATGTTCGAGTACGACGACGCGATGCCGGCGGTGCCGATCGCGATGACCGTGGCGCCGACCGTGGCCAGCCGGCCCACCCGCGTGTAGTACTCGTCCGGCTCGTCCTTCTTCACGTACTGCTGCCACAGGTCGTAGCTGAAGACCGTGTTGAAGGCCGAGATGTTGGCCGCCATGCCCGCCATGAACGACGCCAGCAGGCCGGCGATCGCGACACCGAGCATGCCGTTCGGCAGCAGGTCGCGGATCAGGTAGAGGATCGAGTCGTTGTACGCCGGCTCGCCGCCGGCCGCCTTCTCGGTCGCGATCTCCTGCACCAGGACCGCCGCGATCATGCCGGGGATGACGACGATGAACGGCACGAACATCTTCGGGAAGGCGCCGATCACCGGGGTGGACTGCGCCGAGGCCATGGAGTCCGCGGCCATGGCGCGCTGCACCTCGACGAAGTTCGTCGTCCAGTAGCCGAACGAGAGCACGAACCCGAGGCCCAGCACGATCCCGATCACCGACAGCACCGGCGAGTCGAAGCCGGTCAGCGCGGTGCCGGGCCAGCTCGACAGCTGCTCGGCGCCGCCCGGGCTGTCGGAGACGGCGGCGGTCAGGCCGTCCCAGCCGCCCACCTTGTGCAGGCCGACCAGCGTGAGCGGCAGCAGCGCGGCGACGATGACGAAGAACTGCAGGACCTCGTTGTAGATCGCGGCCGACAACCCGCCGAGCGCCGTGTAGGTGAGGACGACGAGCGCGGCGACCACCAGCGAGACGATCAGCGACCAGCCCAGCAGCACCTCGACGACGGTGGCGAGCAGGAACAGGTTGATGCCGGCGATCAGCAGCTGCGCCACGGCGAACGAGATCGCGTTGACCAGGTGCGCGCCGGTGCCGAAGCGGCGGCGCATGAACTCGGGGACGCTGCGGACCTTCGAGCCGTAGTAGAACGGCATCATCACGATGGCCAGGAACAGCATCGCCGGGACGGCGCCGACCCAGAAGTAGTGCATCGTGGCGATGCCGTAGTTCGCGCCGTTGGCGCTCATGCCCACGATCTCGACGGCGCCGAGGTTGGCGGAGACGAAGGCGAGACCCGTGACCCAGGCGGGCAGGCTGCGGCCGGAGAGGAAGAAGTCGAGGCTGGTGGACACCTGGCGGCGGGCGGCCAGGCCGATGCCCAGCACGAAGGCGAAGTAGAGGGCGACCAGCAGGTAGTCGACCCAGTTCGCGTCGAGCCGCAACGCCTCGTCCATCAGACCTCCCGAGCAGTGACAGCGTTCACATCCGTCGGGACGCTACTCCCGTGCACCGCTACCCCGTCGCGCGACGCGCAGTCGCGGGCCGGCCGGGTCGTGCTCAGACCGTGATCCGGTGGACGCCGAGCGCCCCGCCGATCTGGTCCTCCTCGTAGACGAAGTGCGACTCCAGCAGCCGCCGCAGGTGGGTGAACTCGGCCAGCAGCACGTCGACGCGGCCGGGGTCGCGCGCGACGGCGACCAGGGTCGCGTCGAGACGCACCAGCAGCTCGTGGACGACGACGTGCTCGTCGTCGAGCCGGTCCAGCACCGGCCCGAGCCCGCCGTCCGCGATCCGCAGCGCCGGGTAGAGGTAGGCGTCCTCGATGCGGTGGTGGGTCTCGACGGCGCGGCACAGCTGACCGCAGAACGAGCCCGCCCGCTCGACCGCCGTCCGCAGCCCGAGCTGCTGCACGGCCTCGCGGGCCTCCCCGATGCCGGCGGCGCCGTCGACGACCTGGTCGAGGACGTGGGCCACCTGGGCCAGGCCCTGGCGGTACATGTCGTGGATGGCCCGCAGGTGCTCCCCCGCGGTCCGCTCGTCGGCGCCGACCTCGTCGTACGCCGAGGTGGTCGGGCGGGTCGTCTCGTCCCAGTCCGGGAGCGGGACCGTCGCCTCCTCCACCACGTCGCCAGGGTAAAGCCTGTGCGGAAGCGGTCGGAGACCGTGACCTTTCGGGTCCTGCCTAGTTCAATGGGAGGACGGGTTGCCGGGGGGCAGCTCGCGCACGACACGTCGTCGCGCCCGAACCGGGGGGTGGGGCACGGCGACGAACGGCCCGGGGGGTGCCGTGACATGACCATGCCGTTGTTCGGCGGCGCGGGAGAAGACCGCGCCGTCCACGCGACACTTGCCGTGATCGCGCGGCTCGACCCTGCCCTCGTGCGGGACGTGCTGCACGAGGCCGCGGGTCTCGACGCCGGCCTGCCGGGCGTCTCGCTCGACCTGGGCGGGCCGGTGCCTCGGCTGCGGGCCGACCTCGACTGGTGGCTGGAGGTCTCGACCCGACCCGGGGCGTACGGCGTCGACGGGGCCGCGCGTGACCGCATCCGCGCCGTCGCCCGTGACCTGGGTCCGCGCTCGTGGGTCTTCGTGATCTCGAACGACCCACCGGCACCGACCTGGCTGGCGGCGCCGGACGGCGTGCCCGAGTCGGTGCGGCCCCGGATCGCGTGGACGTCGTTCGCGTGGCTGACGAAGGCGATCGTCTCGGTGCTCGAGGACCACCTGCGTCCGCTCGACCCCTCCTCGCGGTTGCTGCTGCAGGAGCTGGTGGCGCTCTACGAGGCCGAGCACCTGCTCGACGAGGGGCCGCCGATCGTGGTGGAGCCGCCGAGCCTCGAGCCGGTGCCGACCCCGACGCCGCTGCCGGACCCCGATCCGGTCGGTCTGGAGCTGGACCTCGAGGACATCAGCCCGCTCGACCTGGGCCTGCGTCGTCCGTCGATGCGCCCCGCGGGCGCGGACGTCGCGGTCGTCCCCGCGCGGGCCGCGTGGCGGGAGTACCTGGACCTGAACGTCCTGGTCTGCGCGCCGGCCGACGTGCCCGACCCCGAGGTGACCCACGTGGCCTTCGAGCGGGACGGCCGGCTGATGGCCGTGCTGCCGCGGATCGAGCTGCGGGTGCCGATGCTCGCGCTCACCGGCTCGTACGCCGCCCAGCTGCGCGCCGACGGTGACGACCGCGTCGCGGACGTCGTCGAGCGGCTCAGCGCCACCGGCGCCCGCGACGCGGGGCCGTACGCGCTGCTCCTGCTGTCGCACCCGGGCGACCCCGCGACGGTGCGGCTGCCGGGGCCCGTCGACCACCACGGCGCGCGGTTCGTGCGTCTGGAGACGCTCGACGCCGCGCACCGCTGAGGGTCGCCCGCTCAGCCGGCCCGCTCCAGGACGTCGCGCAGGCGGACCGCGAACGCCTCCGGCTCACCGGTCTGGCCGAACTCGCCGCCCAGGAAGCCGGCGTGGTGGCTGGGGAACACGACGACCTCCTGACCGAGGGCCGCGGCGACGCCGTACGCCGCGCGGGCGGGCATCTCCCCGTCGTCCGGACCACCGGACTCCTCGCCCACCGCGACCACGACCCGCGTCGCGGCCCGGGACACCGCCTCCACGTCGGGCAGGCCGCGGTGGACGTTGCCGCCACGCAGGTTGCTCATCAACGGGTCGTTGCGGCTCCCGTCGTCCTCGGTGGGCAGGCCGAACGCCGCGGGCTCGGGGGCGGGCTGCTCGAGGTGGTCGGGCGGTGTGGGCCCCCGGTGCATGACGAAGGCGATGAACTTCGCCATCGCCGGCCCGACCCCGTGGGCGTCGTACGTGGCGACCATGTCGTCGCACACGGCCGCGACCTCGGCCTCGTCGCCCAGGACGTTGGCCGCGGGCGGCTCGTGGGCCACGAGTAGGCGCACGTCGTCCGGGTGGCGCGCGACGAGGTGCAGCCCGTTCACCGCTCCCCCGCTGGACCCGAACAGGTCGACCGGCCCCGACCCGAGGTCGGCGAGCACGGCGTGGAGGTCGTCGGCGTGCTCCTCGGGGCTGACGCCCGCCGTCGGCTCGTCGCGGACGCTGCGGCCCGTGTTGCGGGGGTCGTAGGTGACCACGACGCGGTCGGTGAAGTGCGAACGGAGGGTCTCGAACCCGGAGGCGTCCATGGGCGAGGCCGCCAGGACGAGCGGCGTGACGCCCGGGGCGAGCTCGCCGTGGACGTCGTAGGTCAGGGTCGCGCCGGGGACGGCGACGGTGCGGGTGGTCATGCCCCGGTCGACCGCCCGCTGCGCGAGAACTCATCGGTCCCGGAGGACTCCGCTCCCGTTGGTCGGGAGCACCACCGGTCGGGAGCATCGCCGCCGGTCGTGGCTCGGTCCCCTACCGGACTCCCTGAGCGCACCAGCGCACAAAG
This sequence comes from Nocardioides sp. CFH 31398, assembly GCF_022436705.1. Lineage (GTDB taxonomy): Bacteria > Actinomycetota > Actinomycetes > Propionibacteriales > Nocardioidaceae > Nocardioides. The sequence goes on along the minus strand of NZ_JAKUHT010000026.1, from coordinate 31,487 downwards.
GGCTCACAGAAATCTCACTGCCGCGTCCCACGGTTCTCACTGATCGGTCCGTCACGGTGGTGACACGACCACGACACCGACCGGAGGACCACCGACCGATGCCCCAGATCCCCGAGCCCGACTACACTCCCGCCGGACCGGCCTACGAGGGCCGCCTGCTGGCCCGACCCGACGACGAGGTCGTCGACCAGGGCGCCGGCTTCGACGTCCGCACCCTCGTGACCCGACGCCGCCTGCTCGGCCTCGTCGGCGTCGGCGTCGGCGCCGCCGCGCTCGCCGCCTGCGGCGCCTCGGGGTCGAGCAGCTCGGGCTCCTCGACGACCGGCGCGTCGACGAGCGCCACCACCTCGGCCGGCGAGATCCCCGAGGAGACCAACGGTCCCTACCCCGCCGACGGCACCGCGGACGTGAATGTCCTCGAGGAGTCGGGGATCGTCCGCAGCGACATCACCTCCAGCCTCGACGGTGGCACGACCGTGGACGGCGTCCCGCTCGAGCTGACGTTCGTCGTCACCGACGTGGCGAACGACGACGCCCCGTTCGAGGGCGTGGCGGTCTACGCCTGGCAGTGCGACGCCGAGGGTCGCTACTCGATGTACTCCTCGGGCGTCGAGGACGAGACCTACCTCCGCGGCGTCCAGGTCACCGACGCCGCCGGCGAGGCCACCTTCGCCACCATCGTCCCCGGCTGCTACCCCGGCCGCTGGACCCACATCCACGTCGAGGTCTACCCCGACGCCGCGTCGGCGACGAACGTCGAGAACGTGATCGCCACCTCCCAGCTGGCCTTCCCGCCCGGGATGCTCGGCGACGTCTACGGGTCCTCGCAGTGGTCCGACGTGTACGCCGGGTCCACCGACAACCTCGCGGCCATCGGCACCCGGGTCAGCGACGACTCGCTGTTCGGCGAGGGCGACTGGGAGCTGCAGGTGCCCGACGTCAGCGGCGACCCGTCGTCCGGCTACGCCGCCCGTCTCGCGGTCGCGGTCGACACCACCACCGAGCCGTCGGGCGGCGGCATGGGTGGGGGCATGGGTGGCGGCATGCCGGGCGGCGGCGCCCCCGGCGGCGAGCCCCCGTCGGGTCCCCCGCCGGGCTCGTCCGACAGCTGACCCGGCCGCACCCACACCCACACCCACCAGGAGAAGTCCCATGCTGCAGAACCTCACGGGCTGGCACGCCCTGATCATCCTCGCCATCGTCCTGCTCGTCTTCGGCTCCGCGAAGCTCCCCGCCCTGGCCCGCGGCGTCGGCCAGTCGATGCGCATCCTGAAGGACGAGGCCACCACGGGCGCGGCGGACGACCGCATGCACGACGGTGAGCCGCGCCCGCGCAGCGTCGCGTCGTGAGCACCCTCGCCGCCGAGCGGGCGGGCTCTCCACAGCTCCACCCGACCCTCCCGGGTAGTCCCCTGACCGACGGTCGCCCGGAGGCACCCCCGGGAGCAGGAGCTCAGGGGACTACCCGGCTGACCCCGCCCGGCCTGTGGACGACGCCCGGTACAGACCGACGACGGCCCGGCGTACGCCGTCGCTGTCCTCGACGGGGCCGTCCGGCCACGACACGCGCACCGAGGCCTCGGTGGTGCCGACGGTGACGTGCCAGGTCCCGCCGTGCTCGTCGACCCCGGTCATCTCGGCCGACGTCGCCACCGGGTAGCCGTGGGCCCGCACGATGGCCAGGCTCGCCTCGGCGTGGTCGGCGTCCATGTGCTCGAGGACCCGCTGGACGTCGTCCGCGCTCAGTGCCACGGCCCGAGCCTAGGTGGGTCGGTCACAGCGCGTGGGCGCGCAGCCTCTCGTAGACACCCATCGCCGCGTCGTACGCCGCCCTCAGGCGGGGCTCGTCCTCACCCGGGGGCGGCGGGGGCGGGCGCAGCGGCGCGAAGCCCGTCGTCCGCGCCGTCGAGCCGTGCCACTCCTCCCACAGCTCCCACTCCGGGCGCATGCCGGGCTCCCAGGTCAGGGCGTCGGGACGCTGCTCGAGACCCATGCGGTCGCACCAGTCCGCCACGACCGGGGCCGGGTCCTCGCACAGCGTCTCGGCCTCGACGACCACCAGCTCACGCCCCAGCGCGTCGAGGTGGTCGGCGACCACCCCGAGGTGCTCCCACCCGGTCTCGTCGTCGGTGAAGTCCGGCCAGGTGCGCTCGAGCGAGCGCAGCGTCGCCGCGGGGTGGCGGACCATAAAGCTGTTGTGCAGCCGGCCGACGAACGCCTCGTCGAGCAGCGGCTGCGCCTGGTAGGCCATGTCCTTCACGAACACCGGCCGCTCGGCGGCGGCCTCCTCGATCTCGGCCAGCACCTCGTCGTACGCGCTGTGCGGGATGGTCTCGGTGTAGCGGTCCGACAGCCGGTCGGGCCCGAAGTAGTAGGCACGCGAGAACGGCTCGTCGAAGACCGTGTGGTCCCCGCGCTCGCTCACCATCCGCTCGAACGAGGTCGAGACCGAGCGCGGGATGCTCCACAGCACGGAGATGGGGTGGCTCATGGGACCCAATGTCTCGTGGGCCGGTCGAGTTTCGCCAGCCGTCCCGGTGGCTGGACCCCGCCGGCGGGCCGGAGCCCCTCCGCGGAGCGAGCCACTCCGGGGCGGACACGCACGAGGCCCCGGAACGACGAAACGGGCCCCGACGGGACCCGTTCTCGAGTGGAGCTGAGGGGACTCGAACCCCTGACCCCTTCCATGCCATGGAAGTGCGCTACCAGCTGCGCCACAGCCCCAGGTGCGTCCACCGGAGTGGACAACGACGGGAACCTTACCCCGCTGGCGGCGGGGGTGCGAAACCGGGGGTGGGCACCTGCTCGTTCCACGACAGCAGGCGCAGGCCCTCGCCGTACGACCGCTCGCCGAGGCGGACCCAGGCGCAGTTCGCGAGGCTGCCGAGCGTCCCGTGGAGCCCCGCGGGCCAGCCCAGCAGCGTCGCGACCCCGACCCGGATGGCGCCGCCGTGCGACACCGCGACGGCGGTCTCCCCCGCGGGGGTCGCGTCGAGAAGGTCGCGGCAGGCGGCGGCGACGCGGGCGCCGACCTCGGCGCTGCGCTCGCCACCGGGGACGACGTCGTAGTCGCCGGCCTCGAAGGCCGCGCGCTCCTCGGGGAAGGAGTCGCGCCACTCGCTGTCCAGCCAGCCCTCTCGCTCGCCGAGCGAGTACTCACGCAGGCGCGGGTCCGTCGCCGGCTCGAGGCCGACCTCCTTGCCGACGTAGGTCGCGGTGTCGCGGGCCCGTGCGAGGTCGCTGCAGCGCAGCAGCGCCGGCCCCAGCGCGGCCACGACCGGGCCCATGCGGGCGGCCTGCTCGTGGCCGGTGGCGTCGAGGTCGACGTCGGTGTGCCCCTGGGCCCGTCCCGCGGCGTTCCACCCGGTGCGCCCGTGGCGCACCAGCACCAGGGAACGCCCGGCGCCCGCGCTCAGCGGGCGTCCGTCACGGTGTCGGGCAGCGCGATGGCCGGGCAGTCGCGCCAGAGCCGCTCGAGGGCGTAGAACTGCCGCTCCTCCTCGTGCTGCACGTGCACGACGATCTCGCCGTAGTCGATGAGGACCCAGCGGCCCTCCTTGTGGCCCTCGCGACGGATGGGCTTCTCCCCGTGCTCGCGCAGGGCGTCCTCGACGGCGTCCACGACCGCACCGACCTGCCGCTCGTTCGTCGCGGAGGCGATGAGGAAGGCGTCGGTGATGGCGAGCTGGTCGGACACGTCGAAGGCGACGATCTGCTTCGCGAGCTTGTCGGAGGCCGCGACGGCGGCGACGTGGACGAGCTCCACGGCGTGGTCGGTGGCACTCATGCGAGGTGGTGGTCTCCGTTCTGGGGCTTGAGGAGCACGGCGTCGGTGTGGCCCACCGTGCCGCCGGCGTAGAGCTGGTGCTTGGCGATGTACTGCACGACCCCGTCGGGGACGAGGTACCAGACCGGGTCCCCCTTGGCCGTGCGCCGCCGGCAGTCCGTGGAGCTGATCGCCAGCGCCGGGATCTCGACCATCGTGACCCGCTCGGCCGGGATCTTGTCGAGGGTCTCGGCGTCCATCGTGTACCCCGGACGCGTGCAACCCACGAAGTTCGCGAGGCCGAACAGCTCCTCGGCGTCGCGCCAGGTGAAGATCTCGGCGAGCGCGTCGGCGCCGGTGATGAAGTACAGGTCGGCGTCGGGCACCTGGTCGTGCAGGTCGCGCAGCGTGTCGATCGTGTACGTCGGGCCCGCGCGGTCGATGTCGACCCGCGAGACCGTGAAACGCGGGTTGGAGGCGGTGGCGACGACCGTCATCAGGTAGCGGTGCTCTGCCGGGGAGACCTCGCGGCCCGACTTCTGCCACGGGTCACCGGTGGGCACGAACACCACCTCGTCGAGCCCGAACCAGGACTGCACCTCGCTCGCCGCCACGAGGTGGCCGTGGTGGATCGGGTCGAACGTCCCGCCCATGACGCCGACCCGTCGCCGGGTCACGGGGTCGGTCACGGGTCGGTCGGGCCCGGGTCAGCTGTGGTCGCGCCCGCCACCGATGCTGATGACGGCGGCCAGCAGCCCGATGAGGATCACGAAGGTGATGAGGCCGACGACCCAGACGTTGATCAGCGGCTCCTCCCCCGACTCGGAGGCGAGCACGACGAGGGGAGCGATCGAGGACATGACCGCATGCTACCGGGCCGCCGCGCCCCCGACTCGCTCCGACCCCGTGGCGACCCTGCTCGCCGGACGGAGTGACGTCGTCCGCCGCGATCTTGCGGAAACGTTCCGGTTCACCGCTCCGGCCCGGTGACATGATCCGGCTGCCGCCGGAGGCAACCGATCCGGCTCTCGGGGCGTCGGTGTCTTCGAGAGCACCGACCACGAGGGAGCAGACCGTGACCCGACCCCGTCCCCGCCTCGCCGCTGCCGCGGCCGCTGCCGCTGCGCTGGCCGCGTCCCTCGTGCCCGGGGCGGTGGGCGGCAGTGCCGCCACCGCTCCCCCGGCCGCCGGCGCCGTCCCGGCCGCCCTCGCCGACGAGCCCGTCGTGAGCCTGCGCGCGGCCCAGGGTGAGATGTACGCCCAGCGCGGGTGGGCGTACGGCGACCTCGGCGTGCGGGTGGCGGCCGACGGCGGTCGGATCGAGCTGCGCACCCGCCGCTACGACTGGGCGAAGCAGCCGGAGACCCGCTACTTCCCGGGCGGCTGGACCGAGGGCCAGACCACGTGGGGCGACGGCGTGAAGGTCCCGCGACGCCTCGTCGCCGGCTTCGACCAGCCGAAGGGCCTCGTCGAGGTCGTGGTCCGCCGGGCCGACGGCTCCGGGCCGAAGGTCGAGCACAGCCTGAGCGGCTGCCTCAACGGCTACCAGCCCGAGCGCCTCGGCCCCGACTCGCCGGCTGACCCGCACTACCCCAGCGGCTGCCCGTGGAACCCGTTCACCATGGCGTCGGTGCAGGGCGTCGAGCGGGGCTACGCCACACCCGTGCAGGAGTGGGCCCGCCTCAGGCTCACCGGCGGTCGCTACACCGTCAGGGCGCGCTTCAGCGACGCGTGGGCCGAGCTGCTCGGGGTCACCGACAACACCCCGATCACCTACCCGATGCGCGTCCGCAACGACAGCGGCGGCCTGCGCATGGCGCAGCGGCGTGCCGAGGACGTCGCCGTCCCGCCGGCCGAGCCCGGCCCGCGCCCCGCACCCGCCCGGGGCGAGACCTCGATGGCCGACATGAACGGCATGACCCACTCCGCGCGGACGATGGCGTGCGACTACGAGCCCGGTGCCGCCGACCCGCTGCCCGACCTGGAGTCGCTGCCGGCCTTCGGCATCCGGGCCCGCGGTGACAACCTGGCGTTCTCGGCGACCGTCTGGAACTCCGGTGACAGCCCGCTCGTCGTGGACGGCTTCCGCCGCGACGGCGAGGAGATGATGGACGCCTACCAGTACTTCTACTCCCGCGACGACGACGGTGACCTCACCCAGGAGGGCTACTGCGGCGTCGGGGCGATGCACTGGCACGCGGCGCCGAGCCACCACCACTGGCACTTCCTCGACTTCGCCCGCTACCGGCTGCTGAGTGCGGACAAGTCGAAGGTCGTCCGCAGCACGAAGCAGTCCTTCTGCCTCGCCAACACCGACGCCGTCGACTACACGCGCCCCGGCGCCGACTGGCGGCCGGAGGGCACCGACCTGTCCAGCGCCTGCGGCTCGCGCTCGGCGCAGTCGCTGCGCCAGGTCCTCTCGGCCGGCTCGGGCGACACCTACTCCCAGTACCGCGCGGGCCAGGCGTTCCGGCTGAAGGGCCTCGACAACGGCACCTACTTCATCAGCGTCGAGGCGAACCCGCGCGACCTGCTGCACGAGGCCGACGACCGGGAGTCGAACGACGTCGCGCTGCGCAAGGTGGTCATCGGCGGCAAGCCCGGGGCGCGCACCGTCCGGGTCCCGGCCCTCGGCCTGGTCTGCGGGCAGCCGCGGGAGGACTGCTCCTGAGGCAGCGCCGCACGACGACGAACGGGCCCGACACCTCGCGGTGTCGGGCCCGTTCGTCGTGCTGCGGGAAGCCGGGGCTCAGCCCTTGCGCTCCTTGACCTTCTCGGTCAGGGCCGGGAGGACGGCGTGCAGGTCGCCGACGACGCCGAAGTCGACGAGCTCGAAGATCGGCGCCTCCTCGTCCTTGTTGACCGCGACGATCGTCTTGGAGGTCTGCATGCCGGCGCGGTGCTGGATCGCGCCGGAGATGCCGTTGGCGACGTACAGCTGCGGGGACACGGTCTTGCCGGTCTGGCCGACCTGGAAGCTGTGGGGCATCCAGCCGGAGTCGACGGCCGCGCGCGAGGCGCCGACCGCCGCGCCGAGCGCGTCGGCGAGGCCCTCGACGGGTGCGAAGTCGCCGCCGGTGCCCCGGCCACCGGAGACCACGATCGCGGCCTCGGTGAGCTCGGGGCGCCCGGACGCCTGACGCGGCTGCGAGGCGACGATCTGCGCCTTCTTCGCCGAGTCGGAGATGGTCGCGGCGAACTCCTCGACGGCACCGGCGGCGCCCACGGCCTCCGGGGCGGCCGAGTTCGGCTTCACGGTCACGATCGGCGTGCCGTGGGTGACCTTGGCCTGGACCGTGTAGTTGCCGGCGAAGACGGCCTGCGTGGTGGTGCCGTCGTCGGCGACGTCGACGGCGTCCGTGATGAGGCCCGAGCCGGTCTTGATCGCCAGCCGGCCCGCGATCTCCTTGCCCTCGTAGGAGGACACGAGCAGGACGCCGGCGGGCGAGGTCTTCTCGACGAGCTGGGCGAGCACCTCGGCCTTGGGGGCCACGAGGTAGCCCTTCACCTCGGTGTCGTCGACGACGTACACCTTGGCGGCGCCGTACTCGCCGAGCTTCTTCGCCGCCTCGGCGCCCTGGCCGGACGGGCCGATGAACACCGCGGACGGCTCGCCGAGCCGGCCCGCGAGCGTCAGCAGCTCGAGGGTGGGCTTGCTGACCGCGCCGTCGACGTGGTCGACGAGGACGAGAACTTCGGACACTGCGATCTCCTGGTGCTGGTCTGCGGTGCTCAGATGAACTTCTTGGACGCGAGGAAGTCGGCCAGCGCGCCGGCGCCGGAGCCGTCCTCGTCCGTGTGGACCTCGCCCGCCTCACGGGGCGGGCGGGCCGTGGCGGCCTCGACGGTGGTCCACGCCACCGACAGCCCGACCTCACCGGCGTCGACGCCGATGTCGGCCAGCGACCAGGTCTCCATCGGCTTCTTCTTGGCCGCCATGATCCCCTTGAACGAGGGGTAGCGGGCCTCGCCGGTCTGGTCGGTCACCGACAGCACCAGCGGCATGGACCCGCCGATGATCTCGGTCGCGACGTCGCCGTCGCGCTGGATGCGGACCTGGTCGCCCTGGGTCTCGATCTTCGAGCCGAAGGTGACCTGCGGGTAGTCGAGGCGCTCGGCGAGCATGGCCGGGACGACGCTGCCGGAGCCGTCGGTCGACGCCATGCCGCACATGACGAGGTCGACCTTCTCCTCGGCGTCGATCTTCTGCACGGCCTTCGCGAGCACGAGCGAGGTCGCCCCGTAGTCGGAGCCGGCGATGGCGTCGTCGCTGACGTGGACGCCCTTGTCGGCGCCCATCTGCAGCGCCTTGCGGACGGCGTCCACCGCCTTCTCCGGGCCGACGCACAGCGCGGTGATGGTGATGTCCTCGTCGGAGCGCTTCTCCTTGATCTGCAGCGCCTGCTCGACGGCGTACTCGTCGAGCTCGGAGAGCAGACCGTCCACGCCGACGCGGTCGACCGTGTTGTCGGACTCGAACTGCCGGTCCGCCGTGGCGTCCGGGACGTACTTCACGCAGACAACGATGTTCATGGTGTGGCCCGGGGGCCCCTCCTGTGGACTCGGGTGTACCCCGCCGATGTTACCCGCGAGTCACTTACGGTCGGCAGGGGTCGGGGTGGTGGCAAGACTCACACGTCCGGTACCCGGCGGGCGATCCCGCCGAGCCCCTCCGGCCGCGCGCCGGCGCGCCCGGGGGCGGCGCCGGGGGCCGCTCAGGGACGCAGGACGCGCTCGACGATGCGGCCGACGACGAGGTACAGCAGTGCTCCCAGCCCGTAGTTGACGAGGGCGTTCTTGATCTGGGAGTTGGCGCCGACGAAGTCGAAGACCCCGTCTCCGCGGACGGAGAAGACCCCGAGGGAGACGGTCTCGGCGCCCTCGAGGACGAAGGACACCAACGGGTTGTCGCGGTTGGCGTCGAGGGCGATGCACAGCGCGCCGACCGCGAGGAACAGCGCACAGACGACGGCCGCGATCCAGACGACCTGACCGACGAGGGTGCGCAGCGAGTCGATGCCGCTCCTGATGGCAGGACCGGCGTTCTTGCCGCCCTTGTCCTTGTCCTTGCCCGCCGCCGCGGGCTTGCCGGACTCCTTCGCGGCGGCCTTGTCGGCCTTCGCCTTCTGCTTCTCCTCGGCCGCGGAGGCCTTGGTCGCGGCCTTCTCGGCACGCGCGGCCTGACGCTCCTCGCGGCGCTCGGCGCGCTTGGCCTTGACCTCCGCTCGCGTCCTCGCCTTCGGATCGCCCGTGGACTCGGGCGTCGGCTTGTCGGTCTCGGTCGACATGGATCCTCCCTCGGCACCTGGGCTGGATTCTCGCGGATCCGCCGTGGTCACAACAAGGTGAACGGTCGTTCCTCCCAGGGGTTACCCGGGAGTATGGCGCAGGCCGGGCCCGCCGCGCCGCCTGCTGGGCCGGGCGCCCGGGTCGGACGTCCGGCCCACCGGCCCGCCGGTGGACGTGTCAGCGGCCGGTGAAGGTGGCCTTGCCGGGGCCGTTCTCGACGAACGACCTCATTCCTGCCGCACGGTCGTCGGTGGCGAAGAGCGCGGCGAAGGCGGCCCGCTCGATCTCCAGCCCGGTCTCCAGGTCGGTCTCGACGCCGCGGTCGATCGCCTCCTTGGCCGCCCGCAGCGCGAGCATCGGACCGGCGGCGAACTGCTTCGCCCAGGCCACCGCGGCGTCGTACACCTCGGCGGCGGGGACGAGCCGGTCGACCAGGCCGATGGCGAGCGCCTCGTCGGCCTTGACGAACCGGCCGGTGAAGATCAGGTCCTTCGCGGTGCTGATGCCGACGAGACGCGTCAGGCGCTGGGTGCCGCCCGCGCCCGGGATGATCCCGAGCAGCACCTCCGGCTGGCCCAGCGTGGCGTCGTCCGCGGCGATGCGGACGTCGGCGCACAGGGCGAGCTCGCACCCGCCGCCGAGCGCGTAGCCGGTGACCGCGGCGACGACCGGCTTCGGGATGCGGGCGACCGCGCTGAGCGCCGACTGCAGGCCACCGGACCGCTTGACCATGTCGAGGTGCGACATCCGCTCCATCTCGACGACGTCGGCGCCGGCGGCGAAGACCCGCTCGCCGCCGTAGACGACGACGGCCCGGATGTCGTCGCGGTCGGTGCACTCGGCAGCGGCCGCCCGGATCTGCTCCTGGGTGGAGACGTCCAGGGCGTTCATCTTCGGCCGGTCGAGCCGGATGGTCGCCACGCCGTCGGCGACCTCGAGGCGGACGGTGGTCTCGGACTCGCTCGCTCCACGGTTCTCAGGGCTGCTCATGGGGGCATGGTGCCACCCGGGGGCGAGGTCCGGCGGGCCGTGGCGAAGGCTGGTTGGATGACGCGTGTGACCGTCGTGACGACCTGGACCGATCTCGGCGAGACGGCGGAGGTCTGGCCGGGCCGGTACTGGCCGCTGGGGGCGACCTGGGCCCCGGAGGCCACCAACGTGGCGGTGCACGCACCCGCGGCGACCGCGATGTGGGTGTGCACCTTCACCACCGACGACGACGGGAACGAGCGCGAGACCCGGCACCGCCTCCCCGAGCAGTCCCTGGGGATCTGGCACGGCGCCGTCCCCCGCCTGCCGCCCGGGACGCGCTACGGCCTGCGGGCCGACGGGCCGTGGCGGCCTTCGCAGGGGCTCCGCTTCGACCCCGCGAAGCTGCTGCTCGACCCCTACGCCCGGGCGGTGACCGGCGAGTTCGTGCCCCACCCCGCGACGTACGACGACCCGACCGCCGACGCGCCCAGCGGCGTCGACAGCGCACCGTACGTGCCGCGCGGGGTGGTCGTGCGCGACGGCTTCGACTGGGGCGCCGACACCCCGCCGCGGCGCAAGCTGCGCGACACGGTCGTCTACGAGGCCCACGTGAAGGGGCTGACCGCGCTGCACCCGGACGTGCCGCCCGAGCTGCGCGGCACGTACGCCGGTCTGGCCCACCCGGCCGTGACGTCGTACCTCAAGGACCTGGGGGTGACCGCCGTCGAGCTGCTGCCGGTCCAGCAGTTCGTCACCGAGCCGGGCGTCTCCGAGCGCGGGCTGGTGAACTACTGGGGCTACAACACCCTCGCGTTCCTCGCCCCCCACGCGGCCTACTCCTCGGCGGGCTCGGAGGGGGGCCAGGTCACCGAGTTCCAGGCGATGGTGAAGGCGCTGCACGCCGAGGGCCTGGAGGTGATCCTCGACGTCGTCTACAACCACACCGCCGAGGGCGGCCTCGACGGGCCGGTGCTGTCGCTGCGCGGCCTCGACGAGGCCTGCTACCACCGGGCTGCGCCGCCGCGGGCGGGCGGCCTGCCGCCGTACTGGGACGTCACCGGCTGCGGCAACACCGTGTCGACGGACCACCCGGCGTCGCTGCGGCTGATCATGGACTCGCTGCGCTACTGGGTCACCGAGATGCACGTCGACGGGTTCCGCTTCGACCTGCTCTCCGCCCTGACCCGCGACGGGCACGAGGTCGACCTGAAGGGCCACCTGCTGTCCGCGATCGGGCAGGACCCGGTGCTGCGCCACGTGAAGCTCATCGCGGAGCCGTGGGACGCCTCGGCCGACGGCTACCTCGTCGGCTCGTTCCCACCACCGTGGGTGGAGTGGAACGACCAGTTCCGCGACGCCGTGCGGGACTTCTGGCGCGGCGACCACTCCGGCGCCGGCGCGATCCGCTCGGTGGCGACGCGCCTGGCCGGTTCCTCCGACCTGTACGCCGACGACGGCCGCTCGCCGTACGCCTCGGTGAACTTCGTGACCGCCCACGACGGCTTCACGGTGCGCGACCTGGTGTCCTACGACCGCAAGCACAACGAGGCGAACGGCGAGTCGAACCGGGACGGCACCGACAACAACCGGTCGTTCAACCACGGCGTCGAGGGCGAGACCGACGACGAGACCGTCGTGGCGAGGCGACGACGACAGGCGGCCAACCTGATGGCGACGCTGTGCCTGAGCAACGGCGTCCCGATGATCACCGCCGGCGACGAGCGCGGCCGGACCCAGGGCGGCAACAACAACGCCTACTGCCAGGACAACGAGGTCTCCTACCTGGACTGGTCGGAGGGCTGGGACGACGTCCTCGACGTCGTCCGCACGGCGCTGCGGCTGCGGCGCGAGCACCCGGCGCTGCGTCAGCGTCACTGGTTCGAGGGTCGCCCGACGGTGCCGGGCGGGCCGAAGGACCTGGCGTGGATCCACCCGTCGGGGCGGGAGATGACGCCCGCGGACTGGCACTCCGACCTCGCCGTCCTCGGGCTGCTGCTCTCGGGCTCCCCGCTGCGCTCCCCCGGCCCCCGCGGCGAGCAGCAGCACGACGCGTCGTTCCTCGTCTGGCTGCAGGGCCGGCCGGGCAGCGTGGAGGTCGCGCTGCCGGACGAGGACTGGCCCGACGCGGGCGAGGTCGTGCTGTCGACGCTGCCGAGCCTGCCGGAGGGGACCGTCGTGGCGCCCGGGTCGACGCTGCAGCTCGACGCGCGGTGCGTGGTGGTGCTCCGCCAGTCGTAGTCGGCCGGTCGTGGTCGGCCGGTCGTGGTCCGCCGGTCGTGGTCCGCCGGTCGTGGTCCGCGGGGCGGGCCTAGGCTGAGGGCCCGTGACCACCGACGCCGCACGGCACGCCACGGGGAAGGTCGCCTACCAGGGCGAGCCCGGCGCGAACTCCCACCTCGCCTGCGAGCAGATGGCCGAGCACCTCGAGCCGATGGCGTGCCAGACGTTCGAGGACGCGATCGGTGCCGTGCAGGACGGCACCGCCGACCTCGCCGTCATCCCGATCGACAACTCCAGCGCGGGCCGGGTCGCCGACGTCCACCACCTGCTGCCCGGCTCGGGGCTGTGGCTGGTCGGCGAGCACTTCCTGCCGATCCACTTCCACCTGATGGCGCTGCCCGGGGCGGACATCGAGCAGATCCGCAGCGTCCGCAGCCACGCGCACGCCTTCGGCCAGTGCCGCACGATCATCCGTGAGCACGGGTGGCGCGGTGTCGTCGCCGACGACACCGCCGGCGCCGCCCGCGAGGTCTCCGAGGGTGGCGACCCGACCGTCGGCGCCCTGTCGCCGCTGCTCGCCGCCGAGCTGTACGGGCTCGACGTCCTCGCCTCCGACGTCGAGGACGAGCACCACAACACCACCCGCTTCGTCGCCCTCTCCCCCGAGCCCGTCGAGGTGACGCGGCAGGAGGGCACGCCGTACGTGACGTCGTTCCTCTTCCGCGTCCGCAACATCCCCTCGGCGCTCTACAAGGCGCTCGGCGGGTTCGCCACCAACGGCGTCAACATGACGAAGCTGGAGAGCTACCAGGTCGGCGGGGTGTTCGCCGCGACCCAGTTCTACGCCGACGTCGAGGGCCACCCCGAGGACACCGGCCTCGGCTACGCGCTCGAGGAGCTGTCGTTCTTCACCGACGAGCTCCGCATGCTCGGCACCTACCCGGCCAGCCCCCTGCGCACCGGCCTCGGCTCCGCCGACCCCACCGACCGCCCGCGCCCGCACGCCCCCTGACTCCCTGTCGCCGCACGAGCCTCGGTGGTCACTCGTGTCACGGGCCCGGGCCCGGGGGTTCCACCAGCCGGCTGGTGAAACCCCGACCTGGCCCCCGGAACCCCGGAGCCGGACCAGACCCGACCCGGCGAGACCGGGCCGGGTCACGCGCGCCGCGCGGGCGTCAGGCCGGCAGCGCGACGAGCCCCAGCTCGGACGGGCCGGCGAGGTGCGGGTGGGTCGGGAGCACGCGGACGGTGTAGCCGAAGGGGCCGGTGCGGTCGAGGGTGACGGTGCCCTCGAAGCGGTGGCGTCCGCCCTCGTACGACTCGGCGAGGGTGAGCGGCGCGGAGACGGCGCCGGTGAGCTCGTCGGTCGACGAGATGCCGCCGTGGACGAGCTGGACGACCACGTCGGACGGCGCGAGGGAGCCGAGGGCGACGAAGGCCCGCACCGAGAGGGTCGAGCCGATCTCGGGGGCGTCGGGCAGGTCGGTGGCCTCGACGTGCTCCACGGCGACCGACGACCACGACGAGCCGACCCTGCCCTTCCACGCGGCGAGCTCGTTGGCGCCGGTGAAGTCGCCGTCCAGCAGGCGGGCGGTGAGCGCGGCGGGGGCGTAGAGCTGCTCCACGTAGTCGCGCACCATGCGGGTCGCGAGGACCTTCGGGCCGAGGGAGCGCAGCGTGTGGCGGACCATCGCCAGCCAGCGGTCGGGGACCCCGTCGCGGCCGACGTCGTAGAACCGCGGCGCGACGTGGTTCTCGATGAGGTCGTACAGCGCGGTGGCCTCGACGTCGTCGCGGTGGCCGTTGTCGAGCTCCGGGCCGGTGTCGGGGCCCTCGGCGGACGGGATCGCCCAGCCGTTCTGGCCGTCGTACCACTCGTCCCACCAGCCGTCGAGGATCGACAGGTTCAGTCCGCCGTTCAGCGCGGCCTTCATGCCGGAGGTGCCGCAGGCCTCGTACGGGCGCAGGGGGTTGTTCAGCCACACGTCGCACCCGGGGTAGAGCGGCTGCGCCATCGCGATGTCGTAGTTGGGCAGGAAGACGATGCGGTGGCGGACCTCCGGGTCGTCGGCGAAGCGCACCATCTGCTGGATCAGCGACTTGCCGCCGTCGTCCGCGGGGTGCGACTTGCCGGCGATGACCAGCTGGATCGGTCGCTCCGGGTGCAGCAGCAGGCGCTTGAGGCGCTCGGGGTCGCGGAGCATCAGCGTCAGCCGCTTGTACGACGGCACGCGGCGCGCGAACCCGATCGTCAGGACGTCGGGGCTGAGGGCCTCGTCGACCCAGCCGAGCTCGGCGGGCGCGGCGCCCCGCTCGAGCCAGGAGTCGCGCAGGCGCCGGCGGGCGTCGTGCACGAGCCGCTGGCGCAGCACCCGCTTCGTGCTCCACAGGTCGGTCGCGGGGATCTGGTCGACGACGTCGAAGACCGACTCGTCGTCGGCGTCGCCGCCCGCCTTGGCGGCCAGCTCGAAGACCTCGCGGGCCACCCAGGTGGGCGCGTGGACGCCGTTGGTGATGGAGCCGATGGGCACGTCGTTCTCGTCGAAGCCCGGCCACAGCCCGTTGAACATGCCGCGGGAGACCTCACCGTGCAGCAGCGAGACGCCGTTGGCGCGCTGGGCGAGGCGGAAGCCCATGACGGCCATGTTGAACACCCCGGGGTCGCCGCCCGGGTAGTCCTCCGCGCCGAGCGCGAGCACCCAGTCGACGGGGAGGCCGGGCACGGGGCCGTCGGAGCCGTCGCGGCCGGCCCCGAAGTACTGGCGCATCAGCTCGACCGGGAAGCGGTCGATGCCCGCCGGGACCGGGGTGTGGGTGGTGAAGACGGTGCCGGCGCGCGACAGCTCGCGGGCCGCGTCCAGCGACAGGCCCGGGGACCCCTCGGCGACGGACAGCAGCCGGATCCGCTCCAGGCCGAGGAAGCCGGCGTGGCCCTCGTTGGTGTGGAAGACCTCGGGGTAGGGCGAGCCGGTGATCTCGCTGTGGACGCCGAGCGCACGGGTCCCGCCGACGCCGAGGAGCAGCTCCTGGAGCAGGCGGTGCTCGCCGGCGCCGCCGTACAGCCGGTCGGTGACCTCGCGCAGGTGGCCCTCGTTGGCCTCGATGTCGGAGTCGAGCAGCAGCAGCGGCACCCGGCCGACCTGGGCGACCCAGACGCGGGCGTGCAGCGTGCCGCCGGGGACGCCGATGCTGACCGTCGCGGGCGAGCCGTCGGCGTAGCGCAGCAGCGTGATGGGCAGGCCGTCGGGGTCGGCGACCGGGTAGGTCTCCTGCTGCCAGCCGTCCCGCGACAGGGACTGGCGGAAGTAGCCGTGCTTGTAGAGCAGGCCGACGCCGGTGATCGGGACGCCGAGGTCCGAGGCGGTCTTGAGGTGGTCGCCGGCGAGGATGCCGAGGCCGCCGGAGTACTGCGGCAGCACCGAGGTGATGCCGAACTCCGGGGAGAAGTAGCCGATGCCGCGCGGGCTCTCGCCGGCGGCGGGCTCGCTGCGCTGGTACCAGCGGTCCCCGGTCAGGTACTGCTCCAGGTCGGCGACCGCCAGCTCGAGCATCCGCGTGAACCGCTTGTCGCGGGCGAGCTCGGCGAGGCGGTCGCGCGAGACGGCGCCGAGCAGGCGCACCGGGTCGTGCCCGCTGGTCTCCCACAGCTCCGGGTCGACGGCGGCGAAGACGTCCTGCGTCTCGGGGTGCCAGGACCACCGGAGGTTGCGGGCGAGGACGTCCAGACCTCCCAGCGACTCGGGCAGCAGGGGGCGGACGGTGAACCGACGGATAGCGCGCACCGGCGAACGCTAACGCCCTTCTTGGATCGATCCAAGACCGGAGCGGCCCTAGTTCGCCGGCAACCGCGCCCGATCGGGCCGTAACCACGTGGCCCAGACCACGTTGGGAGGGGTCATGACCACCCGTCACCCCCGCCGATCCCGCCTCGGGGTCCTCGGCCTCGGCCTCGGGCTCGCCCTCGCGATCCCCGGCCTCGCCCCCCTGCCGGCCGTCTCCGGCCTCACCACGACCGCCACCGCGGTCCCCACCGCCGACGACGTCACCACCCTCGGCGACTCCCCCCTCGGCCTGGCCGACGTCGACCTCCGCGGCTCCGTCGCGGCGGAAGCCGACCAGCTCGCCGCCGCCCGGCGCGACGGGTTCCGGGTCTCCTGGAACACCTTCGGCACGGCCGGCTCGGTCAACCCCTCCCGCGGCGCCGACCTCGGTGCCGCCCCGGGCGGCGCCGTCGAGGGCGCGTCCTCGTGGCTCATGGACCACCGCGACGTGCTCGGCGTCAGCGAGGAGGTCGTCGAGTCCCTCGAGCTGGTGCGTGCCCAGCGCCTGCAGCAGTCGAGCGGGAAGGCGGTGCTCTTCCGCCAGACGTTCGGCTCGCAGGGCCTCGGGTCCGCCCGCGGCGGCCAGGTCACCGTCGGCGTGAACGGCGGACGGGTCCACTACGTGTCGTCCTCGCTCGTCAAGGCCACGCCCGGCGCCCTCACGGAGGCCGCCGACCTCAGCCCCGTGCAGGGCTGGCTGGCCGCGGCCGAGGAGATCGGCCTGCCCGCCTCCGCGGGCGACGTGGCCGCCGAGGCCACCGACGACCTCGACGGGGCCCTCGGCGCCGTCCGGCCGTGGACGCGGCTGACCGTCGACGGGTTCGCCCAGGAGCAGCAGGCGCGGCCGACGGCCCTCGCCCTCGCCGACGGCGAGGTCCGCCCGGTCGTCGAGGCGAACGTCGTCGACGCCCAGCCCCGCAACGGCGAGGCCGCCCTGGCCTACACCAGCCTCGTGGACGCGGTGACCGGCGAGGTCCTCTACCGCGAGAACCAGGTCGAGCACTTCGAGCCCGGCAGCGCGGCCCCGACCGCCGTCCCGGCGGCCGCCGCACCGGCGGCTCCGCTGGCGACCACCACCCAGACGATCCCGTTCTCGGGCGCGATCACGCCCACGGCCTGCGACGACCCCGTCACGGTGCCGCTGGACGACGACGCCACCCGCACCATCGTCGTCGGCGTGACCGCCGCGGTGCCCACCAACGACGTCACCGTCAAGCTGTTCGACCCGGACGGCGAGCTGCTGGCCAGCCAGGACCTCCTGGCGTCGCCGGAGGCGCTGACCTACACCCCGGACGCGGCCATCCCGGCGGGTGACTACGCCGTGCAGGTGTGCCCCTTCACCGCGGAGACCGTGATGGAGCCGGGCGACTACGCGGGCGTCGTCCAGACCAGCGACGAGTCCCTGCCCGGCGGCGGGGGCGGCTCGACGTCCTCCCAGCTGCCGCGCTACCGCTACTTCCCGACGAACCCCACGCTCGACTTCTCGGCGGACACCACCCCGACGAACGACGCGATCGCCTGCTACGGCGGACGACGGGGCCTGGGCTCGCAGCCGAAGGGCTGCACGCTGTCGAGCGGACCGGTCGACCAGCCGTTCGGCGCTCCGTGGGACGTCATCCCGGGCGCGAACCTGCCGAGCTTCACCTCGCTCGGCAACAACGCCAACACCGCCGAGGCCTGGGTCAGCCCGCTGACCCCGGGCGGGCTGATGCAGCGGCCGTTCTCGCCGGAGCGGCGCTACACCACGCCGCGCTTCACCGACGCGTGGAACAACTCGCGCTGCAACCCGACCCAGCTGGTGCCGGGCGGCAACGACGTCGTCTACGCGACGACCAACCTGAACGCCCAGCACAACCGGATGCACGACTTCAGCTACGGCCTCGGCTTCACCG
Source organism: Nocardioides sp. CFH 31398 (assembly GCF_022436705.1). GTDB lineage: Bacteria > Actinomycetota > Actinomycetes > Propionibacteriales > Nocardioidaceae > Nocardioides. The sequence continues at coordinate 13,527 of NZ_JAKUHT010000026.1, read as the reverse complement.
AGCAGAACTACAACATGCAGCTGAGCAACCTGGGCAAGAACCCCGACCCGTCCCGCGAGCGGGACCCCGAGGTGGGCAACGTCCAGGCCGGCGCCATCACCGGCGCCCCGGCCGCGACGGGTCTGGGCCGCAACAACGCCAACCAGATCACCCTGCAGGACGGCATCCCGGGCATCACCAACCAGTACCTGTTCCAGCCGCTGGCCGGGGCCTTCTACGCACCGTGCGCCGACGGCGCGCTGGACTTCAGCGTCGCGGGCCACGAGTACACCCACGCGATCAGCAACCGCATGATCGCCGGGCCGGACGAGGGCCTGACGTCCGACCAGGGCGGCGCCATGGGTGAGTCCTGGAGCGACCTCGTCGCCGCGGAGTACGTCTTCAGCCACGGCTACGACCAGGGCGTCCACCCGTTCATCACCGGCGCCTACGTGACCGGGAACCTGGAGTCGGGCATCCGCAACTTCGCCCACAACCAGAACCCGCTGAACTACTCGAACGTCGGCTACGACACGCTCGGTCCCCAGGTCCACGCCGACGGCGAGATCTGGAGCGGCACGATGTGGGACGTCCGCCAGGCGCTCGTCGACAAGTGGGAGCGCGACTACCCCTACCGCGACACGAAGCGTCAGCTCAGCTGCGCCCAGGGCCGCGCCGCCGCCTCGCCGCTGCGTCCGCAGGTCTGCGCCGGCAACCGTCGCTGGATCCAGCTGATGTTCGACTCGTTCCTGCTGCAGGCCAGCGGCGCGGTGAGCATGCTCGACATGCGCGACGCCTTCCTCGCCGCCGACCGCGTGCGCTTCAACGGTCAGAACCAGAAGGTCATCTGGGACGCGTTCGCCCGCCGCGGCATGGGCGAGGACGCCCGTTCCCAGGGTGGCGACGACACCCAGACGGTCGGCGGGTTCGCGTCGCCGCGCTCCGACAACGCCCGGATCACGTTCGACACCGCCGGTGCCGGCAACGTGTACGTCGGTCGGTTCGAGGCGCGGTCCCGCCCGGTCGCCGACACCCGTCGCGGCACCGAGCTGGGCGACACCGCGTCGTTCACGCCCGGCACCTACGAGATGCTCTACGTCTCCCCCACCCGGGGCGCGAAGCGCTTCTCCATGACGGTGGGGGCCGGTGAGCGTCGTACGGTGACCGTCGCCGCGCCGGAGAACCTCTCCGCCGCCGCGAACGGCGCCCGGGTGCTCTCCACCACGGCCGGGTCCCTCAACACCGAGGACCTGATCGACGGGACCGAGGCCACCAACTGGGCCGGTCGCAGCACCGGTGCGGACGTGTCGGTGGACCAGGGCACGCGCCCGTCGGTCACGGTGGACCTCGCGGGCGGCGTCCGCACGGTGCGCCGGGTCCAGGTCAGCGCCATGCTGCGGCCCGCGCTCGCCGAGGGCGAGGACGACACGGACGCCGGGTCGCGCTTCACCTCGCTGCGCCGCTTCGCGCTCGAGGCGTGCGTGTCGCAGTGCGGGAGCCCGGACGCGACGTTCCGTCGCTTCTACACCGCGCCCGCCGACGCCTTCCCCGCCGTCGCCCCGCGCCCGACCGTCGGCAAGCAGCAGCTGCGGTCGTTCACGGTGCCGGCCACGAAGGCGGCCGCGCTGCGGTTCGTCGCCCTGGAGAACCAGTGCACCGGCTTCGCCGGCTACGCCGGGGAGCAGGACGACGACCCGACCAACGACACGGACTGCCGCACGGCGACCGACCGTGACGAGTCTGTGCGCGCCGCGGAGCTCCAGGTCTACTGACCCACCGCTCCGCCTCTCGGCGCCGAGGGCCCGACCGCACCTGCAGCGGCCGGGCCCTCGGTCCGTCCACGCAAGGGTTCTCCCCGTTTCGCCCCGCCGGCGGGCCCTGGTGACCTGGGACCATGACACCCCCGATCGACACTCCCCCGACCGACGGGCGCGGCCTGCGGACGGGACGCCGCGGCGTGCTCAAGGGGCTCGGCGCCCTGGCGGTCGCGCCGGCCGCGCTGACGGTGCTGGGCGACCACCCCGCACACGCCGCCGACCCCGACCCGCGCGTCGACGCGCGCGGCTACGAGGAGGTCTCGACGCCGTCCTGCCTCGCCGACCTCATCGAGATGGGGGTGGTGGGCCGTGGCGATCTCGTGGCTGGCTGACGTCCTGCGCGGCGCCGGCGTCGAGGTGGTCGAGGAGGGCGACTGGCTCGCGCGCAGCGCCGGGTCGTCGTTCTCCCCCGTCGGCGTGCTGTGGCACCACACCGCCGCACCGAGCAGCGCCTCGAACCCGCACCCGGCGCTGAACATCTGCATCAACGGCCGCTCCGACCTGCCCGGGCCGCTGTGCCACGCCCTCGTCGACTACCACGGCGTCTTCCACGTCATCAGCGCGAACCGCGCCAACCACGCCGGGCGCAGCGGGGGCTCGGGGCCGATCCCCGCCGGTGACGGGAACACCCTGATGATCGGCTGGGAGATCGACTACGCGGGCGACGGCGGGGGCGGCGTCCAGCAGCGGATGACGCAGGCGCAGTACGACGCCTCGATCGTCGCCACCGCCGCCGTGCTCGACCGCCTCGGCCGCGACTCGTCGTACGCGCGGGGGCACCGCGAGACCTCGACGACCGGGAAGATCGACCCGTCGTACATCGACCTGGGCTCGATGCGTGCGGACGTCGCCGCCGCGCAGGGCGGCACCCCGACCGACCCGCCGTCCGAGGGCACGCAGCTGCGGGCGACCGTGGGCAACCTGAACGTGCGCACCCAGCCCACGACCTCCGCGGCGGTCGTGGCGAGCCTCGCGAACGGCACCGTGATGACCGTGCAGTGCCAGGCGGTCGGGGAGGCGGTGACCATCGGCGGCAACACCTCGCGCAACTGGGCGAAGATCACCGCCCCGGCCTCCGGCTACGTCACCTGCCACTACGTCGAGACGGGCCCCAACCTGCGCGTCTCGGCCTGCCCGGTCTGACCCCTCGCCTCACCGCACGGCGGTCGAGCAGCACGCGAGCCCGTCCCAGGTGGTCGAGCAGCACCGCGGGGCCGGTCCGGCCGCCGTCCCGGGGGCTGGCGTGGACGAGCGGTTGCAGGTGGGGGTAGGCGCCTGACTAGGGTCGAGTCATGGTCGGACGCATCCCCGTCATGGACGTCTCGCCGGTGGTCGACCTCGGGCGTCTGCCCGCCAAGGCGACCGTCGGTGAGCCCTTCCCCGTCAGCGCCACGGTCTTCCGCGAGGGCCACGACCGCTTCGGCGCCGAGGTCGTGCTCATCGACCCGCGCGGCACGCGGCGCCCGCCGGTGCGGATGGTCGAGGACGCCGACGTGCCCAACCGCTACAGCGCCTGGGTGACCCCGGACGCCGAGGGCGCCTGGGGCTTCGAGGTCGTCGCCTGGTCCGACCCCCTGGCGACCTGGGAGCACGCCGCCGGGCTGAAGATCCCCGCCGGCGTCGACGTCGAGCTCATGTTCACCGAGGGCCGCCTGCTGCTGGAGCGTGTGGCCGCCGACCTCGGCGCCACCGGCGGCACCGCCGAGGAGCAGGCGCGGGTCGCCGCGGGCATCGAGGCGTGCACCGACACCGCCCGGCCCGTCGAGGCCCGCCTCGCCGCCCTGCAGGACCCCGCCCTGGTGCAGGTGATGCTCGACCACCCGCTCCGCGAGCTGGTCACCACCGCCGGGCCCTACCGGGCGTACGCCGACCGCGAGCGCGCCCTGTACGGCTCCTGGTACGAGTTCTTCCCCCGCTCCGAGGGCGCGTACGTCGACGAGGCGACCGGGAAGGTCGTCTCCGGCACCTTCCGCACGGCCGTCGCCGGCCTGGAGCGGGCGAGGGCGATGAACTTCGACGTCGTCTACCTGCCCCCGATCCACCCGATCGGCGAGGTCAACCGCAAGGGCCCGAACAACACCCTCACCCCCGGTCCCGACGACCCGGGCAGCCCGTGGGCGATCGGCAGCAAGGACGGCGGCCACGACGCCATCCACCCCGACCTCGGCGACGAGGAGGACTTCGAGGCCTTCGTCGCCCGCGCGACCGAGCTCGGCCTCGAGGTCGCCCTCGACCTGGCGCTGCAGGCGGCGCCCGACCACCCCTGGGTGACCGCCCACCCGGAGTGGTTCACCACCCGTGCCGACGGCACGATCGCGTACGCCGAGAACCCGCCGAAGAAGTACCAGGACATCTACCCGATCAACTTCGACAACGACCCGACCGGCATCTGCCGCGAGGTGCTGCGGATCGTGCGGCTCTGGATGAGCCGCGGCGTCCGCATCTTCCGCGTCGACAACCCGCACACCAAGCCCGTCGCGTTCTGGGAGTGGCTGCTCGCCGAGGTCCGGCGCACCGACCCGGACGTCATCTTCCTGGCCGAGGCCTTCACGAAGCCCGCGATGATGCGCGGGCTGGGGTCGATCGGCTACCAGCAGTCGTACACGTACTTCACGTGGCGCACCGCGAAGTGGGAGATCGAGGCCTACCTGCGCGAGCTGTCGACCGAGACCGACCACGTCATGCGGCCGAACTTCTTCGTCAACACCCCCGACATCCTCCACGCCTTCCTGCAGTACGGCGGTCCGCCGGCGTTCAAGATCCGCGCGGTCCTGGCGGCCATGACGTCCCCGTCGTGGGGCGTGTACGCCGGCTACGAGCTCTTCGAGCACGTGGCGGTGAAGCCGGGCAGCGAGGAGTACCTGGACACCGAGAAGTTCCAGGTCCGTGTCCGCGACTGGGACGCCGCCGAGGCCGAGGGCCGCACCCTGGCGCCGTACATCGCGCGGCTCAACGACATCCGCCGGCGCCACCCCGCGCTGCGGCTGCTGCGCAACCTCCGCCTCCACCACGCGGACGACGACCACACGCTGGTGTTCTCCAAGGCGCACGGGGACGACCAGGTCATCGTGGTGCTCAACCTCGACCCCCACGCCACCCGCGAGACGACCGTCCACCTCGACATGCCTGCGCTGGGCATGGACTGGCACGACGGCTTCACCGTCACCGACGAGCTGTCCGGCGAGAGCTACGGCTGGGGCGAGCGCAACTACGTCCGGCTCGACCCCCACCACGAGCCCGCGCACGTGCTCGTCGTCAGGAGGCACGCGTGAGCGACGACCTGACCTTCGACGGCGACCCCGCCCTCGAGTCCGACCCGGCGGCCGGCACGACCGCGGCCGACAACGCCGAGTACGCCGCCGGGGACACCCCCGACTGGTTCAAGACCGCGGTGTTCTACGAGGTGCTCGTCCGGTCGTTCCGCGACTCCAACGGCGACGGCACCGGCGACTTCAAGGGCCTCATCGAGAAGCTGGACTACCTCCAGTGGCTCGGCGTGGACTGCCTGTGGATCCCGCCGTTCTTCCCCTCACCGCTGCGCGACGGCGGGTACGACGTCGCCGACTACAACGGCGTCCTGCCCGAGGTCGGCACGGTCGAGGACTTCCACCACCTGCTCGACGAGGCGCACGCCCGCGGCATCCGCGTGATCATCGACTTCGTCGCGAACCACACCTCCGACCAGCACATGTGGTTCCAGGAGTCCCGCAAGGACCCCGACGGGCCCTACGGCGACTTCTACGTCTGGTCCGACACCGACGAGCTGTACTCCGAGGCGCGGGTCATCTTCGTCGACACCGAGCCCAGCAACTGGACGTGGGACCCGGTGCGCCAGCAGTACTTCTGGCACCGGTTCTTCCACCACCAGCCGGACCTCAACTTCGACAACCCGACCGTCCACGACGCGATGATCGACGCGATGCGGACCTGGCTCGACATGGGCCTCGACGGGTTCCGCCTCGACGCGGTGCCGTACCTCTACGAGCGCCCGGGCACCAACGGCGAGAACCTGCCGGAGACCCACGAGTTCCTCAAGAAGGTCCGCCGGTTCGTGGACGACGAGTTCCCGGGCCGCGTGCTGCTCTGCGAGGCCAACCAGTGGCCCGGCGACGTGGTGGAGTACTTCGGCGACTACTCCGTCGGCGGCGACGAGTGCCACATGGCGTTCCACTTCCCCGTCATGCCGCGCATCTTCATGGCCGTGCGCCGCGAGTCGCGCTACCCGATCTCGGAGATCCTCGAGCAGACGCCGGCGATCCCCGAGAACTGCCAGTGGGGCATCTTCCTGCGCAACCACGACGAGCTCACCCTCGAGATGGTCAGCGACGAGGACCGCGACTACATGTGGGACGAGTACGCCAAGGACCCCCGCATGAAGGCCAACATCGGCATCCGCCGGCGCCTGGCCCCGCTGCTCGACAACGACATCAACCGCCTCGAGCTGTTCAACGCGCTGCTGCTGTCGCTGCCCGGCTCGCCGGTCCTGTACTACGGCGACGAGATCGGGATGGGCGACAACATCTGGCTGGGTGACCGGGACGGCGTCCGCACCCCGATGCAGTGGACGCCGGACCGGAACGCGGGCTTCTCGTCGGCGACGCCCGGGCGGCTGGACCTGCCGCTGATCCAGGACCCGGTCTTCGGCTACCAGTCCGTCAACGTGGAGGCGCAGCTGGAGAACTCGTCCTCGCTGCTGCACTGGACGCGCCGGATGATCCAGGCCCGTCGCCAGCACGGTGCCTTCGGCCTCGGCGACTTCGTCGACCTCGGCGGCTCCAACCCCTCGGTGCTGTCCTACCTGCGCACCTACGAGGACCCGGCCGAGGGCCAGGACGTCATCCTCTGCGTCAACAACCTGTCCCGCTTCCCGCAGCCGGTCGAGCTGGATCTGCGGCGCTGGCAGGGGTACCGGCCGGTCGAGCTGCTCGGCGGCGTGCCCTTCCCGGTCGTCGGCGAGCTGCCGTACCTGCTCACGCTGTCGGCGTACGGGTTCTACTGGTTCCGGCTGACCGCACCGGAGACCGAGACGACGACGGGAGGCCTGCTGTGAGCGACCCCCTCGGCGGCCCCTTGACCGACGCCCTCGCCGCCTACCTCGTCCGCACCCGCTGGTTCGGCGGCAAGGGCCGCGACTTCACCGTCACCGGCTGGACCCACCTCGGCGTCGTCCCCGCGGACGGCCCGACGGTGCGGGTGCTGCTCGTCGACGTCGCGTACGCCGAGGGCACGGCCACCGACTCGCACGAGACCTACCAGGTGCCGCTCGCCTGCTACGCCGAGGAGCAGGAGCACCTCGAGTACGCCCGCGTCGGCACGTTCACCCCGGACGACGGCCCGCCGGAGCACGCGTACGACGCGCTGCACGACCGCGCGGCGACGTCCGGCTGGCTGACCGCGTTCTCCGACGCGTTCGAGGCGCCCGACAAGGTGATGCAGACCGACGGGCTCACCTTCCACCGGCTGCCGTTCTACACGCTCGACGAGACGGCCACCGGGCTGCTGTTCACCGGCGAGCAGTCGAACTCCTCGGTCGCGTTCGGCGAGGACTCGCTGATGAAGGTGTTCCGGAAGGTCACCACCGGGGTCAACCCCGACATCGCGATCCACGACGTCCTCACCCGCGCGGCCTCGGAGCACGTCGCCGCGCTGTACGGGTGGCTCGAGGCCCGCGACCCCGCCACCGGCGAGCCCCTGCAGCTGGGGATGATCCAGCAGTTCCTGCGCACCGCGACGGACGGCTGGGAGCTCGGGCTGGCCAGCGTCCGCAACCTGTTCGCGGAGGCCGACCTGCACGCCGACGAGGTCGGCGGGGACTTCGCGGGCGAGTCCGCGCGGCTCGGGGTCGCGCTGTCGGAGGTCCACGCGACCCTCGCGGAGCACTTCCCCACGCAGACCGCCGACCGGGCGGCCATGGGCGAGCTGGCCGCGGCGATGACGCGCCGGCTGGAGGAGGCGCTCCCCGTCGTGCCCGAGCTCGAGGCCGACGCCGCCGCGCTCCGCACGCTCTACTCCGACATCGCCACCCTCGACGGCATCCCCGTGCAGCGGGTCCACGGCGACCTGCACCTCGGCCAGACCCTGCGCACCACCAAGGGCTGGAAGATCGTCGACTTCGAGGGCGAGCCCGCCAAGCCGCTGGCCGAGCGGGTCCTGCCCGACTCCCCCTGGCGCGACGTCGCCGGGATGCTGCGCTCCTTCGACTACGTGCCGCGCGTCGTGCAGCACACCATCGACGACGACGAGGGCGAGGGCGCCCCGCAGCGCGCCTACCGCGCCGCCGAGTGGGCCGACCGCAACCGCGAGGCCTTCCTGACCGCGTACGCCGCCCGCGACCTGACCGACGCCGAGCGCGCCCTGCTCACGGCGTACGTCGCCGACAAGGCGGTCTACGAGACCGTGTACGAGACCCGCAACCGGCCGACGTGGGTGTCCATCCCGTTGGCCGCGATCGCTCGGATCGGAGCCCGATGACCCAGCCGCCCACCCCTCCCACCCCCGAGCCGACGCCGTCCGTGCCGACCTCGGGGCCCACGCCGGCGCCGGTCGCGACCGAGCAGCTCGACCAGCTCCTCCACGGCCAGCACGGCGACCCGCACGCGATCCTCGGCCCGCACCCGGCCGCCGACGGGAGCGGCGTGACGGTCCGCGTGATGCGGCCCTTCGCCGAGACGGTGACGGTCCGCCACGGTTCCGCACCCTCCCCCGACGGCTCGCTCGAGACGCCGCTGACGCACGAGCACGGCGGCGTCTGGGTCGGCGTCCTGCCCCTCGCGCAGACGCCGGACTACCGCGTCTCGGTGACCTACCCGGACGGCGCGCACCACGTCACCGACGACCCCTACCGCTTCCTGCCGACCCTCGGCGAGACCGACCTCCACCTCGTCAACGAGGGCCGCCACGAGCAGCTGTGGACCGTCCTCGGCGCCCACGTGCACCGCTACACCGGCGGGCTCGAGGGCGACGTCGTCGGCACCTCGTTCGCCGTCTGGGCGCCCCGCGCCCGCGCCGTGCGGGTCAAGGGCGACTTCAACGGCTGGGACGGCTCGCAGCACCCGATGCGCCAGCTCGGGTCGTCCGGCGTCTGGGAGCTCTTCGTGCCCGACGTGGGCTCGGGCACCCGCTACAAGTACGCCGTCCTCGGCTCCGACGGCGCCTGGACCGACCGTGCCGACCCGCTCGCGGCCTGGGCCGAGACGCCGCCGGACACCGCCAGCCGCGTCTACAAGTCGTCGTACACCTGGAACGACGACGAGTGGATGGCCGCGCGGGCGGCGAGCCAGCCGGTCGCGGAGCCGATGTCGACGTACGAGGTGCACCTCGCGTCGTGGCGTCGCGACCGCAGCTGGGAGCAGCTGGCCGACGAGCTCGTCGGCTACGTGAGCGACCTGGGGTTCACCCACGTCGAGATGATGCCGGTGATGCAGCACCCGTTCGGCGGGTCGTGGGGCTACCACGTGACGTCGTACTTCGCCCCGGACAGCCGGTTCGGCGACCCCGACGGCTTCCGCCTGCTCGTCGACCGGCTGCACCAGGCCGGCATCGGCGTGATCCTCGACTGGGTGCCCGGGCACTTCGCCACCGACCCGTGGGCGCTGGCGCGCTTCGACGGCCAGCCGCTGTACGAGGACCCGAACCCGCAGCGCGGCTGGCACAAGGAGTGGGGCTCCCACATCTTCGACTTCGGTCGCCGGGAGGTCCGCAACTTCCTCTACGCGAACGCCGTCTACTGGTGCGAGGAGTTCCACGCCGACGGCCTGCGCGTCGACGGCGTTGCCTCGATGCTCTACCTCGACTACTCGCGCGCCGAGGGCGAGTGGACGCCGAACCACCTCGGCGGCCGCGAGAACCTCGAGGCCGTGGCGATGCTGCAGGAGATGAACGCGACGGTCTACCGCCGCTGCCCCGGCGTCGTGACCATCGCCGAGGAGTCGACGTCCTGGCCGGGCGTCACGAAGCCCACCGACGCCGGCGGGCTGGGGTTCGGCTTCAAGTGGAACATGGGCTGGATGCACGACTCGCTGGGCTACGTCGCCTACGACCCGGTCTACCGGTCCTACCACCACGGCGAGCTGACCTTCGCCCTCGTCTACGCCTACTCCGAGAACTTCGTCCTGCCGATCAGCCACGACGAGGTCGTCCACGGCAAGGGCTCGCTGCTGCGCAAGATGCCGGGCGACCGGTGGCAGCAGCTGGCGAACCTGCGCGCCTACCTGGCCTACATGTGGGCCCACCCGGGCAAGCAGCTGTTGTTCATGGGCGCCGAGATGGGCCAGGAGTCGGAGTGGGCCGAGTCGCGCGAGCTCGACTGGTGGCTCCTCGACCACCCCGAGCACCGCGGCGTCCACGCCCTGGTCCGCGACCTCAACGCCGTGTACCGCGACAGCCCCGCGCTGTGGGCGGCGGACTCCTCCCACGAGGGCTTCGGCTGGATCGACGCCAACGACGCCGGCCACAACGTCTTCTCCTTCGTGCGCCGCTCCCCCGCGGGCGACCCCGACCTGGTGTGCGCGACGAACTTCGCCGCCGTCCCCCACGAGGGCTACCGCCTGGGGTTCCCGTCGGCCGGCGTGTGGGACGAGGTCCTCAACACCGACGCCGAGGGCTACACCGGCTCCGGGGTCGGCAACCTCGGCTCCGTGGAGGCCACCGACGGCCACGGCGCCGGCGCCTCGGGTCAGCCCGCCCACGCCGACGTCCGCCTGCCCCCGCTGGCCACCGTCTGGTTCCGGCGGCGCGACTGACGAGTCAGGCTCCGGGGTGGGCCGGGCCCGCGGCTCACCACGCTAGGTGGGTGGGTCGCGGCGGCTGCTGGTGGCTCACCACGCTAGGTAGGCGAACACCTGCCTGGCGCGGCGAGCCCACCGCGCTACCCGAGGGCTCGCCCACCTAGCGTGGTGAGCGACGCGCGGCGCCATGGACGAGCCACGATCCGTCCACAGCTGCGAGCGGAGCGTGGTCCTGCACAGGACGTCGCCTCGTAGGCGCGGTCGACCCGTCCGGTGACCGACCCTCGGCGCATGGACGACCTCCGAGTGCTCGCCGACAGCCAGGGCTTCTTCACCCGGGCTGAGGCCCTCGGCCGCGGCTACCGCGACGGCGACCTGACGGCGGCGGTGAGGGACGGGCTGCTCGTGCGCTTCCGCCGCGGCTCCTACGCCTTCACCGACGTGTGGCGGGGCCTGGACGACGTCTCACGCCACCGGGTGCGCTGCCGGGCGGTGCTGCGGTCGCTGGGCCGGGGCTACGCGCTCAGCCACGTGTCAGCCGTCCTCGTCCTGGGCGGGATCGTCTGGGGCCACTGCCTCGACCGCGTCCACGTCACCCGGCTCGACGGCCGGTCTAGCCGGACGGAGGCGGACGTCACCTACCACGCGGGGAAGCTCACGGAGCAGGACGTCGTGGAGGTCGACGGCATGCTCGTCACCCGCCCGGACCGGGCAGCCATCGAGACCGGCACGCTGGCCGACGGGGAGCGGGCCCTCGCGGTCTTCGACTCCGTGACCCACCTCGGGCTGTGCACGCCGGAGGACCTGTTCGCCCGGTTCGAGGTCATGGCCGCGTGGTGCGACACCCGTCGCCTCCACGTCCCGTTGCGGATGGTGGAGCCCGGGGCGGACGGGCCCGGCGAGAGTCGCGGCCGCTGGCTGTTCCGTCAGTTCCGCATCCCGCAACCCGTCGTCCAGCACCCTGTCGTCGACGCCGACGGGGTCGTCATCGGGACCTCTGACTGGTGGTGGGAGGACTACCGGCTGCTCGGCGAGTTCGACGGTCAGTGGAAGTACCGTCGTCTCCTCCGGCCGGGCCAGGATCCCGGTGAGGTCGTCTTCGGCGAGAAGAACCGGGAGGACCGGATGCGTGAGGCCTCCGGGTGCGCGATGGTCCGCCTGGTCTGGGCCGACTACTCCCGGCCGTCGGTGACGGCCCAGCGCGTACGCCGCCTCATGGGGCTGGCCTGACCCGGCGGGCGGATCCTGCCGTGTCAGGTCGTCACACGCTCACCACGCTGGCGCGGTGAGCAGCTGCCTGGCGCGGTGGGCTCGCCGCGCAACCCGAGGGCCCACCCACCTAGCGTGGTGAGCCGCGGCCGGTCCGAGCTGCCGCGAGCCCGGCTGCGGCCTCAGCCGCGCCCGGACTCGGTGTACGACGTGCCGGCGTCGAGGGCCTCGAGCGCGGCGCGGACGCGCCGTGCGGTGAAGTCGGCGCACCGCTCCTCGACCTCGGCGGGGTCGCAGAACGCGACGTCCCTGATCTCGCGCTCCTGGCGCACGACGCGGTCGAGGACGGACGGGTCGTGGACGCCGCCGTCGAAGACCAGGCACAGGGCGTCGTCCCAGCCGCCCCACGGCGGCAGCCAGTCGGTGAGCAGCAGCGAGCGGGCCTCGAGGTCGAGCGCCAGCTCCTCGGCGACCTCACGGACGACGGCGAGCTGGGGCGACTCCCCCACCTCGACGACACCGCCGGGCAGGTCCCAGTCGCGCTTGTAGGTCAGGCGGCACAGCAGGACCCGGCCGCGGTCGTCGCGGACCAGCATCTGCGCGATCGCCCGCTTGCGGGGCAGGAAGCTGTTGAGCAGGGCGCGGAAGCCGTCGGGCTCCCCGACGGAGGCGTCGGAGTCGAGGCGGGCGTAGACGACCTCGTCACCGGCGACGCCCCGTCGCACGCCCTCCTTGCGCAGGCCCGACCAGGTGGCCGTGCGCTGGCCCGCCACGTCGTCGACGCCGACGTGCGCCTCGACCCGGCCGTGGGTCGACAGGGCGTCCTCGACCGTGGCGCGGACGACGTCGGTGCCGGCGTGCGTCCACCGCACGCGGGCCACGCCGTCCGCGACGGTCTCGACCGAGGGGTCGTCCGGCATCGCTGTGTCGCTCAGAACAGGGCCGAGGCGAGGTTCTGGCGGCCGCGCTGCACCCGCGGGTCGGCGTTGCCGACGACCGTGAACAGCTCGACGAGGTGCTCGCGCACACGGTTGCGCTCGCCCTCCCGCGTGCGGCGGACCAGGTCGACGAGGCGGTTGAACGCGTCCTCCACGTGTCCCCCGAGCAGGTCGAGGTCGGCGACGAGGAGCTGGGCGTCGACGTCGTCCGGGGCGGCCGCGGCCGCGGCGCGGGCGGCGTTGAGGTCGGCGGTGCCCGCGCGCTGGAGCAGCTTCGCCCGCGCCAGGCCGGCGGCCGCCTCGGTGTCGGCGGGGTTCGCGTCGACCAGCCTCTGGTACTCCGCGACGGCTCCGTCGGCGTCCCCGCGCTGCAGGGCGTCCTCGGCCGGCACGAAGCGGGGGTCGAGCGGCGGCTCGGCGTCGGGGTCCTCCGCCTCGACCGGGGCCCCGGTCAGCGGGTGGTGGCGCCCGGTCATGCCCTGGCCCGCGAGCTGCTGCATCACCTGGGTCAGCGCCGTCCGCAGCTCCTCCAGCGGGACGACGTCCTGCAGCAGCGGCGCGGGCCGGCCCTCGAGGACGGCGACCACCAGCGGCACGGACGGGATCTGCATCGCCTGCGCGATCTGCGGGACCGCGTCGATGTCGACCAGCCCGGCGAGGAACCGACCGGCGAACTCGTCGGCCAGCAGCGCCACGTCGTCCGCGAGCTGGGCGCTCTCCGGCATCCGCGACGGCGAGTAGAAGACCAGCAGCACCGGCGCCGTCATCGACGCCTCGAGCGTGGTCTGGAAGCTCTGCTCGTCCAGCTGGACGACGTACGCGCCGACCACGCCGCCGCCCGCGCCGGGTGCTCCGCCC
>NZ_JAKUHT010000025.1 GCF_022436705.1 Nocardioides sp. CFH 31398 | reverse complement strand
GAGGAGCCCGCGGTCGACGGCCAGCACCTCACCGGCCCCGAGCGCCGCGGACAGGCCCTGTGCACCCTGCTCGAGAAGCTCGACACCACCGACCTGCCCCACCGCCACGGCAACGCCGTGACCGTCGCGGTCCTCATCGACGCCGAGAAGCTCCGCGACGACCTCGAGCACGCCGGGTTCGCGACCACCACCACCGGCGTCGACATCACCCTGGAGCAGGCACGCCGCCTGGCGTGCAACGCGGGGATCCACCCCTACGTGCTGTCCGGGACGTCGGTCATCCTCGACGCCGGCCGCTCCCGCCGCCTCATCGAGGGCGCCATCCGCCGCGCCGCCGAGATCGCCCACCACACCTGCCAGGCCCGCGGCTGCACCATCCCCGCCGCCTGGTGCGACGGCCACCACCTCCACGCCTGGGCGAAGGGCGGCACCACCCGCCTTGCGGACGTCGCCCTGCTCTGCCCCCACCACCACCGACGAGCCCACGACCCCCGCTACGACACCCGCTGGACCGACGGCGAAGCCACCTTCAACCTCAGGACGTAGACCGACCGTCGCGTCCTACCCATGATCCCGCCGGCCGACGTCGTGGACGTTCGGCATCGGGTCCTCGACCACCAGGCGTCACGACCAGGCCAGCGACTTCCGGGTCGCCCAGTAGTCCTCCGGCGACTCGGGCGGGAGGTCGAACGCCTCCCCCTCGTACGACGCCGCGGCGAGGTTGCTGCGCAGCTGCTCCACGCTGCTCGCGCCCGAGAGGACGACGTCGACGTACGGCAGCGCCATCGCCGCGGCCAGCGCCTGCGCGGCCTGCTCGTCGGAGTCCGCGAGGCGGCCGTTCGCCAGGGCCTCCTTCACGACGACGAGGTAGCCCGCGTCGTGGGCCCGGGCGAGGGCGGGCTCGACCGAGGTCTCCAGCACGTTCCAGGTCGCCTGCACGGTCGTGAACGGGCAGTCCGGCAGCGACAGCGCCCGCAGCAGGACGTCACCCTGGTCGGGGCCGCTCGTCGACAGGCCGACCCGCACGCCGTCCGCGCGCAGCTCGCCCAACCGGGCCAGCAGCGCGCGGTCGTCGAGGGCCGGGGAGTCCGAGGTCAGGCTGTGGACGAGGTACAGGTCGGGCGGTCCGCCCAGCGCCTCGAGCGTCTCCGCCCACTGCCGCTCGAACGTCTCGAGCGAGTGGTCCTTCGTCTCGTGGACGTCGGCCCCGGGGCGGAAGTCCGCGACGTAGGTGTAGCCCCACTTCGATCCCAGCCGGATCTCCTCCCGGCGCCCGGGGTGGGCGGCGAGCCAGGAACCGAGGAACGCCTCGCCGGCGCCGTACGAGCGGGCCGTGTCGAAGTGGCGGACGCCCGCGGTCCACGCCGCCTCGAGCACGCGGTGGGCGTGGCGCTCGAGGGCCTCGCGGTCGAACCGCGAGTCCCCGAGGTCGTCGGCCACCTGCGTGTGGAGGTTGATGTACTCCGGGCGGCCAAGGGCGGCGGTCCCGAGCCCGAGCTTCCTCAGGTCCGGGTCGTCGGTGTGGCTGGACGGGTCGGTCACGGTCCCACCTCCACGGGTCGGTCGGGGTCGGTCACCCAGTGGCTCCACGACCCCGGGTAGAGCGCCGCCGTGCGGCCGAGCGCCTCCAGCACGAGGACGTCGTGCGTCGCGGTGATCCCGGAGCCGCAGTAGACGGCGACCTCGTCGCCGTCGAGCGCCCCGAGCGCGGCGTACCGCTCCCGCAGCTCGTCCAGCGGCCGCAGCCGCTGGTCCTCGCCGAGGTTCTCGGCGGCCGGGGCGCTGCGGGCGCCGGGCACGTGGCCGGCGACCGGGTCGACCGGCTCGCTCTCCCCGCGGAACCGCTCCCCCGGCCGCGCGTCGAGGACGACGCGGCCGTCGAGGAGGTCGTCCGGCTCCGCGAGCGGCATCACGCCGGGGCCGGGCTCGAAGTCGCCCGGCTCCTTCTCGGGCCCGGGCCCGGTCTCGACGGGCCGGCCCTCGGCGACCCAGGCCGAGTACCCACCGTCGAGCACCGCCACGGACTCGTGGCCGTGGTGGCGCAGCAGCCACCACGCGCGGGCCGCGGAGGTGCCGCCGACGTCGTCGTAGCAGACGACCGGCACGTCACGTCGTACGCCGAGGGCCCGCATGAACGACCCGAAGAGCTCGGGGTCGGGCAGCGGGTGCCGGCCTCCCCTGATCGCGTCGTCGACGACGGTGTGGTCGGCGAGGGCCTCGTCCATGTCGACGTACGACGCGCCGGGCAGGTGTCCCGCCTCGTGCTGCTGGCGCCCGTCGGTCGCGCCGAGCCGCCAGCGGACGTCGAGCAGCGTCACCGGCCCCGCCGACATCAGGTCGGCGAGGTCGGCGACGGAGACCAGCGGGCCGCTCAGCTGAACCGCTCCTTCGGGGTCTGCTCGGCGGTCTTCGAGGCGTCGCGCTCCACGACGTCGCCGAGGGCCTCGTCGATGCGGCTCATCAGCTCGTCGGGGATCGTCACGCCGGAGGCGGCGACGTTCTCGTGGACCTGCTCCGGCCGCGAGGCGCCGATCAGCGCGGCGGCGACGTTGTCGTTCTGCAGCACCCACGCCACGGCGAGCTGCGCCATGGTCAGGTCGAGCTCCTGCGCGATCGGGACCAGCTGCTGCACGCGCTCGAGGACGTCGTCGCGCATGTACCGCTTGATCATGTCGGCGCCGCCCTTCTCGTCGGTGGCGCGGGAGCCCTCCGGCAGGTCCTCGCCCGGCTTGTACTTGCCCGACAGCACGCCCTGGGCGATCGGCGACCAGACGATCTGGGAGACGCCCAGCTCGCGGCTGGTGGGCACGACCTCGTCCTCGATGACGCGCCACAGCATCGAGTACTGCGGCTGGCTCGACACCAGCTGGAAGCCGAGGTCTCGCGCGAGCTCCACACCGGCGCGGAGCTGGTCGGCGGTCCACTCGGACACGCCGATGTAGTGCGCCTTGCCCGCGCGGACGACGTCCGCGAAGGCCTGCATCGTCTCCTCCAGCGGGGTGAAGGAGTCGTAGCGGTGGGCCTGGTAGAGGTCGACGTGGTCCGTCTGCAGGCGCGTCAGCGACCCGTCGATGGACTCCATGATGTGCTTGCGCGACAGGCCGGTGTCGTTCGGGCCCTTCGGGCCCGTCGGGAAGTAGACTTTGGTGAAGATCTCCAGCGACTCGCGCCGCTCGCCCTTGAGGGCGTCGCCGAGCACCGTCTCGGCCTGGGTGTTGGCGTAGACGTCCGCGGTGTCGAACGTCGTGATGCCCGCGTCGAGGGCGGCGCGCACGCACTGCGTGGCGACGTCGTTCTCGACCTGCGAACCGTGGGTGAGCCAGTTGCCGTAGGTGATCTCGGAGATCTTGAGACCGCTGTTGCCGAGGTGCCTGTAGTCCATGCAACGACACTAGGTGGGGACACTAGCCAGCGCGGTGACTGGCCTCCACGGCGAGACGATCGACGAGGTCGTTCATGCGGTCGCCGGAGTGGCCCTTGACCCACCGGAAGGCGATGGGCTCCCCGCCGTCCAGCCGCTCGGCGACGAGGTCGACGAACGGCTCCCACAGGTCGCGGTTCGCCACGGGCTTCTTCGCGGCGTTCACCCAGCCGCGGCGACGCCAGCCCTTCCACCACTCGTCGCGGAAGCAGTTCACGACGTACGTCGAGTCGCTGACCACCACGAGCGGCCCCGGGTGCGCCTTGACCGCCTCGTACGCCGCGCGGATCTCCATCCGCTGGTTGGTGCTGGCGGCCTCATGGCCGGAGTCCCACGTGTGCTCGTCACGCGCCCACGCCCAGCCGCCGGGGCCGGGGTTGCCCTTGCAGGCGCCGTCGGTGAAGACCTCGACGGCGCCGGTCGGCTCGCTCATGGCGTCGCGCTGCAAGCGCGAGCGGCCCGCCTTCGACGTCCTCGCGCCGGCCTTCGCCGGTGGCGTCGTGGCGGCCGTCGTCCGGCACCCCTCGTGCACCCAGGGGTCCTTCGCGCTCGCTCGGACGATCGTGTCGCCGGGGAAGACCGCGCCGCCGCAGGCGGGGCAGGTGCCCGGATACCTCGCTTCCACGCCGCCAGTATCGGACCCGTGGTGTGTGGAAGGATCGCCGCCCGTGGCGGACCTCCTCTTCTTCACCGGGACGATGGACTCCGGCAAGTCGACCCTGGCCCTGCAGACGAACCACAACCACAGCTCGCGGGGCCGGGTCGGACGCATCTTCACCGCCCACGACCGCGCCGGCACGGCGACGCTGTCGAGCCGGCTCGGCCTGACCCACGACGCCGCCGAGGTCACCGAGGACCTGAACTTCTGGAACCACGTCGTCGGCCTGCTCACCGCGGGTGGCCGCGTGGACTACCTCATCTGCGACGAGGCCCAGTTCTACGCCCCCGACCAGGTCGACCAGCTCGCGAAGGTCGTCGACGAGCTGTCGATCGACGTCTTCGCGTTCGGGATCCTCACGGACTTCCGCGGGCGGCTCTTCCCCGCCACCGCCCGGCTCGTGGAGCTGGCCGACCGGATGCTGACGCTCCAGGTCGAGGCCCTCTGCTGGTGCGGGGAGCGCGCCACCCACAACGCCCGCACCGAGGACGGCGTCATGGTCACCGACGGCGAGGTCATCGTCGTCGGGGACGTCGAGCCGGCGCCGCCGTCGGCCGACGACGAGCCGGAGGTCGCGTACGAGGTGCTGTGCCGTCGTCACCACCGCCGACGACTCACCGCCGCCCGCGCCCGCGCCACCTCGCTCACAGCCGATCCACTGCCGTTCGGCTAGGTTGGTCCTCCGGGGGCGCTGTTCGGGCACCCCTCGAGGTACGGGGGTACCGCATGTTTCTCTGGATCTGCCTCGCCGTCGTCGTGGTCGTCGTGGCGTACTTCGCCTACGACTGGCGCCGCACGTCGCGCCTGAAGCGCGACCTCGCCACCGGGTCCGGCCACGCCCCCGACCCGAGCGCGACCCCGAGCCCGGACGCCCGCCACGGCCTCGACGCCCACCAGCACCACTCGAAGAACATCGGCAACCAGGCGCACGGCCAGAACTACCTCTGAGGGCGACCACCGCTCGGTGGTCGCCGCGCTCGGCCCTCGCGGGTCTTCAGCCGGCGTTCAGCCCGGGTCCGGGACGATGGGGTGTTCCCGGACCAGGAGGTGCGTCGTGCGCGTGCTCGTCGTCGACGACGAGGTGCGGCTCGCCCGCGCCGTGAAGGTGGGCCTCGAGGCCGAGGGCATGGCCGTCGACGTGGCCCACGACGGCACCGACGGGCTCTGGTACGCCCGCGAGAACGACTACGACGCGATCGTCCTCGACCTGATGCTGCCCGGCGTCAACGGCTACAAGGTCTGCGAGACGCTCCGCGCCGAGGAGAACTGGACCCCCGTCCTCATGCTCACCGCCAAGGACGGCGAGTGGGACCAGGTCGAGGGGCTCGACACCGGGGCCGACGACTACCTGACCAAGCCGTTCTCTTTCCCCGTGCTCGTCGCCCGGCTGCGGGCCGTGTCCCGCCGCGGCGCCCGGGCGCGCCCCACGGTGCTCCGCGCCGGGGACCTGTCCCTCGACCCCGCCGCCCGCCGCGCCTGGCGGGGCGAGACGCCGCTCGACCTGACCTCGCGCGAGCTCTCGCTGCTCGAGCACCTGCTGCGGCACGCGGACGACGTCGTCTCGAAGCGCCAGATCCTCGACTCCGTCTGGGACGACGACTTCCTCGGCGACCCGAACATCGTCGAGGTCTACGTCCGCCACCTGCGCAACAAGATCGACCGCCCGTTCGGCCGGGAGGCGATCCAGACCGTGCGCGGCGCGGGCTACCGGCTGGCGGGCAACGGTGGCTGAGCGCCCGGGCGTCCTCGCCCGCGCGTCCGTCCGCACCCGGACGACCGCCGCGGCCGTCCTGGTCGTGGCCGTCGCCCTCGCGCTCGGTGCCGTCGTCCTCGTGGCGCTGCTGCGTGACTCGCTGACCGACGGCCTCGAGACGAACGCCGAGCAGCGGGCCGAGGCGCTCGCCGCGCAGGTCGAGGCCTCCGGGCCGCCCGACGTCCTCGGGGAGGCCCCCGACCCCGACGAGGACGACGAGCCCGCCGAGCGGGCCGAGGACCTGTCCGAGGACGTGCTCGAGCAGGTCGCGACCGTCGACGGCGGCCTCGTCGTCGCCACCACCGGGCTCCCGGCCGGGCTCCCCCTCGACGACGGCGCCACCCGCGTGGCCGGCGTGCCGGGCGACTGGGTCGTCGTCACCACCGACGCCGAGACGGGCGACGACAGCGAGTACGTCGTCACCGTCGCCGTCCCCGCCGAGGAGGTCGACGACTCCGTCGCCGCGCTCGTCCCGCTGCTCGCGCTGGGCCTGCCCGCCGTCCTGCTCGTCGTCGGCGCGACCACCTGGGTGGTCACCGGCCGGGCGCTGCGACCCGTCGAGCGGATCCGCGCGGAGACCGACGCCATCGGCGGTGACGACCTGCACCGCCGCGTGCCCGTGCCGCCGTCCGGCGACGAGGTCCACCGGCTCGCCGAGACGATGAACCGGATGCTCGGACGGCTCGAGGACTCCGCCGAGAAGCAGCGGCGCTTCGTGTCCGACGCCTCCCACGAGCTGCGCTCGCCGCTGGCCAGCCTGCGTCAGACCGCCGAGGTCGCGACCGCCCACCCGGGCGCGATGGACGAGGGCGAGCTCGCCGAGGCGACCCTGGAGGAGACGGTGCGGATGCAGCGGCTCGTCGAGTCGCTGCTGCTGCTGACGCGCGCCGACAAGGGGCGCCGGGCGCCGCAGACCGAGGTCGACCTCGACGACCTCCTGCTCGCCGAGGCCACCCGCCTGACGCGGGTGGGCGCCGTCACCGTCGACGCGTCCGGCGTCGGCGCGGTGCGCGTGCTGGGCGACCCCGTGGCCCTGGGCCAGGTGGTCCGCAACCTCGTCGACAACGCGGCCCGGCACGCCACCTCCCGCGTCGCCCTCGGCGCCGAGGAGCGGCCCGAGGGCGCCCTGCTCCGGGTGGACGACGACGGCGCCGGCGTCGCCGAGGGTGACCGGGAGCGCGTCTTCGAGCGGTTCGTGCGCCTCGACGAGGCGCGCAGCCGCGACGCCGGCGGCAGCGGCCTGGGGCTCGCGATCGTGGCCGACGTCGTCCGCCGCCACGGCGGTGGGACGTGGGTCGAGACCTCGCCGCTCGGCGGCGCGCGCTTCGTCGTCCGCCTGCCCACGACCCGGCCTTCCTGAACGGGTCTTCAGGCGGCTTCAGGTCCGGTTCAGCGACCTCGGTCGAACGTAGGGGTCATCAGCACGGACCCCACCCGAGAGGACCCGATCATGAACACCACCACCGCGAAGCATACCCTCACCCGCAAGCGCGTCTGGATCCCCGCCGTCGCGACCGTCGCCGTCCTCGGCCTGGGCGGCGCGGGCGTCGCCTACGCCGCGGACGGCGACAACGGCCCCCTGACCGGCGGCGACCGCGACCGCGTCGGCGCCGCCGCGCTGGACGCCGTCGGCGGCGGCGAGGTGCTCGAGGCCGAGACCAGCGACGACCGGGGTGAGGCCTACGAGGTCGACGTCCTCGACGCGACCGGCGTCGAGTGGAGCATCAGCCTGGACGACGACCTCCAGGTCGTCACCCGCGAGCGCGAGGACGCCGACGACGACGGCGACGACCGGTACGACGACACCACCGACACCAGCGACACCACCGACACCCCGGACGCCGACGACCGCCCGGTGACCGGCGGCGAGCGCGAGCGCGTCGAGGCGGCGGCGGTCGAGGAGGTCGGCAGCGGCGAGGCCGTCTCGGTGGAGCGCTCGGACGACGTCCGGGACGGCACCCCGGAGGCCTACGAGGTCGAGGTCGTCGAGGCCGACGGCACCGAGTGGGACGTCACCCTCGGCGAGGACCTCGCCGTCCTGGACAGCCGCCAGGACCGCTGAGCACCACGACCACCGAGCAGGACGTGCCAGGAGGGCCGGGCGGGCCGGCTCAGTCCACCCGCACCGGGATGAGCATCTCGGTCGCGGTGAGCGAGCCGTGCAGCCCGACCAGCCGCGTCTCGTAGGCGAAGCGGTCGGAGTCGAACACGGCCACGTCCCCCCGGCAGGCGACCACGACGTCGCCCACCCGGGGGGACACGTCCGTGTCGAGGGAGGTGCCGGGCGGCCCGAACCAGCCGCGGGCCACGGCCTCCTCCTGCGGCAGCACGAGGGCACCGTCGCCCAGGTGCGCCGACCAGGCGGTGACGACGTCGTCCAGGGCGCCCTGGCGGACGTAGAGGTGCCGGAAGCGGGCCTCGCCGGCCAGCAGGTCGACGCCCTCCCGGAGGGCCGGGACCGCGGCCACGTCGACGCGGGAGGCCTGGGGGGCGTCGATCATGCCGTGGTCGGCGACCACGACGAGCGTCGCACGCGGCGGCAGCGCCGCCCGGAGGCGCTGCGCGTCGGCGTCGCAGGCCACGAGCTGGGCGCGCCAGGCGTCGGAGTCGACGCCGTGACGGTGCCCCACCCAGTCCAGGTCGCCGTCGTAGCAGTAGGTGACCGACGGCGTCCGGGCCGCCGCGGTCGCGACGGCCGCGATCCGCTCGCCGGTCTTGTCCGCGCCGACCCACTCCGCGCCCCGGTGACCGGCGACCGTGAGGCCTGAGCGGCGGAACGCACGCTGGTTCACCGTCGTCGTGGTCACGCCGGCCTCGGCGAGCCGCTCGAAGGCCGTGGGGTGGGGCTGCCACTCCCGCGGGTCGACCGCGTCGTCCCAGCGCAGGGCCTCCAGCAGCCGCTTGGTGTGCGGGATCCGCGAGGTGAACCCCACCACGCCGTGCGTGCCGGGCGTCAGCGCCGTCCCGAGCGAGGTCAGGCTCGTCGCCGTCGTCGACGGCACGCCGGCCGTCGCCCCCGGCCCGGTCCCGGTGGCGTCGGGCAGCGCCGAGAGGTACGGCGCGAGGTGGGCGTGCTGCTCGAGCAAGCGGGCCCCGAGGCCGTCGATCAGCAGGACGACGTACGCCGTGGACGGCGGCAGGGCGAGCCCGGCCGGGGCCTCCCCCAGCACGTCGGGATCGAGCCCGAGGCCCGCGGCGACCGCGGGCAGGACGTCACCCAGCGTGCGGTCGCCGTACCGGGGCTCGACCAGCTCGTCGGCGGCGCCCCCGGCCCCCGGCAGGTCGGTCACTGCTGGTGCGTCGCGGCGGACAGCGCCTCGGCGAAGGCCAGCAGGCGCGGGACGGCGTCACCACCGTCGGCCGCGGCCGAGACCCGCAGCGAGAAGTCGTCGGGGGCGATGACGCCGGTGTAGCCGTGGTCGGCGTCGCACTCCGGGTCGTCGCAGCCGGCGGGCTCGAGGTCGACCCGCCCGCCGCCGCCCCACCCGACGGTGACGACGGCCTCCGCGGGGGGCTTCGGGCCGCCCGTGGGGTTGGCGATCATGCGGGTCACCACGACGGAGCGGACCGAGGAGAGCCGGATGGCCTCGGTCGAGGTCGAGGTGTACGGCTCGGGGAGCAGGTCGTCGCCGGCGTGCTCGTCGGTGTGGCAGAGGATCATGCGCGTCGGCGTCAGCGCCACGACGGTGATGTGGCGGCGGACCTCGTCGCGGTCGAACGTCGGCTCGTGGTGGACGTAGAAGGCGGTGACCTCCTCGCCGGCCACGGCCGCACGGACGCCGTCACCGACGACGTCGGGGTAGTACCCCGTCTGGTCGATGGCCGCCCGGAGCTCGGCGGCGCGGTCCCCCGCGGTGCGGCTGCGCATGCGTGGGAGTCTGCCACGTCGGCCGCGGGCCCCCGGGCCGCCCACCCGGGCCCTCACCGTCGGCCGAGGCGGATCTCCGCGGCCGGGGTGTCGGCCCAGCCGAGGCGTGCGAGCTCCCGGTGCAGCATCGGCGTCAGCGAGCGGACGTAGGTCCCGGTGAGGTGGCTGCCCTGCCGGTAGACCAGGGTGCCGGCCACGACCGCGGGGCACTCCCCACCGCGCGCACCGACGCCGGGAGGGCAGATCCACTCGTTGACGTCGGCGACCGGCAGGCCGAGCCGCTCGGCCAGCGCGGTGAGCCGCGGCGTCCCGCTCCTCGCCAGGGCGTCGTCCCGGT
This sequence comes from Nocardioides sp. CFH 31398, assembly GCF_022436705.1. Classification (GTDB taxonomy): domain Bacteria; phylum Actinomycetota; class Actinomycetes; order Propionibacteriales; family Nocardioidaceae; genus Nocardioides. Next base: position 98,035 of record NZ_JAKUHT010000025.1, on the reverse strand, counting down.
CGAACGCGCACGCGTCGTACGCCCGGGGGTGCTGCTCGACGCACGCGAAGGTGGCGTCCGTCGGGGGTGCCGGGTTGTCGGCGAGCACCAGCACCTCGACGCCGGCGTCCACGACCTCCCCCACGGCCTCCTCGAGCCCGCGGTCGTCGTGGTCGTACTGGCCCTTGCCGAGGTGCTGCGACAGGATCGCGCGGTCCGGTGGGTCGTCGGCGATCTCGGCCAGCAGCGCGTCGGTGTGGTCGGTGCACATCCGCTCGACCCCGGTGCGCGACACCGGGCACGACGACTTCAGGTGCACGTCGAGGCGCCAGCCCTCACGCTCGGCGATGCGCTCGAGCCCGGGGAACCACTGGCCCGCCTTGGAGTCCCCGAGGAGCATCACGCGCTCATCGGAGTCGACGTCGCCGAAGGTGCACTCGCCGCCCAGGCGGGGCTCGGTGACGTCCCGGCTGACCTGGCAGCGCCGCAGGAGGCCGTCCTTCTTGGCGACCGACGGGTCGGGCAGGACGCGACCCTCGGTGGAATAGAAGCGGCCGGGGTCCCGGTTGACGCGCCACGGCCGGGCGGAGGGGTCGTCGACGAGGGCCCGGGCGCCCGGCGCGTCCGCGCCGTCGGGGACGACGAACGCCGGGACCGTCCGGACCAGCGCCACCCCCGTGCCCGCGGTCACCGTGGTGACCAGGGCGGCGGCGAGCAGCGTCGTCCCGGCGCGGCGCACGAGCCGGGGGCGGAAGCGCAGCGGGTCCTCCACGAGCCGGCCGGTGAACCAGGCCAGCGACAACGCGGCGAGGCCCAGGGCGACCGAGTCCAACCAGCCCAGCGGCCCGTGCCAGGCGCGGGCGAGGACGATCAGCGGCCAGTGCCACAGGTACAGGGCGTACGAGATCCCGCCCAGGGCGACGAGGGGGCGCCAGGTGAGCAGGCGCGCGGCCCCGGCCGTCGGCCCGCCGGTGCCGGCGGCGATGATCGCCGCCGCGCCGAGCGTCGGCAGCAGCGCGGCCGAGCCGGGCCAGGCCGTGGCCGGGCTGAGGGCCAGCCCGCCGGCGACGACCGCCGCGAGGCCGGCGGTCGCGACCAGGGCGCGGAGCCGCGGCGTCAGCGAGCCCAGGCGTGGCACCGCGAACGCCAGTGCGGCGCCGATCGCGAGCTCCCACATCCGGGTCGTGGTGACGAAGTACGCCGCCGCCGGGTCGGTAGCGGTCAGGTGCACCGACCAGCCGAACGAGGCCAGCCCGACCACCGACACCGCCCCGAGCAGCAGCGGCCGTGCCCGCAGCCCACGACGACGCGCGACCGCGAGCGCGAGCAGGACCAGGAGCGGCCAGAGCACGTAGAACTGCTCCTCGACGGCCAGCGACCAGTAGTGCTGCAGCACCGAGGGGCTCTCCCCCTCGGCGAGGTAGTCGACGGAGCGTCCGGCGAGCTCCCAGTTCACGACGTACAGCGCCGAGGAGGCGACGTCACGACCGAGGTTCTCGTGGGCCGAGCCGGGCAGCACCCACCAACCGGCCACCGCGGTCACGACGAGGACGAAGCTCGCGGCGGGGAGCAGCCGGCGGGCGCGGCGGGCGTAGAAGGCGCGCAGGGACACCGAGCCGGTGCGGTCGATCTCGCGCAGCAGCAGCGAGGTGATGAGGAAGCCGGAGACGACGAAGAAGACGTCGACGCCGACGAAGCCGCCGCCCAGGCCGGGCAGACCGAGGTGGTAGAGCAGCACCATCCCGACGGCCACCCCACGGAGCCCCTCGACGTCGGCGCGCAGGCCGCCCCCGGTCGTCGTGGCTCCCGGTCGTGCGGCCCCGGTGGGGGTCTCGTGTCCGTGGCTGGTCGGCACCCGCCGCCTCTCCGGACGCGGGCGCACGGGGCCTGTCCCCGGGTCGGCCCCGTCTCGCCGACGACCCTGTCAACCCGCTTCGGCGCGACGCAACTCGGGCAGGATGGGCTCCGTGGACGCCGTCCCGACGAGCAGCCCGGCCAGCAGCGTCACCGCGAAGGTGCTGGCGCTGCTCGGTGCGTTCGACCGGGACCACCCGGTGCTGAGCCTGGCCGACCTGGCCCGCCGCTCGGGGGTCAGCACCCCCACGGCGCACCGCCGTCTCGCCGAGCTCGTCGCCTGGGGAGCGCTCGAGAGGCTGCCCGACGGCCGCTACCGGGTGGGGCTGCGGCTGTGGGAGCTCGCCTCGCTGGCTCCCCGCGGCCAGCGGCTGCGGGAGGCCGCCCTGCCCTACCTCGAGGACCTGTACGTCGTGACCCGGGAGAACGTCCAGCTGGCCGTCCGCGAGGGCGCCGAGCTGGTCTTCGTCGAGCGGATCGCCGGCCGCTTCGCGGTGCCGGTGATGACCCGGGTGGGCTCCCGGTTCCCGCTGCACGCGCCGGGGGTGGGCCTGGTGCTGCTGGCGCACGCCCCGGACGACGTGCGGGAGGCCGTCCTGGCCGGGCCGCTGCCCCGCTACACCGAGCACACGGTGACCGACCCCGCACGGCTGCGGCTGCTCCTCGCCGACGTCCGCCGGCGGGGCTTCGCCGTGAGCGACCGGATGGTCACCCACAACGCGCTGTCGGTCGCGGCGCCGGTCCGTGACCGGGCCGGTGAGGTCCTGGCCGCCCTGTCGCTCGTCGTGCTCGCCGAGGGCGCGGAGGTCCCGGCGCTGGCCGCAGCGGTGCGGACCGCGGCGCGGTCGGTGACCCGCGAGCTGGGCGGGTCGGCGTACGACGAGGTCGCCGTACGCTTCGAGTCGTCTTTCACTGAGTGAAATCTGCGGTTCCGGGGGGCCCGTGGCGGCGGTCACAGTCGTGACCACCGTCACCCGACCCACCGTCACCGAGGAGCCGCCGTGAGCGTGCTGGACCAGCACCGGACCACCACCGCCAAGATCTTCCCCCACCCGCTCGACGCCTGGTACGTCGCCGCGTGGGACCACGAGGTCACCGCGCGGAAGCCCCTGGCGCGCACCGTCGCCGGCCGCCCGCTGGCGCTCTTCCGCACCCCCGACGGCCGCGCCGCGGCCCTCGCCGACGCCTGCTGGCACCGCCTGGCACCGCTGTCGATGGGCGAGCTGACCCCCGAGGGCGGCATCCAGTGCCCGTACCACGGGCTGCGGTACGACGCGTCGGGCCGCTGCACGTCGATGCCGGCCCAGCAGACCGTCAACCCGTCCGCGGCCGTGCCGTCGTACCCCGTGGTCGAGCGGTACCGCTACGTGTGGGTCTGGGTCGGCGACGCCGAGAAGGCCGACCCCGACCTGGTCCCCGACATGAGCCAGATGGACTCCCCCGAGTGGGCCGGCGACGGGCTGCTCATCGAGGCGCCCTGCAACTACCAGCTGGTGCTGGACAACCTCATGGACCTCACGCACGAGGAGTTCGTGCACGGCAGCAGCATCGGGCAGGCCGAGCTGTCGGAGTCGGAGTTCGACACCACGCACGACGGCGACACCGTGACCGTCTCACGCTGGATGCGCGACATCGACCCGCCGCCGTTCTGGGCGAAGAACATGCGCGACAAGTTCCCCGACTTCACCGGCAGGGTCGACCGCTGGCAGATCATCCACTACCGGGCGCCGTCCACGATCTGCATCGACGTCGGCGTCGCCAAGGCCGGCACCGGTGCGCCCGAGGGCGACCGCTCGCAGGGCGTCAACGGCTACGTGATGAACACGATCACCCCGGAGACCGACCGCAGCTGCCACTACTTCTGGGCGTTCATGCGCAACTACCGCCTCGAGTCGCAGCTCATCACCACCCAGCTGCGCCAGGGCGTCGAGGGCGTCTTCGCCGAGGACGAGGCGATGCTCACGGCGCAGCAGAGGGCCATCGACGCGCACCCGGACTACGAGTTCTACAGCCTCAACATCGACGCCGGCGGCATGTGGGTGCGTCGCATCCTCGAGGCGATGCTGCGCGCCGAGGGACGCCTCGACGAGCCCGCCGACCGGCCCACCGACCTCACCCGGGCGGGCTGACGTGGTCGCCGAGGCCCGGCCCCGCTGGGGCGACGCCGAGGTCGTGGCCGCCGTCGACGTCGCCGACGGGATCCGGCGCATCACGCTGCGCCGTGGGGCCCGCGAGCCCCGCCGCGCGCCTGCCGGCTCCCACCTCGACGTCGAGGTCGACCTGGGCGGCGGGCGCCGGGACGTCCGGTCGTACTCGATCGTCTCCTCCGACGAGACCGCCACCGAGGTCAGCCTCTCGGTGCTGGCCGTCGCCGACAGCCGCGGCGGGTCGCGCCACATGCACGCCCTCGCCACCGGCGACCGCCTGCGCTGCACGCAGCCGCTGCAGAACTTCGAGCTGCGGCCCGGGCACGCCCGCCAGGTGCTCCTCGCCGGCGGCGTCGGGATCACCGCCCTGCTCGCGATGGGCGAGATCCTCGCCCGCCGCGGCGCCGACCACGCGTTCGTGTACGCCGGCCGCACCCGCGGCGCCATGGCTTACCTCGACGACGTCGTCGAGCGCCACGGCGACGCGGCGCGGATCCACGTGGACGACGAGGGCACCCCCCTCGACGTCCCCACGCTCGTCGCGGAGATCGCGGCGCACCCGGCCGGCCACGACACCGAGCTCTACATGTGCGGCCCCATCCGGCTCATGGACGCGGTGCGGCGCGCCTGGGCCGACGCCGGGCTGCCCACCCACCACCTGCGGTTCGAGACGTTCGGGTCGTCGGGGTGGTTCACCCCCGAGGAGTTCGAGGTCGTCGTCCCCCGTCTCGGCCTCACCCGCACCGTCCGCGCCGACTCCACCGTGCTGGAGACGCTCGCCGAGGCCGGCGTCGAGATGATGTACGACTGCCGCAAGGGCGAGTGCGGGCTGTGCCAGGTCGACGTCGTGGACGTCGACGGCCACGTCGACCACCGCGACGTCTTCTTCTCCGCCGACGAGCACCGGACCACCCGCCGGATGTGCACCTGCGTCTCCCGGGCCGCGCGCGGTGACGACCGTGCGAGTGCCGGCGCCGCCGTCCTCACCCTCGACCTCCCCTGACCGACCGATCCAGTACCGATCCAGGAGCACCATGAGCACCACACCCACCGACGTCCGCGACGTCATCAGCCACGGCCGCATGACCGGACGCCAGACGACCGCCGTCGTCGTCGCGATCTTCCTCAACGTCGTCGACGGCTTCGACATCCTCGTCATGGCCTTCACCGGCGCCTCCGTCAGTGCCGAGTTCGGTCTCGGCCCGGGCGGTCTCGGGCTGCTGCTGTCCGCCGGCCTGGTCGGCATGGCCATCGGTTCGGTGGGTCTCGCACCCCTCGCCGACCGCGTCGGACGGCGTCCGGTGACGATCGCGAGCCTGAGCCTCATCACGGTCCTCATGGCGGCCTCGGCCCTGGCGCCGTCGGCCACCGCGCTCGGGGTGCTCCGGTTCCTCACCGGGCTCGGGATCGGCGCGATGCTGCCGAACCTCAGCACCTTCGTCTCGGAGTTCTGCACCGCCCGCTGGCGCGAGCCCGCGATCACGCTGAACTCGCTGGGCTACGCCCTCGGCGGCACCATCGGCGGGCTGCTCGCCGCCCCGCTGATCGCGGCGTACGGCTGGCGCGCGGCCTTCTGGCTGGGCGCCGCCTTCGGCCTCACCGGCCTGCTCCTGACCCTGGCCTTCGTGCCGGAGTCCGTCCACCACCTCGTGGTCCGACGCCCTGCCGACGCCCTCGACCGCGTCAACGGCGTGCTGCGCCGGATCGGCCGCGCACCCGTCGACGCGCTGCCGCCCGAGGAGACCGTCGCCCGCGCGCGGCTGGCCGACATGTTCCGCGGCGACCTCGGCCGCACCACCGTGCTCATCTGGGTCGCGTTCTTCTGCGTGATGGCGTCGTTCTACTTCGCGAACTCGTGGACGCCGCAGCTGCTCGCCGGCGCCGGGCTGTCGGAGCAGCAGGGCATCTACGGCGGCGTCCTGCTCTCGGTCGGGGGCGTGCTCGGCGCACTGGTCTTCGCGGCCGTGGCGGTGAAGGTCCCCGCGAAGCTGGTCGAGGCGGGCGCCCTGCTCGGCGGCGCCGTGATGTTCGTCGTCTTCTCCCTGGCGCTGAGCCAGGCCGTGCCCGCGCTGGCCGCCGCGACCCTGGTCGGCTTCTTCACCAACGCCGCGATCGCCGGCATGTACGCCGTCGTCGCGACGCGCTACCCCTCGGCCATCCGCGGCGCCGGCGTGGGCTGGGCCGTCGGGGTGGGGCGCCTCGGCGCCATCCTCGCGCCCACCATCGCCGGCTGGCTGCTCGCCACCGGCATGGGCGGACGTGGCCTCTTCGTCGTCTTCCTCGTGCCGATGGTGGTCGCCGCGGTCGCCGTCCTCGCCCTCGGCCGGCCCGCCGCCGCGACGGCGACGTCCGACAGGGCCACCGACCCGAAGCAGCCCTCGCCGGCCGTGTGAGGCGCCCGGGGCGCCCGGGGCGCCCGGGGCGCCCGGGGCGCCCGGCCCGTGACCGGCCGGCTCAGTCCTGCAGCGTGTCGCCCGGCATGGTGGAGAGCCGCCGCACGAACCAGTCGGAGCGCGGGTCGACGACCGGGGCGACGTGGGCGGAGGCGTTCAGGACGCGGGCGCCCTCGGTGCCGACCAGCACGAGAGGCAGGTCGACCGCCTGCAGCTGCGGGAGGTCGTTCTGCAGGCCCGCGACGCGGCGCAGCAGGCGCTCGATCTCGTCGACGTCCGCGGGCTCGCTGCCCCGGTATCCGAACAGGATCGGCGCACCCTTCACCTCGCGCACCATCGCGGCCGCGTCGCGGCGGCTCAGCGGCGGGATCCGGTAGGCCTTGTCGCCGAGCAGCTCGGTCAGCGGCCCGGAGATGCCGAACGAGATGACGGGCCCGAACAGCGGGTCCTCGGTGCTCGAGATGGCGACGGGCACGCCCGGCGGCGCGGTCTCCTGGACGACGAAGCCGGCGTCCTCGGGGTCCGTCAGCAGCGCGGTCAGCGAGTGCCAGGCCTCGCGCATCTCCTCGGGCGAGTTGATCCCGCGACGCACGTGCGCCTGGTCGGGGCGCTGGCGCAGGCGCTCCGCGGTGGCCTTGAGGACGACGTCCCACCCCATCCGCTCGCCCGCGTCGAGGGCCTGGGACAGGTCGTCGACCCGCGCCGACCGGCTCAGCTCGACGCCGTACGCGCCGAGCAGGGTGCGCAGCTCGTCGCGGGTGAGCTCGCGCCCCTCGGGGGAGTCGATAAGGACCTGGTTGACCAGCCGCTTGGCGGTGCTGGCGTCGATCTCGTCCTCGCCGTCGGCCGGCTGGTCGTCCGCCGCGACCGTCTGGGCGTCGTGCTCGGCGTGGTCGTCCTCCGCGCCGCGCAGCCACTCGACGTACCCGACGACGCAGGCGAGCGAGCGGACCGCGGACTCGACGGCCGGGTACGACGGCACCGAGCCGCGGCCCGCGGTCGAGCCGGCGACGTCGGGCACCCGCAGCAGCTCGGGCACCCCCTCGGCGCCGAGGAACGACGACACCAGCGGCTTGTCGGACTGCTCCCCCACGGCGGCGAGCACGTTGGCGACGTCCTCGCCGGAGACGTTGAGCGGGGGCACGTAGAGCGCCACCACGGAGTCGACCTCGGGGTCGTCGATGGCCTCGTCGAGGGCGTCCTCGAAGTCCTCGGCGGTGGCGTCCGCGCCCAGGGACAGGCTGCGGGTCACCGACAGGTTCACGGCCGCCGCGGCGTCGGTGGCCAGCAGGCCGAGGGCGTCGGAGTTGCCGACCACGGCCACCCGGCCGCCCGCCGGCAGCGGCTGGTGGGCGAGGAGCTGGGCGACGTCGAACATCTCCTCCAGCGTGTCGACCTGGATGATCCCGGCCTGGCGGAACATGGCGTCCACGGCCTGCCCGGGGGCGGCGATGGTGCGGACGGCGTGGCCCATCGGGACGCCCTGGCTGGAACGGCCGGAGCGGACGGCGATCACGGGCTTGCGGCGCGAGACCCGCCGGGCGATGCGGGAGAACTTGCGCGGGTTGCCGATGGACTCCAGGTAGAGCAGCACGACCTCGGTGGAGTCGTCGTCCTGCCAGTACTGCAGGAGGTCGTTGCCCGACACGTCGGCGCGGTTGCCCGCCGAGACGAAGGTCGACAGCCCGAGCCCGCGGTTCTGCACCTTCTCCAGGATGGCCGTGCCCAGCGCGCCGGACTGGCAGAAGAAGCCGGCGCGGCCGCGCGGCGGCATCACCGTCGACAGCGACGCGTTCAGCGAGTGGTCCGGCGAGGTGTTGATGATGCCGAGGCAGTTCGGGCCGATCAGCCGCAGGCCGTACGAGCGGGCCAGGCCGACCAGGCGACGCTGGCGCTGCCGGCCCTCGTCGCCGGTCTCGGCGAAGCCGGAGGAGATGACCACGAGGCCGTGGACGCCCTTGCCGGCGCAGTCGAGGACGACCTCCTCCACCTTGTCGGCGGGCACCGCGACGATCGCCACGTCCACGGGGTCGTCGATGTCGGTCACCGACTCGTACGCCGGCATGCCCGACACGGCCTTGGCGCCCGGGTTCACGGCGTACACGCGGCCGGTGAAGTCGCCGGTCACCAGGTTGCGGACCAGGGTCTGCCCGATGGTGTCGGAGCGGCGGCTCGCCCCGATCACGGCGACGGACCGGGCGTGGAAGAAGGCCTGGATGGAGGCCGACTCGGCGCGGTGCTCCCGCTGCTCCATCACCCCGATCGCCGTCTCGGTCGGGTCGATGCCGAACTCGAGACGGATCACGCCGTCCTCGTAGCCGGAGGCCATGTGGTAGCCGGCGTCGCGGAAGACCTGGACCATCCGCTGGTTGTCGGGCAGCACCTCGGCGCTGAAGCGGGACAGGCCCCGCTCGCGGCCCGCCTGCGCGAGGTGCTCGAGCAGCAGCTGGGCGATGCCGCGGCCCTGGTGACGGTCCTCGACCAGGAAGGCGACCTCGGCCTCGCCGTCCCCGACCACGTCGTAGCGGCCGACCGCGATCATGCGTTCCGCCACGGTGAGCACGAACGCCACCCGGTCGTGGTGGTCCACCTGGGTGAACCGCACCACGTCGCGGGCCGACAGCTGCGGCATCGGGGTGAAGAAGCGGTAGTACTTCGACTCGTCCGAGACCCGGGCGTAGAACTCGACCAGCAGGTCGGCGTCCTCGGGCCGGATCGGGCGCAGGTGCGCCGTGCGGCCGTCGCGCAGCAGGACGTCGGCCTCCCAGTGGCGCGGGGCGGTCGGGGCCGTGTGCTGCTCGGTCGCCTCGTCGGTCACGTCTGCAACGTACCGGCCCGGCGTGCCCCCGGCGCGGGTGTCGGCGGGCCCGGCGATGATGAGGCCATGGCACGACGCGGCACCAGTCCCCCGGCGGACGACTTCGAGGAGCACATCGTCGACATCGACGTCGGCGAGGAGATGCGGACCTCGTTCCTGGAGTACGCCTACTCCGTCATCTACTCCCGCGCCCTGCCCGACGCCCGCGACGGCCTGAAGCCGGTGCAGCGCCGGATCCTCTACACGATGACCGACATGGGCCTGCGGCCAGACCGTGGCCACGTGAAGAGCGCCCGCGTCGTCGGTGAGGTCATGGGTCGCCTCCACCCGCACGGCGACGGGGCCATCTACGACGCCCTCGTGCGCATGGCCCAGTCGTGGTCGATGAGGCTGCCGATGGTCGACGGCCACGGCAACTTCGGGAGCTCCGACGACCCGCCGGCGGCGATGCGCTACACCGAGTGCCGCATGGCACCCCCGGCGGTGGAGATGACGGCGTCCATCGACGAGGACACCGTCGACTTCCGCCCCAACTACGACTCCCGCGAGACCGAGCCGTCGGTGCTGCCGTCGGCGATCCCGAACCTGCTGGTCAACGGCGCGGCGGGCATCGCGGTCGGCATGGCCACGAACATCCCGCCGCACAACCTGGTCGAGGTCGTCGCGGCGCTGCGGCACCTCGTCGAGCACCCGGACGCCGACACCGCGGCGCTGATGCGCTTCGTCCCGGGGCCGGACCTGCCCACCGGCGGCAAGATCCTCGGCACCGACGGCATCACCGAGGCCTACGAGACGGGCCGCGGGTCCTTCAAGATGCGCGCCACGGCGCGCGTCGAGCAGGTCACGCCGCGGCGCAAGGGCATCGTGGTCACCGAGCTGCCGTACGGCGTCGGCACCGAGCGGGTGATCGAACGGATCAAGACGCTGGTGCAGGGCAAGAAGCTGCAGGGCATCAGCGACCTGAAGGACCTCACCGACCGCGAGCACGGCCTGCGGCTCGTCATCGAGGTCAAGAGCGGCATCAACCCGGACGCCCTGCTCGACCAGCTCTACCGGCAGACCCCGATGGAGGAGTCGTTCGGCGTCAACGCCGTCGCCCTCGTCGACGGCCAGCCGCGCCAGCTGACGCTGAAGGAGATGCTCGAGGTCTACCTCGGCCACCGCTACGACGTCGTGCGCCGGCGCTCGGTGTACCAGCGGGGCAAGGCCGCCGACCGCCTGCACCTGGTCGAGGGCCGCCTCGTCGCGCTGCTCGACATCGACGAGGTCATCCAGGTCATCCGCGGCAGCGACGACACCGCCCAGGCCCGTGAGCGGCTCATCGGGGTCTTCGACCTCAGCACGCTGCAGGCCGACGACATCCTCGAGATCCCCCTGCGCCGACTCACCCGCTTCTCGAGGATCGAGCTGGAGTCGGAGCGCGACGAGCTCGCCGAGCGGATCGCGGGGCTCGACGCCCTGCTCGCGGACGACACGCTGCTGCGCGCGAAGGTCTCCGAGGAGCTCGCCGAGGTCGCGAGGACCTACGGGACACCGCGTCGCACCGTCATCCTCGGCGCGGCGCCGACGACCGCCGCCTCGGCGCCCGTCGAGGTCGCCGACGACCCGTGCTGGGCCCTCATGTCGGGCGACGGCCTCCTGGCCCGCACGACCGGGCTCGACGGGTTCGGCGACGCCGGCGGCCGCGCCACCCGCGACGTCGTCGTCTCGGCCGTCCCCACCACCGCCCGCGGCGAGGTCGGGGTCATCACCTCGCTGGGGCGACTGGTGCGACTGCCCGTGGTGGAGCTGTCGCCGCTGCCCCCGACCGCCAACCACCCCAGCCTGCAGGGCTGCGTGCCGCTGAAGGAGCTCGTCGCGCTGCAGGCCGGCGAGCGCGCCGTCGCGCTCGCCCCGCTGGCCACCGAGGGGCCGGGCCTCGCGCTCGGCACCCGGCAGGGGGTCGTCAAACGGGTCAACCCCGAGGTGCTCGGGCGGGACGAGTGGCCCGTGATCGGGCTCAAGGACGACGACGAGGTCGTCGGCGCGGTCGCGCTCGACGACGGCACGGAGGAGCTGTGCTTCATCACCTCCGACGCCCAGCTGCTGCACTACGGGGCCGACGCCGTCCGGCCCCAGGGCCGCAGCGGCGGGGGCATCGCCGGCGTCAAGCTCGCCGCGGGCGCCCGGGTGGTCTGGTTCGGGGCGCTCGGTCAGGACGGCGACCGCGTCGTGGTCACCGTCTCGGGCTCCTCCACGGCGCTGCCGGGCACGGAGTCGGGCGCCGCGAAGGTCAGCCCCTTCACGGAGTACCCGGCGAAGGGCCGGGCGACCGGCGGCGTGCGCTGCCACCGGTTCCGCTCCGGCGAGGACGTCCTGCTCACCGCCTGGGCCGGGCCCGCCCCCGCCCGCGCGGCCGCCGCGAGCGGCGTCCCCGTCGACCTGCCGCCGGCCGACGGGCGCCGCGACGGATCCGGCGTCCCGCTGGCCCAGCCGGTCGACGCGGTCGCCGGCCCCCTGTCCGCGCGCGCCGCCGCGGCCGGGCTCTCGACCACCGACGCTGTGGAATCCTGACGGCATGTCGCAGTCGGCCCCCGCTCCCCGCCCGTCCCGCGTCCGCCGCACGGCGGCGGCCGCGGCGGGACTGACGGTGCTCGCCGGCCTGCTGGCGGCCTGCTCCGGTGGCGACGACGGGCCCGGCGAGGAGGGCCAGAGCCCGGAGGACGTGCTCGCCGAGGCGAAGCAGAACCTCGACGACACCCCGGGGCTCAACCTCACCGTCGAGACCGAGGAGCTTCCCGACGGCGTCCAGGGCGTCTCGTCCGCCGACGGCGCGGTGAACCGGCAGCCCGCCTTCGAGGGCACGCTCGGTGTCGAGACCAGCTTCGGCGGTGCCGACGTCCCCGTCGTCGCCGTCGACGACACCGTCTACGCCCAGCTGCCCCTCGGCCCCGGGTGGCAGGAGGTCGACCCGGAGCAGTACGGCGCCCCCGACCCCGCCCGGCTGCTGGACACCGAGACCGGTTTCTCGGCGCTGCTCACCGCCACCGAGGACGTCGAGGAGGGCGAGACCGTCCGCGGCGGCGAGGACAACAGCGAGGTGCTCACGGAGTACACGGGCACCGTGCCCGGCGAGGCCGTCCAGTTCCTGATCCCCAGCGCCGAGGGCGACTTCGACGCCGTCTACACCGTCGACGACGAGACGCTGCTGCGCCGCACCGAGCTCACCGGCGCCTTCTACCCCGACACCGACCCGATCACCTACGTCATCACCTTCGACGACTACGGGCTCGACGTCGACATCACCGCGCCGTCCTGACGCGGACGCCGACCCACCGTCCCGACCCAGCCCCGTGACCGTCAGCCGCGGCTCCCGCGCCCTGCTCGTCCTCGCCGCGGTCGCGGTGGCGTTCGCCGCGGCGGACACGTACGTCGTCGTGCTCGCGCTGCCGGACATGATGGCCAGCGCCGGCATCTCGGTCGCCGAGCTGCAGCGGGCCGCCCCGATCGTGTCGGGCTTCCTGCTCGGCTACGTCGCGATGCTGCCGCTCATCGGGCGGATCGCGGACCTCCGCGGGCGGGTGCCGGTCCTCGTCGCCTCGCTGGTCGTGTTCTCGCTGGGGTCGCTGGTCACGGCCCTCGCCTACGACCTGCCCAGCATGGTGGCCGGCCGCTTCCTGCAGGGCCTCGGCGGTGGCGGACTGGTGCCCGCGACCCTGGCGCTCGTCGCCGACCTCTACCCGCCCCGGCGTCGCGGCGTCCCACTGGGCCTCGTGTCCGCGGTCCAGGAGGTGGGTGCCGTCCTCGGGCCCCTGGTGGGCGCGCTGGTGCTCGCCGTCGCCGACTGGCGCGCCATCTTCGCCCTGAACCTCGTCGTCGGTCTCGCGCTCGCCGTCGCGGTGCGTGCGCTGGCCCGCCGAGGTGCCGGGGTCCCGGCGCCGACGGCGCCGGGCCGCCCCGACTGGCTGGGCCTGCTGCTGGCGCTGGCGACGTTGGCCGTCGGTTCGCTGGTGTTCCTGAGACCCTCGGTGCTGCTGCGCGACCTGTTCTGGGGCCGGCTGTGGATCCCCTTCGTGCCCGACGGGCGCTGGCTCTCCCCGGTCGGCGCCGCCGCGGCGGCCCTCGCCGTCCTGACCCTGCTGCGGTGGGCGTTCGCGCGACGTCCGCTGGTCGACGTCCGCGCCTGGGGCCGCAGCATGCGCGAGGCCGACCTCCTCGGGTCGCTGCTGCTGGCCGCCGTCCTCGCCGGCGTCATCCTCACCTTCGCCACCGCCGACCCCGAGGTGCAGCTCGTCTCCGACCGCGCCGTCTTCTACGTGGGCGGCTCCGCGGTGGCGCTGCTGGCCCTCGTGCTGCACCTGCGGCGCGCGGACTCGCCGCTCCTCCCCCGGGCCGCGCTGCGGGCCCGGCCCGCGTGGGGCGCCCTGGTGGTCAGCTTCCTCGTCGGCGCGGCGCTGATCGCGGCCCTCATCGACATCCCGCTGTTCGCCCGCACGACCGTCTACCCCGACTCCCAGCTGATGGCGGCCCTGGTGCTCGTCCGCTTCCTCGTGGCCCTGCCGGTCGGGGCCGTCCTCGGCGGCTGGCTGCTGCGCCTGCTCCCGGCGGGGGTGGTCGCGTCGGTCGGCATGGTCCTCGCCGCCGTCGGTTTCGCGTGGATGAGCACCTGGGGCCTCGACAGCCTGGAGCGGGCGAGCGCCACGATCCCGCTGCTCGTCGGAGGGCTGGGCTTCGGTCTCGCCCTGGCGCCCGTGAGCGCCGCCGTCCTCGCCGCGACCGACCCGGGGGTGCACGGCGTGGCGAGCGCCCTGGTGGTCGTGGCCCGCATGATCGGCATGCTGGTCGGCATCTCGGCCCTCACGACCATCGGCCTGCGCCGCTTCTACGCCGAGCGCGACGCGATCCCGCCGCTCTCCGAGGTCTGCGGCGGGGGCGGCTCGTGCCCGGCGTACGTCGAGGCGCTGAAGGAGGCGGGGATCGCCCAGGAGCAGACCGTGTTCCTGGGGGCGGCGGTCTGCGCCCTGCTCGCCGCGGGGCTCGCTCTCGTGCTGCTGCGCGGCGCGGCCACCCGGGACGTCTCGGCGGCCGGGGCGCTCCGCACGGGCACCTGAGGTGTGTCCTACCCTGCCGCCATGGGTGACTTCGACGACCTGCTCGCGGCGAACCAGGAGTTCGCCTCCGACTTCTCCCTCAGCGGCTTCGACGGCGTCGCGCACGCCGGCGTGGCCCTCGTGACCTGCATGGACTCGCGCATCGAGCCGCTCGGGATGGTCGGCCTCAAGCCGGGCGACGCGAAGATCTTCCGGAACCCCGGCGGGCGCGTGACGCCGCAGGCGCTGGAGGCCCTCGTCCTGGCCGTGCACCTGCTCAACGTCGACCGGGTCCTGGTCGTGCCGCACACCCGGTGCGCCGTGGCCAGCGCCACCGAGGAGGAGCTCCGCCAGCGGGTCGGCGAGTCAGCGGGCGTGGACGCCTCGTGGCAGTCCTTCAACGTCGTGCGCGACCAGCAGGCCACCCTGCGCGCCGACGTGTCCGCCGTCCGGACCCACCCCCTGGTGCCCGACCACGTCAAGGTCGGCGGCTTCCTGTACGACGTCGACTCGGGCCTGCTCGACCAGGTCTGCTGAGGGGCGGGCGCGCGGCGCGCCTGGGGCAGGCCGATACCGAAGCGTTGTACGAATGACGTTCGCAGTCCGGTACGACCACCTACGCTTCACCCGTCCACCCCCTGCGCCGACTCTCGGGGAGCACCCTTCCATGACCTTTGCCCTGCCCGCCGTCGCCTGGCGACGCGTGGTCCCGGCCCTGATCGTCGCGGCGCTGGTCTCGACGCTGTTCGTCGGTGGTGGGCCGGCCGCCCCCTCGCAGGGTGCGGTGAAGGCGCCGAAGGCGTCGGACTCGATCCGCGTGGACCTCGCCAAGCCCCGCTTCGGCCCCATCGACGGCTGGGGCATCGACCTCAAGCAGAAGTGCCGCTTCGGGAAGCCCAAGTGCCGCTCCCGGGCGCAGGCGTTCGCGACCAACCGCAAGAACATCGTCGAGCGCACCTTCGGCAGCGGTCGCTTCTCGTGGATCCGAGTCAGCTTCCGCGCCGACCGTCGTGGACTCGTCGAGAACCCCGACAACCCCGACGGCCGACCGATCATCGACTGGAGCTGGTACCGCCCGACGCTGCGCGCCATCAAGCGCATCCAGGCGGTGGACCCGTCGGTCCGCGTGTGGGCGAGCCGGGACACCGTCACCGACTGCGACCCCACCCCGGGCAACTACCGCGGCAGCTACGACGCGATGGCGCAGCCGGTGGACCCGAAGAACCCCACCACGTGCCCCGACTTCCACCCCTGGATGAAGGAGGGTGAGAGGCACGGCGGCAAGGTCATCCCCGCCCGGTACGGCGCCATCGCGGCCGACTACGTCGACTACATGCAGAACCACGGCGTGAAGATCAACGTGCTCGGCCTGGACAACGAGCCGCACAACAACGAGGGCCAGCTCAACCCGCCCCGCTTCCTGGCCGCCGCCAAGGCGCTGCGCAACCAGGTCACCACCCCCATGCCGCGGCTGATGATGAACTGCGCGAACAAGCCCGACCTGCGCTGGCTGCAGAACGCGAACGCGGGGATCCTGCGCCACATCGACTTCGCCACGTCCCACAGCCACCCGAAGCGTCGCCTGCGCGAGCGTGCGGTGGCCGGGAGGTTCGCGACCCTCGCACGCCAGCGCGGCCTCACGCCGTACAACACGGAGATGCACTGGGAGAAGACCCCGTGGGCGTTCGACGGCGTCGCCCAGTCGCTGCGGTCGGTCTTCGACCAGCTGGACGTCGGCTTCCGCGGCTTCTCCATCTGGGCGCACATCCCGGAGGGCGGGGACAGCAGCGGACCGCGCAGGAACAAGTCGCGCATCACGAACGCGCTGTTCGCCAGCACCTTCAAGGCCCAGCTGATGCGGACCACGGACTTCGACGGCGCGAACACCAACGACAAGCAGGTCACCACCCGCGCGTTCAAGCGGGGTCGGGTCGTCAACCTGTGGATCGTCAACGACCGCGCCAACGGCTACGCCCCGAAGGCGCTGGACCTGCGCAACGCCCGCGGCAGGCAGCAGACCCCGCGCACCGTGTCCTTCCAGCGCTGGTTCGTCGCCAAGACGGGCGGCATCGGCCAGGTCAACGGGCGCCCCAGCCGCAGCCGTGGCCTCGTCCGGGTCGGCGTCCCCGCCCACTCGGTGACCCTGGTCCGCATGCAGTTCTGAGCCAGGCCCGGCGGGGCGGGGGTCTCGACACGCCCGACCGGCGGTCGGGGCCTAGAAGTCCAGCTCGTCCTCGGTGAGCTGGCCGCCCGAGGTGGTGATGAACTCCTTGCGCGGGGCCACGTCGGAGCCCATGAGCAGGGAGAACCACTTGGTGGCGTCCTCGGCGTCGTCGACGGTGATGCGGCGCAGGGTGCGGCGGCGGGGGTCCATCGTGGTCTCCGCCAGCTGGTCGGCGTCCATCTCGCCGAGGCCCTTGTAGCGCTGCACCGGGTCCTTCCAGCGCAGGTTGCGGCGCTGGAGGTCGGCGAGCTTCCGCTGCAGCTCGCCGTCGGAGTAGGTGTAGACGACCTTGTCCATGCCCTTGCGCGGGTTGGTCAGCTCGATGCGGTGCAGCGGCGGGACGGCGGTGAAGACCCGGCCGGCGCGGATGAGCTCCGGCATCTGCGAGAAGAACAGCGTCGCGAGCAGGCAGCGGATGTGCGCGCCGTCGGAGTCGGCGTCCGCCATGAAGATGATGCGACCGTACCGGCACGCGTCGAGGTCGAAGGTCCGCCCGGAGCCGGCGCCGACCACCTGGATGATCGAGGCGCACTCGGCGTTCTTCAGGACGTCGGCGATCGTCGCCTTCTGGACGTTCAGGATCTTGCCGCGGATCGGCAGCAGCGCCTGGAACTCCGAGTCCCGCGCCAGCTTCGCGGTGCCGAGCGCGGAGTCGCCCTCGACGATGAAGAGCTCGCTGCGCTCGGCGTCGGTGGCGCGGCAGTCGGCCAGCTTGGCCGGCAGCGCGGACGACTCCAGGGCGTTCTTGCGGCGCTGGGTCTCGCGGTGGGTGCGAGCCGCGATGCGGGTGCGGGAGGCGTTCGCGACCTTCTCGAGCACCGTCTTGGCGACCGCCTTGTCGCCGCGCTTCGTGGAGGTCAGGAACGCCTTGAGCTCTTGGGCGACCACGGACCGCACGATCTTGCGCGCGTCGGGGGTGCCGAGGACCTCCTTGGTCTGGCCCTCGAACTGCGGCTCGGCCAGCCGCACGGTCACCACGGCGGTCATGCCCTCGAGGACGTCGTCCTTCATCACGTCGGGCTCGGCGGTCTTCAGGGTCTTCGACGCCCGGAGGGCCTCGTTGACCGTCCTCGTCACGGCCTGCTCGAAGCCGCTGACGTGGGTCCCGCCCTTGGGGGTGGCGATGACGTTGACGAACGAGCGGAGCTCGGTGTCGTACCCCGTCCCCCACCGCAGCGCCACGTCGACCACCAGGTCGCGCTCGACCTCGGTCGAGGTCATGTGGCCCTTCTCGTCGAGCAGCGGCACCGTCTCGGTGAAGCGGTCCTGGCCGCTGAGGCGCAGCACCTCGCTGACGGGCTCGTCGGAGGCGAGGAAGTCGCAGAACTCGCTGATCCCGCCGTCGTGGCGGAAGCTTTCGGTCCGGGGCTCGTCGCCGCGCAGGTCGCTGACCACGATCTCCAGGCCGGGGACGATGAACGACGTCTGGCGGGCACGGGTGACGAGCTCGTCGTAGGTGAACGCGGCGTCCTTGGTGAAGACCTGGCGGTCCGGCCAGAACCGGATCCGCGTGCCGGTGACGCCCTTCTTCGTCCGTGCCCCCTTGCGGGTCAGCCCGGAGACCGCCGTGAACGGCGCGGTCGGGCCGTCGCCGTCGTACGTGCCGGGGACGCCGCGGCGGAAGGACATGCCGCGGACGGCGGGCGAGCGCTCCACGTCGACGTCCAGCCGGGACGACAGGGCGTTGACCACCGAGGCGCCGACGCCGTGCAGGCCGCCGGAGGCGTTGTAGGAGCCGCCGCCGAACTTCCCGCCGGCGTGGAGCTTCGTGAAGATCACCTCGACCCCGGGCAGGCCGGTGCGGGGCTCGATGTCGACCGGGATGCCGCGACCGTTGTCGTGCACCTCGGCGGAGCCGTCCGTGTGCAGCGTCACCTCGATGCGGTCGGCGACGCCCTGCAGCGCCTCGTCGACGCCGTTGTCGATGATCTCCCACAGGCAGTGCATGAGGCCGCGGGTGTCGGTCGACCCGATGTACATGCCGGGGCGCTTGCGCACCGCCTCCAGCCCTTCGAGGACGAGGAGGTGCGCGGCGTTGTACGTGTTGTCGGAGATGGTGCGCTCCTGGGTCGGGGGACGTCGCGGCGGCGCGACACGCCGAATCTACTCAAGGCCGCCGACGGCGCCGGCCGCGCCACGCCCCGCCGGGACGCCCCGATCGGCGTCGCGAGGTCGGCGTGACCAAGTCGTCATGGTGTAGAGACCCGAAAGGCGGGGAACATTTCGAGCGGACCGGTACTTTGGATATCCGAGAGTCCACGACAGGAAGAGAGGCCGATCGTGACTACTGCCGTTGCCCCCGGCTCAGCCTTGACGGCGAGCGACCGCTGCGACCGCTGCGGTGCCCAGGCCTACCTCCGTGTCGAGCTGCAGAGCGGCGGAGAGCTGCTGTTCTGCGCCCACCACGCACGCGAGCACGGCGACAAGCTCCGTGAGGTCGCCGCCAGCGTGACCGACGAGACCCACAAGCTCGAGGCCACCCCGGCCGGCGAGTCGAACGGCTGACCCGCCGGACGACCCGCACGACGGCCCCGGACCGACAGGTCCGGGGCCGTCGTCGTGTCCCGGGTCACGTCGCGGCGTCTGAGAGGGTCGACCCATGATCGCCTTCGAGGTCGTGATCGGCGCCGCGATCCTGCTCGGGATCGTCGGCACCGTGGTGCCCGTCCTGCCCGGCGCGGCCGTCGTGGCCGTCGCCGTGGTGGTGTGGGCCGTGGCGGTCGCCGACCCCGTCGGGTGGTCGGTCATGGTGGCGGCGCTGGCGATCCTGGGCCTCGGCACCGTCCTGCAGTACCTGCTCCCCGGGCGCCGCCTGCAGGCCGCCGGCGTCCCGAACCGGACCCTGTGGATCGCGGCCGCCGTCGGCGTCGTCGGCTTCTTCGTGATCCCGCTCGTCGGCCTCTTCGTGGGCTTCGTCGTCGGCGTGTACGCCGCGGAGCACCAGCGCCTCGGGAGACGCGACGCCTGGCCGTCGACCGTGCACGCCCTCAAGGCGGTGGGCCTCAGCATCCTCATCGAGCTGACGGCCTGCCTGCTCGCCGCCGTCGCCTGGGGCGTCGGCGTCTACGCGACCTGACCCCGACCGCGCCGGTCAGACCGGCTCGGACAGGCTGAGGGCGAAGTCACCGTCGGGGTCGGTCCACCACGCGGTGACGCGCAGGCCGGCGTCGGCAAGCTCCCGCTCGACGCGCTCACGGCGGAACTTGGTCGACACCTCCGTGCGCACCGGCTCGCCACGGGCGAAGCCGACCTCGAGGTCCAGCGCCCCGATCCGGACCACCTGGTCACGCTGGGACACCAGGGACAGCTCGACCCACTCGTCGGCCGGTGACCAGCGGGCACGGTGTCGGAAGGCCGCGACGTCGAAGTCGGCGTCCAGCTCGCGGTTGAGGACGTCGAGCACGTTCAGCCCGAACGCCGCCGTCACGCCCGCCGCGTCGTCGTACGCCGCCTCGAGCCGGCCGACGTCCTTCACGAGGTCGGTGCCGAGCAGCAACGAGTCGCCCGGCCCCATCGTGGCGCGGACGTCCGCGAGGAACCGGGCGCGGTGCGGGGGCTCGAGGTTGCCGATGGTCGAGCCGAGGAAGGCCACGAGCCGCGACGGGTGGCGCGGCAGCAGGCGCAGGTGCTGCTCGAAGTCCCCGACCACGGGGGCGACCTCGACCCCGGGGTGCTCGGCGGCCACGGCGCGGGAGGCGTCCGCCAGGACGGCGGGGTCGACGTCGAACGGCACGAAGCGCTCGAGCGTGCCCGCCCGGGTGAGGGCGTCGAGGAGCAGACGGGTCTTCTCCGAGGTGCCGCTGCCGAGCTCCACCAGGGTGCGGGCCCCGGACGCGGCCGCGACGGCGTCCGCCTGCTCGAGCAGGATCGCCCGCTCGGCACGCGTCGGGTAGTACTCGGGCAGACGGGTGATCTCGTCGAACAGCTCGCTGCCGCGGGCGTCGTACAGGTACTTGGGCAGCAGCCACTTCGGCGAGGCGGTCAGCCCCCGCCGCACGTCGTCCGCCATCTGACCCGCCAGGGAGGCGGGGTCGAGGTGCAGGACGGGGTCGAGGACGCTCACGAGGCCGCCCTCGCGGGGACCTCGAGCGGCGTCACCCGGACACCGTCGCGGGTGGCGACGACCAGGTGCCGGTCGGCGACGTCGACCCAGCCGGGGTCGTCGTCGTACGGCTCGCTGGCCACGACCACGCCGGCAGCGGTGCGGAGGTAGGACAGCGTGTCGCCCCACGTGACCGCGAGGACGCGGGCGCCGTCCGACAGCAGCAGGCTGAGCCGGGCGCCGGGGTCGGCCGCCGCGACCTCGGCCACGGTCTCCCCCAGCCGGTCGACACCGCGGTCGAGCACGTGGGCGGTCAGGACGGCGGAGTCGCAGGTCGACTCGGCCGCCGCGGCGGCGGTGGCGGGCAGCACCGACCGGTCGACCCGCCCGTTGTGCGAGACCAGCCAGGTGCCGTCGGTGAAGGGCGCGGCGGCGGTCTCGTCGGCGGGCATGCCGGGCGTCGCGGACCGGACGGCGGCCAGCACCGACCCGGCCCACAGCACGGGCGCGACGGAGTGGAACGACGGGTCGCCCCACAGCGGCCGCGACGAGCGCCAGCGCACCGGCGCCGAGCCGGGGGCCGTCTCGGGGTGGTGCAGACCCACCCCCCACCCGTCGGCGTTCATGAGCCCGTGGGACTGGCGGCGCGGGGCGTAGGACTGGGTGAGCAGCCCGTGCGGGGGCTCCAGCACGAGGGAGGCGACGGTGCGCGGCTCGCCGAGCCACGCCAGGTGACGGCACATACGGGTCCTCTCGGGGTGTGGCTAGGCGTCCCAGGCCAGCCGCAGGCCGCAGAAGACCTGCCGGCGGACCGGGTGGTCCCAGTTGCGGAACGAGGGGCGCAGCGACGGGGCGCCGACGGCCCACGAGCCGCCGCGCAGGACCTTGTAGTCACCGCCGAAGAACGGCGCCGAGTAGTCGGCGTACAGCATCGGGGAGAAGCCCGGCCAGGGGTGGAAGTCGGACGACGTCCACTCCCAGACGTCCCCGATCATCTGCTCCACGCCGTACGGCGACGCGCCGGCCGGGTAGGCGCCCACGGGGGCGGGCCGCAGGGCCTCGCCCCCCAGGTTGGCCAGGGCCCCGCTCGGCTCGGCCCCGCCCCACGGCCAGCGGCGGCGGGCGCCGCGGCCGTCGTCGAGCGCGGGGTCCCACACGCACGCCTTCTCCCACTCGACCTCGGTCGGCAGCCGCGCGCCGGCCCAGGCGGCGTACGCCTCGGCCTCGAAGAAGCAGACGTGCTGCACCGGCTCGTCGGCCGGGACCTCCTCGACGATCCCGAAGCGGCGCCGCGAGCCGTCGGCGGACCAGAACAGCGGGCGCTCGAGGTCGGCGGCCAGGCGGTGCTCCCAGCCGCGGGCCGACCACCAGCGCGGTTCGTCGTACCCGCCGGCGTCGACGAAGCGCTGCCAGTCCGCGTTCGTCACCGGCACCCGGCCGATCCGGAACGCGGGCACCTGGACGCGGTGGGCGGGCCGCTCGTTGTCGAGGGACCAGGGCTCGTCGGTGCCGTCCACGCCGAGCATGAACTCCCCCGCCGGCACCAGGACGGCGTCGTCCGGCGCCACCGGTCGGCCGGGCGGCAGCGGCGTGCCCCCACCGAGCAGCGGCTCGCCGCGGCGCAGCTGGTGGGTGGCCGTCATGGTCTCGACGTGCTGCTGCTCGTGCTGGGCGACCATCGAGAACGCGAAGAGCTCGCGGCCGTCGGTCGTCGCCGTGCCGTCCAGCCCCTCGAGGGCCCGGCCGCGGACGTCGGCCAGGTAGCCGCGCGCCTCGTCGGGGCCGAGCAGCGGCAGCGCGACGCGGCTGGCCCGGGGGTGCTCGAACGCGTCGTAGAGCTTCTCCACCTCGGCGGACAGCCGGCCCTGGGCGAGGGCGTTGCCGCCCCGCAGCAGCCAGAGGTCCTCCTGCTGGCCGATGTGCGCGAGGTCCCAGACCAACGGGCTCATCAGGGGGCTGTGCTGGGCGGTCAGCTCGGCGACGTCCAGGTCGGTGAGCCGCTCGGTGCGTCGCCGGGCGTCCTCCAGTCCCCGGGCGGCCTCCTCGTGCAGGGTGGTGCGCTCAGCCACGTGCCTCCTCCTCCAGCAGTCCGAGCGGGCCGGTCGGACCCTCGGCGCGTCGTCGTACGTCGTCGGCGAGGGAGCGGCCGTCGGCCGTCATCCCCGCGAGCGCGGCCAGGTCGTCGCGCAGCGCCGGCGGTCCGTGCAGGGCACCCAGCGCGGTGCACGCGCGGGCGGCGCGGGCGACCGCGGGGTCGCCGAGCCCGTCGCGAGCGGCGGCCACCCACGCGTCCGCGACCGGCGCGCAGGCCTCCGCCGCGGCGGCCGAGGCCACCGGGTGGTCCATGAGGGTCGCCGTCAGCGCGGCCAGCGCGGGCCACCAGGCGTCCGGGGCGGCGTCCAGGCAGCGCATCTCGACGTAGCCCCGGGGGCGGACGGGCGGGAACAGCGTCGTCAGGTGGTAGTCGAGGTCGGCGCGGGTCGGCGGCCGGTCGAAGGGGCCCTGGGTGACCAGGCCGCGCAGCCACGCCGCGAAGGGCACCCGGTCCGTCACCGCCGCGACGTCGGTGGCTGCTGGTCCCCGGCGCACGAGCATCACGGGCGCCCCGATGGCGTAGAACGCCCAGGCGGCGCGGGGCTCCCCCGCGCTCACGGGCGCGCAGCGACCCTGGTCGATGCCCTGCCACGTGCCCTGGCGCATGGAGTGCCAGCCGGAGCGGCGGCCCGCCAGGTACGGCGAGGTCGACGACAGGGCGACCAGGACGGGGACGAGGCTGCGCGCCAGCGCGAGCCGCTCGTCCCAGCCGGACGGCGGGCCGGCGTCGAGGTTGACCTGCAGCGCCGCGGTGGCGGCCATCATCGAGCGCCCCGCGCCCGCGCACCCGAGGGCGTCGAAGTGCCTCTCCATGGCGTCGTAGCGGCCGCTGGGGTTCACCCGGGCGACCGGGCGGGCCGGGTCGGTGCCGAGGCCGGCGCCGCCGTACCCGGCGGCCGCGAGGGCGGCGCGCAGCGCGGCGACGTCGTCGCGCAGGTCGGCGACGGCGGCAGCGGCGTCGGCCCCGGGCGTGGAGGACAGCTCGACCTGTCCCCCGGGCTCGAGGGTGACGGTGCTGCCGCGCGGCATCGCGGGCAGCGTGGCCACGAGGGCCTGCACCTCGTCCCACCGCGGACGACGGCCGGGCTCGGCGAGGTCGACGAGGTGCATCTCGACCTCGAGCCCGACCCGTCCCCCGTCGTCCGGGGTCAGCGCGGTGGCCATCACGTGCGCGCGGGCGACCTCGAGCGGGTCACCGGCGGCCGCGAGGGGCTCGTCGGGCGCCAGCCCGGCCGCGGGCGACACGGGCAGGGTGGAGTGCGTGGTGGTGGCGTGCGTGGTGGCCGAAGCGATCGGGATCGCCCCCTTCAGGTCCGGACCGGTCCTCGAGACCGCGGGTCTTACTCGGGGGCGGCGCGGAGCCGTCCTCGTCGTGCACGCCCCACCTTGCCCAAGAACGCCGACATTCCCAAGGAGCCCGTGCCAACTTCCTCCGTCCTAGCGCACGCAGGACGTGTGCGCAGGCGATCGAGGCAACGCAGAGGTGCTCTTGTCGCGCCTGGAGGAACTCTTGCGCGAGCACCCGTGACCCCGGCCCCTCGGTCGTTCCTAGCCTGGATGCACCCCCACCGGAAGGCACCAGCCCATGAACGTCGCGTCCCCCGTCGCCCCGATCGTCGTGCGTGTCCCCGTCGTCGTCCTGACCCTGCTGGTCGCCCTCGGCGCTGCTCTGGGCCTCGGCGCCGGTCGTGCGGACGCCGCCTCCGACGACCAGGTGTGGGGCTTCGTCGACGTCCCGTCGGCGGTGGACGCCGGGTGGCAGGGCCCGCTGACCGTCTCGTGGCGCAACTTCTCCGACGCGGCCCAGACCTACCGGGTCGAGCTGACGGGTCCCGGCCTCGACTGGGCGGCCGACGTCGCCGTGCCGGCCGAGGAGACCGCGTTCCGCCGGGAGGTCGCCGTCCCGGCCCTCACGACCGCCGGCACCTACCGCGCCGAGCTGTCCCTCGCCGGCTCCGACGAGGTCCTGTCCTTCGTCGACGTCCGCGTCGGCTCCGCCGCGACGCCGCACATCGTGGACGTCGAGGCCAGCACCCGCGCGATCGCGCCCTCCGGTCTGGCCGCCCAGCGCCGGGCCGTCACCACCTTCGGCGTGGACGCCCCCGCCGGCGTCACCGGCACGATCGTCGACGCGTCCGGTGCCACGGTGCTGACGCGGGCCTTCGGCTCCCGCGAGGCCGGCGAGCGGATGCGCTGGACCTGGTCGGGCCAGGACGCCGCCGGCCGCGTCGTCGCCGCCGGCCGCTACACGATGCGTCTCGTCGCGAGCGCCGCCGGGGCCCGGTCGACCACCAAGGTCGCTCTCCGCGTCGTCCGCTGACCCACCGCGGCCCGGCGCGACACGACACGCCCACACCTCAGGAACCACTCCCTTCCCACGGAGCCCGCCCCAGGCTTTACTGATCCCAGCATTCTGCGGACGACAGGGGCGGGGTCGTGGTAATGGGTTCGGCTTTCCGGAGGACGCTGGTGACGGCGACGGGGACTCTCCTGGGGTTGGGGGTGACCGTCGCGCCGGCGACCGCCGACCCGGAGGCCAGGCCCGGGCCCATGACGGGCTTCGTCGAGGGCTCGCCCGGCACGGTCGGCACCGGCTGGACCGGGCCACTCGTGGTGGCGGGGTTCAGCACCACCGACGACTTCGTGTACCGCCTCCGCGTGCGGGGCCCCGGCGGCTACGACTTCCGAGACCGGTTCGAGCTGGACGAGGGTCAGTCGATGCGCGAGGAGGTCGAGCTGTCGCCGGTGACGACCCCCGGTCGCTACCGTGCGCGCCTCGACGACGAGAACGGCGCCGTGGACGACCTGCGGTTCGTCGTCGCGGGCGACGACGGCCCGCTGCTGACCATCGACCAGGCCCCGCCCGCCGTCTTCCTCCCCCGCGTGGTGGACGGCCTGCGCGACACGGCCACCCTGACCTTCGCGCTGGCCCGGCCGTCGAGCGTGGTCGGTGAGGTCCTGGACGCCGACGGGCGGGTGCTGCGACGCGACCCGCTGGGCCGCCTGGGGTCGGGCGCGGCCGAGCGCTGGACGTGGGACGGCGTCGCGGCGGGCCGCGTCGTCGACCGCGGCACGTACACGATGCGCGTCACGGCGAGCGCCGACGGACGGACCGTGACGGAGTCGCGCGTCGTCCGGGTGGCGTCGTACCGCGCCCTCGTCGACCGCCGGGTCGACCGGGCCGGCATGACCACCTCGTCGCGGTCCCCCGGCGGCTGCCGCCTGGCCGCCACCGAGGGTCGTGGGCTGGACGTCGACTGTCGCGGCGCCGCCGACGGCGCGGAGGTGCGCTACTGGTTCGCGACCGGGACCCGCGCCGTCCGGTGGCGGGTGGACGGCGACGGCACGGCCTCGCGGTCCACCCGACGCCTCGGGCGGGGCACGGCGGTCGTGGTCAGCGTCCCCGCCGGCGCCCGGTGGCGCACCGACCGGGTCGCGGCCGCCTGGCAGTCGCGCGTCCTGCGCTGATCGGCCGCCTCGACCGCTCACCGGCAGTCGAACACGTGTTCTAACCTGGGTGGGTGCACGGTGGGGTCAGGCGACGCGAGCTGCCGGACCCGCGCCCCTGCTGGGTGCACTGGGACCACCGCGGCTCGACCGGGCCGGGCCGACCGCCCATGCCGGCCATCCTGCTGGAGTGGCGCCGGACCGAGACCTCGCAGGGTGACGTCTGGGAGGGCCTCGTCGCGTTCGCCCGCGGCGGGGGCGAGCACCCGTGGGCGCTGGAGATGCGGTGGGTCCGCGCGACGTACCTGCGCCCGGGCCGCTGATCTTGCGGGTGCCGACGGAGTGCGCCGACGAACGGTGCCGGAAGGTGCCGCTCCGTCCGGTCCCGAAGCGGCCCGGACGGAGCGGCGGACGAGGACGCGGCTCGGCGGCGACCCTCCCGAGGGGTCACCGTCCCGCCCGAGAACGGCCTCTGCGCACGACGATAGGGCACCGGGAGCCCCGGCAGGGGAGAAAGCGCCGCGTCGCTAGTCGATCATCACCGCCAACATCGTCATGCCCACCGGGCTCACCGACAGCCCGGCCAGGACGCCGCACAGCACGACGGCGGCGCCCGCCGCCGACGCGCCGCGTCGTCCGCGCGCCCGGACGACCGAGGGCCCCGCGTCGCCGTGGCGACGCGGGGCCCTCGTGTGGTCCGGGCGGACCTCAGTCCAGGTAGTCCCGCAGGACCTGGGAGCGGCTGGGGTGCCGCAGCTTCGACATGGTCTTCGACTCGATCTGGCGGATCCGCTCGCGGGTGACGCCGTAGACCTTGCCGATCTCGTCGAGGGTCTTCGGCTGGCCGTCGGTCAGCCCGAAGCGCATGCTCACCACGCCCGCCTCACGCTCGGAGAGCGTGTCGAGGACGGCGTGCAGCTGCTCCTGGAGCAGCGTGAAGGAGACGGCGTCGGCCGGGACGATGGCCTCGGAGTCCTCGATCAGGTCGCCGAACTCGGAGTCGCCGTCCTCACCCAGCGGGGTGTGGAGCGAGATGGGCTCGCGGCCGTACTTCTGGACCTCGACGACCTTCTCCGGGGTCATGTCGAGCTCCTTGGCGAGCTCCTCCGGGGTGGGCTCGCGGCCCAGGTCCTGGAGCATCTGACGCTGGACGCGGGCCAGCTTGTTGATGACCTCGACCATGTGGACCGGGATGCGGATCGTGCGGGCCTGGTCGGCCATCGCGCGGGTGATCGCCTGACGGATCCACCACGTGGCGTACGTCGAGAACTTGTAGCCCTTGGTGTAGTCGAACTTCTCGACCGCGCGGATCAGACCGAGGTTGCCCTCCTGGATCAGGTCCAGGAAGAGCATCCCGCGGCCGGTGTAGCGCTTGGCCAGGGAGACGACGAGGCGGAGGTTCGCCTCGAGGAGGTGGTTCTTGGCGCGGCGGCCGTCCTCACAGATCCACTCGAGCTCCTCGAGCATCTTCGGGCTGATGCGGCCGCCCTTGGCGAGCTTCTCTTCGCTGAAGAGGCCGGCCTCGATCCGCTTGGCGAGCTCGACCTCCATCTCGGCGTTGAGGAGGGGCACCTTGCCGATCTGCTTGAGGTAGTCCTTGACCGGGTCGGCCGTCGCGCCGGCGACCATGACCTGCTGCTCGGGCTCGTCGGTGTCGTCCGCGGCGGAGACGACGAACGCCTGCTGCTCGTCCTCCTTGATCGTCGGGTCCGACTTGACGTCGGCCTCGAACTTCTCGTCCGGGATGTCCGGGAGGATCTTCTTTCCGTCGGCGTCGACGGCGGGCGCGGCGGCGTCGTCCACCGTGACGGGCGCCGGGGCGACGGCGGCGGCGGGAGCGGCCGTCTTCGCGGCGGCCTTCTTGGCCGGCGCCTTCTTGGCTGCGGCCTTCTTCGCCGGGGCCTTCGCGGTGGCGGTCGCGCCGCGCTTCGTGCTGGTCGCGGCGACCGCACGCAGGGAGGCGTTCAGGCCGATCTCGACAGTGATGCCGAGGGCGGAGAGATGACCCAGCAGGGCCTTCAGGTGACGGGGCTCGACGGCGGCCTGCTCGCTGGCGACGCGCAGGTCCTCGGGACTGATCACCCCGGTGGCCGAGCCACGCTCGACCAGGGCCGAGAGAGCCGGGTGCCGAAGCACCTCGTCGGGGAGCGGGGAGCGAGCGGTCGAGGACACACATACCTCTCGTGGACGGGGTTTGGCGCGCGGCAGGCCCGGAGGCGTCAAGTGCCGCGTCATTCATTGTGACAGGCACCTGGTCGCCACCCCAACCTGAGGCGACGCTGACACCAACCTGAAATCATCCTGAGACGTACATCGGGTGAACGGGCCGCCCTCAGGCCTTGGCGGCGGCCTTCTTCTCCTTCTTGTAGGCGCGCACCTTCAGCAGGCTGTCGGGGTCGGTCACGTCCGCGACGGACCGGTGGCCCTCGAGCGCGTAGTCGCCCGCGACCTCCTCCCAGCCGTCGGGGCGGACGCCGCACTGCTTGGCCAGGAGGGCGACGAAGATGCGCGCCTTCTGGTCGCCGAAGCCGGGCAGCGCCACGAGCCGCTTCTTCAGCTCCTTCGCGTCCTCCGCCTCGGACCAGAGCCGAGACGCGTCGCCGTCGTAGGTGTCGACCACGATGCGCGCCAGCTCCTGCAGCCGTCCCGCCATCGAGCCCGGGAAGCGGTGCACCGCCGGCGGGGTCGCGCACAGGGCCTTGAACTCCTCCGGGTCGGCGTCGGCCACCGCGGCCGGGTCGATCGTGCCCAGCCGCTCGGACACCTTGGCCGGGCCCGAGAAGGCCGCCTCCATCGGGAACTGCTGGTCGAGCATCATGCCGGCGAGCAGGGCGAACGGCGAGGAGTCGAGGACCTGGTCGGCGGCGTCGTCGCCGGTGATGTGGAGCGCCATGGGCCCCATCATGACCCGGCAGACTGACCCGGTGAGCGACGACGTCCACGACCTGGTGCCGCATCCCCCGCCCCTCGAGGCCTACCTCGACCTGCGAGCCCGCTCCGGCCTCACCCCGGTGACCCGCGAGCAGGGCGCCGGGGCCCTCGCGCACAGCTGGGCCTTCTGCCACGTGCGGCACCTGCCCTCCGGCGAGGTGGTCGCGATGGGGCGGGTCCTCGGCGACGGCGGGTGGTACTTCCACGTCGCCGACATGGCCACGCTGCCCGACCACCAGGGACACGGCCTGGGCCGCCGGGTGCTGACCTGGTTGCTGGACCGGATCGCCGCCGAGGCCCCGCCGGGGCCGTACGTGACGTTGAACGCCGACGAGCCGGGGCGCCGCCTGTACGCCTCCATGGGCTTCGTCGAGACCGCGCCGCGCACGGTGGCCATGGCGCTCCCCCGGGCCTAGGTTCGAGGTCGTGCGCGCCGTCCACCACCTCGACCTGTGGGTCCGTGACGCCGTGGTCGCGGCCGAGGAGTGGGGCTGGCTGCTGGGGGCGCTCGGCTGGTCGGTCGACCTCGAGGGGCAGTCGTGGGTCGCGGACGACGGGACCTACGTCTTCCTGGAGCGCTCCCCCGACATGACCGACGCCGAGCACGACCGGAGGCGTCCGGGGGTCAACCACGTCGCGCTGCACGTCGCCGACCGGGCCACCCTCGACCGGCTCCGCGCGGAGTCGACGGCGCACGGCTGGCACGAGCTGTTCGCCGACCGCTACCCGCACGCGGGCGGCGAGGCGCACACAGCGCTCTACCTCGAGAGCTCGGAGGGCTTCGAGGTCGAGGTCGTCGCGGCCGACCCGGCCGACCCGGCCGACCCGGCCGACCCGGTCGGCCCGCGGGACGTCAGGGCTTGACGGCCAGC
Source organism: Nocardioides sp. CFH 31398 (assembly GCF_022436705.1). GTDB lineage: Bacteria > Actinomycetota > Actinomycetes > Propionibacteriales > Nocardioidaceae > Nocardioides. Next base: position 68,165 of record NZ_JAKUHT010000025.1, on the reverse strand, counting down.
ACCGGGCAGTGGGCGTCGAGCAGCACCCGCTGGGCGTTGCTGCCCAGGATCAGCTTGCCGACCGGCGAGCGACGGCGCAGCCCGATCACGAGCAGCTCGGCGCTGTTGGCCTCCGCGATGCTGATGAGGTCCTCGGCGGGCTCGAAGCCCCGCACGAGCTGGCGGACGTCGTAGGACACGCCGGAGCCGTCGAGCAGCTCGCGCGCCGCGCCCATCTGGGCCTGGGCCGCGTCAGCGGCGTCACCGTCGAAGTCGGAGCCACCCCGGTGGGAGTTGACCACCACCAGGCGGGCGTCACGCAGCTGGGCCTCCTCGATCGCCTTGCGCAGCGCCGCCTCGCCCTCGGGCTTCGGCACGTAACCGACGACCACGGTGCCCATCGATCCTCCTCGTCGCTGGCCGGGTCACCTCGACCCGGTCCTGCTTCCGCACCGTAACGGAAGTGACGGGGGCGTGGGGAGGCTGTGGACGGCGGGGTGCGCCGGCGGCGTCCAGCGGGGAGGCTCGTGCCGTGACCGTCCGACCGCCCCCAGTCCCCGAGCCCCGGCGGGCCCGGGCGGCGGCGTGGCGGGAGGCGGTCCTCGACCTGCGGTACGGCGAGCGCCGGCGCGTCTTCCCCACCGTCGTCCACGTCGGTCGCCCGGGCGGCGCCTGCGCCGGGACCACCGTGCCGCTGCACCCCGGGGTCGGCGGCCCGCCGTGGGACCACGCCCTGCGCGCGGACCTGGTGGGGGCGCTGCTGGACCGCCACCGGGCGGCGGCCGAGCCCTGGTGCTGGCTCACCCGCACGGGCGGCGTCGAGCCCCACGACGACGACCTGGCCTGGCTGGCGGCCGCGCGGACGGCGTACGGGGAGGCCGGGGTCGACCTGGTGCTGGCGGTCGTCACCCGCGCCGGGTGGTACGAGCCGACCACGGGCGACGGACGGGCGTGGAAGCGACTGCGCCGCGCGCCCACGGGGCCGGCGGGGGTCGGGGCCGGGCCCTAGTCCCAGGCGTGCACGGGCTCGTTGGAGTGCATGCGCTCCCGGTAGTCCAGCAGCGTGCCACGGAGGGCGGACCACCGGTCGTCGCCCGCGGCCTCGCGGTCCTCGACCCGCCGCACGAACCACTCCGCGCCGTTGGTGTGCGCCAGGCAGCGCTGCTCCACGATGCCCAGCAGGCGGTCGCGCTCGGCCGGCTCGACGCCCCACGAGTCGAGTCCGCGCGCGGCCAGCGGCAGCAGCCTGCGCAGCACCAGCTCGGTCGCCGACACCTGCCCGACCCCCGGCCAGTACAGCCGGGCCTCGGCGCCCTGCTCCGCCGCCGAGTGGAAGTTCTCCTCCGCCGCGGAGAAGGACATCTGCGACCACAGCGGCCGGTCGGCCTCGGCCAGCGAGCGCACCAGACCGAAGTAGAAGGCCGCGTTCGCCATCGTGTCCGAGACCGTCGGGCCCGCGGCCAGCAGCCGGTTCTCCACGCGCAGGTGCGGGACGCCGTCGGCCACGTCGTAGATCGGACGGTTCCAGCGGTAGACGGTGCCGTTGTGCAGCCGCAGCTCCGCGAGGTCGGGCGTGCGACCCGCGTCGAGCTCCGCCTGCGGGTCCTGGTCCTCGGTGATCGGCAGCAGCGCCGGGAAGTAGCGGACGTTCTCCTCGAACAGGTCGAAGACGGAGGTGATCCAGCGTTCGCCGAACCACACGCGCGGACGCACGCCCTGCACCTTCAGCTCCTCGCTGCGGGTGTCGGTGGCCTGCTCGAACAGCGGGATCCGGGTCTCGCGCCACAGCTCGCGCCCCAGCAGGTACGGCGAGTTGGCGCTGATGGCGAGCTGCACGCCGGCGATCGCCTGCGAGGCGTTCCAGTACGCCGCGAACGTGTCGGGGGTGGTCTGGACGTGCAGCTGGGTGCTCGTGCACGCGGCCTCGGGGATGATCGAGTCCGCCGTCGTCCGCAACCGCTCGGACGGGCCGGTGATGTCGATGAGGATGTCCTCGCCGCGGGCGGCGAGGATCTGCTCCGACAGCAGGCGGTACCGCGGGTTGGGGCTCAGCGTCTCGGTGGCCATGTGACCCTCACCGAGGGTCGGCAGGACGCCGATCATCACGAGGTGCGCGCCGACCTCCGACGCCTTCTCCTCCGCGGCGTTGAGGCTGCGGCGCAGGCTGGCCTCGAAGGCCCCGAGACCGCCGTCGCGCAGGGTCGACGGCGGCACGTTGACCTCGATGTTGAACTGGCCGAGCTCGGTCTGGAAGTCGGGGTCGGCCAGGTTCGCCAGCACCTCGCCGTTCTTCAGGGCCGGGTCGCCCGCGTCGTCGATGAGGTTGAGCTCGACCTCGAGCCCCGTCATCGGGTCGTCGGTCTCGAACGCCGACTCGCGCAGCATGCGCGCGAAGACGTCCAGGCAGAGCCTGACCTTCTCCCGGTGCCGGGTGCGGTCGGCCCGGGAGAACTCCTGAGCCGCGACCTCCTTGCCCATGACGGGGACTATGCCACCTGCGGGCCCTCCCGGGCGTCCTGCGCCACGGGCTGGTCGGTCGGCGGCACGGCCCGCTCCAGCAGCCCCGCGACGTGGGTCAGCAGGGGCAGGTCGCCGTGCGCGCGGCCCCGGTCCACCGCGCACCACGCGAGCGCACCGTCGCCGACGAGCCACGCGGCGTACGCCAGCACGCCGGCGGCCGGGGCCACCAGGTGCGCGGGCGCGCGCCGCACCACGTCGCGCCACAGCTCGATCTCGCGCTCGGCCCGGGCGCGTCCCATGCCCTCCCAGCAGGCCTCGCGGATGGCGACCACGGCGAGGTCCGCCAGCAGTCGGCCCAGCCGGCCGTCGTCCGGCCGGGTGCCGAGCTCGACGTGACGCTGGACGGAGCGGCGCAGCCACCTCAGCTCCCGGGGGTGCGCGGCGGCGGCCAGCCGCGCGCCGTGCCGGGTCGCGGCCTCCGAGACCCGGGGGTGGGCGTCGCGCGCGGGCCCGTCGGGCTCCAGGGTCTGAGCCAGCGCCTCGCGGGAGGCGTGGACCACGCGGCCCCGCAGCACCGCCTCGGCCACGAAGGGGTGGGCCGAGACGTCGTAGGGGTGACCCGGGCAGCGGCCCCCGCGTCCGGCCGTCGGCTCGACGCAGTCGAGGCACCACGCGAGCGTGCCGTCGGCGCGCACGACCTCGACGACGCCGATCCCCGCGGCGCAGAAGGCGTCGACGAGACGGCGGCCGAGCCGCGCGAAGACCCGCCCGTGCGTGCTGTGCACGACGAGCACGACGTGCGCCACGTGGTGGCGCAGTGCCGGCTCGAGCAGCAGTCCCACGACCTCCTCGTCGTCGTCGTCGCACCACGGCAGGTCGACGCGGGCGTGGAAGGGCCGCGCGGCGCCGAAGGTCAGCATGGTCACGGACTCGGCGGGCTCGAAGCCCATCAGCGTCGGCACCAGGGCGAGCAGGTCGTCACGGCACCGCGCGACCATCGGCGTGGTCCGGTCCGGGTCGGGAGGGGTGGTCTCGGGAAGGGCGTCTGGAGTCGTCATGCCCGCAGGCTCCCCCGGCCCGGCGGGCCCACACCGGGCCACCCGCGGGCCTGTGCAGGGGGCGTCCTCCTGGGCGCCTGTGGACGGTGACGGGCCGGGTAGGTTGCGTCGGTGCGGCCCCACGCCAGCGTGCTCCACCTCGACCTCGACGCGTTCTACGCGGCCGTGGAGCAGCGGGACAAGCCGTCGCTGCGGGGCAAGCCGGTCGTGGTGGGCGGCACGGGCGGGCGCGGGGTGGTCGCCACGGCCTCCTACGAGGCCCGCGCGTACGGCGTCCGGTCGGCCATGTCGACCCGTGAGGCGCGGGCGCGCTGCCCGCACGCGGCGTACCTGGGCACCCGCTTCGACGAGTACCGGCGCACCAGCGGGATCGTCATGGAGATCCTCCGGTCGGTGTCGCCCCAGATCGAGCCGCTGTCCCTCGACGAGGCGTTCGTCGACCTGGCGGCCGCGACCGTGCCGCTGCCCGACCTGACGCCGCCGACCGTCCGTGCGCTGGCCGAGGAGCTCCGCGCCCGTGTGCACGACGCGACCGGCGGCATCACCGCCTCCGTCGGCGTAGCGAGCAGCAAGTTCCTCGCGAAGGTGGCCAGCGACCTCGACAAGCCCGACGGCCTGGTCGTCGTCGAGCCCGGGACGGAGCGGGACCTGCTGCGGCCCCGGCACGTCTCCGTCATCCCCGGGGTCGGCCCGGCCACCGTCGAGCGGCTGCGCCGGCTCGGCGTCCACACCGTCGCCGACCTCGAGGCCCTCGGGACCGCCGAGCTGGTCCGCGAGCTGGGCCAGGCCCACGGCGCGGCCCTGCACCGCTTCGCGCGCGCCGAGGACGACCGGGGCGTCGAGGCCGGGCGGGAGGCGAAGTCGGTGAGCGTGGAGGACACCTACGAGACCGACCTGGTGGACCGCCGGCTGCTGGAGGGATTGCTGACCCGTCAGGCCACCGGGGTCGCGGAGCGGTTGCGCGCGCACGGGCTCTCGGGGCGCACGGTGTCGATCAAGGTGCGCATGCACGACTTCACCACCGTCAGCCGGTCGAGCACCCTGTCCTCCCCCACCGACGACGCCGCCAACATCGGGCGCCTCGCCCGCGGGCTGCTCGCCGACCTCGACACCTCCGGCGGCGTCAGGCTGCTGGGGGTCGGCGTCTCCGGCCTGGCCGACTGGGTGCAGGAGGACCTGTTCGCCGCGGTCGAGGACACCGGGCCCGAGCCCGCCGAGGAGGTCGTCCTGCCCCCGCCGCGCGGCGCTCCGACGGGCTGGCCACCGGGCGCCGACGTCGTCCACGACGAGCACGGCCGCGGCTGGGTGTGGGGGGCCGGCCGGTCCGTGGTGACGGTGCGGTTCGAGACGGCGGACACGCCGCCCGGCCCCGTCCGCTCGTTCCGCGACGACGACCCCCGGCTGCACCGGTGGCGCCGCCCCGACGAGCCCGACCCGGACGCTGGGTAGCGTCGCGGCATGGACGCCGCCACCCCCACCTCGCCGCCCACCGTGGCGAAGAAGCCCGTCGAGACCACGCACCACGGCCGCACGCGCGTCGACGACCACGACTGGCTGCGCGACAAGGAGGACCCGGAGGTCCTCGCCTACCTCGAGGCCGAGAACGCCTGGACGCAGGCGTCCACGGCCCACCTGGCCGACCTGCGCCAGACGCTGTTCGACGAGATCAAGGCACGCACCCGCGAGACCGACCTCTCCGTGCCCACCCGGCGCCGCGGCCACTGGTACTACAGCCGCTCCTTCGAGGGCCGCGAGTACGGCGCCACCTGCCGCGTGCCGGTCTCCGACCCGGAGGACTGGGCGCCGCCGCGCCCCGCCGAGGACTGCGCCCCCGAGGCGCCGGCCCTGCCCGGCGAGGAGGTCATGCTCGACCTCGACGCCCTCGCGGAGGGCCACGACTTCTTCTCCCTCGGCGGCGCGTCCGTCAGCCCCGACGACCGGTTGCTCGCCTACGCCGTCGACGTCGTCGGCGACGAGCGGTACACCGTGCGCTTCCGCGCCCTGGTCCCGCCCGACGGCGCCGAGCCCGCCGGCGCCCCGAACGACGTCCTGACCGACGTCATGGGCGGCGTCACGTGGGACCGGGACGGGGACAACGTCTACTACACGACGGTCGACGAGTCCTGGCGCCCCGACAAGGTCTGGCGCCACCGGCTCGGCACCGCGCAGTCGGACGACGAGCTGGTCCACCACGAGACCGACGCCCGGTTCTGGACCGGCATCGGCCGCACCCGCAACGACCGCTTCCTCATGATCGCGACGGGCTCGAAGACCACCGCGGAGTGGCGGGTCCTCGACGCCGACCGGCCCGAGCTCGGCTTCCGGGTGTTCGCCGAGCGCCGCGAGGGGCTCGAGTACTCCCTCGAGCACGCCGTCCTCGACGGACGCGACGTGCTGCTCGTGCTGCACGACCACACCGGTCCGGACCACGAGCTCGGCGTCGCCCCGATCGATCCCACCCCGGCCGAGGAGTGGGAGCCGCTGCTGCCGCACGACCCCGCCGTCCGGCTGGAGGACGTCGACGCGTTCGCCTCCCACCTCGTCGTGCACCAGCGCAGCGGTGGCCTCACCCAGCTGCGCGTCCTCGAGCTCGGTGAGACCGGCGAGGGTCTGCCGGCCGGGGTCGCCCGCGACCACCTCGTCGACTTCGAGCGGGAGATCCGGACGGTCGGGTCCGGGTCGAACCCCGCGTGGGAGCAGCCCACCGTCCGCGTCGGCCTGCTGTCGCTGGCCCTGCCCACGTCCATCTACGACTACGACCTCCGCACCGACGAGCTCACCCTGCTGCGCCGCCAGCCGGTGCTCGGCGGCTACGACCCCGACGACTACGCAGAGCGGCGCCTGTGGGCCACCTCGACCGGCGGGGAGCGGGTCCCGATCTCGGTGGTGTGCCGCCGCGACCTGCTGGGCCCGGACGGCGAGCACCCCGCGGAGCCACTGCCCCTCCTGCTGTACGGCTACGGCGCCTACGAGATCTCGATGGACCCGTCCTTCTCCGTCTCCCGGCTCTCGCTGCTCGACCGGGGTGCGGCGTTCGCCATCGCCCACGTCCGCGGCGGGGGCGAGATGGGCCGCCGCTGGTACGACGACGGCAAGCTGGGCGCCAAGCAGCACACCTTCGACGACTTCGTGGCCTGCGCCCGGCACCTCGTCGACGCCGGCTGGACGACCCCGGAGCGGACCGTCGCCGAGGGCGGCAGCGCCGGCGGCCTGCTCATGGGTGCCGTCGCGAACCAGGCCCCCGAGCAGTTCGGCGGCGTCGTCGCGGCCGTCCCGTTCGTCGACCCGCTGACCTCGATGCTCGACGCCAGCCTGCCGCTGACCGTGACGGAGTACGAGGAGTGGGGCGACCCGGCGTCCGGCCCCGAGGTCTACGACCGGATCGCGGCGTACGCGCCGTACGACAACGTCGCGGCGCTCGACTACCCGCCGATCCTGGCCGAGACCTCGCTGCACGACACCCGGGTGCTGTACGTCGAGCCCGCCAAGTGGGTCGCGCGGCTGCGCGACCGCGCCGTCGGGCGTCGCGAGGTGCTGCTGCGCACCGAGATGTCCGCTGGCCACGGCGGGGTCTCAGGCCGCTACCGCGCCTGGCACGACCGGGCCTTCTCCCTGGCGTGGATCCTCGACCGCCTGGGGCTCGCCGGCTGATCCCTCCCCGCTGCGCGCCGTCGCCGGCCCCGGGTGAGTGCCCGGGGCCGCTGGGTACCGGGGCTGAGAAGTCGCTGAGATTCCGCCGTTCGGGCAACTTCCGGGTCGGACCGGACGTCGGATGGGGTGACAGGCACGAACGGGCCATCCGGGAATCCACCTGGGGCCGAACCCGTTGTGTGGATGTCGGTGCACCGCCTCGGACGAGAGACGGCGGAACCGACCGGAGGAGGAGGCGTCGCATGGCAACACGGACCGCAACCCGGCCCAGCGCGAACCGCGAGATCGAGGGCCGCGACAGCGTCGGTCTCTATCTCGACGAGATCGCCCGGACCCCCCTGCTGGACGCCGTCACCGAGGTCGAGCTCTCCAAGACGATCGAGGCCGGCCTGATGGCCGAGGCCCTGCTGAAGGAGGGTCGCGTCGGGCGCCGCAAGGGCGGCGCCCCGATGCGCGCCACCCAGGAGGAGCTGGAGTGGATCGCCGCCGAGGGGCAGCGCGCCGTCCAGACGTTCATCAACGCAAACCTGCGCCTCGTGGTGTCCATCGCGCGCAAGTACGGCCGCTCGCAGATGCCGATGCTCGACCTGATCCAGGAGGGCAACACCGGCCTGATCCGCGCGGTCGAGAAGTTCGACTACGCGAAGGGCTACAAGTTCTCGACCTACGCCACGTGGTGGGTCCGCCAGGCGATCACGCGCGGCATCGCACAGCAGGCGCGCGTGGTGCGGCTCCCCGTCCACGTCGTCGAGGAGCTCAACCAGGTCGGCGGCGCCCGTCGCACCCTGGAGCGCCAGCTCGGCCGCGAGCCGGAGCCCGCCGAGATCGCCGGCGAGCTGGGCATGGACGTCGACCGCGTGCTCGACCTGCTGTCCTGGGGCCGCGAGCACGTCAGCCTCGACACCCCGGTGGACGAGGACGGCGACACCTCGCTCGGCGACCTCATGGCCCAGGAGACCGCGCCCAGCCCGGACCTCACGGTGCTGGACACCGAGTCCCGCGACCGCCTGAACGACCTGGTGGGGCTGCTCGACGACCGGGCCGCGGACATCATCCGCTCGCGGTACGGCCTCACCGACGGCCGCCAGCACAAGCTCGCCGACATCGGCGTCAAGCACGGCATCTCCGCCGAGCGGGTCCGCCAGCTCGAGCGGGAGGCGCTGCAGAAGCTGCGCACGTTCGCGGACCCGGACCTGGCTGCCTGCCCGCCGGCGCGACGCCGGCGCGCCCTCCCCCGCCCCCCGCCGGGGGGGTGGTCAGTAGCCGGAGGCCGCCGACGCCAACGCGTCGGCGGCCTTCTGCGCCCTCAGGGTGACGTCGTCGGGCACGGGGTTGTCCGCGGCCCACCGCTGCTGCCACAGCTGCAGCGCGACGACGGGGGTGGCCGCCTCCTCGACGCGCTCGCGCCCGAGGTCGCCGGACGCGAGGGCGTCGACGACCACCTGGTGGGTCACGCGGGTGTCGACGGGCATGAGCAGCAGGTCCGCACCGGCGGCGAGCGCCTGCACGGCGGGCCGGTCCTGCCCCGCGACCGCCCCCATGCCGAGGGAGTCCGTGATCGCGACGCCCTCGAAGCCGAGGTCGTCGCGCAGGAGCGCGTACGCCGCGGGCGACAGGCTCGCGGGGACGCCGGGGTCGAGCGCCGGGACGTCGAGGTGGCCCATCATCACGGCCGGCGCACCCCGGTCGACCGCCGTCGCGAACGGCGGCAGCTCCGTGGCGGCCAGGTCGTCGAGGCTGCCGGGCAGCTCCGGGAGCACCTCGTGGCTGTCCGCCGTGACGGCCCCGTGGCCGGGGAAGTGCTTGGTCGTCGACACGACGGCCGCCGCGCGGTACCCGGTGAGGGCGGTCGCGGCCGTGCGGCCGGCGACCTCGGGGTCCGACGACGCCGAGCGGCTGCCGATGGTCGGGTCGGCGGAGCCGATCGTCACGTCGGCGACCGGGGCCCACACCCAGGTGAAGCCGAGCGACCGGAGCTCGAGACCGGTGGCCCGGGCGGCGGCGCGGACGGCGCTGCGCCCGGCGGTGCCGCCGCCCTCCCCCGTGGCGGGGTCGGGCAGGTCGCCCGCGACGGCCCGCCCGGCGTCGGCGAAGGCGGGGAACCGCGTGCCGACATCGCCCAGGTGCGAGACGGTGCCGCCCTCCTGGTCGATGCCGATGACCGGCGGGTAGGGGCGGTCCGCGGCGGCCTCGGCGACGGCGGCGGTCGTGGCGCGGACCTGCTCGGCGTCCAGGACGTTGCCGTTCGTGACGCTCACCCCGGCGAGGTGCAGGTCGTCGACGAGGGCGGCGGGCTCCGCCGGGTCGGTGCCGGCGTAGCGACCCACGATCACCTGCCCGGCCAGCTCGTCGTCGTCCATCGCGGCGACCAGGTCGGCCGCCTCCCCGAGCTCGGCGGTCGTCGGCCCCCACGCGGTGGGCACGTCGGCCTCCGACCCGTCGGCGGGGGTCGGGGACGCCGACGTGGCCCGGCCGGGGTCGGGAACCTCGGGCGGTCCCGCCGCCGGGGCTCCGCAGGCCGCGAGGAGCAGGAGACCGGCCAGGGCGGGCGCTGCCGCACGACGACGCCTCACGCGGGGCCCGGGGTGTCCGCGGTCGCCACCAGCTCGGCGTGGACCTCCTCGACGCGGGTGCGCAGGGCGTCGAGGTCGCCGGTGTTCTCCACGACGTGGGTGGCGGCGGCGAGCCGGGTGGCGCGGTCGGCCTGGGCGGCGATCCGGGCGTCGGCGTCCTCGGCGCTCATGCCGCGGCGCTCCACCATGCGCCGGCGCTGGACGTCCGGCGGCGCGTCGACGACCACCACGGCGTCGAAGTCCGCGGCCTGGCCGGTCTCGACGAGCAGCGGGATGTCGTGGACGACGAGCGCGCCCGCGGGCGCGGCGGCCTCGAGCTCCGCGGCACGGGCCCGCACGCGGGGGTGGACGATCGCCTCGAGCGCGCGCCGGCGCTCGGGGTCGCCGAACACCAGGCGGCCCACCGCGGGGCGGTCGAGCTCACCCTCGGCGGTCAGGACCTCGGTCCCGAAGGCGTCGACGACGGCGGCCAGGCCGTCCGTGCCGGGCGCGACCACCTCACGGGCGAGGACGTCGGCGTCGACCAGCACGGCACCGAGGTCGACCAGCACGGCAGCCACCGTGCTCTTGCCCGAGGCGACGCCGCCCGTGAGTCCGACTCGCATGGCCCCACCGTAGGAGCCGGGGGGTGAGGCTCCTCAGTCGGCCAGGAACCGGGCGTCGACGCGGGCGGTGAGCACGACGTCCTCGGGCACCAGCGACAGCTCCTCGCCCGGGCCGACGGCGGCGGCCGTGCGTGCGGCCATCGGGGACGCCCCCGGGTGGGAGGGGTCCAACCCGTCGCCGAGCATGCCGGCGTCCGCCACCGCCGCCAGCCGCACCGGCCCCAGCCCGGCCGCGTCGGCGTAGTCCTGGGCCTTCGCCCGGGCCGCGAGCACCGCCTCGTGACGGGTCCGGGTCACCAGCGAGTCCCGCGTCACCTCGGTGAGCGCCCACTGCACCCCGGAGACGGTGAAACCGGGCACCTGCGCGGTCTCGGTGAGCCATCCGCCCAGGCGGGCGAAGTCCGAGAACTTGGCGCCGAACCCCTGCGTCGCCTGGTGCACCAGCGGCAGCTGCTTGCCCTTGTCGTGGTGGGGGCGGTGGGCACTGGTACGGACGGCGTCGCTCGCCCACCAGGTCACCGGGCCCGCCTCGGCGTCGTGCAGGGCGCGGAGCGAGTCCGCCACGCGGGCCGCCGAGGCCGCGAGGTGGGCCGCCGCCTCCGCGCCCGAGGAGCCCTCGACGCGGACGAGCACCCGGGCGGTGGCGCGCTCGGGCCGGCGGCGCAGCTCGTGCTTGCCGCGGACCGTGATCTCGACGGGCATGGACCCAGTCTCCCCCGGAGCGCCCGGCTCAGGCGGCGCCGAAGCGGCGCCGGTACTCCAGCGGTGCGAGGCCGCGGACCCGGGTGAAGTGGTGACGCAGTGCCGCGGCGTTGCCGAAGCCGACCATGTGGGCCACCTGCTCGACGCCCAGGTCGGTCCGCTCCAGCAGCTCCTCCGCGGCGTGCACGCGCTGGCGGGTCACCCAGGCGTGCGGGGTCTCGCCCGTCTCGTCACGGAAGCGACGAGCGAACGTGCGTGGCGACATGTGGGCGACGCGTGCGAGGGCCTCGACGCTCAGGTCGTCGGCGAGGTGCTCGGCGATCCAGGGCAGCAGGCCACCCAGCGACTCGGTGTCGCAGGCGGGGACGGCCCGGGCGATGAACTGCGCCTGCCCCCCGTCGCGGTGGGGCGGGACGACCATGCGCCGGGCGGCCATCGCGGCGTGCCGGGCGCCGAACACCTGCCGCAGGAGGTGGAGCGCGGCGTCCAGCCCGGCCGCGGAGCCGGCACCGGTGACGACGGTGCCGTCCTGCACGTACAGCACGTCCGGGTCGACGAGCGCGTCCGGGAAGCGCGCGGTCAGGGCGGGTGCGTGCCGCCAGTGGGTGGCGCAGCGGCGCCCGTCGAGCAGGCCCGCCTCCCCCAGCACGAACACCGCGGTGCAGTGGGCGAGGACCAGGGCGCCCCGGTCGTGCGCCGCCCTGACGACGGCCGCCACCTCGGGCGAGGGCTCGAGGTAGTCCCGCTTCGGGGTGACGATGACGAGGTCGGCGTCGTCCGCCGCCGAGAGGTCGGCGTCCACGTGCAGGTCGAAGCCGGACGACCCCTCGACGCGGCCGGGACGCGGCGTGGCGACGACGAAGTCGAACACCGGGTTGTCGTCCTCCGGGTGGTAGGGCTCGGCGAACACCTCGCACATCGCCCCGAGACCGAACGCCTCGGCCCCGTCCTGGACCAGCACCGCCACCTTGCGCATGCCTCCAGCCTGGCGCAGAGATGGCAGGAAATCAACGAGCGTCGACCTTTCTGCCACTGGTGGCACGATCGCGACGGGCGCAGGATTACTGCCATGACCACTACCGCAGCCGTCCTCCTCGCCGTCGCCGCCCTCTCGCTGGTCCTCCTGGCCTGGACCGTCCACGTCGTGTTCCGCGACACCCCCGGGCCCCGGACCACGCCACCGCGCAGCCACGTGCCCGACTCCTTCGCCTCGCCCTGGGACCTCGCCGCGTGACCGATCCCCCACCCACTCCCACCGACACCGGGAACGACGAACGGCCCCGCCTCCGAGGAGGTGGGGCCGTTCGTCTTCGTCAGGTCGAGCCGCGGGTCAGCTGCCCCCGCCGGTGAGCTTCTCGCGCAGCGCCTGCAGGGCCTCGTCGGAGGCCAGGGAGCCACCGCCGGAGCCGGTGTCACCGTCGTCGGAGCGCGCCGCGCCGCCGGTGTCGCCACCGGAGGAGTACGACGTCGCCTCGCCGGCCTCGGCGTCGGCCGCACGGGCCTCGGCCTGCTGCTTGACGTGGGCCTCCCAGCGGGCGTGCGCCTTGGCGTACTGCTCCTCCCAGGCGGCGCGCTGCTCGTCGTAGCCCTCGAGCCACTCGCCCGTCTCCGGGTCGAAGCCCTCCGGGTAGATGTAGTTGCCCTGGTCGTCGTACGACGCGGTCATGCCGTACAGCGTCGGGTCGAACTCCTCGGCGTCCGCGGCGGTGGCCGTGTCGTTGGCCTGCTTCAGCGACAGCGAGATCCGGCGACGCTCGAGGTCGATGTCGATGATCTTCACCATGACGTCGTCGTTGACGTTGACGATCTGCTCCGGGATCTCCACGTGGCGCTCGGCCAGCTCGGAGATGTGGACCAGGCCCTCGATGCCCTCCTCGACGCGGACGAACGAGCCGAACGGCACCAGCTTGGTGACCTTGCCCGGGACGATCTGACCGATCTGGTGGGTGCGCGCGAAGTGCTGCCAGGGGTCCTCCTGCGTCGCCTTGAGCGACAGCGAGACCCGCTCGCGGTCCATGTCGACGTCGAGGACCTCGACGGTGACCTCGTCGCCCACGGCCACGACCTCGGAGGGGTGGTCGATGTGCTTCCAGGACAGCTCGGAGACGTGGACCAGACCGTCGACGCCGCCGAGGTCGACGAACGCACCGAAGTTGACGATCGACGACACGACGCCCTTGCGGATCTGGCCGCGCTGGAGCTGGGTGAGGAAGGACTGGCGGACCTCGGACTGGGTCTGCTCGAGCCACGCACGACGCGAGAGGACGACGTTGTTGCGGTTCTTGTCGAGCTCGATGATCTTCGCCTCGAGCTGCTGGCCGACGTAGGGCTGCAGGTCGCGGACGCGACGCATCTCGACCAGCGACGCCGGCAGGAAGCCGCGCAGGCCGATGTCGAGGATCAGGCCGCCCTTGACGACCTCGATGACGGTGCCCTCGACGACGCCGTCCTCCTCCTTGACCTGCTCGATCGTGCCCCAGGCGCGCTCGTACTGGGCGCGCTTCTTGGACAGGATCAGGCGACCCTCCTTGTCCTCCTTCTGGAGGACGAGCGCCTCGACGGCGTCGCCGACCTGGACGACCTCGTTGGGGTCCACGTCGTGCTTGATCGACAGCTCGCGCGAGGGGATGACGCCCTCGGTCTTGTAGCCGATGTCGAGGAGGACCTCGTCGCGGTCCACCTTGACGATGGTGCCGTCGACGATGTCGCCGTCGTTGAAGTACTTGATCGTGAGGTCGATCGCAGCGAGGAAGTCCTCCTCCGACCCGATGTCGTTCACCGCCACCTGGGGGGCGTCGCCATCGTGCAGGTCGGGAGAGGTCGAGAGGGTGCTCGTCATGGAGTGGGTGGGTCCTTGGGGGTCAATGGAGTCGTGCGGGCGCGCGTGAGGCTGGTCCCGATCGAGAGATGGGCCTGGGCTCCGCTTCGGTCCGCGGGCACAGCAGGCTCAGCGCACGTCAAGACTACGCGCAGCCTCCGGCACCGTCCAACCTGAGGGTCCCGGGGGATCGGAGCCTGCGGACTAGTCTGCCGACATGGCCCTGCCCGACCTGGTGACCCTCCCCTTCCGGCTCGGCGTGGCCGCCACCCGGACCACCCTCGTGCTGGGCACGCTGACGCACCCGGACGGTCCGGTCCGGCGCCCCGGCGGGTACGCCGACATGGTCCGCGGCCTGATCGGCGAGGGCGGCACGTCGGAGCGCGTCAACGAGCTCCTGGCCGACGACGCCGCCGTGATGCGGATCGTGCGGACCCTCGACTCCGTCTTCGCCGCGGACCGTCCGCTCGGTCGGATGCTGCGGCGCGGCGGCACCCTCGACCGCCTGCTCGACGAGGACGGCCCGGTGCTGCGCCTGGCCGAGCCGGGCGGCGTGCTGGACCGCCTCTCCGCGGAGAACGGGCCCCTCGACCGGCTGATGGCGCCGGGTGGCGCGGTCGACCGGCTCACCCAGCCCGACGGGACCATCGACCGGCTGCTGGCCCCGGGCGGCCCGGTCGAGCGCCTCATCGACGGTGACGGCTTCGTGGACCGCCTGCTGGCGCCGAACGGGGTCCTGGACCGGCTGACCCGCGACGACGGGGTGCTCGAGCGCGTGCTGGCGCCCGGCGGCCTCGTCGAGCGGATGCTCGTGGAGGACGGCTTCGTCGAGACCCTGGTCGCCGACGGCGGCACCCTCGACCGCCTGGTGGCGCTGGGGCCCGCCCTGGAGGCCGTCGAGCCCCGGCTGCGCGAGCTGGCCGCGGTCATCCCGTCGCTGGCCGAGACGGCCGACAGCCTGCACCGCGCGGTCGGCCCCCTGGGCGACCTCGCCACGCGCCTTCCCGGCGGGCCGCGGCGCCGTGCCCTCGGGTCGTCGTCCTCGGGCGGCGCGAGCGAGTGACGGGCCGACCCATCCGGGTGGAGCGGCGACCCGTCGACGAGCGGGAGTCGCGGGAGGCCAACGGGCCCGACTGGGACGCCTACGCCGACGAGTACCAGGCCACCCACGGCGACTACCTCGGTGACGTGGGGTTCCTCTGGGGCCCCGAGGGCCTCACCGAGGCCGAGGCCGGCGCGCTGGGCGACGTCCGCGGCCTGGACGTCCTCGAGGTCGGCAGCGGAGCCGGCCAGTGCTCGCGGTGGGTGAGCGCCCAGGGCGGGCGCGGCGTCGGCCTCGACCTCTCCCACCGACAGCTGCAGCACTCGCGGCGCCTCGACGACGCCACCGGGATCACCGTGCCGGCGGTCCGGGGCACCGCGACGGCGCTGCCCTTCGCGGACGCCGCGTTCGACGTCGTCTTCTGCTCCTTCGGGGCCCTGCAGTTCGTCGCCGACATCGAGGACGCGCTGGCGGAGACCGCGCGGGTGCTGCGCCCGGGGGGCCGCTTCGCGTTCTCGATCACCCACCCCACCCGGTGGTCCTTCCCGGACGACCCGGACTCCCCCGGCCTGACGGCGACGTCGTCGTACTGGGACCGGACGCCCTACGTCGAGGTGGACGACGCCACCGACACCGTGGCGTACGTCGAGCACCACCGCACCCTCGGCGACTGGGTGCGGCTGCTCCACGCGCACGGCTTCGTGCTCGTCGACCTCCTCGAGCCGCGCTGGCCGGACCAGCACGACCGCACCTGGGGCGGATGGTCCCGTCTCCGGGGAGTCCTCATCCCGGGCACCGCCCTCTTCGTGGCCGATCTCGCGACCCGTGCCGACGACGACCGGCACCGGATCGGACGGATTTCCTGAAAACCGCACAAACCTTGGTTGTGCCAACAATACTCCGGTTCCACAGGTATCCCCGTGTGCCCCTGGAGCTCGGATGTCCCGTCACAGCACGCCCCGCCGCATCGTCCACGCGGCGGTGGTCCTCAGCACCGCCGCCGCCCTCTCGCTGATCGCCCCGCCCACGTCGGGCGCGGCCACGGCGGGCCCGGCCACCCCGACCCTGGCGGGCCTGGCCGCCGCTCCCCTGCCCGCGCCGTACAGCGGCGACGCCCACGGCGACGTCGTCCGCTTCCGGTCCGGGCTGGGGGGCGCCGGCCTGGCCGACCTGTTCGTCGGTCACGCCCGCGCCGTCGTCAACAGCACGACGGCCACACCGGTCCGCGCGACCAGCAGCAACGTCGAGGCCGGCCTCGCGGGAGGCAGCGTGAGCCCCGACTCGCAGGTCGCGACCGCACCGCCGCCGTCCGACCCGCCGCCGCGCCGGCTCGCCGCCGTCAACCTCAGCCCGGTCGCGAACGCCGGTGTCATCGAGGGCGACGTGGGGGCGTCGTACGTGAGCGCCAACCAGTGCGTGGCGGCCGTGAACGGCGTGCGGCCGCTCGGGACCTCGCGCACCACGCTCGCCGGCCTCGACCTGGTGAGCGTGCTCGGCCTGACCAGCGTCCTGTCGGTGGGAGCCTCGGAGACCACGGGCACGACGTCGCTCGTCGACCGGCCCGACGGCACCTCGGCGATGGTGTCGCGGGCGACCACGTCCGTCGGCGACGTCCGTGTCCTCGGCGGCGCCGCCAATGGCGGCGTCACGGTCGAGGTCGTCCGGCCCGTCTCGCTGACCGCCCGCTCCGACGGCTCCACCGGCACCGTGGACGTCCAGAGCTCGGTGGTCCGGGTGCGCCGGGCCAACGGCACCGTCACGGAGATCGCCGCGAACGGCACGCCGGTGCCGATCGCCGTCACCCTGCCCGGCGCGAGCGTGACCCTCCGTGTCGCCGCGTTCTCCCCCCGCGACACCAGCACCGGGTCCCGGGCGGTGGGCGACCTCGACGCCGTCGTCGGCATCGACCTCACCGTGAGCACCGCCCTCGCCGGGCGGCTCGTCGACGTCGACCTCGACCTCGGCCGCCTCTCCGTCAGCGCCGACGCCCCGACCGGTGGCGTCGACTGCGACCCCGGCGCCCGCGACCCCGACGGCGACGGCCTGACCAACGACGAGGAGGGGGAGCTCGGGACGGACCCCCAGGACCCGGACTCCGACGACGACGGCCTCACCGACGGCCGTGAGGTCGACCTGGGCACCGACCCGGTCGACCCCGACACCGACGGCGGCGGGGTCCTCGACGGCCCGGAGGTCGACCGCGGCACCGACCCGCTCGACGCCGGTGACGACCAGCCGGTCGTCGACACCGACCCCGACCGCGACGGCCTCACGAACGACGAGGAGGAGGGGCTCGGCACCGACCCGGACGACGCCGACACCGACGACGACGGACTGACGGACGGCGACGAGGTCGACCTGGGCACCGATCCCCTCGACCCCGACACCGACGACGGCGGCGTGCTCGACGGGCCCGAGGTCGACCGTGGCAGCGACCCGCTGGACCGGACCGACGACTTCCCGATCGTCGACACCGACCCGGACCGCGACGGTCTGAGCAACGACGAGGAGGCCGGCCTCGGCACCGACCCCCAGGACGCCGACTCCGACGACGACGGCCTCACCGACGGTCGCGAGGTCGACCTGGGCACCGACCCGCTCGACCCCGACACCGACGGCGGCGGCGTCCTCGACGGACCCGAGGTCGACCGCGGCACCGACCCCCTCGACGCCGGCGACGACCAGCCGGTCGTCGACACCGACCCCGACAACGACGGCCTCAGCAACGACGAGGAGGCCGACCAGGGCACCGACCCCGAGGACCCGGACTCCGACGACGACGGCCTCACCGACGGCCGCGAGGTCGACCTCGGGACCGACCCCCTCGACCCCGACACCGACGACGGCGGCGTCCTCGACGGCCCGGAGGTCGACCGCGGCACCGACCCGCTGGACGGCACCGACGACTTCCCGGTCGTCGACACCGACCCCGACAACGACGGCCTGACCAACGACGAGGAGGCCGGGCTCGGCACCGACCCCCAGGACCCGGACTCCGACGACGACGGCCTCACCGACGGCCGCGAGGTCGACCTCGGGACCGACCCCCTCGACCCCGACACCGACGACGGCGGCGTGCTGGACGGACCCGAGGTCGACCGCGGCACCGACCCGCTCGACGCCGGCGACGACGCGACCCCGATCGACGACGACCCGGACGGTGACGGTCTGAGCAACGAGGAGGAGGCCGGGCTGGGCACCGACCCCCAGGACGCCGACACCGACGACGACGGGCTGACCGACGGCGTCGAGGTGGACTCCGGCACCGACCCGCTCGACCCCGACACCGACGGCGGAGGCGTCAGCGACGGCGCCGAGGTCGACCGGGGCACCGACCCGCTCGACGCCGGCGACGACCTCCCGGTCGTCGACACCGATCCCGACGGCGACGGTCTGAGCAACGAGGAGGAGGCCGGGCTGGGCACCGACCCCGACGACGCGGACTCCGACGACGACGGGCTGACCGACGGCGTCGAGGTCGACCTGGGCACCGACCCGCTCGACCCGGACACCGACGGCGGAGGCGTCCTCGACGGCCCGGAGGTCGACCGCGGCACCGACCCGCTCGACGCCGGCGACGACCAGCCGGTCGTCGACACAGACCCCGACAACGACGGCCTCACGAACGACGAGGAGGCCGACCTCGGCACCGACCCCGACGACGCGGACTCCGACGACGACGGCCTCACCGACGGCGTCGAGGTGGACTCCGGCACCGACCCGCTCGACCCCGACACCGACGACGGCGGCGTCAGCGACGGCGCCGAGGTCGACCGCGGCACCGACCCGCTCGACCGGAACGACGACCTCCCGGTCGTCGACACCGATCCCGACGGCGACGGCCTGAGCAACGACGAGGAGGCCGACCTCGGCACCGACCCCGACGACGCGGACTCCGACGACGACGGGCTCAGCGACGGCCGCGAGGTCGGCCTCGGGACCGACCCGCTCGACCCGGACACCGACGACGGCGGCGTCAGTGACGGCGCCGAGGTCGACCGGGGCACCGACCCGCTCGACGGCACCGACGACCAGCCGGTCGCCGACGACGACGCCGACAACGACGGCCTCACCGACGACGAGGAGGCCGACCTGGGCACCGACCCCGACGACGCCGACTCCGACGACGACGGCCTCACCGACGGCGTCGAGGTGGAGCTGGGCACCGACCCGCTCGACGCCGACACCGACGACGGCGGCGTCAGCGACGGCGACGAGGTCGACCGCGGCACCGACCCGCTCGACGACACCGACGACCAGCCGGTCGTCGACGACGACGCCGACAACGACGGCCTCACCGACGACGAGGAGGCCGAGCTCGGCACTGACCCCGAGGACGCCGACACCGACGACGACGGACTGAACGACGGCGACGAGGTCGACGCCGGCACCGACCCGACGGCCCCCGACACCGACAACGACGGCCTGTCGGACGGCGACGAGGTCGAGCGTGGGACGGACCCGCTGGACGCGGACACCGACGACGGTGGCGCGCTGGACGGCGCCGAGGTCGAGCAGGGCACCGACCCGCTCGACGGGACCGACGACTTCCCCGTGGTCGACGGCGACCCCGACGGCGACGGCCTCAGCAACGACGAGGAGGCCGGCCTGGGGACCGACCCCCAGGACGCCGACACCGACGACGACGGGCTGACCGACGGCGTCGAGGTCGACCTCGGCACCGACCCGCTCGACCCCGACACCGACGGCGGCGGCGTCCTCGACGGCCCGGAGGTCGACCGCGGCAGCGACCCCCTCGACGACACCGACGACCAGCCGGTCGTCGACACCGACCCCGACGGCGACGGCCTGTCGAACGACGAGGAAGCCGACCTCGGCACCGACCCGGACGACGCCGACTCCGACGACGACGGGCTGACCGACGGCCGCGAGGTCGGCCTGGGCACCGACCCGCTCGACCCGGACACCGACGACGGCGGGGTCGGCGACGGCGCCGAGGTCGACCGGGGCAGCAACCCCCTCGACGGCACCGACGACGAGGAGGTGGTCGACGGCGACCCCGACGGTGACGGACTGTCGAACGCCGAGGAGGCCGGGCTCGGGACCGACCCCGACGACGCCGACTCCGACGACGACGGCCTCACCGACGGCGTCGAGGTGGGTCTCGGCACCGACCCGCTCGACCCCGACACCGACGACGGCGGCGTCCTGGACGGCGCCGAGGTCGACCGCGGCAGCGACCCGCTCGACGGCACCGACGACCAGCCGGTCCTCGACGACGACGCGGACAACGACGGGCTGACCGACGACGAGGAGGCCGAGCTCGGCACCGACCCCGAGGACGCCGACTCCGACGACGACGGGCTCACCGACGGCCGTGAGGTCGGCCTGGGGACGGACCCGCTGGACGCGGACACCGACAACGGCGGCGTCCTCGACGGCGCCGAGGTCGACCGCGGGACCGACCCGCTCGACGGCACCGACGACCTGCCGGCCGTCGAGGTCGACTCGGACGACGACGGGCTCACCGACTCCGAGGAGGCCGCACTCGGGACCGACCCGGACGACCCCGACACCGACGGGGGCGGCGTCCTCGACGGAGCCGAGGTGGAGCGCGGCACGGACCCGCTCGACCCGACGGACGACTTCCCGACGTCCGACGCGGACGGCGACGGCGACGGGCTGACCGACGCGCAGGAGGAGCGCCTGGGCACCGACCCCGACGACAGCGACTCCGACGACGACGGCCTCTCCGACGGCCAGGAGGTGCTCGAGTACGACACCGACCCGCTGGCGGCGGACACCGACGGCGGCGGGGTGGACGACGGCACGGAGGTGGGCGCGGGCACCGACCCGAACGACCCGGCCGACGACGTGCCGCCGACCGGCGACTCCGACGGTGACGGCCTCACCGACGAGGAGGAGGCGGAGCTCGGGACGAACCCCGACGACGCCGACACCGACGACGACGGCCTGGCCGACGGCGCCGAGGTCGACCTCGGGACCGACCCGCTGGACCTCGACACCGACGGCGGCGGCGTCAGCGACGGGGCCGAGGTGGAGCGGGGCACCGACCCGCTCGACGGCACCGACGACCTGCCCCCGCCGGCCGACAGTGACGGCGACGGGCTGACCGACGCCGAGGAGGCCCAGCTGGGCACCGACCCGGACGACCCGGACACCGACGACGACGGCCTGAGCGACGGCCGCGAGGTGAACCAGTCGCCGGGCTCCTGCGCCTCGGGGACCGACCCGCTGAAGGCGGACACCGACGGCGACCGCCTGAGCGACGGCCAGGAGGTCCGTGGCGTGACGATCACCCAGAAGGTGATCCGCGCCGGGGGCAGGACGTCCCGGATCGGCACGGTCCGCACCGACCCGTGTCGCCGCGACACCGACCGGGACGGCATCGCCGACCGGGTCGAGGTCACGGGCTACGCGATCAACCAGAGGATCCAGGTCCGTGGTGGGAGCTACGTCGTGGGCAAGCGGCGCAGCGACCCCACCCGGAAGGACACCGACGGGGACTCGCTGACCGACAAGCAGGAGAGGACCGGCAGCAGGAACACGAAGTTCGACAGGCGGAGGACCGACCCGACCAACTACGACACCGACCGGGGCAAGGTCGGCGACGGCCAGGAGATCCGGAAGGGCTCCGACCCGACGAGCGCCCGCTCGACGCCGAAGAACCCCCGCCGCTGACGCCGGTCACGAGGCCGACGGCCGACCGGACCGGGTGCTGCATCCCCGGCCGGTCGGCCGTCGTCCTCGTGGGCGCCCCTCCTAGGCTCGGCCCCGTGAGCGCGACGTGAACGCGGGCGGTGGCCTGCGCCGGCTGCTGCGGGGCGGCGCCGGCGTGGCGGTGGCCATGGCCGTCCTCAACCTGACGACCTACGGCTTCACGATCCTCGCGGCGCGCGCCCTGGGTCCCGCGGAGTACAGCGCCGTGGCCGCCCTGATGGGGCTCCTCCTGGTGATCAACGTGGTATCGCTCGGCCTGCAGGCCACCGGCGCCCGGCAGGTCGCCGCTGCGCCGGAGGCACGGGAGGCGATCGAGGCCCGCATCCTGCGCGCCGGCCGGCGCTCGGGGCTCGCGCTGGCCCTCGTGTGCCTCGCGCTCGCGCCGGTGGTCACGATCGTGCTCGACCTCACCTCCCCGCTGGCCGCAGTGTTCGTCGCCCTCGCGGCGGCGCCGCTCAGCATGATGGGCGCGCAGGCCGGGGTGTTCCAGGGCGAGGAGGACTGGGGTCCGCTGTCGGCGATCTACGTCGCCGCGGGCACCGGACGACTGGTGCTCGGCGGGCTGGGCCTGCTGCTGCTCGGCGACGCGACGGGAGCGATGGCCGGCGTCGCCGTCGGCGCGGTCGTCCCGGTCCTCGTCGGGGCCCGGGTGCTCCGGCGCCGTCGTACCGCCCCGGCTCCGCCCTCGTCCACGCGCGTGGTGCTGCGCGAGGTGGGCCACAACTCCCACGCCCTGCTGGCGTTCTTCGCCCTGTCCAACGTCGACGTCGTCCTGGCCCGGGTGGTCCTCGACGCCGAGAACGCCGGGCTGTACGCCGGGGGCCTCATCCTCACCAAGGCAGTGCTGTTCCTGCCGCAGTTCGTCGTGGTCGTGGCCTTCCCACGCATGGCCTCCGGGGCCGACCGCACCCGTGCCACCCGCCTGTCCCTGCTGGCGACCGCCGTCATCGGTGCCGTGGCCACGGCCGGCGCCGCGCTGCTGAGCGGGCTCGCCGTCGTGTTCGTCGGCGGCGCGGCCTACCGCGAGATCGAGCCGCTGGTCTGGGTCTTCGCCGCGGTGGGGACGCTGCTGGCGATGATCCAGATCCTCGTCTACCAGGTGGTCGCCGACCAGCACCGTCGTGCGGTGCTGGTGCTCTGGGCGGGCATGGCCGCCCTGCTCGCCGCGGCCCCGGTCGCGACGACCGAGCCGCGCCTGCTGGCGGCCGTCGCCGCCGTCGACGTGCTCGTGCTGGTCGGGCTGCTCGTGGCCACCCGCACCCGGCGCGACGAGGCGGCAGCACCGGTCCCCGGCGTCCGCGACCTCACCGAGAACGCGGGCTGACCGAACGGTCCCGGCGCGCTCTCAGTGCGCGGCCTCGTGCCAGCTCGCTCCGGTGCCGACCGACACGTCCAGCGGGACCGCGAGGTCCGCGGCCCCGGCCATCTGCTCGCGCACCAGCGCCTCCAGGGCCTCGGACTCCCCCGGTGCCACCTCGAGGACCAGCTCGTCGTGGACCTGCAGCAGCATCCGCGAGGCCAGGCCGGCCTCCCGCAGCGCGGCGTCCACCCGCAGCATGGCGACCTTGATCAGGTCGGCCGCCGAGCCCTGGATGGGGGCGTTGAGCGCCATGCGCTCGGCCATCTCGCGGCGCTGCCGGTTGTCGCTGGTGAGGTCGGGCAGGTAGCGACGGCGGCCCAGGATCGTCTCCGTGAACCCGCTGCGGCGCGCCTCGTCGACGACCCCGGAGAGGTAGTCGCGGATGCCGCCGAAGGTCTCGAAGTACTCGTCCATGAGGCCACGGGCCTCGGAGGTGTCGATGCGCAGCTGCTGCGACAGGCCGTAGGCCGACAGGCCGTAGGCCAGGCCGTAGTTCATCGCCTTGATCTTGGCGCGCATCTCCTGCGTCACCGCCCCGGCGTCCACGCCGAACACCCGCGCGGCCGTCACCGAGTGGAAGTCGTGGCCGGACCGGAACGCCTCGATCAGGCCGGCGTCCTCGGACAGGTGCGCCATGATGCGCATCTCGATCTGCGAGTAGTCGGCCGTCATCAGGGTGTCGTAGCCGGAGCCGACCACGAAGGCCTCGCGGATGCGGCGGCCCGCCTCCGTGCGGACGGGGATGTTCTGGAGGTTGGGGTCGGTGCTGGAGAGGCGTCCGGTGGCGGCGATGAGCTGGTTGAACGTCGTGTGGATGCGACCGTCCTCCGCGACCGTCTTGAGCAGGCCCTCGACGGTCTGGCGCAGGCGGATGACGTCGCGGTGCGCCAGCAGGTGCTCGAGGAACGGGTGCGGCTCCTTCTCCTGCAGCGTCTTCAGCGCGTCGGCGTCGGTGGTGTAGCCCGTCTTGGTCCGCTTCGTCTTCGGCATGTTCAGCTCGTCGAACAGCACCGTCTGCAGCTGCTTGGGCGAGCCCAGGTTGATCTCGCGCCCGATGACGTCGTACGCCGCCTGCGCCTGCTCGCGGACGCCCTCGCCGAAATGCGACTCGAGACCCTCCAGCAGCTCGACGTCGGCGGCGATGCCCACCTGCTCCATGCGGGCCAGGACGTCGATCAGCGGCAGCTCGACGTCGGCGAGGAGCCGGGTGCCCCCGCGCTCCTCGAGCTCGTCGTCGAGGGCGGCGGCGAGGTCGAGCACCGCCCGGGCGTGCAGCATCGAGGCCTCCGCGGCCTCGCTCGCCTCCTCGCCGTCGACGTCGAGGGCCAGCTGCCCGTCGTCCGTCACGCCCTGCTTGAGCTCGCGCTTGAGGTAGCGCACCACGAGGTCGGCCAGGTCGTAGGAGCGCTGGTCGGGCCGGGCCAGGTAGGCGGACAGCGCGGTGTCGCGCTCGAGACCGCCCAACGGCCAGCCGCGGGCGGCCAGGGCGAGCATCGGGCCCTTCGCGTCGTGGAGCACCACTGGCACCGCGGGGTCGGCGAGCCAGGCGGCCAGGGCCGCGTCGTCCTCCGGGTCGAGGGTGACCACGTCCACGTGCGCGGCCGCGCCCTCGGCGGTGGCCAGCGCGAGACCCGTCACCTCCCCTGTCCCGCGGCCCCAGGTGCCCTCCACGATCAGCCCGGTGCGCTCCCCCAACTGCGCGTGCGTGTCGAGCCACGCCGCGACCTCGCCGGCGCCCAGCCGGGTGCCGGCGAGGTCGAACCCGGAGTCGTCGATCTCCTCCGCCGACGTCAGCGTCTCGAACAGCCGGTCGCGCAGCACCCGGAACTCGAGGCTGTCGAACACGGTGTGCACCGCCTGGCGGTCCCAGGGGCGCATGGCCAGCTGGCTCGGGGCCTGCTCGAGGTCGAGGTCGGTCACCAGGGCGTTGAGCGAGCGGTTGCGCATCACCTGGTCGAGGTGCGCGCGGAGCGACTCCCCCTTCTTGCCCGTGATCTCGTCGGCGCGGGCGATCACGTTGTCGAGGCCGTCGTAGGCGTTGATCCACTTGGCCGCGAACCCCTGACCCACCCCCGGGACGCCGGGCAGGTTGTCGGAGGTCTCCCCCACCAGGGCCGCGAGCTCCGGGTAGCGGCCCGGCGGCACGCCGTACCGCTCCTCGACGGCGGCGGGCGTCATGCGCTTCATCTCCGACACCCCGCGCATCGGGTAGATGACGGTGGTGTGCTCGTCGACGAGCTGGAACGAGTCGCGGTCACCCGTGCAGATCAGCACCTCGAAGTCGTCCGCGCGGGCCTGGGTGGCCAAGGTGCCAATGACGTCGTCCGCCTCGAAGCCCGGCTTCTCCAGGTACGGGACGTTCAGCGCGTCCAGGACCTCCTTGATCAGCGACACCTGACCGTTGAACTCCGAGGGCGACGCGGACCGGTTCGCCTTGTAGTCGGAGTACGCCTCCGAGCGGAACGTCTGGCGGGAGACGTCGAACGCGACGGCGAGGTGCGTCGGCTCCTCGTCGCGGAGCACGTTGATGAGCATCGAGGTGAAGCCGTAGACCGCGTTGGTGTGCTGGCCCGTCGTGGTCGAGAAGTTCTCGACGGGCAGCGCGAAGAACGCCCGGTACGCCAGCGAGTGCCCGTCGACGAGGAGCAGCCGAGGACGGGGGACGGCAGGGCCGGAGGTCACGGTCGGGCTCACGTGGCGACTCTGCCACAGGACACCGACACCCCTCCGCGGGCGCCGGGGGCCGCGGAGGGTGCCACGATGGCGCCCGTGTTCCCCGGGGTCGGCACGCTCGTCAACGTCCTCGCCGTGCTCCTCGGCTCGGCCGTCGGGGCACTCGCCGGCGACCGGTTGCCGGAGCGCACCCGGACCGTCGTGACCGACGGCCTCGGGCTGGTCACGCTGCTCATCGCCGCGTCGTCCGCGGTGGCCGTCACGGACCCGGCGCTGGCGCGGGCCGTGGGTGGCTCCGCGCCCATGCTGATCGTGCTCGGAGCGATCCTGCTCGGGGGCATCACCGGGTCGCTGCTGCGGCTCGAGGACCGGCTCGAGGACCTCGGAGCCCTGCTGCAGCGGGTGCTCGTCCGCCGCGGACCCGCGGGAGGCGGCGCGCCCGACGAGGCCCGGGTGCGCTTCGTCCAGGGGTTCGTCGTCTCGTCGCTGGTCTTCTGCGTCGGTCCTCTCACCATCCTGGGCTCGGTGGAGGAGGGACTCGGGGGCGGCCCCGAGCAGCTGCTGCTGAAGTCCGCGCTCGACCTGTTCGCGTCGATCGCGTTCGCCGCGGCCTTCGGCTGGGGCGTCGCGGCGTCCGTGGTGTCGCTCGTCGTCGTCCAGGGAGGACTGACGCTCCTGGGCGCCACGCTCGGCGACGTCGTCCCCGACGCCCAGCTCGCGGCGATGACCGCCACGGGGGGTCTGCTGCTGATCGGGGTCGCCCTGCGACTGCTCGACCTGAAGCAGGTCAAGGTGGCCGACCTGCTGCCCTCGCTGCTGGTCGCGCCCTTGCTCGTGTGGGCCGTCTCGTCGTTCTGAGGCCGGCGCCGGGGGGCTCCGCGGCCCCGAAGGTCACAACTCGCAAACACCGCCTTCCCGCGCGGTGATCCGGGCAGATCCGGCGCTAGAGTCCCGTCTGCCCATGCCGCCCACCACCCCTCGGGCGACGATACGGAGGAACCCTTGCGCTCCCTACTGTTCCGGCCTCCTCGCCACCTCCTCGGGGCGGTCGGAGTCCTCGTGATCGCGGTGCTCGCCCTGCTCGCGCCCGCCGCCGCGGCCACCGCGTCGAGTCCTGCCGCACCGCTCACCACCGCGGACGCCGGTAGCGTCTGCCAGGCCCCGGAGCGTGACGAGTCCGACCCGTCGATCTACATCGTGGGGTGCCTGCGGGACCTGCGCGAGGAGCCGCCCGCACCCGTCCCCGGCGTGGGCATCACGCTGAGCGACGCAGAGGGCAACGAGCTCGCCCAGGCCGAGTCCGACGAGAACGGCGCCTTCGCGGTCGCCATCCCCGGCGACCCCATCAGCGCCCTCGGCAAGGACTACACCGTCGCCGTCGACGAGGACACGCTCCCGGAGGGCTCAGGGCTGCGGAACCCCGACGACGTCGAGCAGACGATCACCGTCAACACCGACTCCGACCAGTCCGTGGCGTTCCCGATCGGCGACCCCCTGCCGGGCTCCGCGGGCGGCCTCACCCTCGCGCTCCAGCTCACCGTGGGCGGCCTGGTCTTCTCGTCGCTGCTGGCCATGGCGGCCCTCGGCCTGTCGATGATCTTCGGCACCACCGGCCTCACGAACTTCTCCCACGGCGAGCTGATCACCTTCGGGGCGCTGGTCGCCTTCGCGGTCGACGGCCTCCCGGGCCAGATCTCGATCGGCGGGCTGAACATCACGGTGATCGTGGGCGTGATCGCGGCGTTCGTCGTCTCGGCCGCCTTCGGCTGGCTGAACGACGCGGCGCTGTGGAGGCCGCTGCGCAGGCGCGGCACCGGCATCATCGCGATGATGATCGTCAGCATCGGTCTGTCGATCTTCCTGCGCAACGTCTTCCAGTACTTCGCCGGCGCGCAGAGCCAGAACTACTCGCAGTACTCCGCCGTCACGCCGATCCAGGTCGGCCCGGTGCAGATCACGCTGAAGGAGATCGCGGTCTTCCTGGTCGCGGTCGCCGTGCTGCTCGCCACCACCGCGTTCCTGAAGTACACGCGCACCGGCAAGGCGACGCGCGCGGTCGCCGACAACCCGGCGCTGTCCGCCGCCACCGGCATCAACGTCGAGCGCGTCATCTCCATCGTGTGGATAGGTGGCGCCGCGCTCGCGGGCCTGGCGGGGGCGCTGCTCGGCGTCACGCAGGGCTTCGACTACCAGATCGGCTTCAAGCTGCTGCTGCTCGTCTTCGCGGCCGTCGTCCTCGGCGGTCTCGGCACCATCTGGGGCGCCATCGTCGGCGCCTTCATCATCGGCACGTTCACCGAGCTCACCACCCTGCTCGTCCCCGCGGAGTTCAAGTTCGTGGGCGCGCTGCTGGTGCTGATCCTGGTGCTGCTGGTCCGACCGCAGGGCCTGCTGGGCCGCGCGCAGCGGGTCGGCTGAGGAAAGGGACACGTACACATGGACTTCGTGGCCATCCTGGGCAGCGCCATCCAGCAGGCGCTCGGACCCACCGCCATCATCTACTGCCTGGCCGCCATCGGCCTCAACGTGCACTTCGGCTACACCGGCCTGCTCAACTTCGGCCAGGCCGGGTTCATGATGGTCGCCGGCTACGCGATCGCGTGCGCCGTGACCATCTTCGCGAGCTCGCTGTGGCTCGGCGTCCTCGTCGGGCTGGTGCTCGCGGCGCTGCTCGCGCTCGCGCTCGGCGTCCCGACACTGCGGCTGAGGGCCGACTACCTCGCCATCGTCACGATCGCGAGCGCCGAGATCATCCGCCAGACGATCGCGGCGGCGTCCTTCTCCGAGTACTTCGGCGGTCAGGACGGCGTCACCGACTTCATCGCCGGCTTCCGCGACGCCAACCCGTACTCCGGCTCGGTCGGCATCCCCGGCCTGTTCCGCTGGAGCGCCTTCGACATCTGGGTGATGACGGTCGGCTGGCTGCTCGTGGCCATCAGCTGCCTCATCGTCTTCCTGCTCATGCGCAGCCCCTGGGGCCGCGTGCTGAAGTCGATCCGCGAGGACGAGAACGCCGTCCGCTCGCTGGGCAAGAACGTCTACGCCTACAAGATGCAGGCGCTGGTCATCGGCGGCATCTTCGGCGCGCTCGCGGGCTTCATGGTCTCGCTGCGCTCCGCGGCCGTCGGACCGTCGTTCTTCGCCACCGACGTCACGTTCTTCGCCTACACGGTGCTGCTGATCGGTGGCGCCGCGCGTGTCTTCGGGCCCGTCGTCGGCGCGATCATCTTCTGGTTCCTCATCACGGCGCTCGGCGGCTTCTTCAGCCAGGCGACCGCGGGGTCCGACCCGCTCATCCCCGAGGCCATCATGGACCCGACCCAGGCCAGCCTGATGCGCTTCATCTTCCTCGGCCTGGGACTGATGCTGCTGATGATCTTCCGACCCCAGGGGATCTTCGGCGACCGGAGGGAGCTGGCGATCGATGCCCGCTGAGACCGAACCGACCCTGACGAAGGGCGGCGGCACCGCCGCCCCCGCGGCCACCCGCAGCGCCGAGGCGCGTGCAGCCCTGGCCGGCGTCGAGCACGAGCCCGGCGCCAAGAAGCCGGACCCGATCGTGGTGGCCCACGGCATCCGCCGGCAGTTCGGCGGCCTGACGGCCGTCGACGTCGAGCACCTCGAGATCCAGAAGGGCGTCATCACCGCCCTCATCGGTCCCAACGGCGCGGGCAAGACGACGTTCTTCAACCTGCTGACCGGGTTCGACCGCCCCAACGAGGGGACGTGGTCGTTCAAGGGCCAGGCGCTGGACAAGGTGCCGGCATACAAGGTCGCCCGCATGGGCATGGTGCGCACCTTCCAGCTCACCAAGGTCCTCTCGCGCCTCACGGTGATCGAGAACATGCGGGTGGGGGCCACCGACCAGCGCGGCGAGGGCCTGCTGTCCGCGATGTTCGCGTGGCTGTGGCGCGGCCAGGAGCAGGACAACACCGTCAAGGCCGACGAGCTGCTCGAGCGGTTCCTGCTGCACAAGAAGCGGGAGGACTTCGCGGGCTCGCTGTCCGGCGGCCAGCGCAAGCTGCTCGAGATGGCCCGGGCGCTGATGGCCGACCCGGAGCTGGTCATGCTCGACGAGCCGATGGCGGGCGTGAACCCGGCACTGAAGCAGTCGCTGCTGGGCCACGTGAAGTCGCTGCGCGAGGAGGGCCGCACGGTCCTGTTCGTGGAGCACGACATGGACATGGTCCGCGACATCTCCGACTGGGTCGTCGTCATGGCCCAGGGCAAGGTCGTCGCCGAGGGCCCCCCGCACACCGTGATGAGCGACCAGCGCGTCATCGACGCCTACCTGGGCTCCCACCACGACCAGGACCTCAGCGAGGACGTCGAGGAGCAGATCCTCGCCGAGGCCCAGGCCGAGATCGACGCCGAGCACCCCGAGGAGACGAAGTGAGCGACAGCACCGTCGCCGACACCACGGCGACCGAGGGAGCGACCGAGGGCGTCCCCGCCGTCGACCGCAGCGCGCACCTCGGGGCCGCCGACGGCGCCATCCTGCGGGCCGACGAGCTGATCGCCGGCTACCTGCCCGGCGTCAACATCCTCAACGGGGCCGACCTCTACTGCCACGAGGGCGAGCTCGTCGGCATCATCGGCCCCAACGGCGCCGGCAAGTCCACGCTGCTCAAGGCGCTGTTCGGCCTGGTGCGGATCAAGACCGGCACGGTGACCCTCAAGGGCGACGACATCACGAACGCCCGCGCCGACGTCCTGGTCTCGAAGGGCATCGGGTTCGTCCCCCAGACGAACAACGTGTTCCCGTCGCTCACCATCCAGGAGAACCTGGAGATGGGCTCGTTCCAGCGGCCGTCGTCGTTCAAGAAGCGCTTCGAGTTCGTCGGCGACCTGTTCCCGGCCCTGATCGACCGCCGCGCCCAGCGCGCCGGGTCGCTGTCCGGCGGTGAGCGCCAGATGGTCGCGATGGGCCGGGCGCTGATGATGGAGCCGTCCGTCCTGCTCCTCGACGAGCCGTCCGCCGGCCTCTCCCCCGTCCTCCAGGACGAGGTGTTCGTCCAGACCCGCCGCATCAACCGGGCCGGCGTCTCGGTGATCATGGTCGAGCAGAACGCCAAGCGCTGCCTGCAGATCTGCGACCGCGGCTACGTCCTCGACCAGGGCCGCAACGCCTACACCGGCACGGGCAAGTCCCTCGCCAACGACCCCAAGGTCATCCAGCTCTACCTGGGCACGCTCGGGCAGGACTGAGACCCCCCGCCCGCTCCACCCACCGCCCCCGCGCCGTACTCGGCGCGGGGGCGTGGTTCGTCCTGGTGGGTCGGCGCCGCGGGACCTGAGGTCGAATCCCCACGGTAAGTCCCTGTCTTGTCACTTCACACGACGAATTCGTCGTGAGAAGCGACAACCCGCCTGGTCACCGTGGGGTTTCGACCTCAGGCCGCCGCGGTCAGGCCCAGGGCCCGGCGGACGCGGGCGACCAAGGCCGACGGGTGCTCCAGATCGGCCCAGGTGACGCGGATGACCTGGAAGCCGGTGCACTCTCGGATCCCGTCCTCGCGGAGCTTCTCCGCGATGACGGCGTCGGAGGGTGTCTGGCCCGGCCGGAGGAGCCGGCCGTACTTCACGAGGCCGTCGAACTCGATGATCAGTCCCAGCTCCGGCCAGGCCAGGTCACACGTCGCGAACGGCCTGCAGGTGGGGTCGACGCCAGGGCGCCGCACCTCGTACTGCAGCACGGGCGCCGGGATGCCGTGGCCCCAGAGCAGCCAGCGCAGCCGGGACTCCCCCACGCTGCCGGCAGCGCCGTCGGCCATGCGGACGGCGAGCTGGAGCTTCTGCGACTCCGGCCAGCACTCCATGTCGCCGTACCGGCGCGCGAGCTGCGAGTGCGTGGCCAGGCCCTTCCTCAGCAGCGAGTCCGCGGTGACCAGGAAGCTCTCGGGCGTGGAGATCAGGCCGACCTCGACGGCGGCCCGGGTCGGTGCGGTGCATCCCATCCCGTCGACCACCACCACGTCAGCCGCCTCGTCGACCTGTCCGACGTGGTGGACCACGTCACCCTCGTGACGCCCGGCGCCGCCGTCCACCCTCGTGACGTGCACCCGACTGAGGTCGACACCCCAGACGTCGAGGCCGTTCATGAGCGCGGACGACACGTGGCTCGCCCGGACGGCGTCGCCCAGCGAGGCCATCACCGCACTGAGCCGCAGCAGGTGTCGACCCTGCGCGTCGAGCGAGCGCCACTGCTGGGTGCTCGCGTACGTCCCCTGCCGGAACCGCGTCAGGTTGCCCGCCCGCACCTCGGCCCCCAGCTGCTTGTCCGTCATGCCCCGGGCCAGCGCCTCGGCACGCGTCACGAAGCCCCTCTGCGCCAACGGTGCGTCCACTGCGTCCATGGCGACGAGGATCCCCGCGCCGCGGGCCGCGGACCGCCCGGCGCCGGCGTCCTGTGCAGGAGCGACGCACGCCGGCACCTGTGGACGTCGCGTGGCCCATCGGCGCGGCTGCGGCGGCCCGGTCAGTTCCCCACGGTCCCACGACGGGTTGTCACTCCACACGGCGAATTCGTCGTGTGGAGTGTCGAAAGAGAGACCTACCGTGAGGATTCGACCGGCGGGCTGCGGGCGACCGGCTGGGGGCCCCGGCGGGCGGGCCCGCGCCGGCCAGGGCCAAGCCACGACCCAGGACGCGACGAAGCCCCCGGCCGCGAGGGGCGGCCGGGGGCTCCGGTGGTGGTGCGGGGTGGTGCGCTACGAGCCGAGGATCAGCTGGTCTCGGGGACGACGCCGGAGACGGTGTCGATGCGCTCGTAGGTGTTGCCGTCGTACTCGTTGATGCCGTACGTGCCGGAGACGAGGCTGCCGGAGTCGGTCATGTCGGTCGGGCCCGACTTGCCGTTGTAGTCGATGTCCTCGCCGTCCTCGAGGAGCTGGGCGCACTCCTCGAACTCGGTGCACTCGGTGCCCTCGCGGGTGACGTTCACGATCTCCGAGGCGATCGCCTCGCCGGAGTCGTTGCCCGCGGCGATGGCGGCCAGGGCCGAGATGACGACGGCGTCGTACGACTCGGCGCCGTAGGTCAGGTCGTCGACGTCCGGGTTCTCGCGCAGACGGTCCTCGAAGTCCGGGTCCGGCTCGGCAGCACCGGGTGCGGTGCCCTTGACGCCGGTCAGGTCGAAGTTCTCGGCGGAGTAGTCGGCCAGGTTGCCGTCCACGAAGTAGATCGGGATGTCCTGCGGGCCGATCCCCTTGGAGATCAGCTGCGGGATGATCTTCGTGGTCTCGTTGAACGCGACCAGGACCAGGGCGTCGGGCTCGGTGGCCGCGATCTGGTTCACCTCGGCGGTGAAGTTCTGGGCGTCGGCCGCGTAGAGGACGAAGTCCGCGACGGACGCGCCCTTCTCCTCCACGACCTCCTGGACGCGCTCGGCGAGGCCCTCGCCGTAGAAGTCCTGGCGACCCATGATGGCGACGTTCGAGGCGCCGTCCTCGACCACGAGGTTGGCGAGGATCTCGCCCTGGAGCACGTCGGACGGGGCGGTGCGGAAGTACAGGCCGCCGTCGTCGTAGGTGTCGAAGCCCGCGGCGGTGTTCGCCGGGGAGAACTGGACGACGCCCGCGCCGGTGATCTTGTCGATCACGCTGACGGAGACGCCGGAGGCGGCGGCACCGATGATGGTGTCGACGTCCTCGGCGAGGAGGTTGTCGACCTCGGCGCCCGCGATGTCGGGGGTGCCGTCACCGGAGTCGGCCTTGATGCCGACGACGTCCTGGCCCAGCACGCCACCGGCGGCGTTGATGTCCTCGATGGCGAGGTCGACACCCTGGAACTCCGGGGGGCCGAGGAACGCGAGGTCACCGGTCTGGGGGAGCAGCGAGCCGACGGTGAAGACGCCGTCGCCCTCGGGGAAGTCGCCGCCCGAGGCGTCCGAGGACTCCTCGGAGCTGGAGCCGCCCTCGCTGCCGGAGCCGTCGGACGAGTCGTCCTCCGCACCGCACGCGGTCATGATCAGCGCCGCTACGGCGAGTGGTGCGCCATAGCGGATGGCGCGGGTTCTGCGGGTCATGTGGCCTCCGGCTCACTAGGTCGAAGAGCCCGGGTGGTAGCGCCCACCGGGCTGGTGCTGCGGGAGAAAATTAGCCTTCTCCGGCCCCCCCGCGGTGTCACGGGAGGGTCACAGTTACGCCTGTTGCCGAACCGTGACCTAGACGGCGGACGACCCGCTGTCGCCGGAGGTGCCGGCGATGCCGGGACCGTGCTCCACGACGCCCTCCGCGACCTGCCTCATCGGCAGGCGCAGGTCCATCGCGGTCTTCTGGATCCAGCGGAACGCCTCGGCCTCCCCGAGGCCCAGCCGGTCGGCGAGGACACCCTTCGCGCGGTCGACGGCCTTCCGCGTGGCGAGCTGCTCGTCGCGGGCGGCCACCTCGGCCTCCAGCGCGGCGATCTCGGCGTACCGGCTCAGCGCCATCTCGATGGCGGGCACGAGGTCCGAGGCGCCGAAGGGCTTCACCAGGTACGACATCGCCCCGGCGTCGCGGGCGCGCTCGACCAGGTCGCGCTGCGAGAAGGCGGTGAGGATGACGACCGGGGCGATCCGGGCCTCGGCGATCTTCTGCGCCGCGCTGATGCCGTCGAGCACGGGCATCTTGACGTCCATCACGACGAGGTCGGGACGCAGCTCGGTGGCGAGCTCGACGGCGCGGGCGCCGTCCGCGGCCTCGCCGACGACGTCGTACCCCTCCTCGGCGAGCATCTCCGCGAGGTCCATGCGGATGAGGGCCTCGTCCTCCGCGATGACGACGCGCGGCCGGGTCGGTTCGGCTCCGGCGGGGCTGCTCACGGGAGCAGGCTAGTCGGCGGCCGGGGGCGGTGAGGCGCCCGGTAGCCTGCCGTTCGCACCGGCCCCGGTATCCCAACGGCAGAGGAAGCGGTCTCAAACACCGTCCAGTGTGGGTTCGAATCCCACCCGGGGCACCGGCGGCAGCGGCTCAGGCCCGGCGGTACGCCGGCGCCACCTCGTTGATCGCGTCGCCCATGCGGTGGATGCGCAGCGCGTTGGTGGAGCCGGGGATGCCGGGCGGGCTGCCCGCGATGATGACGACGAGGTCGCCCTCGGTGACCCGGCCGATGCGCAGGAGCTGCTCGTCGACCTGGCGGACCATCTCGTCGGTGTGCTCGACCGCGGCGGTGCGGAACGTCTCGACGCCCCAGGTCATGGCCAGCTGGGAGCGGACCCGGTCCTCGGGGGTGAACGCCAGCGTCGGGATCGGCCCGCGCAGGCGGGACAGGCGTCGCGCGGAGTCGCCGCTCTGGGTGAAGGACACGAGGTACTTGGCACCGACCCGCTCCGCGACCTCCGCGGCCGCCTTGGCGATGACGCCGCCGCGGGTGTGGGGGTTCCACTCGATCTTGACCATGTTGTCGCGGCCGTGGTCCTCGGTGGCCCCGACGATGCGCGCCATGGTCTCGACCGTGTGCACGGGGTAGTCGCCGACGCTCGTCTCGCCGGACAGCATGACGGCGTCCGCGCCGTCGAGGACGGCGTTCGCGACGTCGGTGGCCTCCGCGCGGGTCGGGGCCGGGTTGTGGATCATCGAGTCGAGCATCTGCGTCGCCACGATCACGGGCTTGGCGTTGCGCCGGGCCTTGTCGATCACCCGCTTCTGGAGGAACGGCACCTCCTCGAGGGGACACTCCACGCCCAGGTCGCCGCGGGCGACCATGAACGCGTCGAACGCCTCGACGACCGCGTCGAGGTTCTCGATCGCCTGCGGCTTCTCGATCTTGGCGATGATCGGGAGGTGGACGCCCTCGGAGTCCATGATCGCCCGGACGTCGGCCGCGTCCGCCGCGTCGCGCACGAAGCTCAGGGCGATGAAGTCGACGCCGAGGCGCAGCGCGAAGCGGAGGTCGTCGACGTCCTTCTCGCTCAGGGCGGGGACGGAGACGGCGACACCGGGCAGGTTGATGCCCTTGTGGTTGCTGACCGGGCCGCCGACGAGGACCTCGCAGCGCACGTCGGTGCCGTCCACGACCTCGAGCACCCGCAGGCGCACCTTGCCGTCGTCGATGAGGATCGGGTCGCCGGTCGCGACGTCGCCCGGCAGGCCGGCGTACGTCGTGCTGGCGATCTCGGCGTCACCCGGGACGTCGCGGGTGGTGATGGTCCACTCCTGGCCGCGGTGCAGGGTCACCGGGCCGTCGGCGATCCGGCCGAGGCGGATCTTCGGGCCCTGCAGGTCGGCGAGGATCGCCACGCCGTGACCGCTGGCGTCGGCGGCCTCGCGGACCAGCCGGTAGCTCTCGCGGTGGTCGTCGTGGGTGCCGTGGCTCATGTTCAGCCGGGCGACGTCCATCCCCGCGTAGACGAGCTCGCGGATGCGGCGCTCGCTCGAGGTGGCCGGGCCGAGGGTGCAGACGATCTTGGCTCTACGCACACGTCGACCCTACCGGTTTGAACGTTCAAACCGGTAAGGCCGACGTGAACGGCGTCAGACGGTGAGCGGTCGCTCCGAGGCGCGGATCGGGCTCGGCAGGTTCGTCGAGCCGGTGAGGTAGGCGTCGACCGAGGCGGCCGCCGCGCGGCCCTCGGCGATGGCCCACACGATCAGCGACTGGCCGCGACCGGCGTCGCCGGCCACGAACACGCCCGGCACCGACGAGGCGTAGGCGTCGTCGCGGCGGACGTTGCCGCGCTCGTCGAGCTCCACCCCGAGGCCCGGGACCAGCTCACCCTGCTCGGGGCCGGTGAAGCCCATGGCCAGCAGCACGAGCTGCGCCGGGATCTCGCGCTCCGAGCCCTCGACCTCCTCGAAGCGGCCGTCGCGAATCTCGACCTCGACCAGCCGCAGCGCGCTGACGTTGCCGTCGTCGTCGCCGAGGAACTCCTTGGTCGAGACGGCGTACACGCGGTCGCCGCCCTCCTCGTGGGCCGAGGAGACCTTGTAGGTCATCGGGTACGTCGGCCACGGCTGCGCGGACGGGCGCTCGTCGGCGGGGCGGGGCATGATCTCGAGCTGCGTGATGGACCGGGCGCCCTGGCGGATCGACGTCCCCAGGCAGTCCGCGCCGGTGTCGCCGCCACCGATGATGACGACGTCCTTGCCCTCGGCGGTGACCTGGCCGGTGACCTCCTCGCCGAGCGCGGCGCGGTTGCCCTGGGGCAGGAAGTCCATGGCCTGGTGGATGCCGCCGAGGTCGCGCCCCGGCGCCGGCAGGTCCCGGCCGATGGTCGAGCCGATGGCGAGCACGACGGCGTCGTAGCGGTGGCGCAGGTCCTCGGCGGAGAGGTCCTTGCCGACCTCCACGCCCGCGCGGAAGACCGTGCCCTCGCGGCGCATCTGGTCGAGGCGCTTGTCGAGGTGCCGCTTCTCCATCTTGAACTCGGGGATGCCGTAGCGCAGCAGGCCGCCGATCTTGTCGGCGCGCTCGTAGACCGCCACGGTGTGGCCGGCCCGGGTGAGCTGCTGGGCGGCGGCTAGCCCGGCCGGGCCGGAGCCGATCACCGCGACCGTGCGGCCCGAGAGCCACTCCGGCGGCTGCGGGCGCACCGCGCCGGACTCCCAGGCGCGGTCGATGATCGAGACCTCGACGTTCTTGATGGTGACCGGGTCCTGGTTGATGCCCAGGACGCAGGCGGTCTCGCAGGGGGCGGGGCACAGCCGCCCGGTGAACTCCGGGAAATTGTTCGTCGCGTGCAGCCGCTCGATCGCGCCGTCCCAGTCGTCGCGCCAGACCAGGTCGTTCCACTCCGGGATGATGTTGCCCAGCGGGCAGCCCTGGTGGCAGAACGGGATCCCGCAGTCCATGCACCGCCCGGCCTGCTCGGTGATGATCGGCAGCAGCGCCCGGCCCGGGGAGCCCGGGTAGACCTCGTGCCAGTCGTTCTTCCGCTCCTCGACGGGACGGCGGTCCGCGACCTCGCGGCCGGCCTTGAGGAAGCCCTTGGGGTCAGCCATGCAACGCCTCCATCATCTTCTGGGCGGTCTGCTGCTCGTCGAGGCCCTCGGCCTCGGCGGCGGCCTGCGCGTCCAGCACCTTGCGGAACTCGGTCGGGACCACCTCGGTGAACCGCTCCAGGGCGGCGGGCCAGTCGGCCAGCAGCTCCTCGGCGACGTCCGAGCCCGTCTCCTCGTGGTGGCGCCGCACCAGGTCGTGCAGCTCCTCGGCCGCCTCCTCGACGACGGGGCCCAGCTCGAGCTGGCCGCCGTCCATGGCCTGGGTGTTCATGCGGCCGCGGTCGAGGTCGAGGATCCAGGCGACCCCGCCCGACATGCCCGCGCCGACGTTGCGGCCCGTGGGACCGAGGACGACGACGCGCCCGCCGGTCATGTACTCCAGCGCGTGGTCGCCGACCTCCTCGACGACGGCGAGGGCACCGGAGTTGCGGACGCAGAACCGCTCCCCCACGCCGCCGCGGATGAAGATCTCACCCGAGGTGGCGCCGTACCCGATGACGTTGCCGGCGATGATCTGGTGCCGCGCCTCGAACGTCGCCGCGCGGTCGGGGCGGACGACGACGCGGCCGCCGCACAGGCCCTTGCCGACGTAGTCGTTGGCGTCGCCCTCGAGGCGCAGCGTGATGCCGGAGGTCACGAACGC
Organism: Nocardioides sp. CFH 31398; assembly: GCF_022436705.1. Taxonomy (GTDB): domain Bacteria; phylum Actinomycetota; class Actinomycetes; order Propionibacteriales; family Nocardioidaceae; genus Nocardioides. The sequence continues at coordinate 29,978 of NZ_JAKUHT010000025.1, read as the reverse complement.
CCCGAACGACTGGCCGGCCGAGCCGGTCACGGTCAGGTCGATCGTGCCGTCGGGCAGGCCCTCGCCGCGGTACCGCTTGGTCACCTCGTGGCTGAGGATCGTGCCGACCGTGCGGTTGACGTTGCGGATCTCGAGCTGCGCCCGGACGGGCTCGCGGCGCTCCAGCGCCGGCTCGGCGATCTCGACGAGCCGGTTGTCCAGCGCCGCCCCGAGGCCGTGGTCCTGGCTGGTGACGCACCGCAGCGCGGCGCCCTCGGGCAGCTCGGGCTTGTGCAGCACCGGTGCCAGGTCGAGCCCGGCGGCCTTCCAGTGCTCCACCGCGCGACGGGTGTCGAGGGACTCCACGTGGCCGATGGCCTCGTCGAGGCTGCGGAAGCCGAGCTCGGCGAGGTACTCGCGCACCTCCTGCGCGACGTACTCGAAGAAGGTCACGACGAAGTCGGCCTTGCCCGAGTAGCGCTCGCGGAGCACCGGGTTCTGCGTCGCCACGCCCACCGGGCAGGTGTCGAGGTGGCAGACCCGCATCATGATGCAGCCCGAGACGACCAGCGGCGCGGTCGCGAAGCCGAACTCCTCGGCGCCCAGCAGCGCCGCGACGACGACGTCGCGGCCGGTCTTCATCTGGCCGTCGGCCTGGACGACGATCCGGTCGCGCAGCCCGTTGAGCAGCAGGGTCTGCTGGGTCTCGGCGAGGCCCAGCTCCCAGGGCCCGCCCGCGTGCTTCAGCGAGGTGAGCGGCGCCGCGCCGGTGCCGCCGTCGTGACCGGAGATGAGGACGACGTCCGCGTGGGCCTTCGAGACGCCTGCGGCGACCGTGCCGACGCCTACCTCGGCGACCAGCTTCACGTGGACCCGGGCCTGCGGGTTCGCGTTCTTCAGGTCGTGGATCAGCTGGGCGAGGTCCTCGATCGAGTAGATGTCGTGGTGCGGCGGCGGGGAGATCAGCCCCACGCCCGGCGTCGAGTGCCGGGTCTTCGCCACCCACGGGTACACCTTGTGGCCGGGCAGCTGGCCGCCCTCGCCGGGCTTCGCGCCCTGCGCCATCTTGATCTGGATGTCGTCGGCGTTGGTGAGGTACTCCGCCGTCACGCCGAAGCGGCCCGAGGCGACCTGCTTGATCGAGCTGCGCCGGGTCGGGTCGTAGAGACGGTCGGCGTCCTCGCCGCCCTCGCCGGTGTTCGACTTGCCGCCGAGGCGGTTCATCGCGACCGCGAGGGTCTCGTGGGCCTCGCCGCTGATGGAGCCGTAGCTCATCGCGCCGGTCGAGAACCGCTTGACGATCTCGCTGACCGGCTCGACCTCGTCGATCGGGACGGGCTGGCGGCCGACCTCCTCGGCGTTGCGCAGGGCGAACAGGCCGCGCAGCGTCATCAGGCGGGCCGACTGGCCGTCGACCTTCTCCGTGTACTGCTTGAACACGTCGTACTTGCCCTGACGGGTGGCGTGCTGCAGCCGGAAGACCGTGTCGGGGTCGAAGAGGTGGGGCTCGCCGTCGCGACGCCACTGGTACTCGCCGCCCACCAGGAGCTCGCGGTGGGCCGGCGCGATGCCGCCGCGGGGGTACGCCGTCGCGTGGCGCGCGGCGACCTCCTGCGCGATGACGTCGAGGTCGACGCCGCCGAGCTTGGACGTCGTGCCCGTGAAGTACCGGTCGACCACGGCCTGGCTCAGGCCGACGGCCTCGAAGATCTGCGCCCCCGTGTACGACGCCACGGTGGAGACGCCCATCTTCGACATCACCTTGAGCACGCCCTTGCCGAGAGCCTTCACGAGGTTCTTGAGGGCCTGCTCGGGCTCGGCGGTGACGTAGTAGTGCTCGCGGGCGAGGTCCTCGACGGACTCGAGCGCGAGGTACGGGTTCACCGCCGCGGCGCCGTACCCGACGAGCAGGGCCACGTGGTGGACCTCGCGGACGTCGCCGGCCTCGACGAGGAGACCGACCTGGGTGCGGGTCTTCTCGCGGACCAGGTGGTGGTGGACCGCGCCGGTCAGCAGCAGCGACGGGATCGGCGCGAGCTCGCGCGTCGAGTGGCGGTCCGAGAGGACGATGACGCGGGCGCCACCGGCGATGGCCTCCGACACCTCCGCGCACAGCTCGTCGAGGCGGGCCGCGAGGGCCTCGCCGCCGCCCTCGACGTCGTACAGGCCCCGGACGATGTGGACCTCGAAGCCCGGCATGTCGCCGTCACGGTTGATGTGGCGGATCTTCGCGAGGTCGTCGTTGTCGAACACCGGGAACGGCAGGACCAGCTGGCGGCACGACGCCGGCGTCGGCTCCAGGAGGTTGGCCTCGGGCCCGATGGAGCCGTGCAGGGAGGTGACGAGCTCCTCCCGGATGGCGTCCAGCGGCGGGTTGGTGACCTGCGCGAACAGCTGGCTGAAGTAGTCGAAGACCAGCCGGGGCTTGGTCGACAGCGCCGCGATGGGCGTGTCGGTGCCCATCGAGCCGATCGGCTCGGCGGCGGTGTTGGCCATCGGGGTCAGCAGGACCCGCAGCTCCTCCTCGGTGTAGCCGAAGATCTGCTGGCGCCGCGTGACCGAGGCGTGGGTGTGGACGACGTGCTCGCGCTGCGGGACGTCGTCGAGGTGGAGCATGCCGCCGTGCAGCCACTCGTCGTACGGGTGCTCGGCGGCGAGGTCCGCCTTGATCTCCTCGTCCTCGACGATGCGGTGCTCCTCGGTGTCGACGAGGAACATGCGGCCCGGCTTGAGCCGGCCCTTGCGCACGACGGTGGCCGGGTCGATGTCGAGCACGCCGACCTCGGAGGCGAGGACGACGAGGCCGTCGTCGGTGACCCAGTAGCGCGAGGGGCGCAGGCCGTTGCGGTCGAGCACGGCGCCGATCTGCGAGCCGTCGGTGAAGACGACGCAGGCGGGGCCGTCCCACGGCTCCATCATCGTCGAGTGGAACTCGTAGAACGCCCGCAGCGCGGGGTCCATCTCGGTGTGGTTCTCCCAGGCCTCCGGGATCATCATCAGCACCGAGTGGGGCAGCGAGCGGCCGCCGAGGTGCAGGAGCTCCAGGACCTCGTCGAACGAGGCGGAGTCCGAGGCGCCCGGGGTGCAGATCGGGAAGAGGCGCTCGAGGTCGCCGCCCAGCAGGTCGGACTCGAGCAGCGCCTCGCGGGCGCGCATCCAGTTCCGGTTGCCCATCACGGTGTTGATCTCGCCGTTGTGGGCGATGAACCGGAACGGGTGCGCCAGCGGCCAGCTCGGGAACGTGTTGGTCGAGAACCGCGAGTGGACGACGGCCAGCGCGGTCGCGACGCGCTCGTCGCGGAGGTCGGCGAAGAAGCCGTCGAGCTGCTCGGTGGTGAGCATCCCCTTGTAGACCAGGGTGCGCGACGACAGCGACGGGAAGTAGACGCCGGTCTCGGCCTCGGCGCGCTTGCGCAGGCAGAAGGCCTTCCGCTCCAGGGCCATCCCGGTCACGGTCGCGCCGGCACCGCCCACGAACAGCTGGCGGAAGGTGGGCATCACGCCGATCGCCATCGAGCCGAGCTCGCTGGGGTCGACCGGGACGTCGCGCCACCCGAGGACCGTGAGGCCCTCCTCGGAGGCCAGCTCCTCGATGCGCGACTGCGCCTTGGCGACCTCCTCGGCGTCGCCGGGCAGGAAGGCCGTGCCGACGGCGTACGTGCGGGCGGCCGGCAGGTCGAAGTCGACGACCTCACGGAGGAAGGCGTCGGGGACCTGCATCAGCAGGCCCGCGCCGTCGCCGGAGTTGACCTCGGCGCCGGCGGCGCCGCGGTGGTCGAGGTTGCGCAGGGCCGTCAGGGCCTGCTGGACGACCTCGTGCCCGGGCTCGCCGGACATGCGCGCGACGAACGCGACGCCGCAGGCGTCGTGCTCTCGGGCGGGGTCGTACAGGCCCTGGGCCTCGGGGAGGTCCCCGGCGAAGGAGCCGGTGGAGCTGCGCGGTGGTGCGGACGGCTGGTGCACGTGGCAAGCCTCCCGTGTCGACGGTCGCGAGTGCGGCCGAGTCGGTGGGTCACGGCGGGCAGGGGACAACGCTGGCCCATGCGCCACCGTGAAGATTATCAGTGAGTGGTGCAGCCTCCACCCCCGCGAGGCCCGCCCGGGACGGGGACGCCCCCGGCCCTCCCCCGCCGGACCCTCCCCGCCGGGGTCGGCGTCAGTCGGTGCGCCGTTCGGCGGCGGCGTCCTCGCCCTCGGCCCCGGTGGTGGTGGGCGTGCCGGGCGTGGTGGGTGTGGTCCCCGTGGTGGTGGTCGACTCCGGGGGCCCGGCGTCCGTCTCGGCGGCGTCGCGGCCGAGGCGGGCGTCGGTGTAGATCGGCTCGGGGTCCGCGGGCGGGTGGCTGCGGGTCCACAGCAGGTACGCCGCGGCGAGCGCGAAGACGACGATGGAGGTCCACACGTTGAGGCGCAGGCCGCCGACGTCGTTCATCTGGACGTCGTCGATGCGCAGCATCTCGATCCAGCCGCGCCCGGCGGTGTAGACCATCACGTACGCCGCGACCAGCCGCCCGCGGCCCATGGCCAGGCGGCGGTCGAGCAGCAGGAGCAGCGCGACGCCGGCGAGGCTCCACAGCGACTCGTAGAGGAACGTGGGGTGGAACGTCGTCCCCGGCTCGAACTCCTGCCCCGACGGCCAGTTCGCGGGGTCGATCTCGAGGCCCCACGGCAGGTCGGTGGGCCGGCCGTAGAGCTCCTGGTTGAACCAGTTGCCCCACCGGCCGACCGCCTGGCCGAGCAGCACGCCGGGGGCCAGGACGTCCATGACCGGCGCCACGCGGATGCCGGCACGGCGGGCGCCGATGTAGGCGCCGAGGGCGCCGAGGGCGATGGCGCCCCAGATGCCGAGGCCGCCGTTCCAGACGTAGAGGGCGCTGACCGGGTTACGGCCCTCGCCGAAGTAGAGCCGCCAGTCGGTGACCACGTGGTAGAGCCGGCCGCCGACGAGCCCGAACGGCACCGCCCACAGCGCGATGTCGCTGATCTCGCCGCGGCGCCCGCCGCGGGCGGCCCACCGGCGCTCCGACAGCCAGATCGCCAGGACGACGCCGAGCACGATCGACAGCGCGTAGCCGCGCAGCGGCACGGGCCCCAGCTCCCAGACCCCGGTGGCGGGGCTCGGGATGGACAGGACGCCGGTCACCGGGGCTCGGTCCCCTCGAGCAGGGCGGAGACGTCCTCGGCCAGCTCGGCCGCCGACGTCTGCTCGTCCCACACGACGGGGACCCGGTCGTCGCCGTCGACGGCCGCGACGTAGGAGCCGTGGGCGACGTCGTACCCGCCGGAGGGCAGCTTCTCGCCCTTCTCGAAGAAGATGCTGAACGCGGCCGCGGCCTCCTGCAGGGAGCCGAGGTCGCCGGTCAGGCCCGTGAACGACGGGTCGAACCGGTCGAGGTAGGCGCGGATGGTGTCCTCGTCGTCGCGGGCGGGGTCGGTGGTCACGAAGACGACCTCGAGCTCGTCGCGCTGCGCGTCCGACAGCCGGGTGCGCGCCGACGCGAGCGACGACATCACGACGTTGCAGATGTCGGGGCAGTTGGTGAACCCGAAGAACACCAGGGTCAGCGGGTCGGTCGTGTCGGCGGCCAGGTCGTAGGGGGCGCCGTCGGTGTCGGTCAGCGTCACGTCGGGGACGACGTACGGGTCGTCGAGGACGTCGCCGTTCATCCCGTCGCCCTGGGCGCCGGGGGCGGCGTCGCCCAGCTGCTCGGTGCCGCCGCAGGCGGCGAGCAGCAGCAGCGGGGCCACGGCGAGGGCGGCCGCGGTCCTGCGGAGTCGCTCACGCACGCCGGCGGACCCCCTCGGCCAGGTCGGTGGCGGCGTCGCGCAGGGCGGCGAGGCCGGACTCGGTGTCGGGGGCGTCGAGCAGGCAGCGCACGAACGCGGAGCCCACGATGACGGCGTCGGCGTACGACGCCACCTCGGCGGCCTGGTCGCCGTTCGACACCCCCAGGCCGACGCCGACGGGGGTGTCGGTGACGGCCCGCGTGCGGGCCACGAGCGGGCCGGCGAGCGAGCTGGTCGTCGTCCGCGCGCCGGTGACGCCCATGACGGCGGCGGCGTACACAAAGCCCCGGCACGCCCGCGCGGTCTCGGCGACGCGGGCGTCGGTCGAGCTGGGCGCGACGAGGAAGACCTTGTCGAGGCCGCGGTCGTCGGCGGCGGCGATCCAGTCGGCGCCGTGGTCGGGGGTGAGGTCCGGCGTGATGAGTCCCGCTCCCCCGGCGGCGACGAGGCCGTCGGCGAACCGCTCGACGCCGTGCGCCAGGACGGGGTTCCAGTAGGTCATGACGAGCGTCGGCGCCCCGGTCGCGGCGACCTCGGAGACGATCCGCAGCACCTCGGCGGTGCGGCAGCCGCCGTCGAGCGCCTGCTGCGCGGCCGCCTGGATGACGGGGCCGTCGAGCACCGGGTCGGTGTAGGGCAGGCCGACCTCGATCGCGTCGACACCCGCCTCGACCATCGTGGTCATGGCGCGGACCGACGTCTCGACGTCGGGGAAGCCGGCGGGCAGGAAGCCGAGCAGGACGGCGCGGTCCTCCGCGCGGGCGGTGGCGAACGCGTCGGCCATCGTGCGGCCGGCAGCCGCCGTCGGGGCCGCCGACGGGGTCGTGGCGCTCATGCGCGGGGGTCCGAGTCGGGGTCGCCGACCGGGTCGGTGGTGGCCGTCTCCGGGTCGAGGCCGAACCAGCGGGTGGCGGTGACCATGTCCTTGTCGCCGCGACCCGACAGGTTGACGAGCAGCAGGGCGTCCGGGCCGTGCTCGGCCGCCAGCCTCGGCCCGATCCTCAGGGCACCGGCGATCGCGTGCGCCGACTCGATCGCGGGGATGATCCCCTCGGTCCGTGCCAGGAGCGCGAGGGCGTCCATGGCCTCGGTGTCCGTGACCGCCTCGTAGGACGCGCGCCCGGTGGCGGCGAGGTGGGCGTGCTGGGGGCCCACGCCCGGGTAGTCGAGCCCCGCGGAGACCGAGTGCGACTCGACGGTCTGCCCGTCGGAGTCGGCGAGGATCATGGTCCGGCTGCCGTGGAGCACCCCGGCTCCCCCGCCGACGATGGTGGCGGCGTGGCGGTCGGTGTCGACGCCGTCGCCGCCGGCCTCGAAGCCCCAGACGGCGACGTCGGGGTCGTCGAGGAACGCGGTGAACAGGCCGATGGCGTTCGACCCGCCGCCGACGCAGGCGGCCACGGCGTCGGGCAGGCGGCCGTAGCGCTCCAGGCACTGCGCGCGGGCCTCGTCGCCGATGCCTCGGGTGAAGGACTGCACCAGCGACGGGAACGGGTGGGGCCCCGCCGCGGTGCCGAAGAGGTACGCCGTCTCGTCGACGCTGGCGACCCAGTCGCGCATGGCCTCGTTGATGGCGTCCTTCAGCGTGGCGCTGCCGGACTCCACCGGGATGACCTCGGCACCCAGCAGCCGCATCCGGGCCACGTTGAGGGCCTGGCGACGGGTGTCGACCGCGCCCATGTAGACGGTGCAGTCGAGGCCGAAGAAGGCGGCCGCGGTCGCGCTGGCGACGCCGTGCTGGCCGGCGCCGGTCTCGGCGATGACGCGCTTCTTGCCCATCCGCTTGGTCAGCAGCGCCTGGCCGAGCACGTTGCGGATCTTGTGCGCGCCGGTGTGCAGGAGGTCCTCGCGCTTGAGCAGGACCCGGACGCCGGCCTTCTCGGAGAGCGCCTTGGCCTCGTACAGCGGGCTGGGCAGCCCGGCGTACTCCCGGCCGACGGCGTCGAGCTCGGCGAGGAAGGACTCGTCGGCCATCGCGTCCTTCCAGGCGACGGTCAGCTCCTCGAGCGCGGCCACGAGGGCCTCGGGGATCCACCGCCCGCCGAAGTCGCCGAACCAGCCGTGCTCGTCGGCGTCCCAGCGGCCCCGGGCGGGCGAGGCGGGGGGCGTGTCCACCCCGGTGACGGTGGTGGGCTCGCTCACGACGTCGGTCATCGTGCTCCTCCGATCTCGGTCGGGACGCCGGCCCTCAGGCCGGTCATGGCGGCGACGGCCCCGGTGGGGTCGCCGTGGCGCACCAGGGCCTCGCCGACGAGGACCGCGCGGGCCCCGGCGTCGACGTACGCCTGTGCGTCGGCGACCCCGGTGACGCCGGACTCGGCGACCAGGGGCGTCTCGGCGGGCACCAGGGGCGCCAGCTCGGCGAAGACCCCCGGGTGCACCTCCAGCGTCTTGAGGTTCCGGGCGTTGACCCCGACGAGACCGGCGCCGAGGTCGACCGCGCGGGTCGTCTCCTCCGCGTCGTGGACCTCGACGAGGGGCGTCATGCCGAGCTCGCGGACCAGGTCGTGCAGACGCCGCAGGTCGTCGTCGGCCAGCGCCGCCACGATGAGCAGCACGAGGTCGGCGCCGGCGGCGCGGGCCTCGAGCACCTGGTAGTCGTCGACCACGAAGTCCTTGCGCAGCAGCGGGACGTCGACGGCCGCGCGGACGGCGACCAGGTCGGCGAGCGACCCGCCGAAGCGCCGCTCCTCGGTGAGCACGCTGATCGCCGCGGCGCCGCCGGCGGCGTACGCGCGGGCCAGCGCCGTCGGGTCGGGGATCTCCGCGAGGTGGCCCTTGCTGGGGCTGCGGCGCTTGACCTCGGCGATGACGCTGGAGCCGCCACCGGACAGGTGCGGCATCGGGTCGCGGGGCGCGGGGGCGTCGGCGAGGGCGGCGCGGACGTCGGCCGCGGGCACCGCCGCTCGGCGGCGCTCCAGGTCGTCGCGGACTCCGACGACGATGTCGTCGAGCACCGACATGATCTGCGGACCTCCTGGACGGGTGCGGCCCCGAGCGGGGGCGGGGGGCCAGGCCCAGTCTCTCACCCGGCTGGGTGCCCTCCCTAGGAGGCCAGCCAGGGCCCGGGCGGGACGCCGGTGTTGCGCAGCAGGGTGAAGGCGACCACGGCGAGGCCCAGCGTCCACCAGGCGCCGCGCGGCACCCGTGACAGGTCGACCGGCGGCACCGGGCCCCGGCTGAGCAGCACGACGCGCCGCACCCACAGGGCGACGACGACCGGCAGGGCCACCACGAGCAGCAGGTTGGAGGACGCCGCGGCGCCCAGGTCGCCCGCGGTCAGGTCGTGGACGGCCCGCAGGCTGCCGCACAGGGGGCAGTCCAACCCGAGCAGCGCCGTCGGGCACACCCCCCAGGAGCCCTGCTCGTGCGGGTCCCGGACGGCGAGGGCGACCGTCGCGACGAGCACGAGGCCGCCCGCCGCGAGGGGTGAGGCGAGGCGCCGGGCCCGGGCGCCCACGAGGTGGTGGTCCTCAGTGCATGCCGAGCTTCGCCATGATGGCGAAGACCGGCAGGGCGCCGATGCCGAGGGCGACGCCGACCCAGAACAGGGTCATGCTCACGGGGCTCAGCATCAGGGCGATGCCACCCACCACGAACCCGAGGATGCCGACCGTGACGGCCGTCCACGCCGCAGGGGTGTTGCCGTGGTTGCTGGCCATGCCGGGTGCTCCTCGTCGTCGCGCGAATGCCACGCACAGTCTAGGGGCGGGGGCCCTCCGTCGGGTCACGACCCTCGTCGAGGTCGCGCCAGATCTCGAGTGCGCTGCGCTCCGACAGGTCGGTCGTGCTCGTCGCCGGCCCGCGGGCGGTCGCGGTGGTCGTGGGGGCGTCGTACCGCCGCCCCATCTCCGGCCAGCGCCGGACGTCGCGGACGGCGACGGCGCACGCGACGACGAGCAGCAGCGCCGCGGGCGCCGAGGCCCAGGCCCACGCGGTCCAGCTGGTGGCGGCCCCGTCGAGGGGCCCGTCGGCGACCTCCGCGGCCACACGGTCGTCGACGCCGAGGAAGCCGGTGACGACGGTCGCGGCGACGCCGAGCGCGGCGAGCAGCGCGACGCCGGCGACCACCCGGCGCACCACGCCGCGGACCACGAGCACCACCCCGAGGGCGGCCAGGGCGACGAGGGCGAGCGCGGTGACGGTCGGGTTGGTGGTGGCGAGGTCGAGACCGGTGACGACCTGCTGCCCGGCGCCCTCGACGGGCTCGGGCGCGCCCTCGACGTCCACCCAGGGCCGGTCGCCGGCCACGGCGAGCAGCGCCCCCGACGCCAGGGCGACGAGCAGCGTCGGGCCCATCGTGCTGCGGCGGCGTGGCGGGGTGTCGGTGTGCTGCGCGGGGGCGGCGTCCGGCCCGTCGGCCGGCTCAGTCACCGGCGCTCCACACCAGGTCGGCCTCGAAGCAGGTGCGGGCGCCGGTGTGGCAGGCGGCGCCCTCCTGGTCGACGACGAGCAGCAGGGTGTCGCCGTCGCAGTCGAGGCGCACCTCGCGGACCCACTGCCGGTGGCCGGAGGTCTCGCCCTTCACCCAGTACTCCCGGCGGCTCCGGCTCCAGTACGTCGCGCGGCCGGTCGCCACCGTGCGCGCCAGCGCCTCGTCGTCCACCCAGGCCAGCATGAGCACCTCGCCGCTGCCGTGCTGCTGCACGACGGCGGGCAGCAGCCCGTCGGCGTTGCGGGTCAGCCGGGCGGCGACGGCGGGGTCCAGGGAGCTCACCGCCCCAGTATCGGCGGGCGTCCCCACGCTCACGACACCGCCTGCTGGGCGACCCAGGAGGCGTGCAGGGCGCCGTAGGTACCGCCCTCGGCGAGCAGGGCGGCGTGCGGTCCGCGCTGGACCACGCGGCCGGCGTCCACGACGAGGACCTCGTCGGCGTTCTCGGCGGTGGTGAGCCGGTGGGCGATGGTCACGGAGGTCCGGCCGACGAGCAGCCGCTCGAGCGCCCGGCCGATCCGTACCTCGAGCGCGGGGTCGACCGCGCTGGTGGCCTCGTCGAGCACGAGCAGGTCGGGGTCGGCCAGGCGGGCGCGCAGCAGGCTGACCAGCTGCCGCTCCCCCGCCGACAGCGCCTCGCCGCGCTGCCCGACGCGGGTGGCGAGGCCGCGCGGCAGGCCCCCGAGCCAGTCGTCGAGGCCGAGGTCGCGGGCCGCCTCGAGGATCTCGGCGTCCGTGGCGGCGAGCCGGCCATAGCGGATGTTGGCGCCGACCGTGTCGTCGAACAGGAAGCCCTCCTGCGGCACGAGCACGACGCTCGAGCGCAGGGACCGCTGGTCGATGCGCCGCAGGTCGACGCCGTCGAGCAGGACGGCGCCCTCGGCCGGGTCCATGAGCCGGGTCAGCAGCTTGGCGAAGGTCGACTTGCCCGACCCGGTCTCCCCGACGACCGCCAGGCGGGTCCCCGCGGCGACCCCGAGGTCGACGTCGCGCAGCACCGGCGGGCCGCCGGGGTAGGCGAAGGTGACGTGGTCGAAGCGGACGTCGATCGGCCCGCGGGGCAGCGTGGCCCCGTCGGCCCCGGGGTCGACGAGGTCGGCCGGGGTGTCCAGGATCCCGATCACGCGCCGCCAGCCGGCGATGGCGAGCTGGGCGTCGGTGAGGATCTGGGTGCCCATCTGCACCGGTCCCACGAACAGCGTGACGATGAAGGCGAACGCGAGGACCTCCCCCGCCGTGATGTCCCCCGCGAGGCCGAGCTGGATGCCCACGACGAGCACGCCGGCGTTCGCCAGGCCGCCCGAGAGCCCGCCGAGCGAGAACGAGACGGCCGTGAAGCCCTGGGCGCGGGTGCTGGCCTGCTGGTGGCGGCGGATGGCCTCGTCGATGCGCGCCTGGGTGCGGTCCTCGACGGCGTAGGTGCGGACGACGGCCGCGCCGACGACGGGCTCCGAGATCGCGGACAGCATGGTGCCGACCTGGCGCCGCACCACGCCGTACGCCGCGGAGAGGCGCTGCTGGAAGTAGCGCAGGGACAGGAACAGCGGGGCGAAGGCGAGCCAGACGACGATCGTCAGCTGCCAGGAGTAGACCGCCATCACGACGGTGGCGACGAGGACCTGCCCGACGCTGACGACGAAGAGGATGCCCCCGAAGACGAGGAACTGGCTGACCTGGTCGACGTCGCTGGTGACGCGGGAGACGAGGGCGCCGCGGGACTCGGTGTTCTGGGTCAGCAGCGGCAGGTCGTGGACGTGGCGGAACGCCTCGGTGCGCAGGGTCGCCAGACCCGCCTCGCCCGTGCGGAACAGCCGCGTCGTCATGAGGTAGGACGCCACCCCGGTCAGCAGCACCGCGGCGGCCGCGAGGATCCCCATGCGGACGGTGAAGCCGACGTCGGGGCCGCCGTCGGCGCCCAGCCCGTTGTCCAGGGTCTGCTGGATGGCGATCGGGACGACGACCTGGCCGCCGGTCGAGAGCAGCGCCAGCAGCAGGGTGCCGACGATGCCCTGCTTCAGCTCCGGGGAGTGCTCGACGCCGCGGCGCAGCGTCGCCCACATGCCGATCTGGTCGCCGGAGTCCATGCGGGTGCTCACCGTGCACCCCCCGCGGCGCCGGCCGGCTCGACGTCGGGGTCGCTGTCGTAGGCGTTCACCAGCCGGGCGTACGACGGGCTCGTGGCGAGCAGCTCGGCGTGGGTGCCCCGGCCGACGACCCGTCCGCCCTCGAGGTGGAGCACCTCGTCGGCGAGCGCGATCGTGGCCTTGCGGTAGGCGACGACGAGCAGGGTCGCCCCGGCCTCGTCCTCGGCGCCCCGGAGCGCGGCGAGGATGCGGCCCTCCACCTCGGGGTCGACGGCCGAGGTGGCGTCGTCCAGGACGAGCAGTCGCGGCCGGCGGACGAGGGCGCGGGCCAGGGCGATGCGCTGCCGCTGGCCGCCCGACAGGCTGGTCCCGCGCTCGCCGAGGCGGGCGTCGAGGCCCACCCCGTTCGGCCCCGCCAGCGCGGCGACGAACCCGTCGGCCTGCGCGGTCCGCAGCGCCGCCCACACCTCGTCGTCGGTGACGTCGTGGCCGAGCGTGACGTTGCCGCGGACGGTGTCGTCGAACAGGAACGCGGTCTGCGGGACCACGGAGACCGCGGTGGACAGCTGGCCGTGGTCGAGGTCGCGCAGGTCGACGCCGTCGACGAGCAGGCGTCCGCCGTCGGGGTCGACGAGACGGGTCACGAGGTCGGTCAGGGTGCTCTTGCCGCTGGCCGTGGCGCCGACGAGGGCGACGGTGCGCCCGGGCTCGACGCTGAAGGACAGGTCGCGCAGCAGCGGCTGGCCGGGCACGTGGGAGAAGGCGAGCCGCTCGACGTCCAACCGGGTGCCGCTGGCGGCCCGGGTCGGCTCCGGGAGGGTCGCGTCGCCGTACGGCATGCGGGCGGTCTCGTCGAGCACGTGGTGGACGCGCCGGTAGCCCACGACGCTGCGCGGGAACTCGCCGAGCAGCCAGCCGATCGAGCGGATGGGGAACGAGACGACGGTGAGCAGGTAGGCGACCGTGACGACGGCGCCGGGGTCGGTCGCGCCGCTCAGCACCCGCGAGACGCCGACGACGAGCACGACCATGACCCCGAGGTTGGGCAGCGCCGCCAGCGCCGGGTCGAAGGCCGCACGGATGCGGCCGGCGCGGACGAGGGTGTCGCGCAGCTCGCGGGCGCGCTCGCCGAAGCGCTCGGTCTCCTCGGCCTCACGACCCAGCGTCTTGACGACCAGGGCGCCGTCGAACGACTCGTGGGCGATCTCGCTGACCTCCGCACGGAGCTGCTGGGCGCGCGTGATGAGGGGCGAGGTGAGGCGCTGGTAGACGAGGTTCACGCCGATCACGGCCGGGAACACGAGCAGACCGACTGCGGCCATGACGAGGTCGGCGGCGAGCATCTGGACGACGGCGATCACCATCATCGCGACGGTGCCGAGCGCCATGGGCAGCGGCGCGATCGGCGACCAGGCCGCCTCGACGTCCGCGTTGGCGTTGCTCAGCAGCTGGCCGGTGGGGTGGCGGGCGTGCCACGACATGGGCAGGGCGAGGTACTGCCGGGTGACCTCGCGGCGGTACGCCGCCTGCAGCCGGTACTGCATGATCCCGGCCCCGAGGCGCCGGGCGACGATCCCGACCGCGCGCAGCAGGGCGACGCCGACGAACAGCGCGACGACCGAGACGAGCACGCCGGTGCCGACCTCGCCGTCGCGCATCGCCGGGATCAGGGCGTTCTGGGTGGCCCACCCGAGCACCCAGGCGTCGGCGACGGTCAGCGCGCCGAACAGCACGCCGCCGAAGGTCGAGATCGCGAACACCCACGGCTGGCGACGGATGCCGACGGCGAGCACGTGCAGCCCGTCGCGCATCGAGACCGAGCGCGCCGCACCGTGGTCGGGCGCGAGCTCGGGGTCGAGCGACTCCTCCGGCTGCTCGCTCTCCGTGGTGCCGGGCGCTGCGCCCTGCGACGTGTCGGAACTCAAGCCCTGTGCCCTCCTGGCGCTGCGCGCACGGTGGGGTCCGTGCCGATGGACAAGTCGTACCCCGCGCACGGTATTCCTGGGCACCGACAACGATCCGGGCCGTCGTCCGGGCCTCACGGACGTCGGACGACCCGGCTCCTCGGCCGGCTGGTCAGCGCACGGGGTGACCGGCGGCGGCGAGGGCGGACTTGGCCTCGCCGATGGAGACGTCGCCGAAGTGGAAGACGGTGGCGGCGAGGACGGCGTCCGCGCCGGCGTCGACGGCGGGGGCGAAGTGCTCGGCGCGCCCGGCGCCACCGGAGGCGATGACGGGGATGGTGACCGCCGCGCGCACGGCGGCGATCAGCTCGAGGTCGAAGCCGTCGGTGGTGCCGTCGGCGTCCATCGCGTTGAGCAGGATCTCGCCGGCGCCGAGCTCGGCGGCGCGGACGGCCCACGCCAGGGCGTCCAGGCCGGCGGACTTCCGCCCGCCGTGGGTGGTGACCTCGAAACCGCTGTCGGTGCCGGCCGCACGCCGGGCGTCGACCGACAGGACGAGCACCTGGTTGCCGAAGCGGTCCGCGATCTCGGCGACCAGCTCCGGGCGGTGGATGGCAGCGGTGTTGACCGCGACCTTGTCGGCGCCCGCCCGCAGCAGGCGGTCGACGTCGGAGGTCGACGACACTCCCCCACCGACGGTCAGCGGGATGAAGACCTGCTCGGCCGTCGCGGACACGATCTCGAGCGTCGTCTCGCGGCCCTGGTGGGAGGCGGAGATGTCGAGGAACGTGAGCTCGTCGGCGCCCTCGGCGTCGTAGGTCCGGGCCAGCTCGACGGGGTCGCCGGCGTCGCGGAGGTCGACGAAGTTCACGCCCTTCACCACGCGCCCGGCGTCGACGTCGAGGCAGGGGATGACGCGGACGGCGAGGCTCACGACGTCGGTCCGGCGGGGTGGTCCCCGCGGGTCAGCGCGAGCGCGTCCTCGAGGGTGAACCGGCCCTCGTAGAGCGCGGTGCCGGCGATGGCGCCCTCGACGCCGGAGTCGACCAGGCCCATCAGCGCGCGGAGGTCGTCCAGCGTCGTGACGCCGCCCGACGCGATGACCGGCGCCTCGGTGGCCGCGCAGACGTCGCGCAGCAGCTCGAGGTTCGGCCCGGCGAGCATGCCGTCCTTGTTGACGTCGGTGACGACGTAGCGCGCGCAGCCCTCGGAGTCGAGCCGGGCGAGGACGTCGTACAGGTCGCCGCCGTCGCGGGTCCAGCCGCGCGCGGCGAGGGTGCGGCCGCGGACGTCGAGGCCGATCGCGATCCGGTCGCCGTGCTCCGCGATCACCTTCGCGCACCACTCGGGCTGCTCGAGCGCGGCGGTGCCGATGTTGACGCGCCGGCAGCCCGTGGCCAGCGCGGCCTCGAGGGACTCGTCGTCGCGGATGCCACCGCTCATCTCGACGTCGATGTCGAGGGCGCCGACGATCTCCGCCTGGAGCGCGCGGTTCTGCCCGCGGCCGAAGGCGGCGTCGAGGTCGACGAGGTGCAGCCACTCCGAGCCGGCGTCCTGCCACCGCATCGCGGCGGCGACCGGGTCGCCGTAGGTCTTGCCGGAGCCGGCGACGCCCTGGGCGAGCTGGACGGCCCGGCCCTCGGTGATGTCGACGGCGGGCAGGAGCTGGAGGTAGGTCATCGTTCTCCTCGCGGGGTTTCGAGGCTCGTCGCCGGAGCTCCTCGCACCTCGACCACCGCTCTGTTCAGAGGGTCTGGATCCAGTTGCGCAGCAGCGCGGCGCCGGCGTCGCCGGACTTCTCGGGGTGGAACTGGGTGGCCCACAGCGGGCCGTTCTCGACGGCGGACACGAAGTCCTCGGTGCCGTGGGTCGTGGTGGTCACCAGCGGTGCGCGGGTGCGGCCGTCGGTGACGAGCTCCCAGCGGCGCACCCCGTAGGAGTGCACGAAGTAGAAGCGCTCGTCGGTGAGGCCCGCGAACATCTCGGTGCCCTCGGGGGCCTGCACCGTGTTCCACCCCATGTGCGGGACGACGGGTGCCCGGAGCCGCTCGACGGTGCCGGGCCACTCGCCGCAGCCCTCGGTGTCGACGCCGTGCTCGATCCCCCGCTCGAAGAGCACCTGCATGCCCACGCAGATGCCCAGCACCGGGCGGCCGCCCGCGAGGCGGCGGCCGATCGTCTCGTGGCCGCGGACGGCGCGCAGGCCGGCCATGCACGCCGCGTACGCGCCGACGCCCGGCACCAGCAGGCCGTCGGCGTCCATCGCGGCGGCACGGTCCGCCGTGAGCTCGACCTCGGCACCGGCGCGCTCGACCGCGCGGACCGCCGAGCGGAGGTTGCCCGAGCCGTAGTCGAGGACGACGACCCGCTTCGCGCCGCTCAGAGCGCACCCTTGGTCGAGGGCACGCCGGTCTCGCGCGGGTCGAACGCGATCGCGTCGCGCAGCGCCCGGGCGACGGCCTTGAACTGCGCCTCGACGATGTGGTGCGGGTCGCGGCCGCCGAGCAGGCGCACGTGGAGGGTCAGGTGCGCGTGGTGGGCGAGCGACTCGAGCACGTGGGCGGTCAGCGAGCCGGCGTACGGCACGCCCGAGCCGCCGATGAGCGCGTAGGGCTGGCCGTCGGGCTCGCCGGAGTGGACGAAGTACGGGCGACCCGAGACGTCGACGACCGCGTGCGCGAGCGCCTCGTCGAGCGGGACCGTGGCGTCGCCGTACCGCCGGATCCCGGACTTGTCGCCGAGGGCCTGCCGCAGCGCCTGGCCGATGACGATGGCGGTGTCCTCGACGGTGTGGTGGCCGTCGATGTGGACGTCGCCCTCGGCGCGCACGGTGAGGTCGACCAGCGAGTGGCGGGCCAGCGCGTCGAGCATGTGGTCGTAGAAGCCGACGCCGGTCGAGACGTCGGCGCGGCCGGTGCCGTCGAGGTCGAGCTCGACCGTGATCGAGGACTCCTTCGTGGCGCGCTCGATGCGGGCGGTCCTGGCTGTGGTGCTCATGGGCGCACGTTCTCCTTCAGCGTGGCGGCCAGCGCGTCGCGGAAGGCCTGGTTCTCGTCCGGGGTGCCGACGGAGACCCGCAGCCAGCCCTCGGGGCCGGTCTCGCGGACCAGCACCCCCTGGGCCAGCAGCGACTCCCAGACCGCGTGGCGGTCGTCGAAGCGCCCGAACAGGATGAAGTTGGCGTCGCTGTCGGCGACCTGGAGGCCCGCGCCGCGGAGGTGGTCGACCAGCGCGTCACGCTCGGCGCGCAGGTCGGCCACGCGGCCCAGCAGCTCGTCGGCGTGGTCCAGGGCGGCGAGCGCCGCGGCCTGCGTCAGCGACGACAGGTGGTACGGCAGCCGCACCAGGCGCAGCGCGTCGCAGATCTCCGGTGCCGCGGCGAGGTAGCCCACCCGCCCGCCGGCGAGGGCGAACGCCTTGCTCATCGTGCGGGACACCACGAGGTTGCGGTGCGCGCCCAGGCGCTCGATCGCGCTCGGGGTGCCGGTGCGGCGGAACTCGCCGTACGCCTCGTCGATGACGACGAGCCCGTCGACCTCCGCGGCCGCCGTGCAGACCACGTCGGTGGTCTCGGGCGCCAGCGCGGTGCCGGTCGGGTTGTTCGGGCTCGGCATGAGCACCACCGACGGCCGGTGCTCGGCCACCAGCGCCCGCACGTGGTCGAGGTCGAGGGTGAAGTCGGCCTCGCGGTGGCCGGTGACCCAGGTGGTCGAGGTCCCGCGGGCGTACTCCGGGTACATCGAGTACGTCGGCGTGAAGCCGAGGGCCGTCCGGCCCGGGCCGCCGAACGCCATGAGCAGCTGCAGCATGACCTCGTTGGACCCGTTGGCGGCCCACACCTGGTCGACGTCGAGCGCGACACCGGTGTCGCGCTCGAGGTACGCCGCCAGCGCCTGCCGCAGCGCGACGTGCTCGCGGTCGGGGTAGCGGTTGAGGCCGACCGCGGCTCGTCCGGCGGCGGCCGCGATGTCGGCCGCGACGGCCTCCGAGGGCCCGTACGGGTTCTCGTTGGTGTTGAGGCGCACAGCGACGTCGAGCTGCGGGGCGCCGTACGGCTCGAGCCCGCGCAGCTCCGGACGGATCGGCGGCCAGGCCGCGTCCGTTGCTCCGGTGGCGGTCACCGGGGCTCGACCCGGATGCGGACGGCCTCGCCGTGGCCGGGCAGGTCCTCGGCCTCGGCCAGCGCGACCACGTGGGGCGCCACGTCGCGCAGCGCGGCGTGGTCGTAGGTGACCATGTGGACGGTGCGCGTGAACGCCCGCACCGACAGGCCGGACGAGTGGCAGGCGCAGCCGCCGGTGGGCAGGACGTGGTTCGACCCGGCGCAGTAGTCGCCGAGGCTCACCGGGGTGTGCGGGCCGACGAAGATCGCGCCGGCGTTGCGCACGCGCAGCGCCCACTCCTCGGCGTCGGCGGTCTGGATCTCGAGGTGCTCCGCGGCGTACGCGTCGACGACGGCGAGGCCCTGCTCGAGGTCGGAGACCATGACGATCGCGGACTGCGGGCCGCGCAGCGAGGTGCGGATGCGCTCCTCGTGGCGGGTGCGGGAGACCTGCTCCTCCAGCGCCACCTCGACCTTGTCGGCGAGCGCCTCGGACGGCGTCACCAGCACGCTCGCGGCGAGCTGGTCGTGCTCGGACTGGCTGAGCAGGTCGGCCGCGACGTGCGCCGGGTCGGCGGTGTCGTCGGCCAGGACGGCGATCTCCGTGGGGCCGGCCTCGGAGTCGATGCCGACGACGCCCTTGAGGAGACGCTTGGCGGTGACGGTCCAGATCGAGCCGGGTCCGGTCACGAGGTCGACGCGGCGGCAGGGGCCAGCGCCGTACGCGAACATGGCGACGGCCTGGGCACCGCCGACGGCGTACACCTCGTCGATGCCGAGCAGCGCGCACGCCGCGAGGATCGTGGGGTGCGGCAGCCCGCCGTGCTCCTTCTGCGGCGTGGAGGCCAGTGCGATCTCACCGACGCCGGCGACCTGGGCCGGGACGACGTTCATGACGACGCTGGAGACCAGTGGCGCGATCCCGCCCGGCACGTAGAGGCCGACACGGCCCATGGGGACGACGCGGGTGCGCACCTGGGCGCCGTCGGCGGGGCTCGAGACGGTGTCGGACTCGAGCTCGGCCTCGGAGGTCGCCCGGAGCCGGCGGATCGACTCCTCGAGGCCGGCGCGGACGGCGGGGTCCAGCTCGGCCAGGGCCTTCGCGCACGCCTCGGGCGGGACGGCGATGTCGGTCTGCTCGACGCCGTCGAAGCGGGCGGAGTACTCCGTGATCGCGACGACACCGCGCCGGCGCACCTCGTCGCAGATGGCCTGGACGGCGGGGATCGCGGCCTCGATGTCGAAGTCGGCCCGCGGGAGCGCGTCGCGGTAGTCGACATGACCGTGCTCGGCGCCCGGGGTGGCAGCCGTCGTCCGGAGGTCGATGCGTCGCAACATGACCCCGATTCTAGGCGGGGCGGCGGGGCCGTCGCGAAACGGCAGGGGCCGTGGGCGGGACCGGCGCGGGGCCGGGACCGGGGACGCGGGGTCTAGAGTCGCAGGGTGACCGAGGCGCTGCCGATGTTCCCGTTGAACAGCGTCCTGTTCCCCGGCGCACGGGTCCCGTTGCGGGTCTTCGAGGACCGCTACACCGCGCTCGTCCGCCACCTCCTGACCGAGTCCGACCCGGCCCGCAGGCTCTTCGGGTCGGTGGCGATCCGTGAGGGCTTCGAGGTCGGCGACCACGGGAGCCAGTCGCTGCACCGCGTGGGCTGCCGCCTGCAGCTGGGCGACGTCGAGGAGACCGGTGACGGCGGCTTCACCGTCGTCGCGACGGCCCGTGACCGGATCCGCCTGGACGGCCTCGAGACCTCGGGCGACTTCCCCGTCGGCCAGGTGGAGGTGCTGGCCGAGAACGACGTCGCCGTCGCCCCCGAGACCGTCGAGCGGGTGAAGTCGACGTTCACGGCCTACCGGGCGACCCTCGCCCAGATCAGCGGCGACCCCTACACCGGCCGCCTCCCGCACGACCCGGTCATGCTGTCGTGGGTCCTGGCCGCCACCGCTCCCCTGCCCCACCCGGACCGGCAGCGGCTGCTCGAGGCCGACGACGTCGCCGTCCGTCTCGACATGGTGACCGACATGCTGCGCTCCGAGCTCCGCGCCATGAACGCCATCCCGTCCCTCCCCGCGACGGACGTCGCCCGCACGGGCTGGTCCCCCAACTGAGCCGCCGCTCGTCGCGACGCGGCGCGGGCTCCCCGGAGACCCCCGCCACCAGGGCGGCCGCGGCCGCCGGGGTCGAGGTCGTCGGCCACCCCTACGAGCACGACCCGCGCAGCGCGTCGTACGGCGAGGAGGCGGCGGACGTGCTCGCCGAACGTCTCGGCGTCGCCGCGGAGCGGGTGCTCAAGACGCTCGTCGTCCGGACCGCCGCCGGGCTGGCCGTCGCGGTGCTCCCCGTCACCGAGCGCCTCGACCTCAAGGCCGTCGCCCGCGCGCTCGGCGCACCCAGGGCGGAGATGGCGGACCCCGCCGACGCCGAGCGCTCCTCCGGGTACGTCGTCGGCGGCATCTCCCCGCTGGGCCAGAAGCGGCCCCTGCCCACCGTCCTCGACGAGACAGCCCTGGGTCACGACACCGTCTTCGTCTCCGGCGGTCGCCGCGGACTCGACCTCGAGCTCGCCCCCGCGGACCTCGTCCGTCTCACCGACGCCGCCACCGCCCGGGTCGGCCGCCCCCGGTAGCCCGGGTCGGCCCGGACGCCCGGCCCCGGCGCGCGGGGTCGGCGTCGTCAGCGCGCGCGTCCGGGCCGACCCGGGGTGATGCTGAGCCCGGCGGAGTCGTCGGGGCGACCCGGGTCCGGGGGCGTCGGGGCGGGTCCGCCGTGGCGGGCGAAGCCGAGCAGCGTGACCACGAGGCCGACGAGCAGCCCGCCCGGCAGGGCGAGGAAGGGGGCTGACCCCGCGAGCCGGAGGTCGCCCTCGAGGGGGGCGTAGTCCTCGGCGTCGGCGGCCAGGGAGGCCGGGTCCGCCGGGCCCAGGAGGTGGCCGACGGCGTACATCAGGAGCCCGGCGGCGACGGCCGCGACCAGGGCGACCCCGACCACCACGAGCTCGTCACGGCGGGTGACCCAGCCGACGACCAGTCCGGCGACCAGCCCCAGGACCAGGGCGATCACCACGTACGTGCCGGTGGCGTCGAAGTCCGCCCGCGCCCCGTCGGAGTCCAGGACGAAGCGGCCGGCCAGCGCCACCCCGGTCGGCGGGGTCCACAGCGCCCACCACAGCACCCCGGCCAGCGCACCGGCGCCGACGAGGGCCACGGCGACCACGGCGGGCCAGGCCACCCGGCCCCGCGCCTCCACGTCCGACGTCACCCCGCGAGGCACCCCGGACCCAGGAGCTGCTTGAGGTCGGCGAACAGCGCCGAGCTCGGCGTCACGCGGAGCGCGTCGTCGAGCCGGAGCACGGTGGTCTGCTGACGGGCCATCAGCCTCAGTTGTACCTCGGTGGTCCCGGGGTGGGTCCCGAGGACCGCCTTGAGCGAGGCCACGACCGGCGGCGTGCACCGCGTCGAGGGCAGCGACAGGACGACGGGCCCCGAGCTGCCCTGGCTGAGGTCCGGCACCGTCACCTCCTGCCCGCGCAGCTCCGGGGTCTCCTTGTCGCGGGAGAGCCGGCCCTTCACGCTGAGGATGGCGTCCTGGCCGAGGAACGGCGCCGCCAGCTGGTAGCTGTTGGGGAACAGCAGCACCTCGATCGCACCCTCGAGGTCCTCCAGGGTCACGGTCGCCCACGCGTCACCGCGCTTCGTGATCTTGCGCTGCACGGAGGTGACGAGGCCGCAGACGGTCACCATCGCGCCGTCCGGCCGGTCCTCGTCGAGCAGCAGGGCGCCGATGGTGCAGTCGGTGCCCCGCGACAGCACGTGCTCCATCCCGAGCAGCGGGTGGTCGGAGACGTAGAGCCCGAGCATGTCGCGCTCGTGGCCCAGCAGCGTCGTCTTGTCCCACTCGTCGAGGTCCGGCACGGCGACGCTCACGCCGAAGCCGGCGCCACCGTCGCCGTCGTCCAGCCCGGCGAAGAGCGAGTCCTGGCCGATCGCCTCGTTGCGCTTGATGTCGACGTACTGGTCGACCGCGCCCTCGTGGACGGCGACCAGCGCCCGGCGGCGCAGCTTCATGTCGTCGAAGGCGCCCGCCTTGATCAGCGACTCCACGACGCGCTTGTTGCACACCGGCGCCGGGACCTTGTCGAGGAAGTCGTCGAACCCGGTGTAGCGGCCCTTCTCGGCGCGGGCGGCGACGATGCCGTCGACGACGTTCGCGCCGACGTTGCGGATGGCGGTGAGGCCGAAGCGGATGTCGGGCCCGACCGAGGTGAACGTCGCCTGCGACTCGTTGACGTCCGGCGGCAGCACCTGGATCTTCATGCGGCGGCACTCGTTGAGGTAGACCGCCATCTTGTCCTTGTCGTCCTTCACGGACGTCAGGAGCGCCGCCATGTACTCCGCGGGGTAGTTCGCCTTGAGGTACGCCGTCCAGTACGAGACCAGGCCGTACGCCGCCGAGTGCGCCTTGTTGAAGGCGTAGTCGGAGAACGGCAGCAGGATGTCCCACAGCGTCTTGACGGCGGCCTCGGAGTAGCCCCGCTCCTTCATGCCGCCGGAGAAGCCGACGTACTGCTTGTCCAGCTCCTCCTTCTTCTTCTTGCCCATCGCGCGGCGCAGGATGTCCGCCTGTCCGAGGCTGTAGCCCGCGAGCTTCTGGGCGATGGCCATGACCTGCTCCTGGTACACGATCAGGCCGTACGTCTCGCCCAGGATGTCCTCGAGCGGCTCGGCCAGCTCGGGGTGGATCGGCACGACGTCCTCGCGGCCGGTCTTGCGGCGGGCGTACTTGTTGTGGGAGTCCGCCCCCATCGGGCCCGGCCGGTAGAGCGCACCGACCGCGGAGATGTCCTCGAACGTGTCCGGCTTCATCGAGCGCAGCAGCGCCCGCATCGGGCCGCCGTCGAGCTGGAACACCCCGAGGGTGTCGCCCCGCTGCAGCAGCTCGTAGGTCGGGCCGTCGGTGAGGTCGAGCTCCTCCAGGACGACGGTCTCGCCGCGGTTCAGCTCGATGTTCTTCACGGCGTCGTCGAGGACCGTGAGGTTGCGCAGCCCCAGGAAGTCCATCTTGATCAGGCCGAGCGACTCGCAGGTCGGGTAGTCGAACTGCGTGATCATGGCGCCGTCGGCGGGCCGCTTCAGCAGCGGGATGACGTCGATCAGCGGCTCGCTGGACATGATGACGCCGGCCGCGTGGACGCCCCACTGGCGCTTCAGGCCCTCGATGCCGATCGCGGTGTCGACGACCCGCTTGACGTCGCTCTCCTGCTCGTACAGCGACCGGAACTCGCCGCCCTCGCCGTACCGCTTGTGGTTCGGGTCGAAGACCTCCTGCAGCGGGACGTCCTTGCCCATCACCGACGCCGGCATCGCCTTGGTGATGCGGTCGCCCATCGCGAAGGGGTAGCCGAGGATACGGCTGGAGTCCTTGACGGCCTGCTTCGCCTTGATCGTGCCGTAGGTGACGATGTAGGACACCCGGTCATCGCCGTACTTGTCGGTGACGTAGCGGATGACCTCGCCGCGACGGCGCTCGTCGAAGTCGATGTCGAAGTCGGGCATCGAGACGCGGTCGGGGTTGAGGAAGCGCTCGAAGATCAGGCCGTGCTCGAGCGGGTCGAGGTCGGTGATCCGCATGGCGTAGGCCACCATCGAGCCCGCGCCGGAACCACGACCCGGACCCACGCGGATGCCGTTGTCCTTCGCCCAGTTGATGAAGTCGGCGACGACGAGGAAGTAGCCGGGGAACCCCATCGTCGTGATGACGCCCAGCTCGTAGTCCGCCTGCGCGCGCACCTTGTCCGGGACGCCGTGCGGGTAGCGGACGGCCAGGCCGCGGTCGACCTCCTCGACCAGCCAGGTCTGCTCCGTGTGGCCCTCCGGCACGGGGAAGCGGGGCATGTACGTGCCGTTGCCGGGGGTGAACTCGACGTCGCAGCGCTGCGCCACCAGCAGCGTGTTGTCGCACGCCTCCGGCAGGTCGCGCCAGACCTCGCGCATCTCGGCGGCGCTCTTGAGGTAGTAGCCGTCACCCGAGAACGCGAACCGCTGCCCCGGCCCGTCGCCGGCGGGCACGTCCATCGTCGAGCCCGAGTTGATGCAGAGCAGGTGCTCCTGGGAGGCGGCGTCGGCCTTCATCACGTAGTGCGAGTCGTTCGTCGCGAGCAGCGGGATCCGCAGGTCCTTCGCCAAGCGCAGCAACCCGTCGCGGACCACGGTCTCGATGGACAGCCCGTGGTCCATCAGCTCCAGGAAGTAGTTCTCACGGCCGAGGATGTCCTGGAACTCGCCCGCCACCGCGCGGGCCGCCTCGTAGTTGTCGTGGCGCAGGTGGACCTGCACCTCGCCGGAGGGGCACCCGGTCGTGCCGATGAGCCCGCGGGCGTGCTCGCTCAGCAGCTCGCGGTCCATGCGGGGCTGCTTGAAGTAGCCGTCGCGCCAGGAGCCGGTGGAGAGCCGGAAGAGGTTGTGCATGCCCTCGGTCGTCTCCGACAGCAGGGTCATGTGGGTGTAGGCGCCACCGGCGGAGACGTCGCCGCGGGGGTCCTTGCGTCCGTCGTAGAAGAAGTGGCCCGACTTGTCGAAGCGCGAGCTGTTCGGCGTGAAGTAGGCCTCGATGCCGATGATCGGCTTGACCCCGGCGTCCTTCGCCTTCTTGTAGAACTCGTAGGCGCCGAACACGTTGCCGTGGTCGGTCATCGCCACCGCCGGCTGGCCGAGCTCCGCGGCCCGCTGGGTCAGCGCCCCGAGCCGGGCCGCGCCGTCGAGCATGGAGTACTCGGTGTGGACGTGCAGGTGGACGAACTGGTCGCTCGCGGGGGTCGCCATCGTGGTGCCGGGTTCCTCGCCGGGTCGAAGGGGCAGGACGGTGGAGCGGGGTGCGCCGACGGGCGCGGTGCTGCGCGTGGAGTGACGATCAGGCGGGGAAGGCCGTCAGCCTACGCCAGCGGGTCGAGCCTGCCGGGGACCACCGACAGCGGGTCCTGGGTGCCCTCGGCGCGGGCCGCGTCGAGGCTCTCGGCGATCACCGCGGCCATGATCCGGGCCACCCGCTGCTCCCCCAGCTCGGGCACGCGGGAGGCCACCCGGCGGGCCACCTCGGCCTCGCGCCCGGGGTCCCGGGTCGCGTCGGCCTTGTGGTCCTGGATGACCCGGCTGAGCGCCACCCGGCGGGCCAGCAGGTCGCCGAGCTCGTGGTCGACGTCGTCCACGAGACGGCGCAGGGTCGCCAGGGGGTCGGCGCCGGGCCAGACCATGCGCACGTCGGGGGTGCGCTCGGAGTTGGCCGAGCCGTCGGTGCGCTCGAGCTCCAGCAGGCCGTGGCGGCCGTAGAAGGCCCGGGCGGGGCGGTTGGCCTCGAAGACCCACAGGCAGAAGCCCTCGGGACGGCGGGCCTTGACCACGTCGAGCAGCATCGTGCCGAGGCCGCCGCGCTGGGCGGCCGGGTCGACGTAGAGCGCCTCGAGCCAGTCGTCGACGAGGGCCGCGAAGGCGACCACCCGCTCGCCGCCGCCGTGGTCCGCCTCGGTCGCCACCCACACCTCGCGGACGTCGAGGTCCCAGCCGGCGAGGTCCCGCCTCACCAGCGGGACGGCCTGCTCCGGCACGGGCGGCATCCACCCCGCCGCCGCGGACCGGGCGGAGAGGAGGAGGTCGGCCACCGCGGGCAGCTCGTGGGTCTCGGCGAGCCGGACGGCGGTCACCGGCCCACCCGCCTCACGCGCTGCCCCGCACGACGTCCAGGGCGCGCGCCAGGTCCGCCGGGTAGGGCGACTCGTAGGTCACCCACTGCCCGTCGCCCGGGTGCGTGAAGCCGAGCCGGACGGCGTGCAGCCACTGCCGCTCCAGCCCGACGCGCGCCGCCAGCGTGGGGTCGGCGCCGTAGGTGAGGTCGCCGACGCAGGGGTGGCGCAGGGCGGACATGTGGACGCGGATCTGGTGGGTCCGACCGGTCTCGAGGTGCACCTCGAGCAGGCTGGCGAACCGGTGCGCCTCGAGGGTGGCGTAGTGGGTGATCGACGGCTTGCCGTCCTCGCGCACGGTGAAGCGCCAGTCCGCGCCCCGGTGGCGGCCGATCGGGGCGTCGACGGTGCCCTCGAGCGGGTCGGGGTGGCCCTGCACGAGCGCGTGGTAGGTCTTGTCGACCTCGCGGTCGCGGAAGGCGTGCTTGAGCACGGAGTACGCGTGCTCGGACTTGCAGACGACCATGACGCCGGAGGTGCCGACGTCGAGCCGCTGCACGATGCCCTGGCGCTCCGAGGCGCCGCTGGTGGCGATGGTGAACCCCGCGGCGCGCAGGTGCCCGACCAGCGTGGGGCCGGTCCACCCCGGTGACGGGTGGACGGCGACGCCGACCGGCTTGTCGACCACGACGATGTCGTCGTCGTCGTGGATGATCCCGACGCCCTCGACCACCTCGGGGCGCACCGCGAGCGGGTCCGCCTCCTCGGGGATGGTGACCTCCAGCAGGGACCCGCCCCCGACCCGCGTCGACTTCGCCGCGGTCTCGCCGTCCAGCACGACGAGGCCCTGGGCGATGAGCTCGGCGCAGCGGCTGCGGGAGAACCCGAACATCCGCGCCATCGCGGCGTCCACGCGCTCGCCGGCGAGCCCGTCCGGGACGGGCACGACCCGCAGCTCGGAGGACGCCGTCACTCGGCCCTCTCCCCCGCCCGCCGCGCGTCCGCGTCGGCGCCGGCCTCGGCGTGACCCTCGTCGGCGTCCTCGTCGGCGTCCCCGCGCGCGGCGTGGTCGCCCTCGCGGGTGCCGTCGACACGGACCCCGCGGAAGGCCTGCAGGATGATGACGCCGGCCGCGACGTTGATGCAGATGTCCGCGACGTTGAAGACCGGCCAGCTGGGGATCCGCAGGAAGTCGATCACGTGGCCCTCGAAGGGGCCCGGCTGGCGCAGCATCCGGTCGGTGAGGTTGCCCAGCACCCCGGCCAGGAGCAGGCCCAGCCCGACAGCCCACCAGCGGCTGCCCACCCGCCGTGCCACCCAGAGCACGACGAGGGCGGCGGTGATGCTGATGACGCTCAGCACGACGGTGAACTCGGTGCCCGTCGAGAACGCCGCACCGGGGTTGCGGACCAGGGTCAGCGTGAGCCAGTCGCCCACGACGGGGACGTTCGAGGTCCCGTCCAGGCGCTCGACGGCCAGGACCTTCGTCACCACGTCCAGGGTGTACGCCGCCGCGGCCACCACGGCGAGCAGCCCGAGGTACGGCGCGCGCCGGCGCGACCCGGACCTCGCCGTCACCTCGCCGGGACCGTCCTCGCCCGGGGCGGCGTCCGCGGACGTCAGCGGCGTTCCTCGCGCTGCTTGCACGTCATACACAGTGACGCACGGGGAAAAGCCATCTGCCGGGCCTTGCCGATGGGGTTGCCGCAGGACTCGCACAGCCCGTAGGTGCCGTCCGCGATCCGCGCCAGCGCGTGGTCCATCCGCTCGAGCGCCTCGCGCTCGTTGTTGACGACGGTGAGCTCGTGGTCGCGCTCGAAGCTGGTGGCGCCCACGTCGGCCTGGTCGTGGCCGGCGCCGTCGCCGGCGTCGCGCATGAGGCCGGCGAGCTCCTCCTCCTGGCCCCGCACCAGCGCACCGAGTCGCTGACGGGCCTCGTTGAGCTCGTCGAGGACCTCCTGCACCTCGGCGGCGGTCCAGGGGTCGTCGCCCGCGGCCACCGCGAGCTGCGGTGCCACGGCGTCGGCCGAGATGCTCTCGGGTGTCGCGTCGGACTTGGTCACGGTGGCCCTCTTCGTCGTTCGTGCCGTGGGCCGCAGGCCCCGTCTGCCGGTGCGTCCGTGCCGTGGCACGACGTGCACCCACCGCCGTACCCCCGACGGCCCCGGACAAGTCCACGGAGGGTCCCCGACGCACGTGGCGAGCAGCACCCTAGTGGCAGGGCGACCCACGACCACAACCGCCTGGGGGCCGTCGGGGACGGCCCGCGACGGCACGCCGCACCGACGACGACGGCCCCGGTCCCCACGTGTGGCGTGGGGCTCGGGGCCGTGCGTGCGGTGCTGGTGCCCGGCGGCGGCCGGACGGAGGCTCAGGCCTCCTCGTCGCCCAGGATGGAGCGCAGGCGCTTCGGCGCCGGCGTCCCCTCCGCGGGCTGCGACGGCGTCTCGGACGGGCTGCCGAGGGCCTCCAGCTGCTGGGTGAAGTAGCTCTTCAGGCGCGAGCGGTACTCACGCTCGAAGGAGCGCAGGTTCTCCACCTCGCTGTTGAGCTTGTCCCGCTCGCGCTCCAGGTCGCCGAAGACCTGCTGACGACGCTCGGCGGTCTCCTGGTCGAGCATCTGCGCGCGGGTGCGGGCGTCGGACTCGAGCTGGTCGGCCTTGGCCTTCGACTCGGTCGTGAGCCGGTCGGCCTTGGTCCGGGCCGCCCCGACGATCTTGTCGGCCTCGTTCTTGGCCTCCTCCACGAGCTCGTCCGCGTTGCGCGTGGCGATCTCGAGCAGGCGCGCCGCGGCGTTGGACGCCTCGGGCACCGTCTCGACACGGATCGTCTCGACCGGGCCGGGACCGCTCGGGGCCGCGGCGACCGCGACGGGCTGCGTCGCGGGGGCCGGCGTGGGCTCCGGCGTGGGCTCCGGCGTGGGCTCCGGCTGCTTCTGCAGCTGCGGGGCCGGCTCGGGGGCGGCCGGCGCGGACTGGGCGGCCGCGCCGCCGTACGCCGGGGAGCCGCCGCCCGACTGGGCGGCCGCGAGCTTCGAGCGCAGGTCCTCGTTCTCCCGCACCAGTCGGGCCAGCTCGGCCTCGACCTCGTCGAGGAACTGGTCGACCTCGCCCATGTCGTAGCCCTCGCGGAGCCGGACGGGAGTAAAGCGCTTGTTGCTCACGTCCTCAGGCGTCAGCGGCATGACCTCACCCATTCGATAGACAGCATTGCCGGGCCCGCCTCACGACGGACCCATCCGCACGACCATAGCGCCTGACGCCCGTGACCTGCGAAGTCGCGGCGTGCGCGGACGCCGGGTCTCAGGGAGCGTTCAGGCGCTCAGCAGCGTCGCGGAGTTGAGCTGGAGCAGCAGGTAGGCGCCGAGGAGCACGATCAGGAAGCTCAGGTCGAGCGCGACCGAGCCGAGGCGCAGCGGCGGGATGACCTTGCGGAGCGCGTTGATCGGCGGGTCGGTCGTCGAGTAGACGACCTCGAGCACGACCAGCAGCGGGCCCGAGGGCGACCAGGAGCGGGCGAAGACCTGCACCCAGTCGACGACGAACCGGATCCAGAGCAGAGCGATGAAGATCCACAGGATCGTGTGGACGACCTGTCCGACGAGGACCACGGGTACGCCGTCAGCTCTGGTTGAAGAAGCCGCCCTCGACGAGACGCTGCTTGTCCTCGGCGGCCACGGTCACGTTCGGGGGCGAGAGCAGGAACACCTTGTTGGTCACGCGCTCGATGGTGCCACGCGTGGCGAAGACCAGCCCCGCGGCGAAGTCGACGAGGCGCTTGGCGTCCGCGTCGTCCATCTCCGAGAGGTTCATGATCACGGGCGTGCCCTCGCGGAAGTTCTCCCCCACGGTGCGGGCCTCGTTGTAGGTGCGCGGGTGCAGCGTCGTGATCTTGGAGAGCTCCGCGACGGCGGGCGCGGCGGGGGTGGGACGACGCCGCTCGGCGAGGTCGGCGACCGCGGCGGGTCGCGGCGCCGCGCGCTCCGGCGCGGGGGCGGGCTGCTCGGCGCGGGGCGAG
>NZ_JAKUHT010000024.1 GCF_022436705.1 Nocardioides sp. CFH 31398 | reverse complement strand
GGGCTGCTCGGCGCGGGGCGAGGCCGCCGCGCCGCGGGCGCGCTCGGGCGACGTGCCGGTGCGGGCCAGGTCGACGTCCTCGTCGTACTGGTCGTACCGGTCGGAGTCCTCGAGCAGGCCGAGGTACTCGCCGAACTTGCGCATGCCACCAGCCATGGGTGCATTCCTCCTGGCTCCTGCACCCCGGCCGGGGTGCCGATCGTGATCAGGACACTACTGGTTCGAGGGCCTCTCCCCGAGGACCGCGCGGCCGACACGCACGTGTGTCGCGCCCCGTTCGACGGCCTGCTCGAGGTCGTTGCTCATCCCGGCCGACAGCCACGTCGCGTCGGGGTGGTCGCCGCGCAGCCGCGCGTGCAGCTCGGCGAGGCGGTCGAACGCCGCGGCGGGGTCCTCGTCGGTCGGCGCCACGGCCATCAGGCCC
This sequence comes from Nocardioides sp. CFH 31398, assembly GCF_022436705.1. Classification (GTDB taxonomy): domain Bacteria; phylum Actinomycetota; class Actinomycetes; order Propionibacteriales; family Nocardioidaceae; genus Nocardioides. Next base: position 114,195 of record NZ_JAKUHT010000024.1, on the reverse strand, counting down.
CTCAGCCGGAGGTGCGGCGCCTCGGCGACGGCGTCGGCGAGGGCCGGCAGGTCGGACGGCGCGCAGCCCGCCCGGGTGCCCGAGGAGCCGGGGTCGTCGAGGCTCACCTGCACCAGGCAGTCCAGGTCGCGCCCGCGCTCGGCGGCGCCGCCGTCGAGCCGGGCGACGAGCTTGCGGCGGTCGACCGACTCCACGACGTCGGCCCAGCGCGCGACGGCGGCGGCCTTGTTGCTCTGCAGGCCGCCGACGAAGTGCCAGCGCAGGGACTCCTCGGCGAGCTCGGCGGCCTTCTCCTCCGCCTCCTGGTGGCGGTTCTCCCCCACCTCGGTCACGCCGAGCGCCGCGAGGGTGCGGACGTCGGCGGCACCGAAGAACTTGGTGACCGCGACGAGGGTGACGTCGTCGACCGCGCGGCCGGCGGCGGCGCAGGCGGCGGCCAGCCGTTCGCGGACGACGTCGAGACGCTCGGCGAGCTCCTCGCGGCGGGCCTCGGCCCGCGTGGCGTCCTGCCCGGCGCTCACGCGACGCCCGCCGTCCACACCAGGCCCGCGAGGCGCCCGGACGCCGCGCCGTCACGACGGTAGGAGTGGGCGGCGGGGTCCTCGAGCGTGCAGCCGCCGACGAGCTCGGCGTCCACTCCGGCGGCGTCCAGCTGGGCGACGACGCCCGCCCCCAGGTCGAGACCGGGGGTGCCCTGGCGCGTCGTGCTCCACGTCGCGGGCACGACCGCGGCCACCTCGGCGCGCATCGTCACGGGGACCTCGTAGCAGGAGCCGCAGACGTGGGGTCCCACCCAGGCTCGCAGGCCGGGGCCGGCGCCGAGCTCGCGCAGCCGTGCCACGGTCCGGGTGACGACGCCGAGCCGGACGCCCTCGCGGCCGGCGTGCGCGACGCCCAGGGCGCCGGTGCCGGGGTCGGCGAGCACCACCGGGACGCAGTCGGCGACCCGGACCATCAGGCCGACGCCCGGCCGGGCGGTGACGAGCCCGTCCCCGGTGGGGACGTCGTCACGGGGCCCCGGGCCGGGGTCGTCGGCGACCTCGTGGACGACGTCGCCGTGGACCTGCGTCATGCGCGCGAAGCACGCGCCCGTGGTGGCCTCGAGCCGCGCCAGGGCCTCGGCGAAGCCGTCCCGGGTGCCCTGGAGGTCCAGCTCGGTGTCGGTGAACCGGACCTCGACGGTGCCGGCCGCGGCCGGCACCGACGCGGAGTGGAGGAACACGCCTACTTGAGGAAGTCGGGCACGTCGAGGTCGTCGTCCTCGAACTCGACCGGCTTCGGCGCGGGCTTGGCCGGGGTCTCGTTCCGCTCCTCGCGGGGGGTGTCCCGGGCGGCGGGCGCCGGGGCCGGCGTCTCGCGCGGGGCGGGGGCGCCTGCGCGCTCGGCGGCGGGGCGGGGGCGCTCCTGGCCGGCGGAGGGGGTGCTGGGACGGGAGGCGCTGGCGCCACCGCCGGACGGCGACGGGGAGCCCGACGGGCCCGAGGTGCCCCCGGAGGCGGAGCCACCCGAGGCGCCCGCGCCACCCGAGGCGGGGCGGGCGCTGCGGCGCAGCGCCATCCCGTCGTCGCGGCGCTTGGGCATGCCGCCGTCGAACCCGGCGGCGATGACCGTGACCCGCACCTCGTCGCCGAGGGCGTCGTCGATCGTCGCGCCGAAGATGATGTTGGCCTCGCCGTGGGCCGCCTCCGCCACCAGCGCGGCGGCCTCGTTGATCTCGAACAGGCCGAGGTCGGAGCCGCCGGCGATGGACAGCAGCACGCCCTGGGCCCCCTCGATGGAGGCCTCGAGCAGCGGCGAGGAGACGGCCATCTCGGCCGCCGCCACGGCGCGGTCGTCGCCCCGGGCCGAGCCGATGCCCATGAGTGCGGAGCCGGCGTTGGCCATGACGGACTTCACGTCGGCGAAGTCGAGGTTGATCAGGCCCGGGGTGGTGATGAGGTCGGTGATGCCCGAGACGCCCTGCAGGAGGACCTGGTCGGCCTGCTTGAAGGCGTCGAGGACCGAGACGCTGCGGTCGCTGATCGACAGCAGGCGGTCGTTCGGGATGACGATGAGGGTGTCGACCTCCTCGCGGAGCGCGGCGATGCCCTCCTCGGCGGAGTTGGCGCGACGACGACCCTCGAACGCGAAGGGGCGGGTGACGACACCGATGGTCAGGGCGCCCAGCGAGCGGGCGATCTTCGCCACGACCGGCGCCCCGCCGGTGCCCGTGCCGCCGCCCTCGCCGGCGGTCACGAAGACCATGTCGGCGCCCTTCATGACCTCCTCGATCTCGTCGGCGTGGTCCTGGGCCGCCTGGCCGCCGACCTCGGGGTTGGCCCCCGCGCCGAGACCGCGGGTGAGCTCGCGGCCGATGTCGAGCTTGACGTCGGCGTCGCTCATCAGCAGCGCCTGGGCGTCGGTGTTGATGGCGATGAACTCGACGCCCTTGAGACCGACCTCGATCATCCGGTTGACGGCGTTGACGCCGCCGCCGCCGATGCCGACGACCTTGATGATGGCCAGGTAGTTCTGTGCTGCCACGGCGTGATCGCCTTCCGGTGGGGTGCCCGGTCGGGTTCCGGGGCCTGCTGGTGCTCTGGTCGGTTCGAGGGAAAACCTTAACCCTCTGGCTGAGGGTTATAGTTATGTCAACCTCGTGCAAGTAGAACGTTAGGGCCGGGCGGGGCACCGCGCGACCGACACGCCCGGTTCGGTGCCGAGCAAGTCACACGCGTCACTCCGGTCGGCCCCCGCGTCGGGGGCTCAGGCGCAGGCGGGGTCCGTGCAGTACGTCGGGTCGCTCGGCACGCTGACGTCGTAGGTCAGCGCGTCCTGGCGGAGCATGACGGCGAGGACCGACGACTTCTGCTCGGAGGACTCCGCGCTCCCCCACCGCACGGTGCGCCCGTCGCGCAGCGACAGGGTGATCGCGTCGACCGAGTCCACCCGGACCGCCTCGACGCGCTCGGCCAGGCCGGCCGGCATGGCGACGACGACCCGGGCGGCCTCGCGCAGCGCCTCCGCGGTCACCGAGGAGTCGGTCTCGACGCGCGGCATCGGCGGCGGGTCACCCTGGTAGCGGCGGAAGGCGACGCCGTCGACGTCCATCCCGCGCACCACCCCGCCGATCTCCACCAGGGCGACGGCCTCGCGCTCGACCACCGACACCCGGACCGCGTCCGGCCACTCGCGTGACACGTCCGCCTCCCGGACGGCGGCCAGCGACTCCACGCGGCTGCGGATGACGTCGAGGTCGACCCGCGCCAGCGGCTCGCCCTCCTCGACGGCCGCGGCCCGCCGCACCTGGTCGGGGGTCACCGTGTCGGTCGCGCCGGCGACCTCGACGCCCTCGACGTCGAGGACGTCGGACCAGCCGACCAGCCACACCCCGACGCCCACGAGCACGAGGACGAGCGACGCGGCGAGGGCGGCGCGCCACCCCCGCAGCCGCCGGGCCCAGCGCCGCCGGGTGAAGCGGCGCCGCTCGTCGCGTCCGCCCCGGGGGGTTCCGTCAGTCACCGTCGGCCTCCTCCCGCTCGGACAGCGCCGCCAGGGTGAGCGGCGCGAGCCGGGTGACGTCACCGGCGCCGAGGGTCAGCACCAGGTCCCCGGGCCGGGCGCGACCGGCCAGGAACGCGGGCACGGTGTCGGCGTCCGGCTCGTGACGCACCACGTCCTCGGGCAGCGGCACCGCGTCGGCGACGAGCGCGCCGGTGACCTCGGGGTCCGCGTCCTCGCGGGCCAGGTAGACGTCGAGGACGACGACCTCGTCGGCCGCGCCGAGCGCCGCGCCCATCTCCGCGCCCATGAGGCGGGTGCGGGAGACGAGGTGCGGCTGGAAGGCCACGAGCACGCGGCCGTCCCCCGCGACCGACCGGGCGGCCTGGAGGTCGCCGGCGATCTCCGCGGGGTGGTGGGCGTAGCTGTCGTAGACCGCGACGCCGCCGACCGTGCCCTTGTGCTCCATGCGACGGCGGGTGCCGGTGAACGCCTCCAGGCCGGCGCGCAGGTCGTCGAAGGCGTGGCCGAGCCGCAGCCCGCAGGCCAGGGCGGCCAGCGCGTCGAGGACGTAGTGGCGCCCGGGGATGCGCAGGCTGAGCGTGCCGAGCTCGACGCCGTCGTCGTGGACGGTGAACCGCGAGGTGGTGCCGGCGAAGACCAGCCCGCTCGCGCGGACGACGGCGTCCTCCGACTCCCCCACGGTCACGACCTGCAGGTCGCGCTCACGGGCGGCGTCGGCCAGCCGGGCCGCGCCCGGGTCGTCGACCACGAGGACGACGAGCCCGCCGGGGACGATGCGGTCCAGGAAGTCGGTGAACGCGGCGGCGTAGGCCTCCTCGGTGCCCCAGGAGTCGAGGTGGTCGGCCTCGACGTTCGTGACGATCGCGGCGTGCGGGGTGTAGACGAGGAAGGCGCCGTCGCTCTCGTCGGCCTCGGCCACGAAGAGGTCGCCGGTGCCCTCGCCGGCGTTGGTGCCGGTGGCGGTGAGGTCGCCCCCGACGGCGTACGTCGGGTCGGCGCCGGCGGCGAGCAGCGCGGAGACCAGCAGGCCGGTGGTGGTCGTCTTGCCGTGGGTGCCGGCGACGGCGACGGTGCGCCGTCCGGCCATGACGGCGGCCAGGGCCGCCGAGCGCGGCAGCAAGCGCAGCCCGCGGGCCTGCGCCTCCACGACCTCCGGGTTGGTCTCGCGGACGGCGGTCGAGACCACCACGGTGTCGCCGGCGCCCAGGTGGGCGAGGTGGGCGGCGTCGTGGCCGAGGTGGACCTCGGCCCCCTCGGCGCGCAGGGCCGCCAGCGTCGGGGAGTCGGTGCCGTCGCTGCCGGAGACCGCGATGCCGCGGGCGAGCATCAGCCGGGCGATGGCCGACAGCCCCGCCCCACCGATGCCGACGAAGTGCACGCGGCCCAGGTCGGCGGCGGGAAGGATGACGTCCGGGACGGCGACCCTCACGACGCCTCCCCCGCGGCCTCCAGCACCATGCGCGCGAGGCGCTCGTCCGCGTCGCGCGGCACCCGCCGGCGCGCCGCCTCCGACATCACGGCGAGCCGTGCGGGGTCGGTGATCAGGCCCGGGACGGTGTCGGCGACCCACTCGGGCGTGATGGCGTCGTCGGAGACGAGCAGCCCGCCGCCGTCGTCGACCACGCCGCGGGCGTTGTGGTCCTGCTCGCCGTTGCCGATGGGCAGGGGCACGAACACGGCCGGCAGGCCGACCACGGCGGCCTCGGTGACGCTGGACGCGCCCGCGCGGCACACGACGAGGTCGGCGGCGGCGTACGCCAGGTCCATGCGGTCCACGAAGCCCTCGACCCGGTACGGCGTCGCCACGTCGGGCGCCACGGTGAGGTCGGTGTTCTTGGGGCCGACGACGTGCAGCACCTGCACCCCGGCGGCGGCCAGGGCCGCCGCGGCCCCGGTGATCGCCTCGTTGAGGCGGCGGGCCCCCTGGGACCCGCCCGTCACCAGCAGGGTGGGGCGGTCGGGGTCGAGCCCGAAGTGCGCGCGGGCCTCGGGGCGCAGGGCCGCGCGGTCGAGGGTCGAGATCATGCGCCGGATCGGGAGGCCGACGTGCTCCGCCCGGGGCAGCGGGGTGTCGGGGAAGCTCACCGCGACACGGGCGGCGACGCGTGCTCCGACCTTGTTGGCCAGGCCGGGCACGGCGTTCTGCTCGTGGACGACGAGGGGCAGCCGGCGTCGTCGCGCCGCGAGGTAGACCGGCAGCGACACGTAGCCGCCGTACCCGACGACCACGGCGGGGTCGACGCGGTCGAGGACGGCGCCCGCCTCGCGGACGGCGGCCCGCAGCCGGGTCGGGACGCGGGCCAGGTCGGCCGACAGCGACCGCGGCAGCGGCACGGGTGGGATCAGCTCGAGGGGGTAGCCCGCGGCGGGCACCACCCGCGTCTCGAGCCCGCGGCTCGTGCCGACGCAGGTGACGGCCACCTCGCGGCCGGTCTCGGCGGCGAGGCGGACGAGGGCGTCGGCGGTGGCCAGCAGCGGCGAGGTGTGGCCCGCGGTGCCGCCACCGGCGAGCACGACCCGCAGGGTGCCGGGCGCGACGGGTCGGTGGGTGGCCTGGGGGTCATGGGGAGGGGAAGGGTCGTTCGACATCGTGGGTCCGAACCTAGCCGCGGCGGCGCTCGGCCAGCGCCCTGGCCGCCTCCGGCTGGCGTCGGGCGAACCCGATCAGCAGGCCGAGGGCGACGAGGGACGGCAGCAGCGCCGAGCCGCCGTACGAGACGAGGGGCAGGGGGATGCCGATCACCGGCAGCAGGGCCAGCACCATGCCGAGGTTGATGAGGCTCTGCCCGAGCAGCCAGACGACGATCCCGAAGCAGGCGTAGCGGACGAACGGCTCGGTGCTGGCGGCCGCGATGCGCACCGCGGCGTAGGCGATCGTGGCGAACAGCACGAGCACCAGCAGGGTCCCGACCAGGCCGAGCTCCTCGCCGAGGACGGCGAAGATGTAGTCGGTGTGCGCCTCCGGGAGGTAGCCCCACTTCTGCTGGCTCGCCCCGATGCCCTGGCCGAAGACGCCCCCGCTGGACAGGGCGTAGAGGCCGTGGGCGGGCTGCCAGCCCGCGTCGTGGTAGTCGGAGAACGGGTCGGTGAAGTTGAGCAGCCGCTCGCGGCGCTCGCTGCTGGTGGAGGCCAGCCACAGCGCGACCGAGGCGACCGCGGCGAAGGCGATGGCGAACAGCCGCAGCGGGGCGCCGACGACCCACAGCATCCCCAGCAGGATGGCGGCGAGGACCAGCGCCGTGCCGAGGTCGCGCTGCCACACCACCAGGCCGGTGACCGCCAGCAGGACCGGCGCGACGGGGACGAGCACGTGCGACAGCTCGCCCAGGCGCCGCTCCTTCAGCGCGTAGACGTGCGCGGCCCACAGCACGATCGCGAGCTTGGCGATCTCGGACGGCTGCACCCGCAGCGGACCCAGCGCCAGCCAGTTCGTGTTGCCGTTGACCGACGTGCCCAGCGGCGTGGCCGTGAGGGCGAGCAGGACGACCGCGACCCCCAGGGCGGGCCACGCGAGCCAGCGGATGGCGCGCAGGGGCAGCCGGGAGGCGACGTACGCACAGGGCAGGCCGATCGCGACCCACAGCAGCTGACGGGTGACGACGGCGTAGGAGTCGCGGTCGTGGACGTTGTAGCTGTAGACGCTGGAGGCGCTCAGCACCATCAGCAGGCCGATGGTCAGCAGCAGGCCCGCGGCGCCGAGCAGCAGGTAGTAGGTGGCGAGCGGCCGGTCCAGCGAGGTCCGCAGCGCCCGCCAGGCGTGCACCGGCGCGGCCAGCCTGGCGCGCAGCCCCGGGCCCGCCGGCGCGGCCGTGCCGCCGGCGTCCGGGCGGGCGCCCGTGGTGGAGCCCGTGGTGGTGGTGGGGCCGGGATCGAGGGTGGTCATCGTGTCCCTGCCTCCGGGTCGCGTCAGTCGGTCGGCCGGCCCAGCCGCTCGCGGACCGCCTCGGCGAAGGCGTCGCCGCGGGCGGCGTAGTCGGTGAACTGGTCCATCGACGCGCACCCCGGGGCCAGGAGCACGGTGTCGCCGGGCTGGGCGAGTCGTGCGGCGGCCTCGACCGCGCGGCCCATGGGGCCGGTCCGCTCCGCAGTCTCGTCGCCCTCGACGCGTACGACGGGGACATCCGGGGCGTGTCGCGCGAGAGCCTCGGCGATCAGGTGCTGGTCGTGCCCGAGCAGGACGGCGCCCCGTAGCCGGCCGGCGACGTCGCGGACGAGGTCGTCGAACCGGGCGCCCTTGGCGAGCCCGCCGGCGACCCAGACGACCGGGTCGTAGGCGAGCAGGGAGGACCGGGCGGCGTGGGGGTTCGTGGCCTTCGAGTCGTCGACCCAGCGGACGCCGCGGCCGGCCTCGCCCTCCGCCACGACGGCGATGCGGTGCCCGTCGGGCCGGAAGGACCGCAGCCCGTCGCGGACGGCGGCCTGCCCGACGCCGTGCGCGCGGGCCAGCGCGGCGGCCGCCAGGGCGTCCTCCACGACGTGCGGGGCCGGCGAGAACAGGTCGTCGATCGTGCACAGCTCCGCCGCGCTCGTCGCGCGGGCGGCGACGAAGGCGCGGTCGGCGAGGATGTCCTCGACCAGGCCGACCATCCCGACGCCGGGGGTGCCGAGGGTGAAGCCGATGGCGCGGGCCCCCTCGACGACGTCGGCGTCGCGGACGAGCTGCTCGGTGAGCGGGTCGGCGGCGTTGTAGACGCAGGCCCGCGAGACGCCCTCGTAGACCCGGCCCTTGTCGCGGGCGTAGGCGTCCATGTCGGGGTACCAGTCGAGGTGGTCCTCGGCGACGTTGAGGCAGACCGCCGACTCGGCGGCCACGGTCCGGGTGTGGTGCAGCTGGAAGCTGGACAGCTCGACGGCGAGCACGTCGTACGGCGTGGGGTCCATGACGGCCTCGGTCAGCGGCAGGCCGACGTTCCCGGCGGCGACGGCGCGGAGGCCCGCGGCGCGCAGGATCGACTCCAGCATCCGCACGGTCGTGGTCTTGCCGTTGGTCCCGGTGACCGCGAGCCACGGCGTCGACGTGCCGTCGGGGCGCTTCTCGCGCAGCCGCCAGGCCAGCTCGACCTCGCTCCACACCGGGATGCCGCGGCGCTCGGCCTCGGCGACGAGCGGGGCGTCGGGCCGCCAGCCCGGAGAGACGACGAGGACCTCGGCGTCGTCCGGCATCGCGGTGGCGGCGGTGCTGCCGGGGCCGAGGTGCACGTCCGCGCCGAGGACGCCGAGCAGCTCGGCCCTCTCGGTCAGGGCCTCGGTCTCGCGGTCGTCGACGGCGACGACCCGGGCGCCGACGTGGGTGAGGTTGTCGGCGGCGGCGAAGCCGGAGACGCCGAACCCGGCGACGACGGCACGCACGCCCTCCCAGTCGTCGCGGCCCAGCCGCTCGACGCGGGGGCCGCCCTGCGACTCAGACATTGGCCACCCACTCGCCGTAGAAGATGCCGAGGCCGGCGACGACGAACAGCCCGGTGATGATCCAGAAGCGGATCACGATGGTGACCTGCTCCCAGCCCAGCATCTCGAAGTGGTGGTGCAGCGGGGTCATCCGGAAGACACGGTGACCCGGCCCGACGCGGAAGACCCGCCGGAACAACCCGCTGGCACGGCTGGCCTTGAACACCGACACCTGGATCATCACCGACAGCGTGGTCAGCAGGAACAGCCCGCCGAGGATCACCAGCAGCAGCTCGGTGCGGGTCAGGACGGCGAAGCCGGCCAGCGCGCCACCGAGCGCCAGCGAGCCCGTGTCGCCCATGAAGATGGCCGCCGGGGAGGCGTTCCACCACAGGAACCCGAAGCAGGCGCCGGTGATGGCGGCGGCGACCACGGCGAGGTCGAGCGGGTCGCGGACGTTGTAGCAGGACGCCGTGGGGGTGGTCTGGCAGAACTGGTTGTTCTGCCAGATGTTCACGAACGTGTAGGCGCCGAACACCATCACCGAGGCGCCGGTGGCGAGGCCGTCGAGCCCGTCGGTGAGGTTCACGCCGTTGCTCGTGCCGGCGATGATGAACCAGATCAGCAGCACCGCCACGACGAACGGCAGCGTCAGCCAGTCGATCTCGCGGATGAAGGAGATCTTCTCCGAGGCCGGTGTCCGGCCGTTCTCGTCGGCCAGCCACGGCGACAGCGCGAGCGCGGCGAAGACGAGCGCCACGACGGTCTGCCCGACCATCTTGGCCTTGCTGCGCAGCCCCAGCGAGCGCTGCTTCCAGATCTTGATGAAGTCGTCGAGGAAGCCGACGAGGCCCAGGCCGACGAAGAGGAACAGCAGCAGCAGCGCCGAGGCCGACGGGACGCTCATCGTGAGGAGCTTGGCGACGAAGTAGCTCACCACCGTGGCCAGGATGATGACGATCCCGCCCATGGTGGGCGTGCCGCGCTTGGTGTGGTGGCTCGTCGGGCCGTCGTCCCGGATCTCCTGGCCGTAGCCCCTCTTCGACAGGACCGAGATCGCCACCCTGGTGCCGAGCAGCGACATGATGAGCGCCAGCCCGCCCGAGAGGAGGATCGCCCTCACGCCGGGTCTCCCTCCATCAGTGAGTACGCCACGTGCTCCAGGGCGACGCCGCGGCTGGCCTTGACCAGGACGACGTCGTCCGCCGCGACATTCTGGCCCACCCAGGCGACGGCCTCGTCGCGGCCCGCCGTGCGCACCACCACCGGGGTGTGCTCCACCACGCTCGCCGAGCCCGACCCCGAGCCCGACGTTGAGTCCGACGCCGAGCCCGACCCTGGGCCCGACGCTGAGTCCGACGCAGGGCCCGACGCCGTCTCCGCGCCGTCGGCGATCCCGGCGGCGGCCCCGCCGGGGGTGCCGTCGACCACCACGACGACGTCCACGCCCTCGCGCACGGCGGCGCGGCCCACCTCGACGTGGGCGTCGTACGTGGAGTCGCCGAGCTCCTTCATCTCGCCGAGGACGGCCACCGAGCGGCGGCGCGCGCCGGACTCGGTGGCGGTCATGTCGACCAGCGTCACCAGGGCGGAGACGACCGAGGCGGGGTTCGCGTTGTAGGCGTCGTTGAGCACGAGGAGCCCGTCGCCGCGCTCGGTGACCTCCATGCGCCAGCGGGAGTCGGGACGGGCGGCGGCCAGGCCCTCCGCGACCTCCCCGAAGCCCAGGCCGGCGGCGAGCCCCATCGCGGCGGCCGCCGTGGCGTTGGCCACCTGGTGGCGTCCGGGCAGCGGGAGGAGCATCTCGGTGCTCTCCCCGGCGTGGGCCAGCCTCATCTGGGCGCGGCCGCGGCCGTCGACCGCCCGGAGCTCCCCGACGACGTCCGCCCCGGGGCCGCCGAAGGTCACGACCCGTGCCGCCGTGCGCGGACGCATGGCGGCGACGCGGTGGTCGTCGGCGGCGAGGACGGCGGTCCCGTCGGGCGCGAGGGACTCGACGATCTCCCCCTTGGCCTGCGCGATGGCCTCGATGGAGCCGAACTCGCCGAGGTGGGCGGAACCGACGTTGAGCACGGCCGCGACGTCCGGGCGGGCGATGCGGCACAGCAGGCCGATGTGGCCGACGCCGCGAGCGCCCATCTCGACGACGAGGTAGCGGGTGGCGGGGGTTGCGCGGAGCACGGTGAGGGGGACGCCCAGCTCGTTGTTGAGGTTGCCACGTGTGGCGACCGTCCCCCCGTCGGACCCGGCGCCGGTGTGGGCCAGGAGCCCGGCGAGGTAGTCCTTCGTGCCGGTCTTGCCCTGGCTGCCGGTGAGCGCGAGGACGACGAGCCCCTGCCCCCCGGCGCTCCCCTCCGCCAGCACGTCGCGGACGTGGCGGGCGAGGCGGCCGAGGGCGTCGACGGGGTCACCGACCAGCACGGCGGGCGCACCCACCGGCCGCGACCCCAGCACGCCGGCCGCACCCGCGGCCACGGCACCGGCGGCGAAGTCGTGGCCGTCGACCCGCTCGCCCGCGATCGCGACGAACAGGCCGCCGGACGCGACGTCGCGGCTGTCCAGGGTCGCGGGGCCGGTGACGGTCTCGGAGCCGGTGGCGTCCGCGAGCCGGCCGCCCACCACCGCGGCGACCTCGGCGAGGGTCATCGCGATCACCGGGCGGCCCCCGTGCTCTCCCGGGCCGCGGCGCCCCGACGTCCGGTGGCGCGGGCCGCGAGCTCCTCGGCGGCGACGGCACGGTCGTCGAAGGCGTGGACGACCCCGGCCACCTCCTGCCCGGCCTCGTGGCCCTTGCCGGCCACGACGACCACGCCGCCCGGGCCGGCGAGCGCGAGCGCCCGTCGTACGGCCTCGCGGCGGTCGGCGACCTCCTCCAGCACGGCGTCGGCGCCCTCGTCGCGGGCTCCCCCGAGCACGGCGGCACGGATCGCGGCCGGGTCCTCCGAGCGGGGGTTGTCGTCGGTGACGACGACGACGTCGGACAGGCGGGCGGCCACCGCGCCCATCAGCGGTCGCTTGCCCGGGTCGCGGTCGCCCCCGGCGCCGATCACCGTCACGAGCCGGCCCGGGGTGAGCGTGCGCATCGCGGCCAGGGCGGCCTCGACCGCGTCGGGCTTGTGGGCGTAGTCGACGACGACGGTGAGGTCGTCGTCCGGGGTGCTGACGAGCTCGAGGCGACCGGGGACGCCGCCCGCGGTGGCCATGACCCCGGCCGGACCCGCGACGTCGAGGCCCGCCTCGCCGAGGGCGGCCAGGGCGGCGACCGCGTTGGCGACGTTGAACGCGCCGGGCAGCCCGACGCCGGTCTCGAGGCGGAGACCGTCCGGGCCCTCGAGCACGAAGGTGGACCCGGCGGCGTCGGAGCGGACGTCGACCGCCCGCCAGTCCGCGGCGGTGCCGATCCCCGAGAAGGTGCGGACGGGCAGGGTCGTCTCCCCCGCCAGGCGCCGCCCGTGGGCGTCGTCGGCGGTGACGAGCGCCCGGCGGGCGCGCTCGGGGGTGAAGAGGGAGGCCTTGGCGCGGTAGTAGTCCTCCACGGTCGGGTGGAAGTCGAGGTGGTCGCGACCGAGGTTGGTGAAGCAGGCGACGTCGAAGACCACACCGTCGACCCGGCCGAGGACCAGGGCGTGGCTCGAGACCTCCATGAGGCAGACCTCGACGCCCTCCTCGACCATCAGCGCGAACAGCGCGAACAGGTCGGGGGCCTCGGGGGTGGTGAGCTTGGTGGGCAGGTCGCGGCCCGCCACCCGGGTGCCCACCGTGCCGACGGCCGCGGCCCGGACGCCGGCGGCCTCGAGCGCCGACAGCGCGAGACGGGTCGTCGTGGTCTTGCCCTGCGTCCCGGTGACCGCGACGAGGCGCAGGCGGCCGGCCGGGTCGCCGTACACGAGGGCGGCGAGGCGTCCGAGGTGGCGGCGCGGGTCGTCCACGACGACGACCGGGACGCCCGCGTCGTCGGTCGCGCCCCGGGCGCGGCGGGCTCCCTCGGGATCGGTGAGGACGGCGACGGCCCCGGCCGCCAGGGCCTGCTGCGTGTAGTCGGCGCCGTGCGCGCGGGCGCCCGGCAGCGCGGCGTACAGGTCGCCGGGGAGGACCCGCGACGTCGCGAGGGTGAGGCCGCCCACCCGGACGTCCCCGGCGTCGTCGGCGCCGGCCCGGACCACCTCGACCGCGTCCACGTGCGCCCGCAGGGCGTCGGCGAGGTCCGTCAGCGCCACGGGCTCACGGTGACGCGGACGCGTCGCGCGCAGCGCCTCCACCTTGTCCTCCTCGACCACCCGGCGAGGTTATCGGCCCCTCACCGGCAGGTCGGTGAGGTGCACCCCGAGTCGGCACGTCTGCGCACCCACACGGCCTCGAGTCGGCACGTCTGCGCACCCAAACGGCCCGAGTCAGCACATCTGCGCAGGTGGCGATCCCCGTGACCCGAGTGCGCTCCGACCTCCGCACCGCCGTCCAGGTCGACGTCCTCGTCCAGCGGCTGCGAACGGCCCGCGGCCCACCGAGGAGGCTGCGCAGACGTGCCGACTCGACGTTCTCAGGCTGCGCAGACGTGCCGACTCGGCGCCTGCGTGGCGGGGCTACCACTCGATGGGGAGCTCGGGGGGTCGGGAGTTGGTGGGTGGGACGGCGTAGTGGCGCAGCAGCTGGCCCATGATCGAGGAGAAGGCCGGACCGCCGACGGAGCCACCGCCGCCGCCGTTGCGGGGGTTCTGGATGGCGACGTAGACGGTGAACCGGGGGGCGTCGGCGGGGGCGAAGCCGCCGAACGAGACCGTGAAGGTGCCGTCGTAGCACTGGCACTCGTCGTTCACGCGCTGGGCGGTGCCGGTCTTGCCGGCGACGCGGTAGCCGGGCACGGCGGCGCCGGGGGCGACACCGGTCTCGGGGTCCACGACCTGCTCCAGGACGTCGGAGGTCTGCCGGGCCGCGACCTCCGAGACCACCCGGCGGCGCTCCGTCTGGTCGGTGCCGACCTCCTCGCCGGCGGCCGTCGTGGCGCTCCCCCGCACCAGGCTGGGGCTGACGTGCACCCCGCCGTTGGCGATCGTGTTGATGCCGGCTGTCATCTGCAGGGCGTTGACCGACAGCGACTGGCCGAAGGCGATGCGGTCGGCGGCCATCGGTGTCCAGATCGCCCCGTCGGGCAGGATCCCCGCCGACTCGCCCCGGACGCCGACGTCGGTGCGCGACCCCTCGCCGAAGCCGACGAGGTAGTCGTGGAGCCGCTCGGGGTCCATGCGGCGGGCCGCCAGCACCGTGCCGATGTTGGACGACTGGGCGATCGCGCCGGCGACGGTGAGCCGGAGCGTGCCGTGGTCCCAGTAGTCGCCGATCGTGGTGTCGCCGCTGTCGAGCTCGGGCGGCACCGTGATCCTGGTGGTCGGGGAGACCTCGTCGGCGTCGAGGAGCGCGGCCAGCGTGAAGGCCTTCTGCACCGAGCCCGGCTCGTAGACGTCGCTCAGGGCGCGGGAGCCCAGGTCGGCCTCGTCGGACAGCAGCGGCTGCGAGGCGTCGAACGTCGGGTGGTCGGCCAGCGCGAGGATCTCGCCGGACTCCACGTCCTGCACGATCGCGACGCCGGAGTCGGCGTTCGCGCCCTCGACGGCGTTGCGGAGCGCCCGCTGGACGAACCACTGGACGTCGCGGTCGATGGTCAGCGTGAGGTCCTGGCCGTTCACCGGGTCGACGGTGCTCGTCTCCCCCAGCGGGATCCGGTTGCCGCCGCCGGTGGAGTAGCGGGCTTCGCCGTCCGTGCCGTGCAGCATCGGCTCGAAGGTCAGCTCCAGCCCCGCGCGCGGCTCGCCCTCGGCGCCCATGAAGCCGACGAGGTTCGCGGCGACGTCCTTCGCCGGGTAGTCGCGCACCGGGTCGGCCTGCAGGGTGATGCCGTCGAACCCGGCGTCCTCGACCGCCTCGAGCGTCTCGTTGGCCACGGTGGACGGGACGCGTCGCGCGACGTAGCGGAACTGGTAGCGCTGGTCGCGGACCTGGGCGAGGGTGTCGAAGTAGTCGACGTCCAACCGGTCGGACAGCAGGCGGGCGAGCTCAGGCGCGGCGTCCTCGGGCACCAGCTGGGGGTTGACGATGACCATCATCCCGTCGACCGAGCTCGCGAGGGCGACCCCGTTGCGGTCGAGGATCTCGCCCCGCTGCGCGGGCAGGACGGCGTCGACCGTGCCCTCCGCGGCGGCCATCTCGGCGTACGAGTCGGGGTCGACGCCCTGCAGCTGCACCAGGCGGGCGCCGAGCACGGACAGGGCCATGGCGATGACCACCATCGCGACCCGCAGGCGCAGCACCGACTGGCCGCGCAGGCTCGGACGGGGTCGGCTCACCGGGTGGCTCCTCCCTGGGTCCTGCGGTCACGGTCGCCGCGACGGTCTCCGGCACGGTCGGCGGCCCGGTCGGTGTCGCGTGCACCATTCCTAGCCCCCCGCGCGTCCCCGCGGCCGTCACGCGGGCCCGTGTCGCCCACCTGGTTCTGCTCGGCCGGCGGGTCGACGTAGCGCGGGGCGGGGTCGAGGACGCCGGGACGGGCCTGCGGCTGGGCCTCGATGCGCATCCCGTCCTCCGCGGTCGCGGGCTGGCAGGGGCCGCTGGTGCTGCCGTCGGCGAGCGACAGGAAGCACGTGCTGCGGCCGACGACCATGCCGGCGTCGCGCGCCGCGCGGGCGACCCGCTGCGGGTCGCGCAGGCCCTCGAGCTCCATCTGCAGCTTCTGCTCGCGCGCGGCGAGGGTGTCGGCGTGGCGCTCCAGGGCGCTCGCCGCGAAGGACGCCTGCTGCATGGAGGTGTTGAACAGGAGCAGCCCGACGACCCCGCCGAGGGCGACGAGGGCGACCACCACCACGAACGGGACCTTCGGCGGGCGCGGGCGACGGCGCGGCGCGAGCCGCAGGGGCGGCAGGGTGCGGCGGCTCGGCTGTCCCGGCTCGCGCCCGGGCTCGCGGGGACGGGGGTCGGGCAGACGGAGCGGGCTGCTCATCGGGCACCTCCGGAGGCACGACGCTGTGACCTGGTGGACGACTGGGACGACGGGGACGACGGGGACGACGGGCGGACGCGCTCGACCGCGCGGAGGCGGACGCTGGCGGCGCGGGGGTTCCGGGCGCGCTCGACGTCGTCGGCCTGCTCGGCCCCCCGGGTGACGGCGACCATCGCGGGCTCGAGCTCCGGCGGGACGACGGGAAGGTCGGGCGGCGCGCTGCTCGTGGTGGCCCGCGCGAAGGCGCGCTTGACGGCGCGGTCCTCCAGCGAGTGGTACGACTCGACGACGACCCGGCCCCCGACCCCGACGGCCTGCAGCGCGGCGGGCAGGACCCGGTCCAGGCCGCCCAGCTCGTCGTTCACCTCCATGCGCAGCGCCTGGAAGGTCCGTTTCGCCGGGTGGCCGCCCGTGCGGCGGGCCGGCGCCGGGATCACGTCGTAGAGCAGCTCGACGAGGCGTCCGGAGGTCGTGAAGGGCTCGGTGGTGCGCTCGCGCACGATCGCGTCGGCGATCCGTCGGGCGAACTTCTCCTCGCCGTACCGCGACAGGACCAGCGTCAGGTCGGCCGCGGGGTAGGTGTTGAGGACGTCGGCCGCGGTGCGACCGGTGGTGGGGTCCATCCGCATGTCGAGCGGCGAGTCCGCGCGGTAGGCGAAGCCGCGGTCGAGGCGGTCGAGCTGCATGGAGGAGACGCCGAGGTCGAGCAGGACGCCGTCCACGGTGTCGAGGCCGAGGTCGTCGAGGACGTCGGCGAGCCGGTCGTACGTCGCGTGGACGCCGGTGAAGCGGTCGCCGTGCGCCGCGAGCCGGTCGCCGGCCCGCTCGAGCGCGGCGGGGTCGCGGTCGATGCCGACGACCCGGGCCGCGGGGCAGGCCTCGAGGACCGCGGCGCTGTGGCCGCCGAGGCCGAGGGTGCCGTCGACGAGCACGGCGCCGTCGCGCTGCAGGGCCGGGGCGAGCAGCTCGACCACGCGCGCCAGCAGGACCGGCTCGTGTGTCGCGCCGTCCTGACCGTCCCCGCCGTCGGCGGTCGTCGGCGTCATCGCGCTACCGCCCCAGCGAGAGGACGAGGAGCAGGGCGACCGCGAGCGCGGTGGAGGCGAGGGCCGAGAACGCCATGACCGCGAGGACGTCGCGAGCCTGCTCGCGCACCCGGCGTACGGGTGGCGGCGGCTGGGGCGCCTGGCGCGTGCTCACGTGGTCTCGACCCTTCGGTGCTGCTGCCGGGTGGTGCCGGGTGGTGCCGGGTGGTGCCGGGTGGTGCGGGAGCTCGCGAGCGGGAGGCGCCGGTCCAGGTCCCTTGCCCGCCCGCCGGGTCCTCTGGCGCCGGGGAAGGTGCGTCAGATGACTCCTCGCGGGCGGGCCAGAGGCCTCGTCCTGCGCGTCCCGCTCTGGAGTTGTGGTGCTGCCGGTGGTGCCGGGTGCTGCTAGATGCCGGGGAAGATCTCGTGGTCGAGGCCCGCGAAGGCCGCCTCCTGCTCGGCGGAGTAGGCCGCCCAGGCCTCGGGGTTCCACATCTCGACGCGGTCCATCACGCCCGCGACGACGACCTCACGGTCGATCGAGGCGTACTCGCGCAGCGGGGCGGGCACGTTGACCCGGCCCTGCTTGTCGGGGATCTGGTCGTGGCCGCCGGTGAAGAGGACGCGGACGTAGGCGCGGACCCGGGGGTCCGTCATGGGCGCCTCGCGGAGCCGGGCGGCGGTGGCCTCGAGCTGCGCCTGGGTCTGGAGCTCGATGCAGCGCTCCTGACCCTTCGTCATCACCACTCCTCCCGCGAACGCGTCCCTGAACTTCGCCGGGAGGATCAGCCGGCCCTTGTCGTCCAGCTTGGGCGTGAAGGTCCCGATGAACATCCGGGCCTCCGTTCCCCTGCTCCTCCACTGCGCTCCACTCTAACCCACTTTCCTCCACTAGCAACCACTTGGTGGGTGTTTCGCTCCCCCGGTGCGCGCTTCTCCGCGCCCCGGGCCCGATCTCGTCGCTCCGTCCGGGCCGCCGGACGGCGCCCGGGGCGTCCCGACGGGGCCGGAGCGGGCCCGGTGGGCCCGGCTCGGAGCCCGGTGGAGCGCTGTGGAGGGCCAGGTGGGGCGCGAGGTGGAGCGCGGTGGAGGGCCCGGGTGGAGGAGGGTGGAGGACGCGGGTCGCGAGGCGCCCACGGCTGGGGGTCGCCGACTACGGTGGGGTCCTCATCCACCGGAGAGGCACCAGTGAACGGACCCGCAGCCGCGCCGTACGGCGCGCACGAGCCCCGACTGTCCTCGCAGGACCCCACGCCGGACCCCTCGCACGAGCGGGCCGCCCGCCGGGGCGGCGACCGGGGCGGCGACATCGAGACGTTGGTCGCGGTCGTCGACCGCGTGCGCCGCAACGTGGAGCGCGTCATCGAGGGCAAGCCCGACGTCGTGTCCTCCGCGCTCGTCGTCCTGCTCGCCGAGGGCCACCTGCTGGTGGAGGACGTGCCCGGGGTCGGCAAGACGATGCTGAGCAAGTCCCTGGCCCGCAGCATCGACGCGAGCGTGCGACGGATCCAGTTCACCCCGGACCTGCTGCCCTCCGACGTCACCGGCGTCTCGGTGTTCAACCAGGACACGCGGGACTTCGAGTTCCGGCCCGGGGGGATCTTCGCCAACCTCGTCGTCGGCGACGAGATCAACCGCGCCTCGCCGAAGACCCAGTCGGCGCTGCTGGAGTGCATGGAGGAGCGGCAGGTCACCGTCGACGGCACGACCTACCCCCTGCAGGCGCCGTTCATGGTCGTCGCCACCCAGAACCCCGTCGAGATGGAGGGCACCTACCCGCTGCCCGAAGCGCAGCGCGACCGCTTCATGGCGCGCGTCTCCATCGGCTACCCGGTCGAGGCGGCCGAGCTGGCGATGCTCGAGCACCACACGTCCGCCGACCCGCTGGACGACCTGGAGCCGGTGACCGACGCGGCCGAGGTCCGCAAGCTCGTCAGCACGGTCGCCGGGGTGTACGCCGCCCCCGCGGTGCAGCGCTACGTCGTCGCGCTGACCACCGCGACCCGCACCAGCCGCGAGCTGTCGCTGGGCGCGTCCCCCCGCGCCTCGCTGCACCTGCTCCGGGCCGCGAAAGCCCGCGCCGCGATGTCGGGCCGCGACTACGTGATCCCGGACGACGTGCGCGAGCTCGCCGAGCGGGTGCTCGCCCACCGGCTGCTGCCGTCGGTCGAGGCCACGATGGCCGGCCGCGGGACGACCGACGTCCTGCGCGGCCTGCTCGCCGCCGTCCCGGTGCCCGAGCCGGGCCGCTGAGGCGCGGACCGTGCGGGAGGCCCTGGCGGGACTGACGGTCCGCGGCCGCGCGTTCGTCGCGGCCGGGACGACGGCGGTCGTCTGCGCCGTCGTGCTCGGCCAGTCGGCCCTGGTGCGGGTCGGCGTCCTCGTGGCGCTGCTGCCGCTCCTGGCCGCGTTCGTGATCGGACGCAGCCGCTACCGGCTGACCCTGGAGCGGACCCTCTCCCCCGCCACCGTCACCGTCGGCGAGCCCGCCCGCGTCGACCTGCTGCTGGTCAACGAGGGACGCACCCCCACCGGCGTCCTCCTGCTGGAGGACCACGTGCCGCACGCGCTGGGCTCCCGTCCCCGCTTCGTGCTCGAGGGCATCGGCCACGGCTGGCGCCGCCACGTCTCCTACCCGGTGCGACCCGGGGTGCGCGGCCGCTACCCGGTGGGGCCGATGGACGTCCGGGTCAGCGACCCCTTCGGCCTCGTCGAGGTCGGCCGCTCGTTCCGCTCCGAGGCGTCGTTGGTCGTGGTCCCGGCGGTGGTGCCCCTCGCGCCCATCGGCCTCGGCGGCCAGTGGACCGGCGCCGGTGACGAGCGTCCGCGGTCGTTCGCCACCGGCAGCGCGGAGGACGTCACCGTCCGCGACTACCGCGTCGGCGACGACCTGCGGCGGGTGCACTGGCGCAGCTCCGCGCGGACCGGCGAGCTGATGGTGCGGCGCGAGGAGCAGCCCTGGCAGCCACGCGCGACGGTCATGGTCGACGACCGGGCTCGCGCCCACCGCGGGCAGGGTGCGGCGTCGTCCCTCGAGCTCGCGGTCGGGGCGGCGGCGTCCGTCGCGGTGCACCTGACCCGGCGCGGCTACCTCGTGCGCCTCGTGACCGCCTCCGGCGAGCACCCGACCGCCGGCTGGCACGACCGGGTCGGGGGCGTGGCCGACTCCACGGCGCTCCTGGAGGCGCTCGCCGTGCTCACCCCGACCAGCCGGATCGACCTCGACACCTCCTGGCTGACCGACGCCGCCCGCGGCGGCATCCTCGTCGCCGTGCTCGGGGGCTCCGAGCCGGGCGACGCGGCGAACCTGCGGCGGATGCGGCACCACGCCGGGACGGCGATCGCCCTGCCGGTCGACCTGTCCGGATGGGCCTCCGCCGGCTCGGCGCCACCCGCCGTGACCACGGCCGCCGTGGTCGCCGGGCAGGGCTGGCGGATGGCCGAGCTGCGCCCCTCCGAGCCCCTCGACGTGAGCTGGTCCCGCCTGGCCCACCCGGCGGCGGCGGGCGCCCCGGTCGCCGCGCCCGCGACGGGCGACCCGGTGGCGGGGGCGGCCCGATGAGCGCGGCGTACCGGCGCGGGCGCCTGCCCGGTGGTCGTGACCTGCTGCTCGCCGTCACCGCGTGCCTGACCGCGTGGGCCACGACCATGGCCTGGCGGGGGTTCACCGAGAACCCCGACCGCTTCCTCGTGCCCCTGCTGGCGATCGGCCTCGTCGTGGCGGTCAGCGGCACGGCGTTGCGGGCGGTCCGGACACCGGGCCCGCTCGTCGTCATGGTGCAGGTGGCCCTCGCCGCGCTCGGCGTCCTGCGCAGTGCGACGGGGTCGTGGCTGCCGACCCCCGAGACCCTCGCCCTGGCCGGTCGGGTGCTCGAGGACGCCGTCGTCAGCGCCGGTCGCTACGCGGCGCCCGTCGGGGGCGACGTCCCGCCGGTGGAGCCGCTGCTGCTCGTCGCGGGTCTCGCCTGCCTGCTGCTGGTCGACGTGCTGGTCTGCAGCCTGCGGATGGTGTCGCTGGCCGGGCTGCCGCTGCTGACCGTCTACACGCTGCCCGTGAGCATGCTGGGCGGCGACGTGGCGTGGTGGGTCTTCGCGGTGCCCGCGGCCGGCTTCGTGTGGATGCTGTACCAGAGCACCGCGGCCGACCTCGAGCGCTGGGACGCCCCCGACGGCACGAGCGACGAGACGCTGCCGGCCGGCACCGACAGCGGGACCGCCGGCGGGTTCGGCGTCCGCACCGGCGGTGTGCGCAGCACCGCCCTCGGGCTGGGCGCGTCGGCGACCGGGCTGGCCCTCGTCGTCCCGCTGGTGGTGCCGACCCTCGGGCTCGGGCTGCTGGACGGCGACGGGACCGGTGGCGGCGACCGGGAGATCTCGCTGACCAACCCGATGACGGACCTGCGCCGCGACCTGCGCCGGCCGGAGGACACCCCGCTGCTGCGGTTCTCGACCTCCGACCCCGACCCGTCGTACCTGCGGATCTCGGTGCTCAACCGCTTCTCCGACGAGGCGTGGACCAGCGGTGACCGCGACCTGCCCGACGACCAGAGCGCCAGCGGGCTCATGCCGGCCCCCGAGGGCGTCGCGGAGACGGTGGCGCGGCGCGAGGAGCAGTGGCGCTTCGAGGTCTCCGACGACTTCGTGTCCGCCTGGCTGCCCACGCCGTTCCCCTCGCAGCGGGTGGACGCCGAGGGCCTGTGGAAGTACGACCTCGCCACCCGCGACTTCATCGCGGCCGAGGAGGACCTCACCACCGCGGGCCTCAACTACACCGCCACCGGGCTGGACCTCGACGTCACCACGGCCGCCCTGAACGCCTCGACACCGAGCAGCAGCGCGGTCGGCGGCGAGTTCACCGAGCTCCCCGACGACCTCCCGCTCGAGGTGCGCCAGCTGTCGCGGGCGGTGACGGACGGGGCGCAGACCGACTTCGACCGCGCCGTCGCGCTGCAGCAGTGGTTCCGCCGCGACGGCGGCTTCACCTACAGCCTCGACGCCGACAGCGGCAACGGCGCCGACGACCTCGTCTCATTCCTCGACGACGGGCCCGACGGCCGGATCGGCTACTGCGAGCAGTTCGCCTCCGCGATGGCGGTCATGGCGCGTGCGCTCGACATCCCCGCGCGCGTCGCCGTGGGCTTCCTGCAACCGGAGCAGGTCGGCGGCGGCGCGGGCGCCGACGCGGTGTGGGAGTACTCCTCCGACGACCTGCACGCCTGGCCCGAGCTGTACTTCCCCGGCTCCGGCTGGGTGCGGTTCGAGCCGACCCCCGCGGGCCGGGCGTCGGCCGTCCCCGACTACACGCGCGGCCTCGGCGGCGACCGGGAGCCCGACGCTCCCGAGGCCGGTCCCGGCGCCGGCGACGCCCCGCTGCCCGAGCAGGGCGGCGGCCAGCAGGGCGTCCCCGAGCCGGCCCCCCGCACCCCGGCCGTCGAGGCCACCGCCGCCGCCACCTCCCCCTTCGCCGCCTGGCGCACCGCCGGCCTGACCGCCGGCGGCCTCGCCCTGGTGGCGCTGCTGCTGGCCGCGCCGTCGCTGCTCCGGCGCCGCACGCGTCAGGCCCGGCGCACCACGGCGGACCCCGTCGAGGCGGCGTGGGCCGAGCTGCGGGACACGGTCGTCGACCTGCGCCGGCCGTGGCCGCACGGTCGGTCGCCCCGCGAGGCCCTCGCCCTGCTCGAGCCGCTGCTCCCCCCCGACCCCGAGCCCGGGCCGCCGCCCGGGGCGCGCGACCACGCCGCCGCCGTCGCCGCGCTGCGCCGCCTCGCGGCCGCCGTGGAGCGGGAGCGCTACGCGCCGGCCTCCGCCGAGGGCGCGGGCCCGGGCGGTCCGGGCGGCACCGGCGCCTCCGACCTGCAGGCCGACGTCGAGGCCGTCCGCGTCGCCCTGGCCGCTGGGACCGGCGGCCGGCAGCGCCTGCTGGCGCGCTGGGCGCCCGCCTCGGCCCTGCCCGGCGCCCCCCGGACCTCCACGCCGACCGCGGCCACCCGTCGTACGGCGTCACAGGCGGGGCGTCCCGGCACCGTCGTCGACCGCCTCGCCTGAGCGGGCCCGCCGAGCCGGCACCCCCGCCGTACGGGGTCGAGTCGGCACATCGGCGCAGGCGTACGGGGTCGAGTCGGCACGTCTGCGCAGCCGTACGGCGTCGAGTCGGCACGTCTGTGCAGGCGTACGGGGTCGAGTCGGCACATCTGCTCAGCCGCACGGGGTCGAGTCGGCACGTCTGCGCAGCCTGGGCAAGATCCCCGGGTGGTAGGTCTTCCCGTCGAAGGTCTCGACAAGCTCGACCGGCGATGGTGACGGTGGCCGATCGGCGCGCTCAGCGGGTGCGTCCGGGCCGACTCGGCGCGCTCAGCGGGTGCGTTCGGGCCGACTCGGCGGTGTGCGGGTGGTGGGCTAGAAGCCCTGGCCGCCCTCGCGGCGTCGGCGCCACCGCTCCTCCATGCGCTCCATGAAGGAGCCGGAGGAGCGCTCGCGCTGGCGGCGCTGACGGTTGCGGCCGCGGCTGCGTCCGCCCTCGATGACGGTGAACGGGCCGCCGGTGGGCTCGTGAGCCGCGTCGGACGGGCCACCGTCGCCGACCTGCTGACGGCTGCGGATGGCCGCGATGCCGAGCGTGGCGGAGGCCAGCATGATCACGAACCCGACGACGCCGATGACGGTGTAGCCGGACACCGCGCCGCCGAGCATGACGGCGATGCCGCCGAGGAAGACCACCCCGGCCCCGATCGCGCGACGGCGAGCCGCGCGGCGCAAGGTCGTGCCCCGCAGCGTGGAGGCCAGCTTCGGGTCCTCCTCGACCAGCGCGCGCTCCATCTGCTCGAGCATGCGCAGCTCCTCTTCCGAGAGCGGCAAGGGGACCTCCCAGGTACACGAGGGTCCGGTCGGACCCCGAAGAGGATGAGGCGGCAATTCTAGGCAGCCTCCGACCCCGACGGTACCCAAGGTGGGGAAATCAGCAGTCCCCCGATCGGGGGCCGGTCGTTCAGGTCCGCGCGCCGCGTGCGACCACGTGCAGCTGGGTGGCGAGCGGGAAGAGCTCCGGGCGCGCGGCGGCGGCCTGCTCCAGCTCGACGAGGGCTTGCGCGGCACCCGGCTCGAGGTCGAGCAGGGCCCCCGGCACGAGGTCCGCGAACACGCGCACGCCGTGGACCGACACGACGTCCAGCCCGGCGTCGCCCAGCAGCGGGCGCAGCTCCTCGTGGGTGAACCGACGGCCCCGTCCCGGGCCACCGGCGGGGACGTCGCCCGGTCCGGCGGCGAGCAGCTCGCGTGCGGCCACCAGGTGGCCGGCCATGGCCCGGGCGAGGACCGCCGCGTAGCGCTGGGCCACGACGAGGCTGAGGACGCCGTCTGCGCGCAGGCACCCGGCGAGGGCGCCGAGGGCGGCCGCGGGGTCCGGTGCCACCTCCAGCACGCCGTGGCAGAGGACGGCGTCCACGGGCTCGACCGAGCCCAGGTCGGCGAGGTCGCCCTGGACGCCGCGGACCCGGTCGGCGACACCTCGCTCGTCGGCGCGGCGGGCCAGCATGGCGAGGGCGTCGGGGCTGGGGTCGACGACGGTCACACGGTGGCCGAGCTCGGCGACGCGGACGGCGAGACCCCCGGTACCGCCCCCGACGTCGAGGACGTCGCCCGGCTCCGACGGCAGCGCGTCGCGCAGCGTCGCCCACAGCACGGTCGTCCGCGCGGCGCCGCGACGTTCGGAGGGTCGCTCGGGTGTCGGCGCGGGCATGCGCCCACCCTAGTGTCGGACGGGCGTCCGGGCGGCTCCGCCCGACGGCGGCACGGGCCCGCTAGGCGGACGGCCGCTCGAGGTCGTGCAGCACGCGGCCCGCGACCGCCGTGCGCTGCGGGCCCGTCCGGTGGGGCACCAGGCCCAGGGCGGACTCGACCGTGGCGAGGAAGCGGTCGGCGTCGCGGACGAGGTCGTCGGCCTCGCGCTCGGTGACGGCGTCCCGCGCACCCGCCTCGGCCGCGGCCCGCTTCGGGGCACCGGCCGCGAAGAACTGGGCCCACTCCGTGAGCTCGGGCGCCACCCGGGTGAGCAGCACCCAGGCGTTGCGCTGCCGCCGACGCGGGTCGGGGTTGGCCCTGGCCGCCAGCAGCGCGGCCGCAGCCTGGAGGGCGGAGACGTGCGCGGTGGCGTAGCGGCGACGCACGTCGGGCGTGGCCACCGCCTCCGCCAGCGACGCCGCCGACCGGTCGAGGTAGGCGTGCGTCGTGGCCGGCAGGGCCTGGGGGTGCAGGAACGGCTCGGGTCGCATGCGCTGGCTCCTCCGGGTGCGAGGTGCGGGCGGCGCCGACCGCCCGTCGGGGAACGGGGACTCGACCCGGGGGTTGACCGCGGTGACGCCGGGGTCGAGGCGACGCCACCGCGGTCGATCGAACGCGTGTTCGATGAGTCAAGAGTAGGTCGGCCGACGGCCCGGGTCAAGCACCCTCCACCGTGCGGGTGGAGGAGGGTGTCAGGCCGTCGCGACCCGGGCCGGGCGGGCGAGCCACCGGGTCGTCGCGGGGTGCCACAGGCAGGCGAGGAGCGCGACGCAGGTGACGCCGGCGAGGACGGCGAGGACCGTGAAGGCGAGCGGCGCGCCGGTCCGCGTGGCCAGCACGGCGGCCAGCACGCCGCCGGCGGCCCCGGCCGTGAGCCAGGAGCGGACCCAGGCGGCCCGGTGGCGCAGCATCGCGGCGAGCACCGCGCCGATCGGCACGAGGGTGAGGAAGACGACCACGGCGAGCGGCACGAAGTCGGGGACGGCGACCGGCGACTCGTCGAGCGCGGTCAGCCCGCCCTCCTGGACGACGGCGTTGGCGGCCGGGTTGTCCGAGGCCCAGGCCGTGACCAGCACGTCCTCCCACAGCACGGTCGCCGCGACGAGGGCGGCGAGCAGCAGGCCCTGCAGCGCCATGACCGTCGAGGCCGCGCGCACCGAGGCGGGTGGCGCATCGGCGGCGGGCCCGGCGTCCACGGCAGCCCCGGCGACCACCTCGGGCCGTGTGACGTCGTCCATGGTGCCTCCCGCGTCCGTGTGGACCGCCCATTCTGCCGGTCGGGGTGAGGCCGCGCACGTCGAACGGCCGTGCCCCACCTAGCCTGGCGCCATGGCGCGGGTGGCGGTGGTGGGCGCCGGGTTCGGCGGACTGGCCGCCGCGGCTCGCCTGGTGCGGCTCGGCCACGACGTCGTCGTCCTGGACGCCGCCGCGGTCACCGGGGGCGCGTGCTCCCGCCTCGAGCAGGACGGGCACCGCTGGGACGCCGGCCCGACCTACACCCTGCTGCCCGCCGTGCTGCGCGACCTGTTCCGCAAGAGCGGGCGCCCCCTGGAGAAGGAGCTGGACCTCGTCCAGCTCGAGGTGCTCCGCGAGCACCGGTTCGCCGACGGCACGTCCCTCGCCCTCCCCGGCGGCTCCCGGGGCGCGCAGGTCCGCGCCGCCGACGCCCTGTCCCCCGGCCTCGGTGAGCAGTGGGCGTCGTACGTCGCGTCGTACACCGAGACCTGGGAGCTCCTGCGCACCGACCTGCTCGAGCGGCGCTGGTCGCCGGACGTCGGCCGTCCGGAGACGGCCCGCATGCTCGCGTCCCGCACCTCGCTGCGCCGGGCCGCGCGGCGCGGCCTCCGCGACCGGCGGCTGCGGCTCGTCGCCGCCCACCCGTACGACGTCGACGGCCACGACCTCTCCGGCGTCCCCGCGTGGGCGGGGGTCGTGGCCCACCTCGAGCAGCGCTTCGGCACCTGGACCACCCCGCACGGCATGGCGGTGGTCACCGAGCTCCTCGCCGCCCGGCTCGCCGAGCGCGGTGCCGACGTGCGGCTGCGCACGCCCGTGACCGACGTGGTGGTGCGCGGCGGCCGCGCCGTGGCCGTGGCCAGCGCCGACGGGGAGGTCGACGCCGACGTCGTGGTCTGCGCGATCGACCCGCGGCGGCTGCCCGCCCTCGCCCCGTACGTCGCCGCCTCGCAGCCCGCGATGCCACCGGTGGTCTCCCACCTGGGCCTGGAGGGCGAGCTGCCGCCGCTCGCCCACCACGAGACGGTCCTGCACGGCGACCCGCTGCTGGTCGTCCGGGTCCAGCCGCCGGGGTCCGCGCCGGACGGCGGGGCGGCCTGGACGGTGCTGGCGCGGGGCCGCGGCGCCGAGGACCCCGTGCGGGCGCTCGCCGAGCGCGGGCTCCACGTCCGCCCCCACGTGGTCACCCGGCTGGACCTCTCGCCGCGGGCCAGCGCCGAGCGGTGGGGCGGCTCACCGCTCGGGGTCCGTTGGGACGGCCGCGCCACCCAGCGGCAGCGGCTCGGCCCGCGGACGCCGGTGCCGGGCGTGCTCGCGACCGGCGCCCACGCCGCGGCGGGACCGGGCCTGGCCTTCGTCGGCCTCGCCTCCGCCCTGGTGGCCCAGGAGGTGCCGGCCGTCTGAGGGCGTTCCGCGGGCCCGCCCCGGACGGCTCAGGCGGCTCAGACGGCTCAGACGGCTCGGACGGCTCAGACGGCGATGCGCAGCGCCGAGAAGATCTCCCGCGTCGCCGTCGAGCGGTTGAGCGTGTAGAAGTGCAGCCCCGGCGCGCCCGCCGCGACGAGCTCCTCGCAGAGCTCGGCGGCCATCGCGATGCCCTCGGCCCGGACGGCCGCCCGGTCGTCGCCGCGGCGCTCGATCCGCTCGCGGACCTCGGCCGGCAGCTCGCGACCCGACAGCTCCGCCATGCGCGCCACCTGGCCGGCGTTCAGGATCGGCATGATCCCCGGCAGGATCGGGAAGGTCACGCCGCGCGCCGCCGAGCGCTCGAGCAGCGCCTCGTAGTCCGCGGCGCGGAAGACCATGTCGGTGATGGCGAACTCCGCGCCCGCGCGCTGCTTCGACAGCAGCACCTCGGTGTCCCGCTCGATCGACTCCGCGCCGGGGTGGACGCCGGGGAACGCGGCGACGCCGACGGTGAAGCCGCCCTCGGCGGCCAGCCGGACGAGCTCCTCGGCGTGGGTGAACCCGCCCCGGGTCGGCGTCCAGGGCGCCCGGGGGCCCTCCCGGGGGTCGCCGCGCAGCGCCAGCACGTTGTGCACCCCCGCGTCGGCGTACGACGCCAGGATCGACCGCAGCTCGGCCTCGGTGTGACCCACGCACGTGAGGTGGCCCATCGGCACCATCGAGGTCTCGCGCGCGATGCGGCCCGTCACCCGGACCGTGGTGTCACGCGAGGAGCCCCCCGCGCCGTACGTCACGGAGACGAAGGTGGGCCGGTAGGGCTCGAGCTCGCTGATCGCCGTCCACAGCTGGGCCTCGCCGGCCTCGTCCTTGGGGGGCATGAACTCGAAGGAGAACGACCGCTCCCCCGCCGCGATCAGGCCGGCGATGCTGCGCCGCGCGTCGCGGGGCTCGTGGAAGGCCTCCGGCACGGTCGCCGTCGGCTCCTGCTGCTGGTCATCGGCCACGGTGCTCGAGTCTAGGCAGGCGACCCGCACGCCCATCGGACCGTCCACCGGCGCCCCGACTAGCCTCGCCTCGTGCCCGACAGCGACGACGCCGACTTCCGCGCCGCGATCTCCGCGCAGGTGACGGCGCACCTCGACGCCATGGCCCGGCGGCTGGAGCCCCTCGGTGCGGACGCCGTCCGGCTGCTGGACGGCGCCCGCACGGCGACCGCCGGCGGCAAGCGGCTGCGGGCGGCGTTCTGCTGGTGGGGCTACCGCGCGGTGCGCCCCGAGGTGGCGGACGAGACCGCGCTGCTGCGGGCGTGCGCCTCCCTCGAGCTGCTGCACGCGAGCGCGCTGGTCCACGACGACTACATGGACGCCTCCGACACCCGCCGCGGCCGCCCCTCCACCCACCGCGCCCTCGAGACCGAGCACCGCGCCGCCGGGTGGGGCGGGCGCCCCGAGCAGTACGGCGCCGCCGGGGCGATCCTGCTCGGCGACCTGCTCCTCAGCTGGTCCGACGAGCTGCTGCGCCGCTGCGGCCTGGAGCCCGAGCGGGTCTCGGCGGCCCTCGACGTCCTCGACCTGTGCCGCACCGAGGTGATCGCCGGCCAGTTCCTCGACATCTCGGTGCAGGCCCGCGGGCTCGAGGACGTCTCCGAGGCCATGCGCGTGCTGCGCTACAAGTCCGCCAAGTACTCCGTCGAGCAGCCGCTGCACCTGGGCGCCGCCCTGGCGGGCGCGGACGCCGCCACCCAGGACGCGCTCGGCGCCTTCGGGCTCCCGCTCGGCGAGGCCTTCCAGCTCCGCGACGACCTGCTCGGCGTCTTCGGCGACCCCGCCGTGACCGGCAAGCCCTCCGGGGACGACCTGGTGGAGGGCAAGCAGACCGTCCTCGTCGCGCTCGCCCTGGACGGCCTGCGGGCCGCGGGCCGTCCCGGGGACGCCGACGAGCTGGCCGCGGCGCTGGGGCGTCCTCACGACGCCGCGACGCTGCGCCGCCTGCAGCGACTGATCGTCGAGAGCGGCGCGCAGCAGCAGGTGGAGGACGCCATCGGCGAGCTGGTGGCCCTCTCCGACGCGGCGCTCGACCGTGCCGGGCTGGACGACGAGGCCACCCGGGCCCTGCGCGCCCTCGGGGCTGCCGCGACGTCGCGCAGCGCCTGAGCGTCCGGGCCGACTCGGCGTCCTAGGCGCGTGCGTCCGGGCCGACTCGGCGTCCTAGGCGCGTGCGTCCGGGCCGACTCGGCGTCCTAGGCGCGTGCGTCCGGGCCGACTCGGCGTCCTGAGCGCGTGCGTCCGGGCCGACTCGGCGTCCTAGGCGCGTGCGTCCGGGCCGACTCGGCGTCCTGAGCGCGTGCGTCCGGGCCGACTCGGCGTCCTCGGCGCGTGCGTCCGGGCCGACTCGGCGTCCGCTAGAGCGCCATCGCCTGCGCGCGGCGCTTGACCTCGCTGCCCCGGTTCTCCCGCAGCGCGTCGATGGGGCGCCCCGGCAGCCCGAGGTCGGTGAACAGCCACGCGATGCACTCGCGGTCGTCGTACCCGCCGTCGTGCAGCACGGTCAGCAGCCCCGGCAGGCCCTTGACGATCTCGCCGTCCTGCACGAACGCCAGGGGCACCTGCTGACCGGCGCCCGGCCGGGGGACGGCGCCCGCGAGACGGTGCTCGGCCAGCAGGGTGCCGACGCGGGTGCGCGGCACGTCGAGGAGGTCGGCCACCGCCGCCCAGTCGCCCCACTCGTCGACGAGGGCGTCGAGGTCGGCCTCGGCGAGGGGGCCGTCCAAGGGGTCGTTCGAGGGCTGGGCGGGCGTGCTGCTCATGGGTCCATGGTGGCGCACCCGCGACACGGCCCGCGCGCGTGGCCCGTCCTCCGGGGGTGGGTCTTCGTACGATGGGCCACCACCGGCAGGGGGCCGGCCCGGCAGGAGGGACGATGAGCGACGGTCACGTGCGCGAGCGCGGCCCCGCCGAGGAGTCCCTCGAGGGGCGCCTCGTCGACGGCCGCTACCGCGTCGGGCCGAGGATCGCCCGGGGCGGCATGGCCACCGTGCACGTCGCCTCCGACACCCGCCTCGACCGCACGGTCGCCCTCAAGGTCATGCACAGCGCCCTCGGCGACGACGAGGAGTTCGTGGCCCGCTTCGTGCGGGAGGCGCGCTCCGCGGCCCGCCTGTCGCACCCCAACGTGGTCGCCGTCCACGACCAGGGGGAGGACGGCGGGCTGGTCTACCTGGTCATGGAGCACCTGCCGGGGCGCACGCTGCGCGACGTCGTCCGCGACGAGGCCCCGATGCCGCCGGCCCGCGCGCTGCGGACCCTGGAGCCGGTCCTCGCCGCGCTCGCCGCCGCCCACCGGGCCGGGATCGTGCACCGCGACGTGAAGCCGGAGAACGTCCTCATCGCCGACGTCAGCCCCGGCCACACCGAGGCCGGGGCCCGGGTCAAGGTCGCCGACTTCGGCCTGGCCAAGGCCGTCAGCGCCGAGAGCCAGCACACGGCCACCGGCGGCGTGCTCATCGGCACCGTGTCCTACCTCGCCCCCGAGCTCCTCACCGACGGCCGGGCCGACCCCCGCGTCGACGTCTACGCCGCCGGGATCGTGCTCCACGAGCTGCTCACCGGCCTCAAGCCGCACCGCGGCGACACCCCGATCCAGATCGCCTACCACCACGTGCACACCGACGTGCCCGCCCCGTCGGCGAGCGTGCCCGGCGTCCCGGCGTACGTCGACGCGCTCGTCGCGCGGGCCTGCGTGCGCGACCCCGGCCAGCGGCCCGCCGACGCGGGCGTGCTCCTGCGCCACGTCCGCCGGGTGCTGCAGGCGCTGGACGCCGGCGTCGTCGACGACCCGGACCTGGTGCAGGACCTGCGGCCCGTGCCCCCGCCGCCGCCCGAGGCGCCCACGCCGTACGACGCCGCCGGGCCCGACGGCGACCCCACGCACGAGGCCGCGGCCGTGGCGGCCCCGGCGGTCGGCGGGACCGAGGACAGCGACACGTGGCTGTTCGGCTCCGGACGGGGCGACGCGCCCTGGCCCCCCGCCGACGACGCGGCCGCGGCGGAGCCACCCGTCGCGCTCCCCCGGCCCGACCCGACGCGCGAGCGGGGCCCGCAGACGCGGGTCCGCCCCGGTGCCACCGACCAGCCCGACCAGCCCGACCGGCCCGACCGCTACGGACGCCGCGACACCCGGGACCTCCCGGCGGTGCCGGCGTACGCCCCGCCGGCGCCCGCCCCCGTGCCCCCGGGTGCCCGGCCGGGCGGCTCCGGCCCCCGGGGACCCGCCGCACGGACGGCCGGCTCCGGGCGTCCTGGCCGCGGGCGCTCGCGCCGCCGCGCCTGGCTCGTCGGGGCGCTGGTGCTCCTCCTCGCCGCGGGAGCGGGCGGCTGGTGGCTCGGCTTCGGCCGCTGGACCGACACCCCGGGCGTGGTCGGTCTCGACGAGCAGGCCGCCGCCGAGCGACTGCAGGACGTCGGCCTCGACGCCGAGGTCACCGAGGAGTACTCGGAGACCGTGCCCGCCGGCGAGGTCATGTCGACCGACCCCGCCCGGGGCGACCGGGTGCTCGACGGCGGCACCGTCACGCTGACGCTCTCCCTCGGGCCCGAGCGCGTCGAGGTGCCGCGGCTGCGGGGCCGCACGGAGGACCAGGCGCAGGACGCCCTGCTCGGGCTGGACCTGGTGGTCGGCGACGGCCTCGAGCAGTACAGCGACAGCATCGACGAGGGCGACGTCGTCGGGACGGACCCGGAGGCCGGCACCGAGCTCAGCCCCGGCAGCCGGGTCTCGATCGTGGTGAGCCTGGGCCCCGAGCCGGTCACCGTCGAGGAGCTGGCGGGCCAGGACGCCGACGAGGTGGAGCAGCGCTACACCGACGCCGGCCTCGAGGTCGTCCGCACCGAGGAGTCCTCCGACACCGTCGAGGAGGGCCTCGTGGTGTCGAGCTCCCCCGGCGCGGGCGAGGAGCTGCTGCCCGGCGAGACGCTCGAGATCGTGGTCTCGACCGGCGCGGAGGGCGTCGTCATCCCGGAGGGGATCGTGAACAGCACCGTCGACGAGGCCCGGCGCACCCTCGAGGACCTCGGCCTCGTCGTCGTCGAGGAGGGCGGCGGGATCTTCGAGCTCGGCTACGTCACCGACGTCGACCCCGGCGAGGGCGAGACCGTCGAGCCCGGGTCGACGGTGACGCTGACCGTCCTCTGACGGGCCGGCCCGCCGGCCGGCCCGGGACGGCTCAGCAGTCCGAGAGCCGCCAGCCGTCGTCGGTGAGGGTCCACTCCTCGTCCGACTGGACGAGGCCGTCCGCGCCCCGGAAGGTGTAGTCGACCGCCGCGACCTCCGTCGGCTCCCCGTCGACGTCCTCGCGCGAGGTCGTCGCGTCGTACGTCGCGAACGGCAGCGGCTCGCCGTACACCTCGCCGGCGCGGGTCACGATCAGCAGGTAGGTCCCCCGTGGCACGCGCGTCTGGCACTCGGCGGTGTAGAAGGCGTAGGCGAGCTCGCCGTCGCCGGTGAGGAGGGCGTCGCTGAAGGTGCGGACCGCGCCGCGCAGCTCCGTCGTGGCCTCGGCGACGTCGGGTGGCAGCGTCTCCGCGTCGGCCGACGGGTCGAGGGTCTCCCCCAGCGAGACCTCGTCCCCGGGACCCTCGGGCGCCGCGGCGTCGTCGTCACCGCCGCAGGACGCCAGCGCGGGGACGCCGAGGAGCAGCAGGGCAACGGGGAGGGCGGGCGCTCGTCGGCTCACGGACCCGACCCTAGGAGGCGCACCCTGGCGGGGGGGCAGGACGTCCGGGAGACAGGTGTGCGGTCAGTGGGTACCCCGAGGCCATGACCGAACCCGTCACCCCCGAGACCCCCGACGACGACCCCCGCGTGGAGGCCCTCCAGGCCGCCGTCGACCGCGTCGTCTCGTACGAGGAGTCCGCTCCCCGCGACACGATCCGCACCGAGCTCGACGGCGCCGTCTCCCAGGCCGGCGTCGAGGTGCCCGACGACGTCCTCGAGCGGCTCGTCGACGCCATCGACACCGACGACGGCGAGCACCTGGACGTCCGCACCTTCCTGGGCTGAGCCCCCGGGCCCGTGCCGGCGCCGCCGGAATCCCCCGCACCACCGCGGTGTTGCCCCGGTAGCACCGCACGACCGCACGACCGCACGCACGACGTCATCCACCGAAGGAGAACCGTGTCCTACACCGTCCCCGGACTGACCGGCGAGCAGGCCCAGACCATCATCGGTCTGCTGCAGGGCCGCCTGTCCGCGTACAACGACCTCCACCTGACCCTGAAGCACGTCCACTGGAACGTCGTCGGGCCGCACTTCATCGCGGTGCACGAGATGATCGACCCGCAGGTCGAGCTCGTCCGTGGCTACGCCGACGAGGTCGCGGAGCGCATCGCCACCCTCGGCGGCTCGCCCAAGGGCACCCCGGGCGCGATCGTCGCCGACCGGACGTGGGACGACTACTCCCTCGGCCGCGACAGCTCGCTCGCCCACCTCGGGGCGCTCGACCTCGTCTACACCGGCGCGATCACCGACAACCGCAAGGTGATCGAGACCTCCGGCGACATCGACCCGATCACCGAGGACATGGTGATCGCGCAGACCGCCGAGCTCGAGAAGTTCCAGTGGTTCGTGCGCGCGCACCTCGAGTCCATCTCGGGTGACCTCGTGACCGAGGGCGCCGGCAGCGAGGCGTCGGCCGCGGACGCGAGCCGCGCCGACGGCTGACCGCCGACGGACCCCACGGCCGGAGACGGCCGCACGACGGGCCGGGACCCTGCCGCTACCGTGGAGGGCTCCCGGCCCGTCGTCGTCCTGGAGGGAGGCCGTGATGTCGTCCGGCTGGTCCGACTGGCGCACCGACACCGCCGAGCGCACCCCGCTCCCCGTCGTCCCGGCGGACGAGCGCGACCTCGCCCTCCCGGCGTACCTGGGCCTCGGCGCGAGGCCGGACGACCAGGCCGGCGACGAGACCCGCTCCCTGCCGCCCGTCCTGGTCCCGGCGGAGCCCTCGGGCGACCTGCCGCGACCGCCCCGCTGGCCGCTGTACGCCGACGAGCCGTCGACCGGCACGACGGACCCGGTCCCCCCGACGACCCCCACCACGTCGACCGCCGACCGGCTCGTACCGGTGCCCGCGCAGGCCCCCGCGGCAGGCGGGTCCTCCGGCCCCGGGCGCGGGCCCCTGTCGCGACCGGTGCTGCCCTGGGTCGCCGCGGCGATGGCGGTCGCGCTGGCCGCCGGCACCGGAGTCTTCCTCGGCAGCCGGCCCGAGCCGGTCGTCACCACGAGCAGCGTGTCTCTCCAGGGCGTCCGCGACGACGGACGGCAGGAGGCCCGCTCGCCGGGCACCTCCCGCAGCGAGGGTGACCAGGGCCGGCAGGCCGGGCGGCCCCGTGGCGACGGGGACACCCGGCGGGGCGGGGCCCGCCAGGACGGCCCCCGTGAGGACGGGCGGCCCACCGGCGCCGCGCAGGCGCGGCGCGACGCCGAGCCCGTGACGTCGCTGACCAACGCCACGGCGCCGTCCACCGCCCCGCCGAACGAGGACCTCGCCGGCCGGACCGTCAGGTACGCCGCCCCGAACATGCTGGACGGCCGCGACGAGACCGCCTGGCGGATGGTCGGCGACGGGCAGGGCATGGTCCTGACCTTCACGTTCTCCAGCCCGGTGACCCTGACCACCGTGGGCCTGCTCAACGGCTACGCGAAGACCGGGTCCTCGGGGGGCCGGACGGTCGACTGGTACGCCGGCAACCGGCG
Organism: Nocardioides sp. CFH 31398; assembly: GCF_022436705.1. Lineage (GTDB taxonomy): Bacteria > Actinomycetota > Actinomycetes > Propionibacteriales > Nocardioidaceae > Nocardioides. Next base: position 79,119 of record NZ_JAKUHT010000024.1, on the reverse strand, counting down.
CATCCGCCAGGTCGAGTGGTACTTCGACGACGGCTCGCGCGTCGTCCACTCTCTGGACGACGTCGCGCAGGTGCAGCGCACCGACATCCGCCCGCGCACCACCTCGACGCTGCGCCTGCGGCTGACCCGCGTGTCCGGTCCGGGCGGCGGGCCGGACCGGCGCGACTACACCGCGATCAGCGAGGTCGCGCTCGAGGGCGTCCCGCGCCCGGCACGCGACTGACGCCCGTGCTGGACTCGCTGGCGCCCGCACGGCGCCGCCTCGTGCTCCTCGTCGGTGGCGTGCTGGCGCTCGCGCTCCTCGCCGCAGCGGCCCTCGGAGCGACCGCCCTCCTCGGCGACGACGACCCGGTCGCCGTGGCGCAGGACGAGCCCGGACCGGTGCTGCTGGTGCCCGGGTACGGCGCGACCGGCGCCGGGCTGCAGCCGCTCGCCGACGCGCTCGAGGCCGAGGGACGCGAGGTGGTGGTCGTCGACCCGGTGGACGGCGGCACCGGCGACCTGCGCGCCCAGGCTGCGGCGCTGGGCCGGGTCGCCGCCGAGACGGCCCGCGAGGCCGGGGCGGACTCCGTCGACGTGGTGGGGCACTCCGCCGGCGGCGTCGTGGCCCGGTTGTGGGTCGCCGAGGACGGCGGCGACGCGCTGGCGCGGCGGGTCGTGACGCTCGGGTCGCCCCACCACGGCACCGAGGTCGCCGACCTCGGCGCCGGGCTCGCCCCCGACACCTGCCCCCAGGCCTGCCGCCAGCTCACCACCGACAGCGACCTCCTCGCCGGGCTGAACGCCGGCGACGAGACACCGGACGGTCCGCAGTGGGTGAGCATCTGGACCGAGGGCGACCAGGTCGTCGTCCCGCCGACGTCCGGCAGGCTGGACGGCTCCGTGGCGTACGCCGTCCAGGACGTCTGCGGTGGTCTCCGGGTCGAGCACGGCGCCCTGCCCTCCGACCCCGCCGTCATCGCGATGGTCCTCGACGCGCTGGGCGTCGACGTCCCGAGCGGCCCCCCGCGGGCCTCGGTCTGCTGAGCCATCGCGGCCGAGCGTAGGAGGCCGTGACGCGGCGCAGGTCGAGGCGCCAGGGAACCTCACCGGACCTCGACCCGCGGTTGTGGCGACCTACCGCGTGACGTCCTTCGTCGTGAAGTTCGCCCAGGCGGCACCCAGGAAGACCGCGACGTACAGCAGCTGCAGGCCGATCCCGCGCAGGATGTCGCGCCAGAAGATGGGGTCGCGGAAGAGGTCGGTGAACGCCAGCCAGTAGCGGGTGATCAGCCACGGGTGCAGGGCGCTCGCGGCGTCGAGGGTGAGCAGCAGGGTCGAGGCGATGAGGACGGCGATCGCGCCCAGCGCGGCGGCGAGCGGGGTGTCGACGAGCGTCGAGCAGAACAGCGCGATCGCGGCGACGCCGAGCATGCACAGCATCGCGTACGCCAGCGACATCAGGGTCCGCAGCACCAGCTCGGGGGTGGTCAGCGAGGTGCCCGAGAAGGTCGCCGTCCCGGTGGTGACGTCCTGCTGGCCGAGTAGCAGCACCCCCACGACGTACGCCGTGGCCGCCACGACGACCACCGCCAGCAGGGCGAACACGACGACCGCGACGAGCTTGGCGACGAGCAGCCGGGTGCGGCCGACCGGGCGGATCAGCACGTAGCGCAGCGTCCCCGCCTGGCCCTCGCCGGCGACCGCCTCGCCCGCGGTGACCGCGACGGCGACGGGCAGGAACAGCGGCACCACCATGGCCAGCGCCGCGAGCGGGTAGAGGGTGCCGTCCGTCAGCACCGCGGACAGGAACGCCGGGCCCGTGCCCGGCCGTGGACCCACCCCGGTGACGGCCAGCAGGACCGCCACGAGCACCGGCAGGGCGTCGATCAGCGCGATCGTCACCCACGTCCGACGGCTGCAGAGCAGCTTGCGGAGCTCGACGCGGATCACGAGGCCCTCTCCCTGCGGTCGCCGGCACCCGCGGACGCGGCGAGCACGACCTGCTCGAGGGTCCGACGCTCGGGCGCGAGCAGCGTGACCCGGCAGCCGGCCTCGACGAGGCGCCGGTTGAGGGTGCCCGTGTCGTCGGCCCGCACGAGCAGGCGGTCGCCGTCCCGGCCCTCGACCGCGTCTCCGAGCAGGGACGCCGCCCGGCCGGGGTCGTCGGTCACCACCTCGGTGCGACCCGTCGGGCCCTGCAGCGCCGCCAGGTCGTCCTGGAGCACGAGGCGCCCGCGGTCGAGCACGCCGACCCGGGTGCACATCTGCTCGATCTCGGCGAGCAGGTGGCTCGACAGGAACACCGTGACCCCACCCCGGTTCAGCTCGAGCAGCAGCTCACGGATCTCGTGGATGCCCTGCGGGTCGAGGCCGTTCGTCGGCTCGTCGAGGACGAGCAGGCGCGGCGAGCGCAGCAGCGCGGACGCGAGGCCGAGCCGTTGGCGCATGCCGAGCGAGTACGCCTTCACCGGCCGCCGGTCGATGCCGCCGAGCCCCACGCGCTCCAGCACCTCGCCGATGCGTCGCTCGCGGGTACGACGGCCTCCCGCGGGTCCGGCGGAGCCCATCGCGTCGAACAGGCGCAGGTTGGCGCGGCCCGACATCGACTCGTAGGCGCCGGGGCCCTCGACGAGCGCCCCCACCTGCGGCAGCACCTCCTGGCGGTGGCGCGGCATGGGCCGTCCGAGGACCTCCGCCTCGCCCCGGGTGGCGAGCACGAGGCCGAGCAGCATCCGCACCGTGGTCGTCTTGCCGGACCCGTTGGCGCCGAGGAACCCGTACACGTCGCCCTCGCGGACGTCGAGGTCGACGCCGTCGACCGCGGTGACGCGACCGAAGCGCTTGGTCAGCCCCGCGGTGCGGATGACGGGCTCGGTCACGGGGTGCCTCCGGTCGTCGTCATCGGGGCCGCGGTCGTCGTGAACGCCCACGAGGGGGTCAGGCTGCGCCCGGCGCGCACCAGGGTCTCGGGCGTCACCAGGCCGGTGACCAGCCACCCGTCGCCGTCGCCGTCGTCGGTCACGAGCACGCCGAGCGGCCCGAGGACCGCGACGGTCCGCTCGGGGGTCACCGACGCCCCGGGGGTCAGGGCGAGCTGCTCGCGCAGCGGGCCGGCCCCACGCTCGTCGAGCGGCAGGGCCATGACACGCGTCACCCCGCGCCCGTAGACGCCGACGGCGCCGGCGGAGTCCCGGGTCCGCGGCAGGCCGGCGAGGCGTCGCGGCGGCACCGCCTCGGCGAACCGGCTGACCGCGTCGACGATGTCGAGGACGTCCTCGTCCTCGACGACCACCCCGCGCGGCGGGTCGAAGGCGACCGTCGACGCGGCGGGCTCGGTGTCGTCGAACTCCGCGAACGCCGTCGACAGCACGGGGTCGTCGCCGTCGCCGTACACCTCCACCGAGAGCGGGACGGACGTCTCGGCGTCCGCCCAGACGTCCACCCGGCGGACGCTGGCCTGCGGCAGGGACGGCACGAGGCGCAGCCCGAGGGCGTCGCGGCCGGCCAAGCGCCGCGCCCCGATGCGACTGACCTCGTCGTCGCGGACGCCCGCGAGGACGTGGCGGGCGAGCTCCGGGGGCAGCAGGTCGACGGTGCGCGGCAGGCGGACGTCGGGGTCGCGGTAGCGCTCCGCGGTCCCCTCGGCGATGCCGGTCTCGTAGCTCCACTCGGTGGTGAGCGCGCCCTCGTGGCGCAGCCCCACCTCGCCGGCGGGGCGCAGCTCGTCGACCCGCCAGGCGTCCGGGCCGCGCCACCAGGCGCGCAGGCGGGTCTGCTCACCCAGCAGGTCGCCCACCGAGGAGAAGCGGTCGGCGTCGGGGAGCGCGAGGGTGCCCTGGGAGACGACGTACCCCGACCAGGGACGGTCGACGGAGTCCTGGACGCGGTCGGCGAGCGTGGCGGCGTCCACGTCGTCGTCGGCGGCGGGCCAGGACCGGACGACGACCGCGACGGCGACGAACACCGCCAGGCCGAGGGTGACCGCAAGCCATCGCCGTCCCGCGGACCTGACCCCTCCCATGTCCCCCGACGCTACGGGGCGGCCCCACGGACCGACCGAGTCCGTTCCGTGACCTCCCAGCCATGGACGAAGCGATCCGGGCCGGGTTAGAACGGTGTGCGCCCCCACGACCGCACTGGTCCAGACCGGTCAGCATCTCTCGGGTCCCGGCCGCCGCCGCGGGGAGCGCCGCTCGCAGCACCTCTCGGAACCCCCTCTCGGAACGGACCACTCTGTGAATCCCTCACCCCTGCGCGCGCGCCGACAGCGCCGCGCTCTCACCGCGGTGGCCACCCTCGCCGCCGCGGCCGTCACCGCCACCACCCTCGGCTCGGTTGCCCCGGCGTACGCCGCACCCGGCGGCTCCGGTGGCGCAGCCGGCGGTCCCGCCGGGGTCGTCGCCGACCCGGCGGAGGTCGGCACCCCCGACAAGACCTTCGGGCCCGTCGACCAGCAGCGGCTGGCCGCCGCCGAGGAGGCGGGCGAGCGTCGCGTGTCGCTCCTCGTCGCCGCTGGCGAGGGCGAGAGCGACGCCGCGCTCGCCGACCTCGCCGACCTCGGCGGTCGGGTCGAGGCCCGCGACGAGTCCGTCGACTACCTCCGCGTCTCCGTGCCGATCGAAGCCGCCGAGGAGGTGCCGCGGCTCGGCACCGTCAAGGCCGTCGACGTCGACGGCGTCGTCGAGCTGGACGACCCGCGCCCGGTCGGTCGCGGCCAGGAGGACCCGAAGCCGCAGCCGGCGCCCGACGCCGACACCCCGCGGGTCAACCCCTACATGCCGACCCAGGACACCGGCGCGGCCCAGTTCGCCCGGGGCGCCCGCGACGGGCGCGGCGTGACCGTCGCGATCCTGGACTCCGGCGTCGACATGGACCACCCCGCCCTGCGCAGCACCTCGCAGGGCCAGCGCAAGGTCGTCGACTGGTACAACGCCAACTCCCCCACCTCGGGCGACGGCACCTGGCTGCGGATGTCGTCCACGACCGTGACCGGTGAGTTCACCACCGGCGGCCAGACGTGGACGGCGCCGTCCAGCGGCGGCCCGTACAGCTTCGCCGTGCTCAACGAGGGCGCCCAGGACCTCGGCCAGGCCGGCAGCGACTTCGGCGCCGACCTCGACCGCGACGGCGTCCTGCGCGAGAACATCGGCGTCCTGCAGGACACCACCACCAAGGAGGTCCTCGTCGACCTCGACGGCGACCGCGACTTCACCGACTCCAAGCGGATGATCGACTACAAGGTGAAGAAGGACGTCGGCTTCTTCGGCGTCGACGACGAGCAGACCGCGATCCGCGAGCGCATGGCGTTCGTCGTCCAGACGGACCGGTCGCAGTACGGCTCCGGCATCCCCTGGGTCGGGATCGGCATCTCCGGCAGCCACGGCACGCACGTCGCGGGCATCGCGACCGGCCACTCCCTGTTCGGCGGGGCCATGGACGGCGCCGCCCCCGGCGCCAAGGTGATGGCGATCAAGGCCTGCCTCGCCTCGACCTCGTGCACCAGCTCCGGCCTCGTCGACGGCGTCCTGTACGCCGCCCGCAACGGCGCCGACGTCGTCAACATCTCGATCGGTGGCCTGCCCGCCCTCAACGACGGCGACAACGCCCGCGCGGAGCTCTACAACCGCGTCATCGACGAGTACGACATGCAGCTCGTCATCTCCGCCGGCAACTCCGGCGCCGGCCTCAACACCGTCGGCGACCCGTCGGTGTCCAGCAACGCACTGAGCGTGGCGTCGTCCATCACCGACGACACGTGGCTGTCGAACTACGGCGCCGAGGTGACGGCCGCCGAGGACCTGCACCAGTTCTCCTCCCGCGGCCCCCGCGAGGACGGCGGCTTCAAGCCGCAGCTCGCCGCCCCGGGCTCGGCGATCTCCACCACGCCGCCGTGGCAGCCGGGAGGCCCCGTCGCCGGGACCTACGCCCTGCCCCCGGGCTACAGCCAGTTCAACGGCACCTCGATGGCCGCGCCCCAGACGACGGGCGCCGTGGCGCTCCTCATCGGCGCCTACAAGCGCCTCAACGACGGTGAGCGTCCCTCGGCCGAGGCCCTGCGGACCGCGCTGATGTCCGGTGCCCGCTTCATGCCCGAGGCGGACGCCGCCGAGCAGGGCACTGGTGTCGTCGACGTCGCCGCCGCCTGGCAGCTGCTCAAGGCCGGCGTCGACAGCGAGACGATCGACACGCGGGTCCAGGTCAACACCGTCCTCGCCGACCAGCTCGCCGAGCCCGGGGTCGGGGTCGGCATCCACGACCGCGAGGGCGTGACCGGCAGCTACACCCGCACCTACTCGGTGACCCGCACCGAGGGTCGTCCGGGCACCCACCCGTTCGCCATCTCGTGGGTCGGCAACGACGGCACCTTCTCCTCGCCGTCCAGCGTGGACCTGCCGCTCGGCCAGGCGGTCGACGTCCCCGTCCGCATCACCCCGAAGGGCAGGGGCGCGCACTCCGCGGTCATGCGCCTGGACTCCCCCGACACCACCGGTGTCGACGGCCAGACGATGAACGTGGTCGTGAACCCGAACGTCGCGGGCGAGGGCAACGGGTTCACCGTGCGCAAGCGCGGCACGGTGGGTCGCAACGAGACGAAGAGCCTGTTCGTCCGCGTGCCCGAGGGCGCCACGGCGCTCCGCGTCGACCTGGCGGGCGGCGGCGAGGCCGCCGGTGCCGGGCAGATCCGCTTCAGCCGCTTCAGCCCCGACGGCCTGCCCGTCGACCCGGCCGGCTCGCTGTCCTGCTACACCCCGGTGGTCACGCCGGGCGGCAGCTGCGCCACCGGTGAGCCGACGAGCCGCACCACCCTGAACCCGACCCCGGGCGTCTGGGAGGTCGTGGTCGACGGACGTCGCACCTCCGACACGAACACGGCGCGCTACACCGTCGAGGCGACCGTCCTCGGTGCCGTGGTCTCGCCCGACCCGGACGTGGTCGAGCAGGCCGTGGTCGGTGAGCCCGTCGCGCGGAGCTACGAGATCACCAACCAGTTCGCGGCCTTCGAGGGCCGGGCGACCGGCGGGGCGCTGAGCAGCGCCTTCATCGACCGGCCGACGATCGCGGACCTGGCGCAGACCGAGCAGGAGATCGAGGTGCCGACGGGCGCCACGTCGTTGTCGGTGCAGATCGGCAACCCGTCCGACGCCGGGTCCGACCTCGACCTGTTCCTCTACTTCTGCGCCACGGAGGACAACTGCGTCCTGCGGGCCCAGTCGGCCGGCGGCACCTCCGAGGAGGCCGTCCGCGTCGCCAACCCGCAGGCGGGCACGTGGATCGCCGAGGTCGACGGGTACGCCGTCCCCTCCGGGACCACGGAGTACGACTACCGCGACGTCGTCGCCGCGCCGGGCTACGGCACGCTCACGCTCGACGACACCGACGCCCAGCGGGCCACCGGCGAGACGTGGACCGTCACCGGCGAGCTGACCGCGGAGTCCGACCCGGGCGAGGGCCGCTCCCTGCTCGGCGAGGTCGCCGTGGTCGACACCGACGGTGACCGCGTCGGGTCGGGCCAGGTGCTGGTCGAGGAGGTCGTGGGCGCGCAGGACTGACGCGCCCGCCCTCACAGCGACGACGGCCCCACCTCCCCCGTCCGGGGAGGTGGGGCCGTCGGCGTCGGGCCTCCCGCGGGACCGACAGCTAGACCGACAGGACGTCGCGCAGGACCGTCGCCGCCCGCTCGACCTGCGCGGTGTCGACGTCGAGGTGGGTGACCACCCGCAGCGTCCGCGGGCCCACGGCCCCGACGCGGACGCCCTGCGCGGCGGCCCGTCGTACGGCCTCGGCGGCGCCGCCGGGCACGTCGACGACGACGATGTTGGTGTCGACCTCCCCGGGGTCGACGCCGCACGCCTCGGCCAGCAGCCGGGCGTGGGCGTGGTCCTCGGCGAGGCGCTCGACGTGGTGGTCCAGCGCGTGGAGGCCCGCGGCGGCGAGGACGCCGACCTGCCTCATGCCGCCGCCCATCCGCTTGCGCCACGCCCGCGACTCCGCGATCGCGTCGGCGCTGCCGAACACGAGCGAGCCGACCGGCGCGCCGAGGCCCTTCGACAGGCACACGGCACCGACGTCCACCAGGCGGCCGTAGGTCGCGAGGTCGACGCCGGTGGCGACGTGGGCGTTCCAGATCCGGGCGCCGTCGAGGTGGACGGCGCACCCCTGGGCGTCCGCGAACGCCCGGACCCGCTGCAGGTCCGCCAGGGGCAGCACCGCGCCGCCGGCGAAGTTGTGCGTGTTCTCCAGCGCGATCGCCGCGGTCGGGACGAAGTAGGGCCCGAGGTCGGGGGCGTACATGCGCTCGAGCTGCTCGTGGTCCACGCCGCCGCGGGGGTGGTGCCAGGTCCGCATCGTCAGCCCCGTGTACGCCGCGTGGGCACCCAGCTCGGCGCGGGCGATGTGCGCGGAGGCCTCGCACAGCACCTCCTGGCCCACGCCGACCACGGTGCGCACCGCCAGCACGTTCGCCATCGACCCCGTCGGGGTGAAGAGGGCGGCCTCGTGGCCGAGCGTCGCGGCGACCCGCTCCTCGAGCGCGGCGACAGTGGGGTCCTCGCCGTACACGTCGTCCCCGACGTCCGCGCGGGCCATCGCGGCCCGCATGGCCTCGGTGGGCCGGGTGACGGTGTCGGACCTCAGGTCGATCGGTGCGTCCACCCTCCGAGCCAACCAGACGCCGCGCGGCTGCTCGTGGGCGGCCGGGTGCCGGTCCGTGGGCGCTCGTCGTGGGCGGCTCGCGGGGTCGGTCGCGGGGTTTCACCAGCCGGCTGACGATGTGCCGACCTGGCCCCCGAAGTTCCGGGGGCCAGGTCGGGGTTTCACCAGCCGGCTGGTGAAACCCGAGGCGGGTGAGTCCCCTGGGACCGCGACGCGCTCAGGCGCGGCGGAGCATCTCCGCGACGAGGAAGGCCAGCTCGAGGGACTGCACGCGGTTCAGGCGCGGGTCGCAGACGGACTCGTACCGGTTGTGCAGGTCGATCTCGGCGAGCTCCTCGCCGCCGCCGACGCACTCGGTGACGTCGTCGCCGGTGAGCTCGACGTGGATGCCGCCGGGCCAGGTGCCGAGGGAGCGGTGGACGTCGAAGAAGCCCTGCACCTCGTCGGTGACGTCGTCGAGCCGACGGGTCTTGTAGCCGGACGACGCCTCGAAGGTGTTGCCGTGCATCGGGTCGCAGATCCAGGCGACGGCCAGGCCGGCGGCGGTGACCTTCTCGACCAGCGACGGCAGCCCGTCGCGGATCTTCTGCGCGCCGAAGCGGGTGATGAACGTGAGCCGGCCCGGGGTGTTGTGCGGGTTCAGGCGCTCGGCCAGCGCGATGGCGTCGTCCGCGGTGGTGGTGGGCCCGAGCTTCACGCCGATGGGGTTGCGGATGTGGCGCAGCAGCTCCACGTGGGCGCCGTCCAGCTGTCGGGTGCGCTCACCGATCCACACGAAGTGCCCCGAGACGTCGTACGGCGCCTGGGTGCGGGAGTCGATGCGGGTCATGGCGTGCTCGTACTCGAGCACCAGCGCCTCGTGGCTCGAGTGCACCTGGGTGGTCGCGAGCTCGCTCGGGTCGGCGCCGATGGCCTTCATGAAGGTCATCGCGCGGTCGATCTCGCCGGCGAGCATCTCGTAGCGCTGGCCGGCGGGCGAGTCGCGCACGAAGTCGGTGTTCCAGGTGTGGACCTCGCGCAGGTCGGCGTAGCCGCCGGTGACGAAGGCACGCACGAGGTTCAGCGTCGCGGACGACGAGTGGTAGACGTCGACGAGCCGCTCGGGGTCCGGGATGCGGGCCTCGGCAGTGAAGGGGAAGCCGTTCACGGCGTCCCCGCGGTACGCCGGGAGGGTCACCTGCTCGCCGTCGACGACGCGGGTCTCGGTGTCGGAGGAGCGCGGCTTCGCGTACTGCCCGGCGATCCGACCGACCTTCACGACCGGCACGGAGGCGGCGTAGGTCAGCACGACCGCCATCTGCAGCAGCACGCGGAGCTTGTTGCGCACGTTGTCGGCGGTGACGCCGGCGAAGGTCTCGGCGCAGTCGCCGCCCTGGAGCACGAACGCCTCGCCGCGCGCGACCGCGGCCAGCTGGTCGGTGAGCGCGTCGCACTCGCCGGCGAAGACCAGGGGCGGGTACGTGCGCAGACGGGCCACGGCGGCGTCGAGCGCGGCACGGTCGGGGTACGTCGGCTGCTGGGCCGCTCCGCGCGCGTGCAGGCTCTCGAGGTCGGGGATCGTCACCGGCTCAGGGTACGGCGGCCGGACCGTCGGCTCCGAACCGGCGGCGGGCGGTGGACAGGCGGTGTCGGCCCCCGGCACTAGGGTCCGGGGGTGGCGATCCTCATCGACCCGCCGGCCTGGCCGGCGTACGGGCGGCTGTGGTCCCACCTCGTCAGCGACACCTCGCTGGCCGAGCTGCACCACTTCGCCGCGGCGCACGGCCTGAGCCGCCGGCTCTTCGAGGGCGACCACTACGACGTCCCGGACACCGCGTACGCCGACCTCGTCGCCGTCGGTGCCCGCCCGGTGACCTCACGTGAGGTCGTGACGGCGCTACGGGCCGCCGGCCTGCGTCTGCGCAAGCGCAAGGGCGAGCGCCCCGTCGAGCGGCTGTTCGGCGCCGACCTCGGGGACGGAGTCCCCCGCGACGTCGACCTGCTGCTGTCGGACTGGCAGCCCCCGCCCGAGCGCACCTACGCCGCGAGCGTGCTGCTGCGGGACGCCCGGGGCCGCTGCGCGGTGGTGTACAACACGCGCCGCCGGGTGTGGGGGCCTCCCGCGGGCAGGACCGAGCCGGGCGAGGACGCCGTCGCCACCGCCGTCCGTGAGGTCGCCGAGGAGACCGGCGTCCGGTTGCGACCCGCCCAGCTGACGTTGCTGGGTCACGAGGTGTTCCGGCCGGCCATGGCCCCCGGCCGTGACCTGCTGGCCTTCCTGACCGCCACCGTGGACGGCGACGGCGCCGACCTGCACGGCATCGACGACGAGACCACCGGACACGCCTGGGTCACGCCCGCCGAGATGGAGCGGCGCTGCTCGGGGGAGTTCTGGTGGCCCCTGGTCGGCTACGTCCTCGCGCTGGGGCCGTGGCGACGACCCTCCCGCTAGTCCCCGCCGCCGCGCCTACTCGAGGTGCTCGATGTCGCGGAAGCCGGTCTTCTTGGCGCGGACGCCGCGGTTCGTCAGCCAGGTCAGGGCCCACAGCGCGACCCCGAGCGCCAGCAGACCGCCGGCGACCTCGTACTGGATCCAGTCCTCGGGGTCCCGCGCCCACGGGCCGACGAGGAAGGCGCTGGCCACGGCGCCGACCAGCGGCAGCACGGTCGGGGCACGGAAGGCGCCCTGGGGGGTGGGGTCGCGCCGCAGCACGAGGCAGGCGACGTTGACGATGGTGAAGACGACGAGCAGCAGCAGACCGGTGGTCCCGGCGAGCGCGGAGACGACGGTGGTGTCCCCCATCGTCGAGACGATCGAGATCACCCCGAGGGCGAGCACGGTGGTGAAGAGGATCGCCGACCAGGGCGACTGGCGCTTCGGCAGCACCATCGCCAGCGAGCGGGGCAGCACGTCCTGCTTCGCCATGCCGTAGACCAGCCGGCTCGCCATGAGCATGTTGATGAGCGCGGTGTTCGCGACGGCGAAGACGGTGAGGAACGGGAAGATCGTGTCGACCGGCAGGTCCGGCGCCCCGACCCGGACGACGTCGAGCAGGATCCCGGCGTCAGGGTTGACGGGGTCGGCGATGTCGCCGGCGGGGATCACGGCCACGACCATGACCGCGATGACCATGTACAGCAGCACCGCGATGCCGAGACCGGTGAGCATCGTGCGCGGGAAGATGCGCTGCGGGTCCTTGGTCTCCTCGACCATGTTCACCGAGTCCTCGAAGCCGACCATCGCGAAGAACGCGATCGCGGTGGCGACGGTGACCGCCGCGAACGCGCCGCGGTCCCCCGCGGACTCGAAGACCACGACGCGGCCCAGGTCGCCGTCCCCCCGGCCGATGGCCCAGAACCCCACGCCGATCACGATCGCGAGCGCCGCGAGCTCGACCATCGTCAGGACCACGTTGAACTTCACGCTCTCGCCCACGCCGCGCAGGTTGATCGCCGCGAGCAGCACCATGAACCCGAGCGCGACCGGCAGCGCCGGGGCGTCGTCGAACCCGAGGCCGATGAGCAGGTTGCTCGCCAGCAGGTTGGACGACGTCGACGCGCTGGTGATGCCGGAGCAGACGACCGCGAACGCGACGAGGAACGTCACGAAGTGGATGCCGAACGCCTTGTGCGTGTACAGCGCGGCCCCCGCGGCCTGCGGGTACTTCGTGACGAGCTCCAGGTAGGAGAACGCGGTGAGGGTCGCGATCGCGAAGGCGACGAGGAACGGCAGCCACGCCATGCCCCCGACCTCGCCCGCGATGTCGCCGGTGACGGCGTAGATGCCGGCGCCGAGGATGTCGCCCACGATGAACAGCAGGAGCAGCCGCGGACCCAGCACCCGCTTCAGCGGTGGCTCCGTCGCGGTCCGTCCCCCGAGGTCCTGACCAGCCAGGTCCGACATGACTCCCCTTCTGGTGTGCATCACGTGGTGCAGCCGGGCGGCGGCGACGCCCCCCAGCGCGGCCGTGACGTCCCACTGTGGCCCGCCCACAGGACGATGTCCACGACATCGGGGGATCCGGGCCCATGCCGTCCGGCCGGGCGTCGCCGTCGCCGGACGCGAATAACCGGGTGAGAGGCGTCGGTGGGTCCGCCTACTGTGGACCATCGTGTCGACCACCACCCGGACCTCCGAGACCTCCGCCGTCCCGGACCCCCACGCCGGGGTGGCCGACGACCCGGCCCGCCGCCTCGACCTCGCGCGGCTGCGTGGGGCGCGCGCCACCGTCGCCGTCTCCGTCGCGGCCCTCGGCGCCCTGGGCTCCGCCCTCGGCAGCGTCGTCACCGGCCGCATCGCCGCCGGTCCGACCGCGACGCTGGCGGCCCTGCTGGCGCTCTGCGTGGTGGGCGGCGCCCTGCTGGACACGGCCGGGCGCACGGTCTGGTCGGCCGTCGTGGACCGCGCCGAGGGCCGGCTGCGGGCCGACCTGGTCAGCGCCGCGCTCTCGCAGCCCCTCGCCGCCCTCTCGGAGCAGGCCGTCGGCGAAATCCTGGACCGCGTCGACGACGACACCCACGAGATCGGCACCCTGCTGCGCGGTCCCGCCTGGGAGGCCCTGCGCACCACGCTCATCGCGCTGCCGCTGTGGGTCGTCGCCGGCGTCACCTGGTGGCCGATGTGGCTGCTCTTCCCGCTCGCCGCGGCCCTGTCCCTGGTCGCCGTCCGTCGCACGCTCGGCGAGATCAAGCGGCTCCGCGTCATCGAGGAGATGGCCTGGACCGACCACGCCGCCGCGATGGAGGAGGGCATCGCCGGGCGCGACGACCTGCGCACCAGCCTCGGTCGCGCCTACCTGCTGCGTCGGACCAGCGAGCTCGCGGCCGCCTGCCACGCCCGGTTCGACGACGTCCTGCGCCTCGAGGTGTCCGTGACCCGGCGTGCCGGGCTGATCCTGCACCTGCTGCTCGCCGGGATCGCCGTCGGCGGCGTCGCCGTCGCGATCGGCGGCGGGATGGGGGTCGGTGCCCTGGTCACCCTCTTCCTCGTCACCTCCACCTTCGTCGGCCAGGTCTCGCGCCTCGCCGAGCAGCTCCCGGACCTGCAGGCGGGTCTGGGCGCCGTCGTCCGCCTGCGGCAGCTGCTGGAGGTGCCGCCGGAACCCGTCGGCGGGCGCCCGCTGCCGCCGGGCTCGCTCGACCTGGAGCTGCGCGACCTGCACTTCCGCTACCCCACCGAGTCCGGGGGCGGCGCCTTCGCGTTGAGCGGGCTCGACGTGCACCTGCGCGCGGGGCGCACCCTCGCGCTCGTCGGCCGCACCGGGTCGGGCAAGTCCACGGTGGTGTCCCTGCTGTCCCGCGCCGTCGAGCCGCCGCCCGGCAGCGTGCTCCTGGGTGGCCGGGACGTCCTCGAGGTGGACCTCGAGGAGCTGAGGCGCGGGGTCGGGGTGGTCAGCCAGCGCACCGAGATCGTCGCCGGCACCCTGGCGGAGAACATCGCGCTGTACGGCGACGTCCCCCGCCACCGCATCGCCTCCGCCGTGGCCGAGCTCGGGCTCGAGGCCTGGGTGGACGGGCTCCCCCGCGGGCTCGACACCCTCCTCGGCCCCGGCGGCGTCACCCTGTCGGCCGGCGAGGAGCAGCTGGTCGCGTTCGCCCGGCTCCTGGTGCGCGACGTGCGTCTGGTCGTGCTCGACGAGGCGACGGCGCGGATGGACCCGCACACGGAGGCCCAGGTCGTCCACGCCGCCGACCGGCTGCTCGCGGGTCGCACCGGCGTCCTGGTCGCCCACCGCCTGGCCACCATCGCCCGGGCGGACGACGTCGTCGTCCTGGAGGCCGGCCGCGTCGTGCAGCAGGGCCCCCGGCGCCGGCTGGCCGGCGAGCCCGGTCCGTTGCGCGAGCTGCTGGCCGCCGCCGGCTTCGGCGAGGAGTTCGGCGCCGAGGTCGAGGCCCCGCCCGCGCCCTCCGGCCCGGACGGCGGCCCGGTCGCCGTCGGCGGCCGCCGGCGCACCGGCACCCCGCCGGAGCGCCACAACCCCGGCCCGGGCCTCCCCCTCGCGAAGCTGACCCGCCGCGTGCTGTCGATCCACCCGTGGTGGGGCCTGTTCTGCGCCTTCCTGTTCCTGCTCTGCTCCCTGGTCGGTGCGTTCGGCGCGGTCACGGGCCTCGCCTGGGGACTGGCCGTCGAGGACCTCCGCGACGGGGGCCGCCCCTGGTGGCTGCTCGTCGGCGTCACCGTGTCCCTGCTGGCCTCGCCGCTGCTCATCGCCCAGGCCATCCGCGGCTACCCGCGGTGGTGGATCGCGGTGATGCTGCGGGTGCGCACCTCCGTGCTCGCGGCGCAGACCGACCAGCACCGCCTGCCCCGGACTCCGCCCGGCGAGGTGGTCGCACGGGCGATGGACTCCGACCGGCTCGCCCGGTACGGCGACCGCTGGGTCGACGTCACCAACGGCCTGCTCGTCGCGGTCATCACCGCCGCCCTGGGGCTGAACCTCGGCGCCGGGCTCGTGCTGCTCGTCGTCATGGGCGTCTCGGCGATCGCGTCGGTCATCGGGGCGCCGTACGCCGGTCGCGCCGCCGCCGGCGCCTCGGCCAGCCGCGCGGGCTTCGGCCGCGCCCTGGTCTCGGCCCTCGACTCCGCCCGCACCCTCAAGCTCGCCGCAGCCACCCGCGACGCCCGCGCCCACCTCGCCGCCGTCGACGGCGGCCGGGTGGACGCCGCCGTCAAGGAGCACCGCATCCTCGCGCTGCTCGAGGGCGTGCCGGTCGTGATGGTGCAGGTCGGCGTCGTCACCGCCTGGGTCGTCTACCTGCAGGGCGGCTGGGACCTCGCCACCGCGCTGCTGGTCTCCGGCGCCGTCCTCGGCTTCGGCTGGTTCGGCCAGGTCGCGGCCCGGGTCATCACCGAGGCCCCCGGCGTCCGTGCCTGGGCGGCGGAGACCTCACGGTTCGCCGGCGGACGCGACCTCATGGCGCTCCCGGACGGCGTCGACCTCGTCACCGGCGCCGCCCCCGCTCCCCCGCCCGCCGTGCGTGAGCCCCTCGCCAGCGTGGAGCTCACGGGCGTCGACGCCCTCCACGACGACGGCACGATCGGTGTCTCCGACGTCGACCTGCGGGTCGACGCCGGTGACCTCGTGCTGCTGGTCGGCCAGGTCGGCGCGGGCAAGTCGAGCCTGCTGTCCACCCTGGCCGGGCTCGTCGAGCACACGGGCTCCATCCGATGGAACGGCCAGGAGGTCACGGACCCCGAGCACGAGCTGCGCCCCGCCCGGGTCGCGCACGTCGCGCAGGTGCCCCGGGTCCTGTCCGGCACCTTCGGCGACAACGTCCTGCTCGACCACGCCGACCGCACCCTGCACCCCGCGGTCGACGACGCGCGGCTCGGTCGCGACCTCGAGGAGGCCGGCGGCCCGGACTCGCTCGTCGGGCACCGCGGCGTCCGCCTGTCGGGCGGGCAGGTGCAGCGCCTCGCCCTGGCCCGCGCCCTGGCCACCGACGCCGAGCTGCTCCTCGCCGACGACGTCTCCTCCGCGCTCGACGCGACCACCGAGATCGAGCTGTGGTCGGCGCTGCGGGAGCGCGGCACCACCGTCCTCGGCTCGACGTCCAAGGCAGCGGCGCTCGCACTGGCCGACACCGTCGTCGTGCTCGTCGACGGTCGTGTCGCGGCGCAGGGGCCGTGGGCGGAGCTGTCGTCGTCCTGGGGCCACCTGGCGGGCTGAGCGGCCCGAGCGGCCGGAGCGGCTCAGCCGAAGAAGACCTGCGCCTCGGCGTACTCGGCGGGGCTGACGAGCTTGAGCTCGCCCGTGGCCTCGGCGAGGGGCACGCGGACGACGTTCGTGCCGCGCAGCGCGGTCATCACACCGAACTGCTTCTCGGCGACGGCGTCGATCGCGTGCAGGCCCAGGCGGGTGGCGAGCCAGCGGTCGAACGCCGTCGGCGTGCCGCCACGCTGGATGTGGCCGAGGACGACGGAGCGCGCCTCCTTGCCGGTGCGGTCCTCGATGGCCTTGGCGAGCTGGTCGCCGATGCCACCGAGCCTCACGTGACCGAACGCGTCGGTCTCCCCGCCCTGGAGGGCCATCTGGCCGTCCTTCGGCGTCGCGCCCTCGGAGACCACGACGATCGGCGAGTACTGGCTGCGGAAGCGCGACTCGACCTGGGCGCAGACCTCCTCGATGTCGAAGGGGACCTCGGGGATCAGCACGATGTTGGCGCCACCCGCGATGCCGGAGTGCAGCGCGATCCAGCCGGCGTGACGGCCCATGACCTCCACGACCAGCACGCGGTGGTGCGACTCGGCCGTGGTGTGGAGGCGGTCGATGGCCTCGGTGGCGATGTTGACCGCGGTGTCGAAGCCGAAGGTGAAGTCCGTGCCCGACAGGTCGTTGTCGATGGTCTTCGGCACTCCGACGACGTTCACGCCGAGGTCGGCGAGCTTCGTCGCGACGCCCAGGGTGTCCTCCCCGCCGATGGCGACCAGGGCGTCGACGCCGTCCGAGGCGAGGTTGTCCTTGATGCGCTCCACGCCGTTGTCGAGGGCGAACGGGTTGGTGCGCGAGGAGCCCAGGATCGTCCCGCCGCGCGGGAGGATGCCACGGCACTGCTCGACGCCGAGCGGCATCGTGTAGCCCTCCAGCGGGCCCTTCCAGCCGTCGCGGTAACCGACGAACTCGAAGCCGTGCTCGGCCACGCCCTTGCGGACCACCGCCCGGATCACCGCGTTCAGCCCGGGGCAGTCGCCGCCTCCGGTGAGCACTCCGACGCGCATCGCACCTCCAGGGTGGATCGGGGTTGGATCGATCACATCGGCGCCCACCCTAGGTGCCCCGCGCCACACGTGACGAGGGTGAGCACCCGGCGAGACGCCGGCGCCGCCGAGAATGCCGAGACCGCCGGGGGCCGCGGCCCGCGCCCGGCGCCGGGGACGGCGGCGGGGACGGCGGCGGAGGCGCACCGGCGTCCGTGCCTAGGCTGACCCGGTGACCTTCTCCATCGTGGCCCGATCCACCGACGGCGAGTCGTGGGGCGTGGCCGTCGCCTCGAAGTTCCTGGCCGTCGGCAGCGCCGTCCCGGCCGCCGTCGCCGGGGTCGGGGCCATCGCCACCCAGGCCGACGCGAACGTCGCCTACAAGGGCCTCGCGCTCTCGCACCTCGACGAGGGCGCCACCGCCCCGGTGGCGCTGCAGCGCCTGCTGGAGGAGGACGAGGGCCGCGACCACCGGCAGGTGGGGATCGTCGACATGGACGGGACGGCCGCCAGCCACACGGGCGACTCGTGCTTCGACTGGGCCGGCGGGCGCACCGACGACGGCGTCGCGATCCAGGGCAACATCCTCGCCGGGCCCGAGGTGGTCGACGAGATGCTCGCCGCCTGGCAGCGCTCCGCGGGCGAGCCGGACCTCGCCCGGCGGCTGCTGGCCGCGCTGGCTGCGGGCGACGAGGCCGGCGGCGACATGCGGGGCCGTCAGTCGGCCGCGCTGCTCGTCGTCCGCGACGAGGCGGGGTACGGCGGCCGCGACGACATCGCGGTCGACCTGCGGGTCGACGACCACGCCGACCCGGTGACGGAGCTGGCGCGGCTGCTCGACCTCAACGACCTCTACCTCACGGCGTCGACCGACGAGGAGAAGGTGGCCGTGGACGACGACCTCGCCTCCGAGCTGCAGAGCCTCGTCGAGGGTCTCGGGCACCCCGACCTGCACGCCTGGGTCGGCACGGAGAACCACGAGATGCGCGTCGCGGACGACGGGTCGTGGATCGACCGGCGGGTCCTCGCCATCCTGCGCGAGCAGGCGCACCGGCCGCAGGGCTAGCCCAGCCGGTCGAGGGCAGCCCGCGCGGCCTCGTGGTCGCGTTCCGCGGCGTGGAGCGCGTCGCGGGCGTCGGCGCGCTCGTCCTCGGCGGCCTCGAGGTCGTCGTCGACCTGCTCGGCCTGCTCCTCCAGCTCGGCGAGCGCACGGCGGTGCTCGTCGATCTCGGCCTGCAGCTGCAGCCCACGGGCCTCGAGCGCGCTGACCGACTCCTCCGCCTCCCCGGCGGCGGAGCGCGCCTGCTCCAGCGCCTCGAGCGCCTCGTCCAGCGCCTCCTGCGCGGCCGCTCGCGCCTTGGCCTCGGCGTCCGGGTCGGGGACGACGCGCAGCGCGGGACCCGCCGGCCCGGCGGCGTCGCCACCGCCCCCCGCTCCCTCGACCTCCCGCGGCAGGAAGCCGGCGGCCTCGGGGACGGCGGCCGCGTCGGCGGGGTCCTCGGGGTCGGTCATGCCGGGACCGGTGGCGGACACGGTGGTGACGAGCAGCCCGCTGCGGACCAGGGCGGCGCAGGACTCGTCGAGCATCGCCGCGGTCAGCGAGCCCTCGACCTGGTCGGCGACGGCCTCGGTGACCTTGTGCCCGGACTCGCGGGCCAGCCGGCGGGCCCGGGTGGTGACCGCGGCGGTCAGCTGCCGCCGCTGGGTGGTGAGCTCGCGCATCGCGGCCGCGTCGAGGTCCGAGGCGGCGTCGCGCAGCGCCCGCCCGACGGCCAGCACCTCGTCGACCTGGCCGGCCTCCCGACGGACGAGGAGGTTGAGGACCCACGCGGCCACCGACGGCTTGCGCAGCTTCTTGACCCGGGCCGACAGCTCCGCGGCGCCGTCCTCGCCGGAGGCCTTGAGCTCCTTGGCCCGTGCGTCCCGCGCGGCCGTGAAGTCGCCCGGCAGCAGCCCGTACAGCGCGTCGGCCTCGGCGAGGACGGGGTCAGCGGGCATCCGCCGATCGTAGGGCCAGCTCGACCTCGGTCGGCCAGGGCGGGAACGGTGTCCGTCGGGTGCGACCGGTCGGCGTCCACCCGTGCCGCGCGTAGAGCGCCAGGGCGCGGGCGTTGCGCTCGAGGCACCACAGGGTGGAGCCGGCGCCGTGGGTCGCGGCGAAGCGGGCCAGCGCCGCGGAGCCGATCCCGAGCCCCCAGGCGGCGGGGTCGACCGACAGGTGCCGCAGCAGCCCCTCCTCGTGGCACAGCAGCGCGACGGGACGGTTCTCGCCGTCGAGCACCTCCGTGACGACCCCGGGCTCGACGAGGGTGGCCCGCCAGCGCGCGAGCACCTCGTCGTCCGGGAAGGGCTCGGCGCCGAAGACGTGCCCGAACCCGGCGAGGTTGGCGCGGCGCTCGAGGTCGCGCAGCGCGACGGCGTCCCCGAGCCCGGCCGTGCGCCAGGGCAGCGGCTCGGTCGTGGTGGCGCTCAGCCGTCCAGTCCTCGCTCGATGGCCCACCGGGTGAGCTCGACCCGGTTGTGCATCTGCAGCTTGCGCAGCGTGTTCTGCACGTGGTTCTGCACCGTGCGGTGCGACAGCACCAGCGTCTCGGCGATCTGCTTGTACGAGAGCCCGGTCGCCACCAGCCGGAGGATCTCGACCTCGCGGTCGGTGAGCTCGGGGGCGGGGTTCTCGGGCTCCGCGGGCCCGTCGGCCATGCGTCGGAACTCCCCGAGCACGAGCCCGGCGAGCCCGGGGGTGAAGACCGTGTCGCCGGCGGCCACCCGCCGCACGGCGTCCAGCAGCTCGGCGGCCGAGGCGGACTTCACCAGGTAGCCGGTCGCCCCCGCCTTGACCGCGGCGAGGACGTCGGCCTGCTCCCCGGACGCCGACAGGATCAGCACCCGCGCGGACGGGTCGTGGGCCAGCACCTCGCGGGTCACCTCGACCCCGTTCGGCTCGGGGATCTGGAGGTCGAGGACGACGACCCGGGGGCGCGCGGCCTTGAAGCGGGCGACGGCCTGAGCCCCGTCCGCGGCGACGGCGACGACCTCGCAGCCGGCGGCGGCGAGGTCCCGCTCGACCGCGTCGCGCCACATGGGGTGGTCGTCGACGACCATCACGCGCAGCGGCGCCTCCGCCGACCCGGCCGACCCCGCTGCTTCCTCCACGCGCGGAGGTTAGCGCGGGTCAGCGCGAGGCGGCCCCCGGACGGCGGTAGCGGCCGCGGCGGTGCTCGAGCGGTGCGCGGCGGCCCTCGTCGTCCGGGTCGTCCTCGCCGTCCTCCCCGCCGATCTCGACGTGCTCGGCGACACAGGTCACCTGGGTCGACCAGCCCACCGTCGCCGTCGACTCGAGTCGCACGTCCGCCCACGTCGTCGCGCTCGCCAGGCGGGGCCCGTGGTCGGTGTCGACGAACGCCGCCTGGGCGAACATGCCTCCGGGCGCCGGCGCCTGCCCGGCGAACACGTCGGCCAGCGCCCGCTGCTCCCAGGTCAGCAGGGCCACGACGGCCCGGCCGGTGCGCTCCAGCGCGTCCAGCAGGTCGGAGTCGGGGTCGAGCATGGCGACCACGCGGGTCTCCTCCCCCGCCACCACCAACCACGAGCTGACCGTGAGCCCGGCGCGCTCCCCGCCGGCGAGCGCGCCGCCGGCGGTCCACAGCGAGACGGTGCCGGTCAGACGCCCCCGGAGCCGGCGTCCCGGTTCACGGGCGCCCTCGGGGTCGGCGAACGGGTGGGTGTCGTGGATCGTCACCCCGCCACGCTAGCCAGCGGCGTGCGCCGTGCGACGCGGCCACGTCAGCTCCCAGGACGTGCCGGAGGGCCCGGTGGTGAGCTCCGCCGTCCCGCCCAGGTCGGCCAGGCGGCCGCGGATCGAGCCGGTGACCCCGAGGCGCCCGTCGGCCTCGGCCTGCTCGAGGCGACCGGGCGCGATGCCGGGGCCGGTGTCGCGGACGGTGAGGACCACCGCGGCGGGGGTGTCCTCGAGCAGGACGAAGGCGGGGGCGTCCTCGCCGACGTGGCGCGCCACGTTGTCGAGACAGGCCCCGACGGCGTCGACGAGCTCCGTGGCGACCTCGGCGGGCACCAGGACGGGCGCCCCGGTGCCCACCAGCGACGCCGACGGCGGTCGGCGGGCGACGCGGGCGGCCAGGGCCTCGCTGAGGTCCAGGGTGCTGTCGCCCTCGGGACGGACCAGGGCGTCCTGGCGGTTGATCAGTGTGCGCAGCGAGCTCTCCTGCTCGCCCGCGAGGCGGCCGAGCTCGGCGCCGTCCGGGCCCAGCGAGGGTCCGCGCCTCTGGACCATCGCGAGGACCTGGAGGACGCCGTCGTGGACGGCGCGCGCGAGGCGGGCGCGCTCCTCGGCGACCGCGGCCGCCCGCTCGGCGGCGTCCCGCTGGGCGGCCATCTCCTGCAGGGAACCGCAGAGGTAACCGACGATGGGCCCGCCGATCAGCACGAGGAAGACGTTGCCGAGGTTGGTCTGGGTGATCTCGGGGCGGACGGCCAGGTCGCAGGCGCTGAGCACGACCGCCGCGAGCAGCCCCCCGGGCCAGCGCAGGCACACCGCCCACACCAGCAGCGGCGCCATGACCCAGAAGCTCGGCAGCGACGTGGTGAAGTCGGGCCCCTCCACGACCGGGGACAGCAGCAGCGTCCCGGCACCCACCGCCAGGTCGAGGACCAGCACCGGCAGGGTGCGGCGCCGGGCCCGGCGCAGGACGACCACGACGACGACCGACCAGACGACCAGGAACGCCATCACCGCCAGGCCGAGCAGCGGCCGGTCGAGGCCGTCGTAGCGGAGCGCGAAGACGGCCAGCGTGTTCGCGAGCACCAGCGCCCGCAGCACGGCGAGCGCCCGGACCATGCGGTCCTGGACGGCGACCGCGGCCGTCCGCCCCGACGCCGCGGCCGGGCCGGACCTCGCCGCGCCCACGGTCAGGACGCCTTCGCCTCCGGCGCGCCGCCGTCGTCGTCGCGGGCCTTGCGCGCCTCCTGCTCGGCGGCCTTGACCTTGGCGGCGTACTCGTCGACGTACTCCTGGCCCGACAGCTTCATGATCTCGTACATGATCTGGTCGGTGACCGACCGGAGGATGTAGCGGTCGCCCTCCATGCCCTCGTACCGGGAGAAGTCCAGCGGCTCACCGAACCGCACCACCGGGCGGGTGACGCGGCCGAACTTCTTGCCGGGAGGGGCGACCTCGTCGGTGCCGACGACCGCCACCGGGATCACCGGGACGCCGGTCTCCAGGGCCAGCCGGGCGACCCCGATCTTGCCGCGGTAGAGGCGACCGTCGTGGGAGCGGGTGCCCTCGGGGTAGATGCCGAACAGCTCGCCGCGGCCCAGCACCTTCTTCGCCGACATCAGGGCACCCTCGGCGGCGTCGACGCCGGACCGGTCGATGGGGATCTGCCCGGAGCCGGAGAAGAACGTCTTCTGCAGCCAGCCCTTCACGCCCGGGCCGGTGAAGTACTCCGCCTTGGCGACGAAGCTGACACGGCGCGGAAGCGTGAGCGGCATGAACAGCCAGTCGGCGTACGACAAGTGGTTGCTCGCGAGGACGGCGGGGCCCTCCTCGGGGACGTTCTCGAGACCCTCGGCGCGGGGCCGGAACACGATGCGCAGCGCGGGGCCGATGGCGATGAGCTTGAGGAACCAGTAGAACACCGCAGATCCCCTCTCGACGCCGCCCACCCGACGGGTCGGCTGGCTGAAGCGTAGACCCCCACGGCGGCACCGCGGAGGTGCGGCATGATCGCGCCATGACCGGCCCCGGCACGCCACCCGCCGTCCGCGACCCGCGCGCGGAGGCGGTGGCCATCGAGGCCCGCCCGGACCTGACGGCCGGCCGGCGCGTCGGCGTGCTGCTCTCCCACGGGTTCACCGGGTCCCCCGCGTCGATCCGTCCGTGGGCGACGGCGCTCGGCGAGCGCGGGTACGGCGTCGTCGTCCCCCGCCTGCCCGGGCACGGCACCACCTGGCAGGACATGGCCACGACGTCGTGGGACGACTGGTACGCCGAGCTCGACCGTGCGCTGTCCGCCCTCGTGGCGACGCACGACACCGTCGTCGTCGGCGGGCTGTCGATGGGCGGGGCGCTGGCGCTGCGGCTGGCCGCGGAGCGTCCGGCGGACGTCGCCGGCCTGCTGCTGGTCAACCCCGCGGTGACCAGCCGGGACCGCCGGCTCGTCGCCGTCCCGCTGCTCAAGCGTCTCGTCGCGACCCAGCCGGGCATCGTGGACGACATCCGGCTGGAGGGCCAGGACGAGGTCGGCTACGCCAAGGTCCCGCTCGCCGCGCTCGACACCATGCTCCGCGGCTGGCGCGCGCTGCGCCCCGAGCTCCCCCGGGTGACCGCGCCCCTGCTGGTCTTCCGCTCGGTGGTGGACCACGTGGTCGACCCGTCGTCGGCCGCGCTCGTCACCGCTGCGGTCTCGTCCGACGAGGTGACCGAGCAGCTGCTGACCCGGAGCTGGCACGTGGCGACGCTCGACCACGACGCACCGGTCATCGCTGCGGCCTCCGCGGACTTCGTGGCGCGGGTCGCACGGCTCGCTGACGTAGTGTGAGCGACGTGGACCGGTCGAAGGAGGACGCGCTCTGGCGCGCCATCGTCGAGAACTACGGCGAGCGCGCCGACCTCGACGACGCGACGACCGACCGCGCCGCCGACCGGCACACCGGCGACGGCGCCAGCGTGGGGTCGACGGAGACCGCCTCGGAGGCGGCCGAGGCGTCGTCCGAGGACCAGGCGTCCGCGGCCGGCACGGCCGAGCCCGTGGACGGCGCCGACCACCAGGCGGCCCGTGACGCCGAGGCCGCACGCCGGGAGCGGGAGTTCGAGGCACAGCACGAGGTCCCGGAGCGTTTCGTGCCCCCGGAGCCGCCGCCGCTCCCCTACGTGCCCCCGTCGCGCCTGCTCGCGTGGTGCCTGATGGTGGGGGGCCCGCTCCTGCTGCTGCTCAGCCTGGTCCTGGACTTCTGGCTGCCCGGCATCATCCAGCTCCTCGCGGTCGCCGGCTTCGTGGGCGGTTTCGTCTACCTGGTCGTCCGCATGCCCCGGGACCCGCGCGACCCCTGGGACGACGGCGCCCGCGTCTGACCTGACCCTGCCGGTCGTCCCCCGGGGGTCGGCTGCCGTGGCCGGTGCGCCCGCCGGTCGAATCCCCACGGTCAGTGGGTGTCTTGACGCCTCTCACGACGAATTCGTCGTGAGAAGCGTCGACCGACCGGGCTACCGTGGTGATTCGCCCGCCCGCTCACCGGCCCGCCACGCTCACCGGCCCACCCCGCTCACCGGCCCACCCCGCTCACCGGGCCCCGCTCACGCCCGCCCGGCTCAGCGACCGGCGGGCCGACCCGCGAGCAGCGCGGCTCCGACCATGCCGGCCTCGGGGCCGAGGGCGGCGGGCCGGAGCACGGGCACGGTGCGGTACGCCGAGCCGACGAGCGAGCGGCGCAGGGCGGCCCGGGCGGGGGTCAGGAGCAGGTCCCCGCTGTCGACGAGGCCGCCCCCGACCACCACCACCTCCGGGTCCAGAGCGGCCACCAGGTTGGCCACGCCGACGCCGAGCCAGGTCCCGACCTCCTCGAAGGCGTGGCGGGCGACGTCGTCGCCGCCCGCTGCGGCCCGGGTGACCATGGGCCCGGTCATCCGCGCGGGGTCACCGTCGCAGAGCGCGGCCAGGGGTCCGGCCGACGTCCCCAACCCGGCCCGGGCGTGACGCAGCAGCGCGTTGCCGCTCGTGTACTGCTCCCAGCACCCGCGACCGCCGCACTCGCAGGGCCGGCCGTCGGGCACGAGCTGCGCGTGGCCGAACTCCCCCGCCATCCCGCCGAAGCCGCGGTGCAGCCGGCCGCCGAGGACGAGGCCGCCGCCGATCCCCGTCCCGAGGGTCACGACCACCGCGGAGTCGGCGTCGCGGGCGGCGCCGAGGGTGTACTCCGCCCACGCCGCGGCGTTCGCGTCGTTGTCGAGGACGACGGGCGCCCCGCACCGCTCCTCGAGCCGGGCCCGCACGGGCTCGCCGCGCCACGGCAGGTGCGGCGCGAAGGCCACCCGCTCGGCCGCGGCGTCCACGAACCCCGCGGCCGAGATGCCGACGGCCTCGAGCTCCGCGCCGTCCGCCGCCTCGGCCACGGCCGCGACGACGGCGTCCTCCGTCGCCTCGACCGAGGCGAGGCGACCGGGCGTGGAACGCCGGACGACCCGGGTGACCGCGCCGCTCGCCGTCACCACGCCGGCGAGCACCTTGGTCCCGCCGACGTCCACCCCGACCGTCGTCACGACGGGGACAGCCGGCGACGCGCGAGGTCGGCGGCGCCGATCATCCCCGCCTCGCCGCCGAGGACGGCCACGCGCAGCTCCGGCTCGGGCCGGTAGCCGCGTCCCGTCAGGTGGCTCGACAGCACCTCGCGGGCCGGGTCGAGCAGCAGGTCGCCCGCCGCGGCCACGCCGCCCCCGACGAGGACGACAGCCGGGTCCAGGACGGCGGACACGATCGCGACGCCCTCCCCGAGCCAGCGGCCGAGGGTGGCCAGGTGCTCGAGGGCGAAGCGGTCACCACCCAGCGCGGCCTCGGTGACCATCGGACCCGTGATCGCCGCGGCGTCACCCCCGGCGCGCTCGACCAGCGCCCGGGCCCCGGGGACGCCGCGCTGCGCCGCCTCGTGGACGCCGCGGACCAGCGCCGTCCCGCTCGCGTACTGCTCGAGGCAGCCGAGGTTCCCGCACCCGCAGGGGCGACCGCCGCGCTCGATGCGCAGGTGGCCGAGCTCCCCGGCGACGCCGAACCCGCCGCGGTACAGCTCGCCGTCCGTGACCATGCCACCGCCGACGCCGGTGCCGAGCGTGAGCATCAGGAGGTCGTCGGCGTCGCTGGCGGCACCGAAGCAGAACTCACCCCAGGCCGCGGCGTTCGCGTCGTTCTCGACGACGACGCCGAGGCCCGTCAGCTGCTCGAGGTCGCGCCGCAGCGGCTCGTCGCGCCAGGCGAGGTTCGGCGCGAACATCACGGTCGACCCGGTCTTGTCGACGAACCCCGCGGCACCGACGCCGACCCCGCACAGGTCGTGGTCGCTGCCGAGCTCGGCGACCAGGTCGGCGACGGCCTTCTCGATCGCGGCGCTGTCGGTGGCCGGGGACACGACGGTCTCCTGCCGCAGGATCGTCCCGTCGGCGTCGACCACGCCGCCGGCGATCTTCGTGCCGCCGATGTCGATGCCGCACGCCGGTCGCGTCTCGGTCATGAGTCCTCCTCGGGGTCCAGGTCGATGTGCTCGAGACCGTCGTCCGGCGTCGCGCCGCCGGGCCCGGGCTCGGCGTCCCGCGGCGCACCGGTCGAGGCGAGCAGGGACGCCGCGGCCTGCAGCAGGGAGGACGCCGCGGTGCTCAGGTGCTCGCGGACCTCCGGGCTCGCCGAGCGGACGACGTGGACCGCCCGGCACACCGGGCACCACTGGCACTCGGGGGCGCCCGTGGCGACGTGCTCGTCGACGCTGCGCGTGAAGCCGGCGAGGACGCCGAGCAGACGGGCCGCCTCCTCCCCGAGGTCCCCGACACCGTCGGCGCCGCCTCCCGGGGCGCCGGAGGACCGCTCGTGCTCGTGGCCCGGCTGGTCGGGACCCGCACCGTGGTCGGTCACGCGCCACGCTCCGCGAAGCGGACGGTCAGCTCGCCGTCGGTCACGCTCGCGCCGGTGACCGGGCAGCCGGCGAGACCCGCGGGGAGCGCCAGCAGCCGGCGGTAGGAGCCGACGGTCACCACGAGCTCGTCCCCGCGGCGGGCGAGGTCGACCTCCTCGCGGGCCGCGCCGGGCAGCGACAGGCGGAGCTCCGGGGGCGCCCCCGCCTCGCGCCGTACGACGAAGGGCGCCGGCGCACCGGGAGCGGCCCAGGGCTCGTCGTCGCCGTAGAGCGCCGACGCGAGCGCGAGGAGGGCCTCGAGCCCGACCGGCTCCCGGGCGGCGTAGCTCGAACGCCACAGCGGCAGGCCCGGGAACGACTCGGCGGCCTCGGCGAGCACCGCGTCCTGGGCGGAGACCCAACCCGCGCGCCAGTCGTCGGCGTCGGTGGGCGGGAAGACGCGGTTGGCCACCACGCCGTCCACGCGGTAGCCGAAGAGCGACAGCGTCGTCCAGGAGCGCCGTGCCTCCGCGAGGACGACGGACTCCGGGGTCAGCACCAGACGGACCGAGGCGTCGGGGCCGGTCAGCAGGCGCCGCACCTCCTCCAGGTCCGCGTGCAGGCGCACGAGGGCGTCGAAGACGTCGTCCTCGGGCATCGGCACCCCGGCGGCCCGGGTGAGGACCGGCTTGAGGACCTTGACGATGCGCCGCTCGGCGGGCAGCACGCGCTCCATGTACCAGCCGAGCGCCTCGGGCAGCGCGAGCAGGCGCAGCGTCTCCGCGGTGGGCGCGCAGTCGACGACGACGAGGTCCCAGGCCCCGCCGTCCGGGCTGCCGGTCTCCACCTGGCGTCGCACCTCGAGCAGCGCGAGGACCTCCTCGGCGCCGGGCAGGACGGTCAGCTCACCGGCCGCGACGGCGTCGACGCCCGCGGCGTCCAGGACGGCGAGCAGGTAGCGCTGGACGTCGCTCCACGACTCCTCGAAGCGCTGCTGGGCGTCGACCTGCTGGGCCCACAGCCCCGGCGCGACCGGGGTCGGCTCGGCGCCCACCGCATGGTCCAGCGCGTCACCGAGCGAGTGGGCGGCGTCGGTCGACAGCACGAGGGTGCGCAGACCGGCGGCTGCGGCGAGCGCAGCGGTCCCGGCGGCGACGGTCGACTTCCCGACCCCGCCCTTGCCGGTGAACAGACAGACCCGCACCCTGCGCCTCAGGGGTGCTGCTCGACGCGCTTCTTGAGCCCCTTCAGGGCGGTGTCGATGAGGATCTTCTCGCCCTTGCGCTTGATCATGCCGATCAGCGGGATCGTCACGTCGAGCGAGAGCCGGTAGGACACCTCGGTCCTGCTCCCGGACTCGAGCGGACGCAGCGTGTAGGCGCCGTCCAGCGTCTTCAGCATGCTGCCGTCGACGAGGGTCCAGGTGACCTCCCGGTCGCCGTCCCAGTCGTAGGCGAGCGTGTACTCGTCGCGGATGGGCGTGACGTCCAGCTCGAACCTCACCTGCTGCGCGCGGTCACCGGCGGCCCCGGGCTCGACGACCTCCACCCGCTTCATCCCCTTGGCCCACTCGGGGTAGGCCTCGAAGTCGGCGATGACGTCCATCACCTGCGCCGGCGGGGCGTCGACGACGATCGAGGACGTCGTCTGCTCGGCCATCGGCTCTCCTGGTGGGGCGTGTCGGGGTGTCCGGCCCGGACGCCGTGGCGGCCGTCGGACCTCAGCGGAGCGTACCGGACCAGGCCCTGCTCACCGCACGCCGGTAACCTGCCTGACGATCGCGGTCGGGGATCGTGGGGAGGGTCACGGACCAGGGCGGACCGAGCGCGTGGAGGTGGGTTGTGCGGGAGTTCTCGACCCCGATGACCGTGCACGTCCCGAGCCTCGTCGACGGCACCGGCAACCTCACCGACGACCTCGTCCGCCGGGCCGCCGAGCAGCCCGACCGGCCCGTCCTGGCCCGCCGGGACGGCGACGGCTGGCGTGACGTCAGCGCCGTCGACTTCCTCGCCGAGGTGACCGCCGTCGCGAAGGGGCTGGTCGCCTCGGGCCTCGAGGCCGGCGACCGCGTCGCCCTCGTCTCGCGGACCCGTTACGAGTGGACGCTGCTGGACTACGCGATCTGGTTCGCCGGCGCGGTGACCGTGCCGGTCTACGAGACCTCGTCCGCCGAGCAGGTCGCCTGGGTGCTCGGCGACTCCGGGGCCCGCGCCGCCGTGGTCGAGACCCGGGCGCACCTCGCTCGGGTGTCCTCGGTTCGCGCGGACCTCGACGACCTGAACCAGGTGTGGTGCCTCGACGACCACGCCGTCCACGTCCTGCGCCGGCTGGGGGGCGACGTGAGCGACGCCCAGCTCGAGGAGCGCCGTCGTACGGCGGGGCCGGGCGACCTCGCCACGCTCATCTACACCTCCGGGACGACCGACCGGCCCAAGGGCTGCCGGCTCACCCACGGCAACCTCGACGCGGAGCTCTCCGTCGCCGTCGCCGAGCTGCAGCAGCTCTTCTCGTCCCCGTCGGGCGACGGGGACGAGGAGGACCAGGAGGAGGGCCGGGAGCAGGGCCGGGACGAGGCGCAGCCCTCGACCCTGCTCTTCCTGCCGCTGGCCCACGTCTTCGCCCGGATCATCCAGGTCGGCTGCCTGCGGGCCGGCGTGCGGCTGGCCCACTGCGCGGACGTCAAGGAGCTCGACGCCGACCTGCGGTCCTTCTCCCCCACGTTCCTGCTCGCCGTCCCGCGCGTCTTCGAGAAGATCTTCAACGCGGCCTCGCAGAACGCGACGGCCGACGGCCGCGGGCCCGTCTTCGACGCGGCGATGCGCACGGCGATCGACTACTCGCGGGCCCTGGACGAGCGCCGGGTGCCGCTGCGGCTGCGCGCCCGCCACGCCTTCTACTCCCGCCTGGTCTACGGCCGCCTGCGCGCGGCGCTCGGCGGGTCGTGCCGGTACGCCGTCTCGGGCGGTGCGCCCCTGGGCGAGCGGCTCGGACACGTCTTCCGCGGGGTCGGCGTCCCCGTGCTCGAGGGCTACGGCCTGACCGAGTCCACGGGCGCGCTGACGGTGAACGTGCCGGAGGCCCACAAGGTCGGCACGGTGGGGAGACCGCTGCCCGGCGTGACCGTGCGGGTCGCCGACGACGGCGAGCTGCTCTTCCGCGGCGCCCAGGTCTTCGACGGCTACTGGGCGCCCACCGGCGAGGACCGGCGGGACGCGACGGCCCAGGTGCTCGACACCGACGGCTGGTTGCGCACCGGCGACGTCGGTGAGGTGGACGACGAGGGGTTCGTCCGCGTCACCGGCCGCAAGACCGAGATCCTCGTCACCGCCGGCGGGAAGAACGTCGCCCCCGCCGTCCTCGAGAACCGTCTGCGCGCCCACCCGCTGGTGTCGCAGTGCCTGGTCGTCGGTGACGGCCAGCCGTTCGTCGGGGCCCTGGTCACCATCGACGACGAGTCCTTCCCCGCCTGGGCCGAGAGCCACGGCAAGCGCGGCACGGTCGCCGACCTCGTGGACGACCCGGACCTGCGGGCGGCGGTGTCCGAGGCAGTCGAGGAGGCGAACGCGGCCGTCTCGAAGGCGGAGGCGATCCGCCGCTTCACCATCCTCGGCCACGACTGGACCGAGGAGGCCGGCCAGCTCACCCCGAGCCTGAAGCTGCGGCGCTCCGTCGTGCTGCGCGAGCACCGCGAGGACATCGCCGAGCTGTACCGCTGAGCCCGCGCTCCGGTGGCCGCCAGGGGGGCCTCGGGGACACTCCGTCTGGTCACGACGGACTACGCCGAGCCGGGTCGTCCTAGCCCGTCCGGGCCATTCCCGGACAAAACCACTCACGGCGGCGACGGCGGACCTTTACTTCGGGTGTGGGGTCCCGCGCCGCCCACGCCCTGCACGCCCCCCACCGCGTCCACCCCTCGTTCCCCCTCGTTCCTCCCCTCGAGAGGTCCCTCCCCCGATGAACCGCCGCAGGCTGCTCCTCGCCGCCGCCACCGTCGTCGCCGCGATCGGCGTGATGATGGTGCTCGTCTACGTGCGGGGGGCCGACGCCCGCGCCCAGGAGGGCACGCGGACCGTCCCCGTCCTCACCGCGGTCGCCCCCATCGAGATCGGCGAGGCCGTCGGTGACGCGTACGACGCCGGCAAGATCGTCACCACGGTCGTCCCCGCGGACGCCGTCCTGCCGTCGGCGCAGACCGACGTGGCCGCCCTCGAGGGACTGTTCGCGACCACGCGGATCTTCCCGGGCGAGCAGATCATCACGGAGAAGTTCGGGGGGCAGCAGGAGACGAGCTCGCCGCTGGCCATCCCCCGCGACAAGATGGCGGCCTCGGTCAACCTCACCGACCCCGCCCGTGTCGCGGGCTTCGTGAACCCCGGCTCCGAGGTCGCGGTCGTCTACACGGGCCAGGGTGAGGACGGCGCCCCGTTCAGCCGCGTGCTGTTCGAGCGCGTGCAGGTGCTCGGGGTGGGCTCGACGACCCCCACCACGACGACGACCACCACCGACGGCGGCGCCGAGACCACCGAGCAGCTCCCCACGACGCTGATGACCCTCTCCCTCGACCAGGACGAGGTCCAGCGGATGACCTTCGCCGCCGCGAACGGCGAGCTGTCGTTCGCGCTCCTCACCGAGGACAGCGACGTCGAGGCCGGCGAGTCCACCGACTTCTCCAACCTGTTCGGGGGGTAGGCCGTGCCCGTCGTCGTCGAGCCCGACACCGCCGCCGCCGAGAAGCTGCTCGCGGCGCTGCCCCCGGGCGCCCACTGCGTCCCGACCACCGAGCGGCTGCTGGCCTGGCTCGGCTCCCGCCCGGAGGAGTACGTCGTCCTCGTCGGCCCCTCGGTCGACCTCGTCGAGGCCGTCGGCCTCAGCGAGACCCTGCGCACCGCCCGCCCGACCGTCTCGGTGGTGCTGGTGCGGCGCCTCGTCGACACCGAGGTCCTCGGCCGCGCGATGCACGCGGGCGTCCGGGAGGTCGTCGGCGCGGACGACGTCGCCGCGCTCGAGGCCGCCGTGGGCCGCGCCTACGAGCTGTGGACCGCCCTGCGCGGGCCTGGCGGCGCCGTCCACCGCGGGCGCGTCGTGACCGTGTTCTCGCCCAAGGGCGGCGTCGGCAAGACCACCGTGGCGGTCAACCTCGCCCTCGCCCTGGCCGACCGTGGCGCCCGGAAGGTGTGCCTCGTCGACCTCGACCTCGCCTTCGGCGACGTCGCCATCACCCTGCAGCTGTTCCCCAGCCACTCGATCGAGCACGCCGCCGGGGCGGAGCAGTCGCTGGACGTCTCCCTGCTCGAGCCCCTGCTGACGCGCCACGCCGACGGGGTCTCCGTGCTCGCCGCGCCGAGCCTGCCGGACGCCCTGGACCGCATCAGCACCCAGCTGGTCGGCGCCGTGATCGACGCCCTCGCCGCCCACCACGACTACGTCGTGGTCGACACCGCCCCCGCGTTCGACGAGCACACCCTGGCGGCCCTCGACGACACCGACGACCTCGTCCTGGTCGCCACCCTCGACGTCCCGACGCTCAAGAACGTGAAGGTCGCCACCGGCACCCTCGACACCCTCCACATCGCCGAGGGTCGCCGCCACCTCGTGCTGAACCGCGCCGACGACGCCGTCGGGCTCAGCGCGGACCAGGTGCAGGGCATCCTCGGCATGCCCGTGACCGTCCGGCTGCCCTCGTCGATCGAGGTCGCCGCGGCCACGAACGCGGGCCGGCCGATCGTCCTGGCGCACCCCGACCACCCGGTGGCCGCCGGGCTCCAGCACCTCGTGCGCGCCATCGCGGGCGAGCCGTCCGCGCCGGTCGGCCCGGTCGGCGCCGCGGGTGGCACGCGCAGGGCCGAGGGGCGCCGACGTCTCTTCGGCGGCCGCCGATGAGCAGCCTGTCGGACCGCCTGGCCGCCTCGCGCGCCGCGCGCGCCGACCGGGCGCGTGCGGAGGGGGTGGACCCCGAGGAGCTCGTCGACCCGGACGGCGTCACCCCGGCCCTGCTGCTCGCCCAGGCCGCCGTCCCGCCCCCGCCGTCCGAGCTCCCGCCGGCCGCCGAGACGACCGCCGGACCCGGGGTCGAGGTGTCGCGCCGCCGCGACATGGCGCAGGCCGACCGTGTCGAGGAGCTCAAGCGCACCGTGCACGCCCAGCTCCTCACCCAGCTCGGTCCGCAGCTGTACGC
This sequence comes from Nocardioides sp. CFH 31398, assembly GCF_022436705.1. Taxonomy (GTDB): domain Bacteria; phylum Actinomycetota; class Actinomycetes; order Propionibacteriales; family Nocardioidaceae; genus Nocardioides. The sequence goes on along the minus strand of NZ_JAKUHT010000024.1, from coordinate 46,018 downwards.
CGCCGACATGGACCACGACGAGCTCGCCTCGCGGGTCCGCACCGTGCTGGCCGAGGTCGTCGGGGCCCAGGACCGCCCGCTGACCGCCGCCGAGCGGCAGCGGGTGACGCAGGAGATCTCCGACGACGTGCTCGGCTACGGCCCGATCGAGGAGTTCCTCCGCGATCCCGACGTGTCCGAGGTCATGGTCAACGGGCACCGCAGCGTCTGGCTCGAGCGCAAGGGCCGGCTCGTGCCCACGGAGGCCCGCTTCGACGACGAGGACCATCTGCGTCGCACGATCGACAAGATCGTCACCCGCATCGGACGCCGCGTCGACGAGTCCAGCCCCCTCGTCGACGCCCGTCTCGCCGACGGCTCGCGCGTCAACGCGGTCATCCCACCGCTGGCGATCGACGGCTCCGCGCTCACCATCCGCAAGTTCTCCGAGGACCCGCTGCGCGTCGCCGACCTCGTCCGCTTCGGCTCGCTCACGCCCCGCACCGCCGAGTTCCTCGACGCCTGCGTGCGCGGCCGGCTCAACATCATCGTCTCCGGCAGCACGGGCGCGGGGAAGACGACCACGCTGAACGTGCTGTCGGACTTCATCCCGACGGACGAGCGGATCGTCACGATCGAGGACGCCGCCGAGCTGCAGCTGCAGCAGGACCACGTCGTGCGGCTCGAGTCCAGGCCGGCCAACATCGAGGGCAAGGGTGCGATCCACATCCGCGACCTGGTCCGCAACAGCCTGCGCATGCGCCCCGACCGCATCATCGTCGGCGAGGTCCGCGACGCCTCCGCCCTCGACATGCTCCAGGCGATGAACACCGGCCACGACGGCTCCATCTGCACCCTGCACTCGAACGGGCCCCGCGACACCCTCGCCCGGATGGAGACGATGGTGCTCATGGCCGGCATGGACCTGCCCGTCCGCGCCATCCGCGAGCAGATCGCCTCGGCGGTCGACCTCATCGTCCACCAGAGCCGCTTCAAGGACGGCTCGCGCCGCATCACCCACATCACCGAGGTCGAGCGGATGGAGGGCGACGTCATCACGCTGCAGGACGTCTTCGTCTACGACCACGGCGCCGGCTTCGACGCGGAGGGCAGGACCCGCGGCCGGCTGCGCTCCACGGGGCTGCGTCCGAAGTTCCTCGAGAAGATGGCTCACGCCAACGTCACGGTCGACCCCGCGGTGTTCAGCAGGGAGGACCGGTGACCGGCGCCGACCTCGTCCTGTACGGCGGGCTCGCCGCGCTCGGGCTGGGCCTGCTCGGTGTGCTCGTCGTCCTCGCCGTCCCCCGCTCGGAGCAGGTCTCCCCCGCCGAGCGGGTCGGCGCGTACACGGCCCGCACCTCCGGCCTGGCGACCGCGTCCGAGGCCGGCGCGGAGGGAGCGCCGGCCCCGGACAGGTTCGCCTCGTCGAAGGCGACCGCGCAGCGGGTGCTCGAGGGGCGGCCCGGTCTCGAGGCGCGGATCAGCGCGAGGCTGGAGGCGGCAGGCAGCTCGCTGAAGGCCCACGAGTGGCTGCTGGTGCACGCCGGGGTCTTCGTGGGGACCACGCTGCTGGTCCTCCTGCTGAGCGGCGGCAACCCGCTGCTGGTGCTGCTCGCGCTCGTCCTCGGCGTCGCCGGCCCGTGGGTGGTGCTCGGGCTGAAGGTCTCGCGCCGTCGCAAGAAGTTCGACACCGCCCTGCCGGACACCCTCCAGCTGATCTCGGGGTCGCTGTCGGCCGGACTGTCGCTGATGCAGTCGGTGGACACCATCGTCCGCGAGGGCGTCGAGCCCATGGTCTCGGAGTTCCGCCGCGCCATCGTCGAGACGCGCCTCGGCGTCGACCTCGAGGACGCCCTGGACGGCGTCGCCCAGCGGGTCGGCAGCAAGGACTTCGGGTGGGTGGTCATGGCGGTCCGCATCCAGCGGGAGGTCGGCGGCAACCTCGCCGAGCTCCTCGACACCGTCGCGGCCACCATGCGCGAGCGGCAGTACCTGCGGCGCCAGGTCGCCTCGCTGTCCGCCGAGGGCCGACTGTCGGCCTACGTGCTCGGAGGGCTGCCGCCGGTCTTCCTGCTCTACCTCGCGGTCACCAACTACGACTACATCGAGCCACTGTTCACCGACCCCCGGGGGTGGATCATGCTCGGGGTGGCGACCCTGCTGCTCGTCGTCGGCTTCTTCTGGATGACCAAGATGGTCAAGATGGAGGTCTGAGCGGTGGCCGTCCTCGTCGTGGGTGTCGTCCTGCTGGTCGTCTCGCTCGTGCTCCTCGCCCTGGCGACCCGTCCGGAGAGCAGCGGCGTCGCGCGCTCGCTGGCTCTCGTGGAGGCGATGGGCGGGCCCCCCAAGGTCATGACCGACGAGCTCGACGTCCCCTTCGCGAAGCGGGTCGCCGGCCCGCTGCGAGCCCGCACCCTCGTTCTCGGCCGCCGGCTCGTCGGCGCCGACGGGCCGGCGAAGCTGCGACGCAAGCTGGAGCGCGCCGGCGCGTCGACGGGGTGGGACCCCGAGCGCGTCATGTCCGCCAAGGTGATAGCCGGAGCGGCCGGCCTGGTGGTCTCGCTCCTGCTCGGGCTGGTGTGGGGGCCGGGCCCCGTCGTCCTCCTGCTCGTCGTCACCGGCGGGGCCGTCGTCGGCTTCCTCGGCCCCGACCTCTGGCTCTACCAGCGCGCCTACGACCGGGAGGAACGCATCCGCAACGAGCTCGCGGACGCCGTCGACCTGCTCACCATCAGCGTGGAGTCCGGCCTCGGCTTCGATGCGGCCCTGCAGCAGGTCGCCTCCAACACCGAGGGGCCCCTGGCCGAGGAGTTCTCCCGGGTCCTGCGCGAGATGCAGCTCGGCTCCGGGCGCGGCCCGGCGCTGCGCGCACTGGGCGAGCGGTCGGACCTCGACGACCTGAAGTCGTTCGTCAGCGCCCTCGTGCAGGCCGACAGCTTCGGCATCCCCGTCGGTCAGGTGCTGCGGGTGCAGACGGCGGAGATGAGGGTCAAGCGGCGGCAGCGCGCCGAGGAGAAGGCGCAGCAGCTGCCCGTCAAGATCACCGTGCCCCTGATCTTCTGTATCCTGCCGTGTCTGTTCATCGCCGTCCTCGGCCCCGCGGCGATCACCATCATGGAGGGCGGTCTGGCTTGACGCGCTGGCTCTCCCCGACCCCCGAGGCCCTCAGCACCTCCGCACGTGCGTTCGTGCTGCTGACCCTCGGTGGTCTGAGCCTGTACGAGCGCGACAGCACGGCCGTCGTCGCCCTCCTCGTCATCGGGGCGGTCTGGATCCTCGTGCACTCGGCGCTCGCCCTTCGCCTGCCGGGCGCCGTGGTCGTGGCGCTCGAGGGCGCGCTGGTCGCCGGGGTGTGCGGCGCCGTCGTCCACGACACGCTGCTGCCCTTGCCGGCCCTCGCCGTCCTGCCCTTCGTCGCCGGGCTCCACCGGGGCGCCCGGGGGGTGACCGAGGCGCTGGTGGTGCAGTCCGTCGTCGTCGTGGGGGTGACCCTGGCGGTCGGCGGACCCTTCGACGCCTCCGAGGGGGTCGAGCTCACCACCTGGGTCGTCCTCGGGCTCGGGGTGGGGATGATGGCCACCTTCGTGCGCTCGGACGGCGATGCGGACGCCGAGGGCGAGGCGCCCTACCGCGACGCGCGGCACCTGATCGGTCAGCTCCTCGTGCTGTCCGACGACCTGCGCGGCGGCCTCGACCCGGTGGCGATCGGCCACCGCCTGCTGGTCCGCACCCGCGACGTCATCCCGACCACCCGCCTCGCCCTGCACGTCCCCGCCGGCGACGGCCTCATCGTGCTCGCCGGCAAGCCCGCCTCGGGCCGGGCGGCCGCGGACCGCGAGGAGGACGCCGCGGCCCTCGCCGCTGCGGTCTGGGACGACGGCGTCGCGCGGGTGCAGGGCTTCGACTTCGCTTTCCGGGTGGCCACCGACAAGGGCATGGTCGGCGTCATCACCGGCTCGGTGTCCGAGCGGGTCGACCCCGACCCCTTCGAGCTCCACCGGACGCTGCGCGACCTGCTCGGCCGGCTCCAGCCCCTCGCGCTCCAGCTCGACGCGGCGCTGCTGTTCGCGGAGGTCCGTGACGCCGCCACCCTCGAGGAGCGCCGCCGGCTCGGCCGCGAGATGCACGACGGCGTGGCCCAGGACATCGCGTCCATGGGGTACATGGTGGACATGATGCTCGAGGCACCCTCCTCCCCGGAGCAGCAGGCCGACCTCGAGCTGCTCCGGGCGACGATGACCCGGGTGCTGTCCGAGGTCCGCCGCTCCGTCCAGACCCTCCGCGCCGACGTCGACACCAGCCCCAGCCTGGGCGCCGCGATCGGCGACCTCGCCCGCAACCTGACCGACGTCTCGGGCGTCCCCATCCGGGTGCGGATCGAGGAGGGCACGACGCGGTTGTGGCCCTCGGTCGAGGCCGAGCTCGTGCGCATCACCCAGGAGGCACTGCAGAACGCGGTCCGCCACGCCCGGGCGGACGTCGTCGAGGTCTCCTGCCGCGTCACCCCGCCGGGATACGACATCACCGTGCGCGACGACGGTCTCGGCATCCGCTCCATCCGGCCCGATTCCCACGGCCTGACGATCATGCGCGAGCGCGCGGCCCTCATCGGGGCGGAGCTCGACATCCGCGACGCCCCCGGTGGTGGCACGGTGGTGTCCGTCCGGCACCGCTCGCCCACCGAGGACGAGACCACCGGCGACCCCGACGCCGACCACCGGGTCCCGGCACGGACGGCGCCGGCCGACACCGCCCGCGACTGAGCGAGGAGAAGGCCATGGCAGAGACCACGACCCGGGTCGTGCTCGTCGACGACCACGAGCTGATCCGGCACGGCCTGGCGTCGGCCTTCGGGCGTGACCCCCAGATGGAGATCGTCGCGCAGGCCGGCGACGTCGGCGAGGCGCTCGAGGCGTGGGAGACCCACCGGCCCGACGTGATCGTCACCGACCTCCAGCTGCCCGACGGCACCGGCCTCGACGTCGTCCGCTCCGTCCGCAAGGCGAGCCGCGACGTGGGTCTCGTCGTGCTCACGATGCACTCCGGCGACGACCAGATCTTCGCCGCCATGGAGGCGGGCGCGTCGGGCTTCGTGGGCAAGGACGCGCCGTCCGGCGAGGTCGTCGGCGCCGCCCGCCACGCGGCCTCCTCGCCGCGCAGCTTCGTCTGCGCCGGCCTCGCGCAGGCGATGCTGCGTCGGGTGTCGGGCGAGTCGACCCGGATGACGCCGCGCGAGCACGAGGTGCTCGTGCTGCTGGCCGACGGCGCGGGGACGTCGACGATCGCACGTCGGCTCCACATGAGCGAGTCGACCGCGAAGTCGCACATCGCGAAGATCTACCAGAAGCTCGGCGCGACGAACCGCGCCCAGGCACTGGTCACCGCGATGCGCATCGGCCTGCTGTCGAGCGTCGGTCCGGCCGCCCGCTCCTGATGTGGTGGGCGCGACACACCCACTCTGACCTGCGCGAACAGCGTCCTGTCAGCCGAATACTCAAAATTCCTACAAGAATCTCGCTGGACTAGTTCAAGAGGACTAGGGAGCTCCGCGCGAAGTCCCGATGTGACCGGGTCGGCCCCGAGCGCATCCTGGGGTCATCGGGGACGACCGCTGACTCGGGAGCCTCGGTACGCCCCGCATCCCACTCCTCCCTGAACAGGAACGACCACCATGATCCAGTACCTGCAGCTCCTCTTCGCCGCCAAGTTCCCCGAGCGTGACGAGCGTGGCGCCTCGGCCGTGGAGTACGGCCTGCTCGTCGCCGGCATCGCGGCCGTCATCGTCGCCATCGTCTTCGTCCTCGGCGACACCATCACCTCCGCCTTCAGCGACACGTGCACCGAGGTCTCGACGGGCGTCGACGGCGCCGCGAACGCCGACTGCACCCCGTGATCTGACGGCTTCGACCACGACGGTCGTCGGGGGCTCCGGCCCCCGGCGGCCGTCGTGTCATTTCCGCGCCGACTCAGCCGCAGTCCAGGCCCCGCGCCAGCCCGATCCGTTCCAGGGCCGTGGGGTGCGTGCCGAACACGACCTGGGACCACCCGGCGGGCTCGGGGTCCGACAGGGAACGCGTCGCCAGCATGGCCTGCAGCCGCTCGAAGGCCTCGGGGTCGCGGGTGACGCACAGCGCGTCGACGTCCGCGCGCAGCTCGACCTGGCGGCTGATCGTCGACTGCACCGGCGTGGCGAGCAACGTCGCGACCGCCAGCAGGGCCAGCACCCGGGGCACCAGCGCGAGCTCGTCGGACACCTCGTCGTCGTCCTCGCCGCGCCGACGTCCGGGCAGCAGCAGCCCGAGGAGGCCCGCACCGGCCGCCGCACCGGCCGCACCGAGCACCGAGCCCACGAGCACGTCGTCGTGCCGGGCGTGCGCCAGCTCGTGGGCGACGACCGACACCACCTCACGGGTCGGCAGGCCCCCGACCAGCGTGTCGTAGACGACCACCCGCCGGGTCCCGCCGAACCCGGACACGTAGGCGTTGAGCGTCGTCGTCCGCCGCGACGCGTCGCTGACCAGGACGTCGTCGACGGCGATGCCCTCCTGCCGGGCGACGTCGAGGATCTCGGTCCGCAGCGGACCGTCCGGCAGCGACGTGAACGTGTTGCGCAGCGGCTCGACGACGACGGGGTAGGCGAACGACGCGGCGAGCACCAGGGCGGCCATGAGGCCCGCCGCCGCGGCGGGCCAGGCGGTCGGGAGTCGGCGTCGTACCCCCAGCAGGACCAGCAGCGCCAGCGAGGTGGCCACCGACTGCACGGTGAACGACACCAGGACGTCGACCCCCCAGGCGGCCCACCCCTGCTCGGTCAACCCGTAGCGCAGGGACTCGATCCTGCCCAGGGCGGAGAACGGCAGGGTCGCGAGGCGTCCCACCAGGAGCACGGCGACGACGGCGAGCGGCACCGCGACCCACCAGGGTCCGGGCAGCCGAGCGACGAGCCGGCGGCCCAGCCGGGTGAACCCGAGCACGAGCGACACGCCCAACGAGACCACCAGCGACGTGCGGCCCCACGACCGGGCGGCGGAGGAGTACGCCTCGGCCCGGGCCAGCTGGTCCGCGGTGAACACGCTGTCCGCGGGCGCTGCCGGCGGGCGCGCGCCGGGGACGGGGTCCCACGGCACGAGGAGCAGGGTCAGCAGCGCGAACGCCCCACCGGCGAGGAGGAGCACGACCAGCGCGACCCGGCGGTGCCCGGTCACGCGGCGTCCTCGCCGGCCGCACGGCGCGACACCTCGCGGAGGCGGTCCTGCCAGAGCCGGGTGAGCCCGGCGACGTCGAGGTCCGTCGAGCGGGCCAGCGCGGTCGTGAGGGGCACGCCGCGGTCGGCCGCGGTGTACACCCGCCGCAGCGCGGCCGGACCGGCCTCGTCGGCGAGCACGACGCACGCCAGCCAGGCGGCCTCGTAGGTCGCTCCGGCGTGGGTGCCGGTGAGGTCGAAGTCCGCCGGCGTGGGCAGCGAGGTGGGCACCCCGTCGTCCCGCACGCGCTGCGCGACCTGGGCGGCCGCCCGTCGCTCGGGGACGTCGGCGTCGCGCAGGGCCACGTAGTCGGCGTACCCCTCGACCAGCCAGGTCGGGGCCGGGCTGCCCGGTGCCCGGGTCGCGACGTGGACGGCCTCGTGGTTCATCACGAGCTCGGCACCCCGGGGCCCGAGCGTGTCGAACACGGCGGCGTTGACGTACACGTGCACGCCTCCGGCGTCCCCGCCGTCCGTCCCGTCGCTGGTCGCGGTGACCGCGGCCGCCGCCGCGACGGAGTCCTCCTCCGCGCCGATGGCCGCTGCGAGCGACGCCACGTCGCGGGGCACCTCGACCACGAGTCGCTCGTCCCAGCCAGGAGCGTCGCGGGCGACGGCCGGGACGGCGAACGCGGCGAGGTCCTCGTAGCCGTCGAGTCCGCGGGCGACCTCGTCGGCGGCCAGCACCAGGACCTGCCCGCCCCGGCGCACCTCGACCGGGCCGGTGAGCCAGATCGGGGTGCGGGTGCCCGCGGCGACGCCGGTCCCGGGGCTGCCGAACGGCTGGTCGGTGGTGGGCAACGCGCCGAAGCCGACGACGGACACCCGCTCGCCCTCGCGGGCGAAGGCCACGACCGTCTCGACCCGGGAGGCGCCGGTGTCGAACCCGGCGAACCGCCAGGTCAGCTCGACCGCCGCGGGCCACTGCGCCCCCGGGGTGCCGTCGGCCGCGGGGACCTCGTCCACGTAGCGCAGCCCGAGGTCGACCACGTCCAGGGCCCGGGCGTTGTCGACCACCGCCTCCAGCAGGTCGGCAGCCCGTGGGTCGTCCGCAGGCGCCAGGTCGCGGGCGGCGGCGCGGTCCCCGGAGACGACCGCCTGACGCAGCCGCGCCAGGGTGCGGGCCGCCAGCCCCGGTGACACCACCGAGGAGCGACCGGCGACGCCGTCCAGGTCGCTGGCGTAGGGGCGCTGGACCCACCACAGGGCGGCACCCGCGACGAGGAGCACGAGCACGGCCGCGGCGGCGCCGAGGACGACGACGCGGCGCGGGGCGCGCTCGAGCGCCGCGCGCAGGCGGCGCACGGGGCCACGCACGACGGAGCCGGTCACCCCAGAAGGATGACCGGCTCCACCTAGGAAGGACCTACCGGGCTCAGCCGGGGCGGACCGCGCCGGAGACCGGCATGGTGGAGACGCCCGCCACGACGACGCCGGTGCCCGGGTTCGCCGCGTGCACGATCTGACCGTTGCCGATGTAGAGCGCCACGTGGCTGACGGGGCTGTAGTAGAAGACCAGGTCGCCGGGCTGCAGCTCGCTCATCGACACCGGGGTGCCGCCGCCCGCCATCTGCGCGCTCGAGGACCGGGGAAGGGCGACGCCCGCCTGGGCCCACGCCATCGAGGTGAGACCGGAGCAGTCGAACGCGTCGGGACCGGAGGCGCCGTACACGTAGGAGTCGCCGACCTGGGCGAGGGCGTAGTCGACCGCGGCCTGGGCGCGGCCCGCCGGCGGGACGTCGGAGGGGACCTCGGTCGTGGAGCCGGAGGAGGAGGCGGCCGCGATCTGCTCGCGCTGCTCCTCCTCGAGGCCGTCGAGGATCTCCTGCGCCTCGTCGGCGTTCTGCTCGACCGTCTCCATCTCCTCGCGGAGCTCGGCCTCGGTCTGCTCCACCTCGGAGGTGCGGTCGGCCACCGCCTGCTCGCGCAGCCGCAGGGCGTCGGCCTCGGTGGCGAAGTCGTCGAACATGTCGTCCTGCATGTCGTTGAACGACGACATGGTGGACAGGTCGGAGAGGAAGCGGTCGGGATCCTCCGAGACGGCCAGCTCACCGACGGTGCCGACACCGGCCCCGGCCGTGTACTGGCTGACGATGGAGTCCTCGACCTGCGTGCGGACGCCGTCGACCTCGGTCGACTGCCGCTCGGCGTCCGAGCGGAGCCCGCGGAGCTCGCGACGCAGCTCCTTCAACTCGATCGACGCGTCGTGGTGGCGCTCCTGCGCCTGCTCCGCGTCGTGCCAGAGGCGGTCGACGCGGTCGGCGACCTTGTCGATGTCGTCGACGTCCGGGTCGGCGTTCGCCGGCCCTACCGCGAAGGAGAGGATCACCAGAGAGGTGGACACAGCCGTGAGCGCGCGCAGGCGGGGGTGGGGCACGGGGGGTGGATCTCCTTGGTCGTTCGCCTACCGGGTGAGCTGACGGGTTCGGGCACGACCGCCCTACCGCGGCTCCTCGGCGCGGGGGCGCCGGTCTCGTCGCGGATTCACCCCAGTGGAGGTGGTTCCCCGGTTCCCTCCCCGTGTGCGTCACGGCTCGGGACTCGACGTGGTGCCCGTGCGGATCCGGTCTGACCCGCGGGGCGAGCACCGCGAAGAAGGCTAACCGGGCGACCACCACCCGGCAAACCTCGGGTGACTCCCTGTGGACATCCTGGGAACCGACGCCCGACCCGGTGCCAGGCGGCGCCTCGCACCGCTCAGGCGGACTCGATCTCGGGCCCCGACACCGGCCGCACCAGGCGCAGCGGTGGCACCAGCCCTCCGTCCGCGAGGACGGCGAGCGCGCGGGTCTGGTCGTCGTCCAGCTCGAGCTCCGGGGGCGGGCCCAGCAGGGCGGTCACCACGCAGTCGTGGCAGTGCAGACCGCGCACCAGGCAGGAGTCGCAGTCGATCCGTGTCGTCATGTCCCGGACCGTGCCACCCCCCACCGACAACGGCGCCGGACGGCGTGTCGGAGCACCGGCCCACAGGCTGTCGGGCAGACAGGCCCCGCCTCATCCGAGCAGTGAGAGCAGGACCTGGGAGGCGACGGCGCGGGCCCCGTGGCGGGCCGCGTGCCGCGCGACCTCCTGGTCGCTGGAGACGACCACGACCATGCGCCCTGTCGGCTCGGTCTCGACCAGCTCGGCGATGACGTCGTCGGCGATCACCCCGGGCGGGCTGAAGAGCACCTTCACGCCCCGCGGCGCCTGCACCGCGGTCGGTCGGGCGGCGGAGGACGCGGCGTCGAAGACCACCGTGGTCTCGGCCCCGGTCCGGGCCGCCAGCGGGGCGAGGGAGCGCAGGAGCCGGGCTCGCTGCGCCTCCAGCGACGCCTCGGGCCACGCCGACTTGCTGACGTTGTAGCCGTCGACCAGCAGGCGGGGTCGGGGCGCGGCCAGGTACTGCTCGAGACGTGACGCCCCGTCACGCCCGGCCGCGCCCGGCCCGGCCGTGGCGCCCACCTCCGCGGCCGCCTCGGCGACCCGCCGCTCGACGCGGTCGCCGGGTGCGGCGTCCGCGACGGGCAGCGCCAGCTCCCGGCGGAGCCCGGCGGCCGCCTCGACGACGGTGTCGAGCAGCACCCGGGCGCGCAGCCCGATCTCGCCGCGCTCCTCGCGCGAGGTACGCCGGAGCGCGGCGTTGGCGGCCTCGAGCTCCTCGACGCGTGCACGCAGCCGACGCCGCTCGGTCTCGCCCTCCTCGGCCGCGCGGCGGACGTCGTCCTGGGCGGCCGAGAGCGCAGCGGTCGCGCCGTCGGCCGCCTGGCGCGCGTCGCGCTCGCGCCTGCGGGTCTCCCCCAGGCGGTGCCGCAGGGTGCTGACCTCGCCGCGCAGCTCGTCGAGCTGCCGGCGGCGCTCCGCCCGCAGCGCCCGCAACGCCTCCTCGGCCCGGTCGGCGCGGTCGGCCTCGCGCGCCGACTCCTGCTCCTCGCGCGCCGCGGTCGCCTCCTCGGCCCGGGCGGCCAGCCGGTCGGTGGTGGCCTCCCAGATCTGCTCCCACCCGGGCTCGCGCCGCAGCCACGCCAGCGCCGCGGCCTCCGCGGGGTCCCGCTCCTCGTGGGCGCGCTCCCCCACCAGGTCGGCGGCACGGGCGCGGAACTCGTCGTCGCTCTCCAGCACCGACACGATCGCCTCACCGCCCAGGCGGGCGCGGCGGGCCGGGGCGAACGCCGCGATGCGGCGCAGGCGCTGCGGCACCGGGTCGGCCGAGGGCAGCACGTCGGCGACCAGCGCGGCCAGCCGCTCGCGGACCGCGCCCGTCGTGGCCGGCACCTCGGACATGGCTCCAGGGTAGGGCGGTCCCGGGCGCGCCGCCCTGACGTTGTCGGCGGTCCGCCCTAGCGTCCGCGGCGATGGACACGAGGACGCAGGAGCGGACCACCACCGGGTCGCGGTGGGAGGAGCAGCGCAGCTTCGACGAGCTCGGCCGAGCGCTGCGCGACGAGACGTTCTGCGTGGTCGACCTGGAGACCACGGGCGGGTCGGCCGCCGGCGGGGCGATGATCACGGAGATCGGCGCCGTCAAGGTGCGCGGCGGGGAGGTGCTCGGCGAGTTCCAGACCCTCGTCGACCCCGGCACCGCGATCCCCTCGTTCATCGCGGTCCTCACGGGCATCACCGACTCGATGGTCGTCGGGGCGCCGCGGATCGAGTCGGCCCTGCCCGCCTTCCTCGACTTCGCCCGCGGCAGCGTCCTCGTCGCCCACAACGCCCCCTTCGACATCGGTTTCCTCAAGCACTTCGCGGAGCAGCAGCACCGGGCGTGGCCGCGGTTCGAGGTCCTCGACACCGCACTGATCGCGCGACGGCTGGTCACGCGCGACGAGGCGCCGAACTGCAAGCTGGCGACGCTCGCACGCGTGTTCCGGGCGGGGACGACGCCGAACCACCGCGCCCTGTCCGACGCGCGGGCGACCGTCGACGTCCTCCACGGGATGCTGGCGCGTCTCGGCGCCCAGGGCGTGCACACGCTGGACGAGCTGCGGACGTTCAGCTCCCGGGTCAGCCCGGCGCAGCGCCGCAAGCGACACCTCGCGGAGGGTCTCCCCCACGCCCCGGGCGTCTACCTCTTCCACGACGCCTCCGACCGGGTGCTGTACGTCGGGACCTCCCGCGACCTGCGCACCCGGGTGCGGTCCTACTTCACCGCCTCGGAGACCCGGTCGCGGATGGGCGAGATGGTCGGGGTCGCGACCGGTGTGCGGGGGATCGCCTGCGCCACCCCTCTCGAGGCCCAGGTCCGCGAGCTGCGCCTCATCGCCGAGCACAAGCCGCGCTACAACCGACGCTCCCGGTTCCCCGAGAAGGTGCACTTCCTCAAGCTGACCCGCGAGCCGTGGCCGCGGCTCTCGACGGTGCGCCAGGTCCTCGACGACGACGCCGACTACCTCGGTCCGTTCTCGTCGAAGAAGGTCGTCGAGCGGTGCCTCGCCGCGCTGCACGAGACCTTCCCGGTGCGCCAGTGCGGCGGCCGGCTCCCCCGTACGCCGTCCGGGTCGGCCTGCGCCCTCGCGGAGATGGGCCGGTGCCTGTCGCCCTGCGACGGCTCCGTCGACGCCGAGACGTACGGCGCCGTGGTCGCCCGCCTGCGGGACGCACTGCTGCACCGCCCGGAGGAGGTCGTGGAGACCGTCAACGCCCGCATGGCCGCCCTGGCCGAGGAGGAGCGCTACGAGGACGCCGGCACCGCGCGGGACCGGCTCGCGGCCTTCGTCCGCGCCGCCGCCCGGACCCAGCGGCTCGGGGCGCTCAGCGCCTGCCCGGAGATCGTCGCGGCCCGCAAGGAGGACGACGGCCGCTGGGCCGTGCACGTCGTGCGTCACGGCCGGCTCGCCGCCGCGGGGGTGATCCCCGCCGGCCACGACGCCCACGCCTGGGTCGCCACCCTGCGCGCCTCGGCGGAGACCGTCAGGGGCGGGCCCGGCCCGATCCCCGCGGCCACCGCCGAGGAGAGCGAGAAGGTGCTGCGCTGGCTGGAGTCACCGGGGGTCCGGCTGGTCGCCGTCGAGGGAGAGTGGACGTGCCCGCTGGCCGGCGCCGGCCGCCACCTGGCGCTCTACGACGCCGCGTCGCGCTCCCGGCTGGACCTCGTCCCCTTCGACCAACGGCGCGACGTGCGGCCCGTCCGCGGACCGGAGCGGACCTGAGGTCGCCGCTACGGTGACCCCCATGATCACCGCCATCGTCTTCGTCAGCGCCGACGTCGCCCGGATCCCCGAGGTGGCCGAGGGCATCGCGGCCCTCGACGGCGTGAGCGAGGTCTACTCGGTCACGGGCCAGATCGACCTGATCGCCCTGGTGCGGGTCCGCACCCACGAGGAGGTCGCCGACGTGGTCGCCGACCGCCTGAACAAGGTCGAGGGCGTCCGCTCCACCGAGACCCACATCGCGTTCCGCACCCACTCGCGCCACGACCTCGAGACGGCGTTCTCGCTCGGGCTCGACTGACCGATCGGCGGGCGCTCCCACCCGATCGGGTCATTTCCGCTGGTTCTCCTGTGGGCCGGCCACGCTTTTCCTACGGTTGCCGCGCCCCGGTGACTGCCCCGGGGTCGACACGAGGGGCCTCGGCATGCACAGCAGGACACACGCGCTCGTCGCGCTGACCACGGCGCTGGTCACGGCGCTGGTCACGGCGCTCACGACGGCACTCGCCACGGTCGCCCTCACCGCGGCGCCGGCGTCGGCCGCCCCCGGCGCGCCCGCGAACCTGTCGGCGGACGTCGCCGGCCCGGTCCTCTCCTGGGACGTCGTCCCCGCGGCGACGGGCTACGACGTGGAGCTGTCGTCCCGCTCGGACTTCAGCGTGCAGCTGTGGTCGAGGTCGACCGTCAACAGCCGCGTCGTCCCCGACGTCCCCCTGCCGTCCGGCCGCCTCTTCTGGCGGGTGCGGGCCAGGGAGGGCAGCATCGTCAGCGACTGGGCGAACGGCGAGGTCCGGCCGGCGACGGTCGACGCGCCCTCCGTCCTGCCCGTCACCGACGGCGGCGACCCGCTCCGCCAACCTGACAACCCCGCCCTCCTCCGGTGGACGGCGGTCCCGGGAGCCGTGTCGTACGAGGTGCAGGTCGGCACCGACCCGGAGTTCACCGACCCCGCGCAGTACGACGACCACGAGACCAGCTCCCTGGCCTGGCTGGTCGCCGACCCCGGGTCGCAGCTGCCCGGCAACACCTACCACTGGCGGGTCCGGGCCGATCTCGGCAGCAGCGTGGCGAGCCCCTGGTCCGACAACGGCACGTACGAGGTGGCGGGTCTGCCCCGTCCCGAGAACCCCGCGCCCGCCGACGACGCCGGCGGTGTGCCCGTGACCGACGTCGTCCTGGACTGGGACCCCGTCCCCGGTGCCGCCCGCTACGACGTCCGCATCAGCCCCGACCGGAACTTCAGCACCGGGACGACCACCCAGCGCACCGTCGCCACCCGCTGGTCGCCCCCGACCACCGTGAACAACGACCAGTACTACTGGCAGGTCCGTCCGATCGACGCACTCGGCATCGAGACGCCGTGGTCCGACGTCGACACCTGGGAGTTCCGGCGCAGCTGGCCCGACCAGCCGCGCCCGGTGCACCCCGCCGACGGGGCCGTCGTCGGCGACCCGCTGTTCGTGCAGTGGGAGCCCGTCCGGCACGCGAGCGAGTACTCCGTCGAGTTCAGCACGCGGTCGGACTTCCCCGCCGACAGCCGGACCACCAGGTCGTGCAGCACCGAGCAGACGACCCTCGTCCTGGACCCCCTGCCGGCCTCAGGGGCCTGCACCCTCCCGGCGGTCGGCGCGGAGCGCTACTACTGGCGGGTGCAGGGGGTGGACGACCCGAAGGGCGTCGTGACCGACGTCCTCAGCGCCCCGGTCCGCTCCTTCCTCTACCGGCCCGAGCGGGCGACGCCCACGGCCCCGGCTGACGGCGCGACCGTCGACGTCCCGACCATGCGTTGGGACGCCGCCCGAGGGGCCGCCCACTACCGGGTCCTCTGGACCTCCCTGAGCGGGGGCGCCACCCAGAGCGAGGAGGTCGCGACGACCTCCTTCACCCCGCCGCGGGAGCTCGACCCGGGGACCTACCGGTGGGAGGTCCGCGTCGTCGCTGCCTCGGGACGCACGGGCACGGGCACGGCCCCCGAGCTGCAGCGGCAGTTCACCGTGGCGGCCGCCCCCGCGGCCACCGCCACCGCGCCCGACCCCCTCGACGCGGTGCTGGAGCCGACGAACCGCTTCCCGACCCTGCGGTGGACGCCGGTCGAGGGGGCCACCCACTACCGCCTGCGGCTGCGCGCCGAGGGTGACAGCACCTACGTCGTCCAGGACACCGAGCACTTCTATCCTGCCGCCGAGCTCGTCGACGAGAAGCACCTCGTGACCGGAACGTTCTTCTGGCGGGTGGAGGCCTACGCCGACGACGTCTTCCTCGGGGTCGGACGCGAGGGCCGATTCACCATCGCTGCGTCGGACGACGTCACGAACCATCGGGCCGGCCTCGTGGGGACAGCGACGGGCGACCCGGACACCTGGTGCGACATGGGCCTGCCGGACCGCTGCCAGGACCTCGACCAGACACCGGTGTTCCGGTGGGACCCGGTGGCCGGCGCGTCGTCGTACCGCGTCCACGTGACGTTCGACAAGGAGCGTACGAGTCTGCTGCCCACTCCGCTCAAGCTCGAGCTCGAGACGAGCACCCCGATGTGGGCGCCGTCGAGGCAGCTGCCCGACAGCCAGGCGGGAGCGGCCTACTTCGTCTCCGTACGCGCCTGCAAGACACGGGACCCGCTCACCTGCGAGCCTGCCGCGCACGCGGAGCATGCAGTCAACAAGCTGACGACGCCGGTGCAGCTGGAGGCTCCGGCCGACGGCGCCCCGGTCGCGGACGACGTGACGTTCACCTGGCGGGACTACCTCGACACGAACCAGGACGCCACGCTCCCCCGGGACGTCACCGGGGTCACCGGGACCCTCGGCGCCCAGAGCTACGAGATCGAGGTCTCCACGGACCGGTCGTTCACGAGCACGAGTGCCCGTGTGGCGCGCGCCGTGGTCGACCAGACCACCTTCACCGCCCCGGGCGTCACCCTGCCGGAGGGCATCGTCCACTGGCGGGTCCGGGCGATCGACGCCTCCGGCAACCCGTTGCCGTGGAGCGCGGTGCGGAGCGTCGTCAAGCGGTCCCCCAAGCCGGTGCCGCTCACCCCGGCGCCGCGCGAGGTGGTGGACGGCGGGGCGCCCTTCCGGTGGGAGGCGCTGGGTTTCGCTGCGACGTACGACGTCGAGGTCCAGCGCAACGGCGTGGTCGTGAGCACGTCCGGCTGGAGCACGAAGCAGACCGCGCTCGCGCCGAGCGCCTCGCTCCCCGCCGGCGGTGGCTACACCTGGCGGGTCCGACGTGGCGACGCGAACAACCCCGCCCGCAAGGGTGAGTGGAGCGATCCGGTCCCCTTCACCGTCCGGGGGGCGACCCCACGCCAGGTCTCGCCGGCGGAGCAGGAGGAGCTGTCCCCGGCGGGTTCCCTCTTCTCCTGGGAGGTCGAGCCGACCGCCTCGCGCTACCGCTTCCAGCGCAGGACGGCGGGAGCCACGTCGCTGGCCGAGAACGTGGTGACGCCCGCGACCTCCCACGCCCCGCTGGTCCGGATACCGGCCGGCCGGCACGAGTGGCGTGTCGTCGCGCTGGACCCCGACGGCGGCGAGCTCGGGGCGTCGGGGTGGCGCGCCTTCACCGTCCAGAGCGCGCCCACCGCACCAGCGCCCCAGGTCGCCGGGTCGACGCGCGTCGGCAACTCGCTGATCGCCGCCGCGCCGGACTGGTCGATGCCGGACGTGGCGACCACCGTGCAGTGGTACCGCGGCAGCGTCCCGATCCCCGGGGCCACCGACCGCGAGTACGGCACGACCGGCGCGGACGTGAACCAGACGCTCAGGGCCCGCTTCACCGGCACCCGCCCCGGCTGGGCGCCGGGCACGGTGGACTCCGTCGGTGTCAAGGTCACTCCCGGCGTCGCACCGCAGCTGCTGTCCGCCCTCGAGGTGGACGGCCCGGGGCAGGTCGGGACCGAGCTCGAGGTGGGCCCGGTCTCGTGGGACATGCCCGACGTGGCGACGACCTACCAGTGGCTGCGCAACGACGGTCTGCTCCGCGGAGCGACCGCCGATACCTACCTGCTGACCCCTGACGACGTCGGCGACCGTGTCACGGTGCGCGTCACCGGCAGGCGTCCCGGGTACGACGACGCCGTCGTCGTGAGCGAGGTCGTCGTCGTCACCGGCGCCCCGGCACCGGTCGCCACGACGCCCCCCGGGACGACGGGGACGGCGAAGGTCGGCGAGACCCTGACCGCCGCGCCCGGCACCTGGTCGGTCGACGGCCTCACCTACTCCTACCAGTGGCTGCGCGACGGGGAGTCGATCAGCGGCGCGACCCGGTCGTCCTACCGGCTCGCGACCGCCGATGCCGGTCGCTCCGTCGCCGTGCGGGTCACCGCGCGGCGGACCGGCTACGCCGACGGGACGGCCACCAGCCCGGCCCGGAAGGTGGCCAGGTTGCCCTCGACCACGACCGCGACCCCGTCGGCCACCCGGGTGAGGGTCGGCCGCGCGGTCACGGTGGCGGTCGACGTCGGCGCCTCGGGTGCGACACCGTCCGGGACCGTGTCCCTCCTCGTCGACGGCACCAGGAAGGCGTCAACCACGCTCGACGCCGACGGCGAGGCGACGCTCAGGTACGTGCCGCGCTCGGCGGGCAGGGACAAGCTGGTCGTGAAGTACGCCGGCAGGGCGCCCGTCGCGGGGTCGCAGTCGCCCGCGACGACCCTCACCGTCGTCCGGTAGGCGAGCTCAGCGGCCGGAGGCTGCGACCCAGCGCTCCAGGGTCGCCGCGGCGGCCCCGGAGTCCAGGGCGTCGCGGGCGCGCTCGGCCCCCGCGGCCAGGCGCTCGGTCACGGACCCCTGGGTGCGCTCGTGCACGGCGAGCGCCGCGGCGGTGTTCAGCACGACGGCGTCGCGGACGTGCCCCGTCTGCCCGGCCAGCACGCTCCGCACGACGTCGGCGTTGTGCGCCACGTCGCCCCCGCGCAGGTCCTCCGCGGAAGCGCGCCCGATGCCGAGCTCGGCCGGGTCGACGGTGTGCTCGGTGACCTCGCCGTCCTCGACCCGCCACAGCGACGAGGTCGTGGTCGTGGTCAGCTCGTCCAGGCCGTCGTCCCCGCGGAACACCCACGCGTCGACACCGCGCGCCGCGTAGACGCCGGCCATCCGCGGCGCCATGCGCTCGTCGGCGCAGCCGATGGCCTGCGCCTGGGGCCGCGCCGGGTTGGCGAGCGGGCCGAGCACGTTGAACGTGGTGCCGATGCCCAGCTCGCGGCGTGGCACCGCCGCGTGCCGCAGCGCCGGGTGGAACGCGGCTGCGAAGCAGAAGGTGATGCCGGCCTCGGCCGCCACCGCGGCGACGCGCGCCGGTGACAGGTCGAGGCGGATCCCCAGGTGCTCCAGCACGTCGGCGCTGCCCGCCTTGGAGGAGGCGGAGCGGTTGCCGTGCTTGACGACCGTGGCGCCGGCGCCCGCAGCCACGATGGCCGACATCGTCGAGATGTTCACCGAGGCCGACCGGTCACCGCCGGTGCCGACGACGTCGAGCAGCCGGCCGGGCACGTCCATCGGGTTGGCGTGCACGTACATCTGCTCGACGATCCCGGTGAGCTCCTCCACCGTCTCGCCCTTGGCGCGCAGCGCGACGGCGAAACCGGCGATCTGCGCCGGGGTCGCCTCGCCGGCGAGGATCTCGCCCATCGCCCACGAGGTGGCGTCGCGGTCGAGGTCGGTGCCGGCGACCAGTGCGCCGAGGACGTCGGCCCAGCTGGTCACGGGGTGCTCACGGGTGGCTCACGATCCGGTCACGACTTCCCGGGCCGCTCAGGCCCCGGCGGTCGCCGCACGGCGCCGCAGCAGGACGACGACGGACTCGGCGAGCTGGACCGGGTCGATCGGGTGCGGGCAGACGGCCTCGGCGCGCGACCAGGTCGCCAGCCACGCGTCCTGCGGGCGTCCCGTCAGCACGAGGATCGGCGGGCAGGAGTAGATCTCGTCCTTGAGCTGCTTCGCGATGCCCATGCCGCCGGCGGGCACGGCCTCGCCGTCGAGGATCGCGAGGTCCACGCCCCCGGCGTCCATCTGCTGGATCACCACCGGCTCGGTGGCCACCTCGACGTACTCGCACTCGGGCAGGTCGGGGTGCGGGCGACGGCCCAGCGCCAGGATCACCTGCTCGCGGACGTTGCGGTCGTCGGAGTAGACCAGCACCCGCAGCGGGGCGGTCCGGTTCACGCTCTGCTCGGCCACGGCCGTGATGCTAGCCGTCGCACGCCCGGTGCGGCTCGCGGCCCGTGCCCTCCCGCCATGGGTCCCGGCGCGGCCGAGCGCGGCTTCGAGGTCGTACGACGGGTCCACCTGCCCGTCGACCCCGGTGCCGCCTGGGCACGGGTCACCACCGCCGACGGCGTCGCGGACGAGCTGCGCCCCCTGCTGCGCATGACGGTGCCTCGCGGGCTGCGCGACGGCCTCGCGGGCGTGCGGCCCGGCGAGCCGGCGGGCCGCGCCTGGCTGCTGCTCGGCGGGGTCCTCCCCGTGGAGTGCGACGACCTCGTCGTCGTCGGCATCGGTGAGCGCTGGTTCACGGAGCGGTCGAGCCTGGTGAGCCTGCGGACCTGGGAGCACCGGCGCGAGGTGCTCGCGGACCCCGGGGGCGGGTGCGTCGTCGTCGACCGCCTCCGCGGCACGCCGCGCCGGGCTCTCGGCCTCGTGCCCGGCTCGGTCCGGCTGGCCCGCGGCCTCGTCACCGCGCTCTTCGCCCACCGCCACCGACGACTGCTGCGGTGGGCCCGGAGCGGTACCCCCGGATGAGGCCGCCCGAAACCCGGTGACGGCGCCCGTCCGCGCCCCCGCGACCCACCCCGGACACCGGGGTGGGGCCCACCGGACAGACGCCGGGTGCAAAGGCATAATGCTCGCGTGGCGACAGCAGCAGCGAGCATCCCGGCCTCCCGGCTCCACGGGCACCGCGACCGACCCGACATGGTCAGCGTGGGCACGATCATCTGGCTCGCCAGCGAGCTCATGTTCTTCGCGGCGCTGTTCGCGTCGTACTTCACGATCCGTGCGGTCTCCCCGGAGCTCTGGGCCCAGCAGACCGCCGAGCTGAACGTCCCGTTCGCCTCGGTCAACACGTCGATCCTGGTGGCGTCGTCCATCACCTGCCAGCTGGGCGTGTTCGCCGCCGAGCGCGGCCAGCCCGGGCGCTCCGGCACCGTCTGGCAGATCAAGCAGTGGGGCCTGCGCGAGTGGTTCATCCTCACGTACGTCATGGGCGCCGTGTTCATCGCCGGCCAGGCCATCGAGTACGCCGAGCTCATCCACCTGGGCGTGACGATCCCCGACTCCGCCTACGGCACGATGTTCTACCTGACCACCGGCTTCCACGGCATCCACGTGACCGGCGGCCTCATCGCCTTCCTCTTCGTGCTGGGGCGCACCTACATGGCCAGGCGGTTCACCCACGAGCAGGCGGTCAGCGCGATCGTCGTCTCCTACTACTGGCACTTCGTCGACGTGGTGTGGATCGCGCTGTTCGCGACGATCTACCTCATTCAGTGAGGCGTTCCGCGTCTCGGCCCTGGGTACCTAGAACTCGACTCGATATCACTGTGAGGAACAGCGTGCGACTCCTGAACCGCTCCGCCGGACGGCTCACCCGAGGACGTCGGGGACCCCTCGCCGGCCTGGTGGTGCTGCTGCTCGGGCTCCTGATGACCGGGGGCCTGTACAGCGCGTTCGCGCCGTCCCAGCAGGCGGCCGCCGACCAGGCCACGGCCGACGACGAGCTGGTGGCCCAGGGCCGTGAGCTGTTCCTCGTCGGATGCGCCTTCTGCCACGGCAAGAACGGCGAGGGCATCGAGACCTCCGACGGCCAGCAGCTCGGCCCGGTCCTCGTGGGCGTGGGCGCCGCGGCCGTCGACTTCCAGGTCGGCACCGGCCGCATGCCGCTGGCCGCCCCCGGCCAGCAGGGTCCGTCCAAGAAGCAGGCCTACTCCGACGAGGAGCGCGAGGCCCTGGCCGCGTACGTCGCCTCGCTCGGCCCCGGCCCCGCCATCCCGTCCGAGCAGGACTGGTCGCTCGACGGCCTGACCGACGAGGAGCAGGAGGAGGCCGTCGTGCGCGGCGGCCAGATCTTCCTCACCAACTGCACCGCCTGCCACAACTTCGCGGGCTCCGGTGGCGCGATGCCGGAGGGTGGCTACGCCCCGAACGTCCGCGAGACCGAGGAGCAGTACGTCTACGAGGCGCTGCTGACCGGTCCCGGTCAGATGCCGTCGTTCTCCGACGGCAACCTGTCGCAGACCGAGAAGCGCGACGTGATCGCGTACCTCAACTCCGTCGACGAGTCCCCCGACTACGGCGGCCTGACCCTCGGCTCGCTCGGCCCGGTGGTCGACGGCGCCGTGACCTGGGTCGTCGGCATCGGCGTCCTGGTCGGCTTCGCCGTCTGGATCGCCGCCCACACCACCCGCACCGACCGCAAGAAGAAGGGCGAGGTGACGACGTGACCCTCGAGCAGGAGCGCAGCTCCTCCCGCGTGCCCCAGGTCCCGATCGAGGACCCGGGTCTCGGCGAGCACACCTGGCGCCCGACCGACGTCGCCGAGGCCAAGGAGCGCCGGGCCGAGCGACAGGTCGCCGCCCTGTTCGTCGTGTCGATGGTCTGCACCGTCGTCTTCGTCGTCGCCTACTTCGCCATCGACATCGGTGACAACTGGACCACGTTCGCCGGCCTCGGCGCCTCGACGCTCGTCCTCGGCCTGTCCCTGGCCGGCGCCCTGCTGTGCATCGGCGTCGGGATCATCCACTGGGCGCGCAAGCTGATGGCCGACAAGGAGATCGTCGAGATGCGGCACCCCGCCGCGTCGAGCGACGACGACCGCGAGGCCACCCTGAAGGCGCTGGACGACGGTCTGCAGGAGTCCGGCATCGCCCGGCGGCCCCTGATCCGCAACACCCTCATCGGCGCGGTCGGCCTGCTCGGCATCCCGGCCGTCGTCGGTCTGCGCGACCTGGGCCCGCTGCCCGGGGACAAGCTCTTCTCCACCATCTGGGAGGAGGGCATGCTGCTCGCCCGCGACGTCGTGGGCACCCCGATCCGCCCGTCCGACATGGAGATCGGCGACCTGATCAACGGCCAGCCCATCGCCCTGTTCGAGACGGACGAGGAGGGTGAGCCGCTGTACGAGGGCGAGGACCTCCTGGTCAACAAGGCCAAGGCGTCGATCGTCGTCGTGCGGATGGACCCCTCCGACAACACCCCCGCCCCCGGCCGCGAGAACTGGGCCGTCGACGGGATCCTGTGCTACTCCAAGATCTGCACCCACGTCGGGTGCCCGATCAACCTGTACGCGCGGAAGACGCACCACCTGCTCTGCCCGTGCCACCAGTCGACGTTCGACCTCTCGGACGGCGCACGTGTGGTCTTCGGCCCGGCAGCGCGGCCGCTTCCGCAACTTCCGTTGGCGGTCAACGAGGACGGTTACCTCGTGGCCCAGTCCGACTTCACCGAACCCGTCGGACCCAGCTTCTGGGAGCGTGGCTGATGAGCACGACAGAGACCAACGGCGCCGGCCAGTCGTCGGTCGCCTCGCAGGTGGCCAGCACGAACGGCGCCAAGGCGTCGTCGGCGAAGAAGGGCTCGCCCGTCGGCAAGGCGGCCAACTGGGCCGACGAGCGCCTCGGGCTCGCAGGCGCCGCGAAGAAGAACCTCCGCAAGGTCTTCCCGGACCACTGGTCGTTCATGCTGGGCGAGATCGCCCTGTGGAGCTTCGTCGTCCTGCTGATCACGGGCGTCTTCCTCACCCTGTGGTACCGCCCGTCGATGGCCGAGGTCACCTACACCGGTGCCTACGAGCCGATGCGCGGCCTGCACGTGTCGGAGGCGTTCGCCTCGACGGTGGACCTGTCCTTCGACGTCCGCGGCGGCCTGCTGATGCGTCAGATGCACCACTGGGCGGCGATGCTCTTCATCGCGGCGATGCTGGTGCACATGATGCGCGTCTACTTCACCGGCGCGTACCGCAAGCCGCGCGAGCTGAACTGGGTCATCGGCGTCCTGCTGCTCGTGATGGGCACGCTCGAGGGCTTCACCGGCTACTCGCTGCCCGACGACATGCTCTCCGGCACCGGCATCCGCGCCGCGGACGGCTTCGTGAAGTCGATCCCGGTGATCGGCACCTACGCGTCGTTCTTCCTGTTCGACGGGGAGTTCCCGGGCTCGGCGGTCATCTCGCGCCTCTACACCGTCCACGTGCTGCTGCTGCCCGGCCTGATCCTGGGTCTGATCGCCGCGCACATGCTGCTGCTCGTCTACCACAAGCACACGCAGTGGCCTGGACCCGGCCGCACCGAGCAGAACGTCGTGGGCTACCCGATGCTCCCGGTGTACGCCGCCAAGGCCGGCGGGTTCTTCTTCATCGTCTTCGGCGTCACCGCGCTGCTCGGCGGTCTGTTCACGCTGAACCCGATCTGGGCCTACGGCCCCTACGACCCGTCGAAGGTCACCGCGGGCTCGCAGCCGGACTGGTACATGGGCTGGCCCGACGGCGCGCTCCGGATCTTCCCCGGACCGCCGCTCGAGTACAGCTTCTTCGGGGTCACGCTCTCGCTGAACGTGTTCATCCCAATCATCCTGCTGCCGACGATCGCCATCCTGATCCTGCTGGCCCTGCCGTTCGTGGAGGCCTGGATCACCAAGGACAAGCGTGAGCACCACCTGCTCGAGCGTCCGCGCGACGCCCCGGGCCGGACGGCCACGATGGTGGCGCTGATGACGTTCTACGGCCTGATGTGGATGGCCGGCGGTAACGACATCATCGCGATCACCTTCGACCTGAGCATCAACCAGATCACGTACTTCCTGCGGGTGGCCGTGATCGTCGGGCCGATCCTGGCGTTCATCATCACCCGGCGCTGGTGCATCTCGCTGCAGCGCAAGGACAAGGAGGACCTGCTTCACGGGTACGAGACCGGCATCATCATGCGGTCCGCCCAGGGTGGCTTCTCCGAGCGTCACGAGCCCCTGCCGGTCGGGAAGGCGTACGCGATCGCCCAGCGCGACCCGGACCGTCCGGTCGAGCTGGAGCGGGCCACCGACGAGAACGGGGTCCCCTCCCCCACCACCCGGTCGGCGAGGCTGCGTCACCGTCTCTCGGCCTACCTCCACGGCGGCGGGGTCGACACCCCGACCCGGGCGGAGCTGGAGAAGGCGCACGCCCACGCGGCCCACGAGCACGAGCTGGAGGGCTCGGGCGACGACAGGGCACTCACGGCGCGGGGCGAGAACACCCCGCACTGACCGCTCGACCGGAACCCCGGATCCGGCCCCCACGGGCCGGGTCCGGGGTTCTTGGCGTCCGGGGTGTCACGCCCCGCGCGACCGGCGGCGTCCCAGGGGTATGACGATGACCAGCGCCACGCCACCCGAGGCGGTCCGCATGGGCGACCCACCCCCCGGGCCCGACGGGCCCCTCGACTTCGACCGCTTCGTCGCCGAGACGGCGCCGCGGCTCCACCGGACGGCGGTCCTGCTCTGCGGCGACCACCACCTGGCCGAGGACCTGACCCAGACGACGTACGCCAAGCTCTTCTCGCGGTGGTCGGCCGTGCGCGCGTCGACCAATCCGGTGGCGTACGCCCGGACGACGCTCGTGCGGACCTTCCTCTCCCAGCGCCGCCGGCGCTCCTCCGCCGAACGGCCGGCCGAGCACGTCGACGACCGAGCCGTCGAGGACCCCGACACCGCCCGCCGCCTGGACCTCCTGGCGGCGCTGGCCGAGCTCTCCCCGACCGACCGCACCGTCCTGGTCCTCCGCTACCTCGAGGACCTCAGCGTCGCGCAGACGGCACACCTGCTAGGGATCACGGAGCCCACGCTCCGTGCCCGCAGCTCGCGCGCCGTCGCCCGGCTCCGCACCCGCTTCCCCGACTTGGAGGACCCCGCATGAAGCTCGACGACCTGATGCGCGACGCCGTCGCGCCCGTGGAGATCGACGTCCACGACCTCGCTCGGACCGCCCGCGCCCGGGGCACGGTCCGCCGTCGTCAGCGCCGTCTGGCCACCGTCCTGGCCGGTGCCGGGGCGGCCGCGGCCGTCACCGGGGTCGCGCTGGTGCTCCCCACGACGGGCGGCGGGTCGGCGCCGAGCGCACCGACGGTGGCGTCCGAGCCGACGGCCTCCCCCGCCGCCGAGGCGCGGCTCGACGGACGGTCCACCGTCGCCGTCCTCGTCGACCTGCTCAACCAGGTCGGCGCCGAGGGCGTCACCGACACCTACGGCGGCCAGGGAGCCAGCGGTGGCTCCCCGGACACCTACGGCGACCTCCACCTCACTCCGCCCGGCGAGGGTCTGGGCGAGGTCGGCGTCAACGTCCAGGGCGCTGACATGCTCGGGCTGGTCGGGGAGCGCTGCGCGGGGTACATGGCCGACTGCTCCGTGCGCACCCTGCCGGACGGGGACGTCCTGCGGGTCTACAGCGACACCGGCGACGGGCCGGGTGAGCGACGGGTCGCCGAGCTGCTCTCGGAGCGCCGGGGGCTGCGGGTCGTCGTCGCGGCGACGAACGGCCTCGACCTCCCGTCGAGCCGCTGGGACGTCACCCGCGACGGCACGGTGCTCGACGACGACCAGCTGGTCGCGATCGCCACCGACAGCGTGTGGGGGTTCCGCGTGCCCGGTGAGTACGCCGAGCAGGGCGCCGCCCTGGCGCCGTACACCGACTACGACGCCGACGTGTGGGCAGAGCCGTCCACGGACCCCACGCAGGGTCCCGACGGGGCTCAGCCCAGCGCGGACCCCTCGGAGTAGTCCTGGAAGGACTCGTTCCAGTCGCCCCACCCGTTGTCGACGGTCATGGGGCGGCTGGAGCCGGTCACCTCGACCACGTCGCCGCGCTTGGTGTTGTCGTACACCCACGCGGCGTCCTCGGTGCTCATGCCGACGCAGCCGTGGCTCACGTTCGCCGAGCCCTGGGACCCCACGGACCACGGGGCGGCGTGCAGGAACTCACCGGAGTTCGTGACGCGCAGGGCGTACTCGACGTCGTCGATGTTGTAGTACTCGGGGTCGCCGGGCTGGATTCCGGTGGTCGCGGCGTCCATCGTCTTCGTCCGGAACTTCTCCATGATCACCTTGGTGCCGGAGCGGGTCTCGAAGCCGCCCTTGCCCGCGCTGATCGGCATCGTCCGTGCCAGGTCGCCGTCGATGAAGGTCTTCATGGTGTGGGCGGCGATGTCGACGCGGTTGATGACCGACGAGCCGACCGTGAAGTCGATGCTGCGGCTCTCCTGGCCGTAGATGCCGCCGCCCGCGTCGACGGAGTTGACGTCCGCGTCGACCGTGACCTCGGTGCCGGGCTCCCAGTAGTCCTTCGGGCGCCAGCGCACCTCGCTGTCGCTGATCCAGTGCCAGGAGCCGGGCTGGGCGGGAGTGCTCTCCACCGACAGGTGACGCTCGATCGACGCCCGGTCGGTGACCGGCACGTCGAACTGCACGATCACCGGCATGCCCACGCCGACGGTCTCGCCCTCCAGGGGCGCGACCGAGGGGAACGTCTGCTGGTCCAGGGTGAGGTCCTGGGTGGTGAAGCGGGTGCGGGTGGTCCCGGACTCGCCGTCCTCCCCCGTGGCCTCGGCCGTGAGCGTGTACGTCGTGCCGGGCTCGAGGCGGTCGGTGGCCACCCAGCCGCCGTCGTCGGCGACGACGCCCTCGAGGTCCTTGCGGGGTCCGCTGAGGGTCACCCGTCCCAGCTCGCCGCCCGTCACCCGGACGGTCGGACGCGCGTCGACGGGGACGGCGCCCGCGCCGTCCTGCGGGGTCGCCGTGATCTCCAGCGACCCGTCGTCCTGCGACGCCCCGTCACCGGAGGCGGAGCCCCCGGCGCCGGAGCCACCGGACCCGCCCGGCAGGACGTCGGCGGCGGAGCAGCCGGCCGTCACGGTGAGGCCGAGGACGGCGGTGGCGGCGACTGCCGCGCGACGCAGACGCACGACGGACACGGTTCCTCCAGGACGGGCAGGGAGGGTGGGGGCCCGGGCGCGCGAGCGCGCCCGTCGTCCAGGTTAACCCGGCGGCCACGCCCCGAAACGCAGCGGACGGCCCCCGCGTGGCGGGGGCCGTCCGGGAGCGTGCTGCTGCGGAGTGGGGCTCAGTGGGCGTGGACGCCCCGGTAGTACTCGAAGACCCACCCGGACAGGGCGATGGAGCCGAAGACGACACCGATGATGAACAGCCACCAGCCGAAGACGACACCGAGGACGCACACGGCGAGGGTGGAGGCGCACCACAGCGGCCACCACGAGTACGGCGGGAAGAAGCCGAGCTCGCCGGCGCCCTCCGCGATCTCGCCGTCCTTGCGGTCCTCGGGCCGCGGGTCCATCCGGGCGCCCGAGGCGCCGAGGTAGAGCGCGACCATCAGGACCAGCAGGGTGGCCATGACCAGCGCCGAGGTGCCGGTCCAGTCGCCCGTCACGAACCAGTAGACGGGGCTCACGGCGGCGAAGAAGATCGCCGAGCTGCCGAAGACCCAGGTCTCCGCCTTCATCGGTCGGTGTCCCTCTCGTCGTCGATCTTGTTCTTGCGGTCCTCCACGACCCGCTCACGGAGCATCTCCGCGCGCCCGGCCATGTCGGGGGTGTCCGTCGGGGTCTCGCCCAGGATGGCGCCGTTGTCCTCGAGCTCGAGGGCCGCCACCTCCGGGTGGTGCAGGTCGAAGGCCGGCGACTCCGAACGGATGCGGGGCAGCTCGTGGAAGTTGTGGCGCGGCGGCGGGCAGCTCGTCGCCCACTCCAGCGACCGGCCCCAGCCCCAGGGGTCGTCGACCTCGATCTTGCGCGACCGGCGCGAGACGTAGACGTTCCAGAGGAACGGGAGCGTCGAGGCGGCCAGCACGAACGAGCCGATGGTCGACACCTGGTTCAGGGTGGTGAAGCCGTCGTCGGGCAGGTAGTCGGCGTAGCGACGGGGCATGCCCTCGACGCCGAGCCAGTGCTGCACCAGGAAGGTGGTGTGGAAGCCGACGAACAGCAGCCAGAAGTGCAGCTTGCCGAGGCGCTCGTCCAGCATCCGGCCCGTCATCTTCGGCCACCAGAAGTAGAACCCGGCGAACATCGCGAACACCACGGTGCCGAAGACGACGTAGTGGAAGTGCGCGACCACGAAGTAGGAGTCGGAGACCGCGAAGTCCAGCGGCGGCGAGGCCAGCAGGACGCCGGTCAGGCCACCGAAGAGGAAGGTGACCAGGAAGCCGACCGACCACAGCATCGGGGTGTCCATCGAGACGCTGCCGCCCCACATGGTCCCGATCCAGTTGAAGAACTTCACCCCTGTGGGCACCGCGATCAGGAACGTCATGCCCGAGAAGAACGGCAGGTCGACCGCGCCCGTCACGAACATGTGGTGCGCCCAGACGGCGACCGAGAGGATCGCGATGGCGAGCGTGGCGCCCACCAGGCCGACGTAGCCGAAGATCGGCTTGCGGCTGAACACCGGGAAGATCTCGGTCACGATGCCGAAGAACGGCAGCGCGATGATGTAGACCTCCGGGTGCCCGAAGAACCAGAACAGGTGCTGCCAGAGGATCGGTCCGCCGTGGGCGGCGTCGAACACGTGGGCGCCGAGCAGGCGGTCGGCCTCCAGCGAGAGCAGCGCGCCGGCGAGGATCGGGAACGCGATCAGCACGAGCAGGCTCGTGACGAGCGTGTTCCAGACGAACAGCGGCATCCGGAACATGGTCATGCCGGGCGCGCGCATGCAGATGATCGTGGTGATGAAGTTGACCGCGCCGAGGATCGTGCCCAGGCCGGCGAGCCACAGGCCCATGATCCAGAGGTCGCCACCGGCACCCGGCGAGCGGACGGCGTCCGACAGCGGGGTGTAGGCGAACCAGCCGAACGCGGCGGCGCCGTTGGGGGTCAGGAACCCGGAGGCGGTGATGAGGCCGCCGAACAGGAACAGCCAGTAGCTGAACATGTTGAGCCGCGGGAACGCGACGTCCGGCGCCCCGATCTGCAGCGGCATGATCACGTTGGCGAAGCCGAAGAACAGCGGCGTCGCGAACAGCAGCAGCATGATCGTGCCGTGCATCGTGAAGAGCTGGTTGTACAGGTCGTCCGAGACGACCTGCTTGCCCGGGAACGCCAGCTCCGAGCGGATCAGCATGGCCATGAGGCCCGCGATCAGGAACCAGCTGAACGACGTGACGAGGTACATCTTGCCGATCAGCTTGTGATCGGTCGTCGTGATCATCCGGACGATCAGCTGCCCGAGCGTCGCGTTGCGCTCAGCGCCGGCCCCCGGGGTCGCGGTGGTGGGGGGCAGTGTTGCGGTCACTGGCTGGCCTCCTCTTCCTCGAGCCCGGCCACGGTGTCGGCGTCGTCGCCGCCGGTCACCGGCTCGGGGCTGAAGTTCTGACCGGTGCCGGCCAGCTCGTCGAGGTAGGCCTCGTACTCCTCGGGGGAGACCACGTCGACGTTGAACAACATGCGGGAGTGGGAGACACCGCAGAACTCGGTGCACTTCCCCTTGAAGAAGCCCTCCTGATTGGGGACCACCTGGAAGTTGTTGGTGCGGCCCGGGATGACGTCCATCTTCATCAGGAAGCCGGGCACCCAGAAGCCGTGGATCACGTCGGGCGAGTGCAGGTTGAACTGGACCCGCTCACCCTCCGGCAGCACCAGCGTGGGGATCTCGCTCGCGGTGCCGCTGTAGTAGACGTAGCCCTCGTCGCCCTCGTCGGACGTGTAGGGGTAGTTGAAGGTCCAGGACCACTGCTGGCCCACGACCTCGAGCTCCACGTCGGGGTCCTGCTCGTCCAGCACCTCGTTCTGCACGGTGAGCGTCCAGTAGAAGAAGACGACCACCATCATGATCGGCGCGACGGTGTAGAAGATCTCGAGCGGCAGGTTGTAGCGCGTCTGCACGGGGACCTCGTCCTCGTGGCGACGGCGGTACCGCACGACCACGTAGCCGATCAGGCCCCACACGATGATGCCGACCAGGATGGCGGCCAGCCAGGCCCACCGCCACAGGTCGTAGATGGCCGGAGCCTGCTCCGTGGCGGGTTCCGGCATGGCCAGGCCGCGGATCTGACGCTCGGTCTCCGCGGAGCAGCCGGCGAGCAGGGCGAGGCCCACCGCGCCGACGGCGGCCAGGCCCACACGCTTCGCCCGGCTCCCGGCGGAGCGGCGACGCCCGGGGTTCTCACAAGGCACTCGACGAGCCTCTCTCTGCAACGAGCACGACGCCTGAACAGTACCCTCACCGACCCCCGAGGACGCCCTCGGGGGACGAGTACGTTCAGGGCGTGGCGTACCTCGACACGGCCTCCTCCGCACCCCTGCACCCGGCGGCGCGCGCGGTCCTCGACGACGCCCTGCGCAGCGGCTGGGCGGACCCCCGGAGGCTCCACGGGGCGGGCCGCTCGGCGCGCCTGCTGCTGGACAACGCCCGGGCCGTGGTGGCCGACGCCCTCGACGTCCGGCCCGACGAGGTGACCTTCACCTCCTCGGGCACCGACGCCACCCACCGCGGCCTCCTGGGGCTGCTCGTCGGGCGCCGCCGTCCGGGTCACGGGGCCCCCGGTCCGCTGGTCCTCACCGCGGTCGAGCACTCCGCCGTCCCCCACGCCGCCGCCTGGGCCGAGCGCTGGCTGGGCACGCCGTCGACCGAGCTCGGGGTCGACCGTCTCGGCCGGGTGCGCCCGGAGGACCTGGCCACCCTGCTGCCCGGCGCGTCCGTGCTGGCCGTGCAGAGCGCCAACCACGAGGTCGGGACCCGCCAGCCGGTGGCGGCGTGCGCCGCCGCCGCCCGCGAGCACGGGGTGCCGCTGTTCGTCGACGCCTGCGCCTCGGCCGGGCGCGAGCCGCTGCCCACCGGCTGGGACGCCGCGGCGGCCTCCGCCCACAAGTGGGGCGGGCCGGCCGGCGTCGGCGTCCTGCTGGTCAGGCACGGAGCCCGCTGGCGGGCCCCCTTCCCCGTCGACGACCGCTCCGACGAGCGCGCCTCGGGGTTCGAGAACGTGCCGGCCGCCCTCGCCGCGGCGGCCGCGCTGCGGGCCGTGGTCGACGACGCGGCGGTGGTGGGGGCCCGCCAGTCCGCCCTGGTCGACCGGCTCCGCGCCGGGGTGGCGGCCCTCGGCGACGTCGAGGTGGTCGGCGACCCCGTCGACCGGATGCCGCACCTCGTCACCTTCTCCTTCCTGTACGTCGACGGCGAGGCGCTGGTCACCGAGCTCGACCGCCGCGGCCTCGCGGTCGCCAGCGGGTCGGCGTGCACCGCCTCGACGCTCACCCCCAGCCGCGTGCTCGAGGCGATGGGCGTGCTGACGCACGGCAACGTGCGGGTCTCGCTGGCCGAGGACACCACCGAGGCCGACGTCGACGCACTGCTGGCGGCGCTGGCCGAGGTCGTGCCGCGGCTGCGCGCGGAGGTGGGGCTGTGACGCACCCGACGCCGGGTGACGACCCCGCGCTCGAGCTCGACTGCCGCGGGATGCGCTGTCCCCTGCCCGTGATCGAGCTCGCCCGGCGCATCGCCGACGTCGAGGTCGGGCAGCAGGTGGCGGTGGTCTCGACCGACGTGGCGTCGCGCACCGACGTCCCCGCGTGGTGCCGCATGCGCGGGCACACCTACGTCGGGGAGGACGTCGCGGAGGACGGCGTCCCCCGCTTCCGGGTCAGCCGCGCGCGCTGAGACCGGTCAGGTGGGGGCCGACCTCGGCCCCGAACGCCTCGCCGTACGTCGCGACCCCGCGGGCCAGGAAGGCATCGGGCTGCACGTCGTACTCCTGGGTGCCGACACACTCGACGACGTGGACGGCGAGCAGGCAGCCGAGCTGTGCGGCGCGCTCGTGGTCCAGCCCCCAGCCCTCGGCGGCGAGGAAGCCCGCACGGAACGCGTCACCCACGCCGGTCGGGTCGGGGGTGGCGGTCGCCGGCACCGCGGCGACGACGACCGGCTCCGCGCCCGCACGCTCGATGCGCACCCCGGACGCGCCGAGGGTCACCACCCAGGTGCCGACGCGGGCGAGCACGTCCTCGCGGGTCCACCCGGTCTTGCTGGTGATCAGCGAGGCCTCGTACTCGTTGCAGAACAGCAGGTCGGCGCCGTCGACGAGGTCGCGGATCAGCTCGCCGTCCCCGAAGGCCAGCTGCTGCGAGGGGTCGGAGGCGAAGCGGTAGCCGCGGTGGCGGCACTCGGCGGTGTGCCGGCGCATGGCCTCGGGGTCGTTGGGGCCGACGAGCACGACGTCGGTGCCGCCGACGCGCGCCACGATCGGGGCCAGCTCGATTTCCCGGGCCTCGGACATCGCTCCCGCGTAGAAGGACGCGAACTGCGCGTGGTCGGCGTCCGTGGTGCACACGAAGCGCGCGGTGTGGCGGGTCTCGGAGTAGTGGACCGACGCGCAGTCGACGTTGTGCCGCTCGAGCCAGGACCGGTAGTCCCCGAAGTCCTCCCCGACCGAGCCCACGAGCACCGGCGACAGCCCGAGCGCGCCGAGGCCGAAGCAGATGTTCGCCGCGCACCCGCCCCGCCGCACCTCGAGGTCGTCGACGAGGAACGACACCGACAGCTTGTCGAGCTGGTCGACCACCAGGGAGTCGGTGAACCGCCCCGGGAAGGTCATCAGGTGGTCGGTCGCGATGGAGCCGGTGATCAGCAGGGACACGGGCGTCGACACTACCGGTGGGTAGGCGTAGGAGTACTCATCGGTAATCCCTAGCGTCGGCGTCATGGACCCGCGACCGGCGTACGACGAGGCGGCCTCGCCGCAGCAGATGGCACACGACGGACGGGTCGCGCGCAGGCGGCTTCGCCTGCTGGAGCAGGCGGCACGCCTCGCCACCCGGCCGGCGCCGGAGCTGACCTGGGAGGCCTGGTCGCGCCAGGCCGCCCGGCCCGAGCTCAAGCCCGGGATCAGCGTCGACGCCGCGGCGGCGAGGTTGGCCTCGCTCTACGTCGACTGAACCCGGACGGAGAACAGCCCCGGCCACCGTGGCGGCCGGGGCTGTTCCTCGTCGTCGGAGGCCGTCCCCCGTCAGTGGAAGCTGTCGCCGCAGGCGCAGGAACCCGTGGCGTTCGGGTTGTCGATCGTGAAGCCCTGCTTCTCGATGGTGTCGACGAAGTCGATCACCGCGCCGCCGAGGTAGGGGACGCTCATCCGGTCGACGACGACGCTCACGCCGTCGTAGTCGTGGGTGACGTCGCCGTCCAGGGTGCGCTCGTCGAAGAACAGCTGGTACCGCAGACCGGAGCAGCCGCCGGGCTGCACCGAGATGCGCAGGGCGAGGTCGTCACGACCCTCCTGCTGCAGCAGCGCCTTGACCTTCTGCGCGGCCACGTCGGTCAGGTTCACCTGGTCCGGCAGCGTCTGCTGGGTGGTCTCGACCTGCTCGGTCATGGCAACTCCCTCGAAGCTCGGTGTGGCGGTCTGCTCCACGGCGGTGGGACCGCTCTCATCCAGTCCCAATCCTGTCACACGGCTCCTTGTTCCCCCAGGGGCCGGCGGCTCGACCGGGTCACATCGACCAGGTGCGGGCGACCCGGGCCGCCAGGTCGGCGAGGGCGCCCCCCGGGTCGGTGGCGGCGCGCTGGGGGTCGACCAGGTCGGCCACCCCGTAGGCCGCCTCGATGCCCTGCGTCCGCAGCTCACGCCGTCCGAGCACGACCCGGCCGGCGAGCACGACGCACGGCCGCATGGCGTCGGCGGCCACCCGGGCCACGGCGCCGGGCACGCGACCCGAGCGGCCGGAGAAGTCGAGCGAGGCCTCGCCCGTCAGCACGACCTCGGCAGCCGCGGAGCGCGCCGGCAGGTCCAGGGCCTCGGCGACCGTGCGGAGCCCGTCGTGGAGGTCGGCCCCGAGCAGGCGCAGGGCGTGGCCGCACCCGCCGCCGGCACCGGTCCGCTCCTCGAGCGCCACGCGACGTCCCGTGGCGGCGCCCCAGGACTCCAGGACGGCGTCGACCCCCGGCAGGCGCTCCTCGGTGATCCCCCGCTCGCCGCCGGCGGCCTTGGTCGTGCCGAACAGGCCCGACAGCAGGGACGCGTCCTCGCACGCCCCGCGCACCCCGACACCCCCGACGCGCGCCCGCGCGGGGCCCAGGTTGACCTCGGTCACGCCCTCCAGGCCCGCAGCGCCCGCGTCGAGCGGGCGGTCCGCCGTCGCCCCCAGCGCGGCCAGCAGGCCCGCTCCCCCGTCGTTCGTGCCGAGCGCACCGAGACCGACGACGACGCGGCCGGTCTCGCCGACGGCGTCGACGGCCGCCGCGAGCAGCTCCCCGACGCCGTACGACGAGGCCTGCTCGCCGCGCTCGCCGCGGCTCAGGTGCAGGCCGCCGGCCTGGGCCGCCTCGACGTACGCCGTCCGCCGGTCCCCGTCGTCGACCACGAGCAGCGAGGCGGGGACCGCCTCGCCGAAGGGCCCGCGCACCGTGCGCGCGAGCAGCTCGCCGCCGAGCGTGGCCTGGAGGACGTCGACCAGGCCGGGGCCGCCGTCCGACATCGGGGCGAGGTCGACCTCGTCGTCGGGGGCGCGCCGCAGCCAGCCCTCCCGGATCGCGTGGGCGGCCTCGACCGCGCTCATCGCGCCGGCGAAGGCGTCGGGGGCCACGAGCACACGCATCACGCCATCCTGCCCGTCGGGCGTCGTAGCGTGGGCGGGTGGGCGAGGTGTGGGTCCGGCCGATGCGGCTCGACGACGTCGGGACGGTGCAGCGGATCAGCGCCGACTCGTTCACCGACCTCGAGGAGCGGCTGCCGGTGCCGGCCGGGGCGGAGGCCGCCGGCCGGGACGCCCGGCGCGCGGCCGACTGGGTCCGTCGGACCTCCCACCTCGTGGCGACGGACCCCGGCGGGTGCTGGGTCGCCGAGGACGGCGACGACGTCGTCGGGTTCGCCGTCTCCTTCACCCGGGAGCTGATGTGGGTGCTCGCGTCGTACGGCGTCCGCCCCGGCCGGCAGGGGCGCGGGACCGGGCGGGTGCTGCTCGAGTCCGCGCTGCACCACGGTCGCGGCTGCCTGCGCGGGATGCTGGCCTCCTCCCCGGACCCCGCGGCCGTGCGCCGCTACCGGCTGGCGGGGTTCGACCTGCACCCCGCGATGCTCATGGCCGGGGTCGTCGACCGCAGCGCCCTGCCGGTCGTCGGGCGGATCCGTGAGGGCTCGCTCACCGACACCGACCTCATGGACTCCGTCGACCGCCGCACCCGGGGCGCCGCGCACGGCCCGGACCACGAGGTGCTCCACGCCACGACCGCGCGGCTGCTCGTCGTCGACCGGCCGACGGGACAGGGCTACGCCTACCTCCGGCCCAGCGGCGAGCCGGCCCTGCTCGCCGCGACGACCGTCGCGGTCGCGCGCGACCTGGCATGGGAGGCACTCGCCTCGGCGCCCGCCGACGAGCCCGGCACCAGGATCGGCCACCTCACCGCGGCCAACCAGTGGGCGATCGACGTCGGCCTCGCGGCCGGGCTGGCCCTGCACCAGCGGGGCTACCTGGCGCTGCGTCGCTGCCGCCCGCCCGCGCCGTACCTGCACCACGGCTCGCTGCTCTGACCCGGTCTCCCGGCCCGGCCCTCGGGGCGGCCTCCGCCGAGTGGGTGGGCGTCGGCGGCCCGCCGTACGATCGGGTCATGACGACGGTGGACCTGCCGCTCCTCCCGCTCGGCCGCGGCCGTGACCTGGGCTCCGAGCGCGGCGTGGACTGCCCAGGCGACCTGCCGCCCGCCTCGGACCCGGACCTGGTGGCCCGGGCCCGCGCGGCCCGGGACGCGCTGGGCGACCGCGCGTTCGTGCTGGGCCACCACTACCAGCGCGACGAGGTCATCGCCTTCGCCGACGTCACCGGCGACTCGTTCAAGCTCGCCCGCGAGGCCGCGGCCCGTCCCGAGGCGGAGTACGTCGTGTTCTGCGGCGTCCACTTCATGGCCGAGTCGGCCGACATCCTCACCGGCGACGACCAGCAGGTCGTCCTGCCCGACCTCGCCGCCGGGTGCTCGATGGCCGACATGGCGCGGCTGGGCCAGGTCGAGGACGCCTGGGACGCCCTCGAGGCGGCGGGCGTCGCGGACGCCGTCGTCCCGGTGACGTACATGAACTCCTCCGCCGACATCAAGGCGTTCTGCGGCCGCCACGACGGCGCCGTGTGCACGTCGTCCAACGCGAGGCGGGCCCTGGAGTGGGCCTTCGCGCAGAAGGACGAGGCCGTCACCGGCATGCCGACGAAGGTGCTGTTCCTGCCCGACCAGCACCTCGGCCGCAACACCGCCGTCCTCGAGCTCGGCTTCTCCCTCGACGACTGCGTGGTGTGGGACCCGCACCGCCCGAACGGCGGCCTCACCGAGGCCGAGCTCCGTGACGCCCGGATGATCCTGTGGAAGGGCCACTGCTCGGTCCACGGCCGCTTCACCGCGGACGTCGCCCGCGAGCTGCGCCGCACGATCCCGGACGTGAAGCTGCTGGTGCACCCCGAGTGCCGCCACGAGGTCGTCCTCGAGGCCGACCTCGTCGGGTCGACCGAGTTCATCATCGACACCGTCCGCAAGGCTCCCGCGGGCACGGCGTGGGCGATCGGGACCGAGCTGAACCTGGTCCGCCGCCTGGCGAACGAGCACCCCGAGCAGCGGATCACCTTCCTCGACAAGACGGTCTGCTACTGCTCCACGATGAACCGCATCGACCTCCCGCACCTGGTGTGGGCGCTCGAGTCGCTCGTCGCGGGCGAGGTCGTCAACCGCATCACCGTCGACCCCGACACCGAGCACTGGGCGAAGGTCGCGCTGGAGCGCATGCTCTCGCTGCCCGGCTGACCGCCGCAGCCGGTCAGGTCGGACCACCGCCGGTCGAGCCTGTCGGGACCGTGACGGGCCCGGAGGACCGCCCCGTCCGCCTCACCGGGTCCCGCGGCCACGGTCTCGCAGGCCCGGACGTGGCGGCTCAGATGCCGGGGGCGCCCCAGATGGCGAGCCAGCGGGAGGTGTCCTTCTCCATCGGCAGCTCGCCGGTGAGGTGGTCGCGCACCGAAAGCTCGAGCAGGTTGTCGCGCGACTGCGGGCCGGTCGGGGCGAAGGGGTAGAACGTGCCCTGCTTGTAGAGGTAGACGACGGCGAGCCGGCGGCCCGAGGCGTCGCTGAACCCGAGGTGCGAGCAGAGCAGCCCGTCGGCGAAGCCCTGGTCGCCGAGGATGGTGTTGACCGCGTGCAGGTCGGTTGCGAGCCCGGAGGTGTCGCTCGGGTCGCGGCGGACGACGAGCCAGGTGAAGCCGAACGAGTCGACGCTCTTCTCGACCTTCGGGGCATTCGGGTCGGCGTCGAGCAGCTGGACGATCTCGTCCTGGGTCTGGCTGAACGCGGCCCCCGCGGCCCCGCGGTAGCAGACGGCCCCCACACCGGTCGGCTCGAGGCCCGCCGCGGTCTGCAGGGTCACCGCCGCGTTCGGGAGGTGGAACAGGTCGTCGAGCCGGTTCGGGCGCGGGGCGCGGCGTCCGAGGATCGCGTCGAGGAAGCCCATGGCCTCAGCGTCGCAGACCGGGCCGTCAGGCGACGGGACGGTCGAGCTCGGCCTGGATCCGCGCGAGCTGCTCGAGCCGCTGCTCCAGCGACGGGTGGGTCGAGGTCAGCTGCGAGAACGAGATGCCCGACACCGCCGGGGCGATGAAGAACGCGTTCATCGCCGCGTTGGCCCGCAGGTCGCGCTGCGGGATGCGGGCCATGTCGCCGCTGATCTTCTGCAGCGCCGACGCCAGCGCCGCCGGCTTCATCGTCAGGTAGGCACCCGAACGGTCGGCGCACATCTCGCGGTAGCGCGAGAGCAGCCGGGTCAGGAAGAAGCTGATGGCGTACACGACCAGGCTGACGGCGAGGGCCGCGACGAACGCGACGGCGGCGTTGTTGTTGCGCGACCGCGACAGCGCGAACCCGCCGTACTGGGCGCCGTTGGTCAGCATGCCCGCGACGATGCCGGCGGACGACGCGGCGGTCATGACGAGGACGTCGCGGTGCGCGACGTGCGAGAGCTCGTGGGCGAGGACGGCCTCGAGCTCCTCGGCGTCCAGCGTGCGGAGGATGCCGGTGGTCACGCACACCACGGCACGCTCCGGGGAGCGCCCGGTGGCGAACGCGTTCGGCATGGACATGTCGGCGACGCCGACGCGCGGCTTCGGCATGTCGGCCAGGGCGCAGAGTCGGTCGATCATCCCGTGGAGCTCGGGAGCCTCCTGCGGCGAGACCTCCCGGGCGCGCATGGCGCGCATGGCCACCTTGTCGGAGGACCACCACTGCCAGAAGGCCACCCCGATCCCGACGAGGCCGACGACGACCACGAGGCCGCCGCCCCCGACCCGGCCCGCGATGGCCATGAGCGCGACGATGAGTGCGACGAACAGCGCGCCGAGCAGGAACATGACGAGCGTCATCCGGGCGGTGAGCCCGGAGTCCTTGATGAAGCGGGATCTGGCCATGTCCCTATTCTCCCCCGCTCCGCCAAGGCTCCTCAGGCGGTTCTCAGACCGTTCAGCCGGGGATCAGCCCGTCCTCGGCGAGCATCTCGCGGACCTCGCCCATGGAGGCGTCGGCCGGCGGCAGGACCAGGTCGGAGGCGTCGAGCGCGTCGGCGGCGTGCGGCGCGGCCGAGACCCGCACGGCCTCGAGCAGCGCGGCGAACGCCGTCGTGAACGCGGCCTCGTCGTCCGCCGCGATGGCCGCCTCGACGGCGTCGTCCAGCTCGTTGAGCGTGTCGATGCGGTCGTCGGCGACGTCGAACTGCCCCTCACCGAGGATGCGCACGATCATGCCTGGCCCCCCTCGTTCTGCTTCTTCAGCTGGGCCAGCTCCGCGTCGAGAGCGTCGGCGGAGCCGCCGGTCGAGCCGGAGGGCAGCTGCTGCGGGGCGCTGCTGCCGCCGCCCTTGAGACGGGCGAGCTCGGCCTCGACGTCCGCACCGGAGCTCATCGCCTCGAGCTCGCGGGAGATGTCGTCGCTGCCGCCTGGGCTCGAGACGTCGTCGAGGGCGCCGGAGGCGATCAGCTCGTCGATGGCCCCGGCGCGCGCCTGCATGTTCGCCGTCTTGTCCTCGGCGCGCTGGATCGCCAGGCCGACGTCACCCATCTCCTCGCCGATGCCACTCATGGCCTCGCCGATGCGGGTCTGCGCCTCGGCGGCGGTGTACGTCGCCTTGATCGTCTCCTTGCGGGTGCGGAAGGACTCCACCTTCGCCTGCAGCCGCTGCTGCGCGAGGGTGAGCTTCTCCTCCTCGCCCTGCAGCTGCGCGTGCTGCGTCTGCAGGTCGGCGATCTGCTGGTTGAGACCCGACTTGCGGGTCAGCGCCTCGCGGGCGAGGTCCTCGCGGTCGACCGAGATGGCCTTCTCCGCCTGCTGCTGGAGCTTGTCGGCCTGCTGCTCGAGCTGCTTGACCTGCAGCTCGACCCGCTTGCGGCTCGTCGCCACGTCGGCGACGCCCCGGCGCACCTTGCTCAGCAGCTCGAGCTGGCGCTGGTAGCTGTAGTCGAGCGTCTCGCGAGGGTCCTCCGCACGGTCCAGGGCGGCGTTCGCCTTGGACCGGAAGATCATGCCGAAGCGCTTCATCAGGGCCATGGGTGGACCACTCCTCGTGGGGTCTGCTCTGGACGTCGTGGGGTGCGCGGGTGCTGCTCGCCGGCTCGGCCGGGTACGACGTGCTTCTCTCCCGCCCAGCCTAGGCGCAAACCCCAGACGCCTGCGACCGCCGTAGACTGGCTCTCCCAGCCGTCCTGCGACCCGTGAGGCCCACCGCGTTGTTCCGCCGCGACAAGAACGAGACCACCGACACCGTCGTCGAGACCCCGTCGTCCGCGACGGGCGCGACCGTGGGCAAGGGGCGGCCGACGCCCACCCGCAAGGAGGCGGAGGCGCTGCGGAAGGCCAAGGCGAAGACGCCGCGGACCCGCAAGGAGCAGGCGGCCGCCCAGCGTGCCGCCCGGTCCACCCGCAGCCAGGAGATCCGGCACGGGATGAAGACCGGCGACGAGCGGTACCTGCCGCCGCGCGACAAGGGCCCGGTCCGCCGGTTCATCCGCGACTACGTCGACACCCGGCTGTCGTTCGTCGAGCTCATGCTGCCGCTGCTGATCGTCACGCTGATCCTGGGCTACTCCGGCAACCCGCGCCTGGCGAGCATCGGCAACCTGGTGCTGCTCGGCACCCTGGTGCTCGTCGTCCTGGACATGCTGTTCCTGCGGATGCGCCTGCGCCGCGAGCTCAAGCGCCGCTTCCCGGACGCACCGCTGAAGGGCACGACGTACTACGCCATCTCACGCTCGCTGCAGATGAAGTTCATGCGGCTCCCGAAGGCGCAGGTCAAGCTCGGCCAGACCCTGCCCGAGACCTACCGCTGAGCGGGCCGGACCACCCCGTGGAGCCCGCCCCCACCGCCGACGTCTCGGTGCGCCTCGCCTGGGGCGACGACGCCGCCGCCATCGCGGCGGTGCAGGCGCGAGCCTGGCCCGCGACGTACGACGGCGTCCTCCCGGCCGGCCTGCTCGAGATCGACGTCGACGAGGCGTCCCGTGCCTGGCACTCCTCGATGGCCGCTCCCCCGGACGCCCGGGTGCGGGTGCTGGTGGCGCTCGAGCGCAACCGGGTCACCGGGTACGTCGTGACCGCGCCGGCGACCGATCCCGACCTCGACCCGGTCGCGGACGCCGAGATGGTCGACTTGGTCGTCGACCCCGCCGAACGGGGCCGGGGTCACGGCTCGCGGCTGCTGCAAGCCGCGGTCGACACCGTCGTGGCGGACCGCTTCGCCCGTCTGGTCACCTGGAGCCTCGCCACCGACGAGGCCACGCGAGGCTTCCTGACGGGTGCCGGCTGGGCGCCGGACAGCGCCCACCGGCAGATGGACGTCGACGGCACCGGGGAGCACCTGCTCACGCAGGTGCGGCTGCACACGCAGGTGGGCTGAGCCCACCCGCACGTCACGCCCGGGTCAGCGGGGCTCGGTCTCGATCGGCGCCGCGACGCGCGGCTCGGTCTCGATCGGGGCGCTGCTCGTGCGCGGCTCGGTCTCGATGGGAGCGGTGACGCGGGGCTCCGTCTCGATCGGGGCGGCCTGGGCGGGCAGCGCGAGGGCGAGGACCGCCACGGGGGCCGTGAGGGTGGCGGCCAGGACGGCGGGGCGCACGAGGCGCGAGGTGGGACGCACGGGGATGGTCACCTTCCGAGTAAGGGTCGACCCGGGCAGCCTGCCACCTCACCGGACCGATCGCCACGCCCGGCGAGAAGGTGTTGCCGAGTCGTCACCTGCCCGACGCAGCGGGCCACAGGACGTGCTCGAGCCCGACCGTGAGGCCCGGGCGCTCGCCGATCGCGCGGAGGCCGGCGAGGACGCCGGGGGTGAAGGACGCCCGGTCGAAGGAGTCGTGACGGATGGTCAGCGTCTCGCCCTCGCCGCCGAGCAGCACCTCCTGGTGGGCGACGAGTCCCCGCAGCCGCACCGCGTGGACGGGCACCCCGGCCACGTCCGCGCCCCGGGCCCCGGGCAGGGACGTCGTGGTGGCGTCGGGGGCGGGGGGCAGGTCGGCGTCGGCCCGCGCCGCGGCGACGAGCTCCGCCGTGCGGCGGGCGGTGCCGGACGGTGCGTCGGCCTTGTCCGGGTGGTGCAGCTCGACCACCTCGACGGAGGAGTAGAAGGGGGCCGCCTCGGCCGCGAACCGCATCATCAGGACGGCGCCGATGGAGAAGTTCGGGGCGATGAGCACGCCGGTGCCGGGGGCGTCGTCCAACCACCCGCGCAGGGTGGCGAGCCGGTCGTCGTCGAAGCCGGTGGTCCCTACCACCGCGTGGATGCCGTGGGCGACGCAGAACTCGAGGTTGCCCATCACGGCCGAGGGGCTGGTGAAGTCGACGACCGCCGACGCGCCGGACGTGACGAGATCGTCGAGGTCCCCGTCGGCGTCGAGCTCGGCCACGAGCTCGAGGTCCTCGGAGGCCGCCACGGCGCGGCAGACCTCGCGTCCGACCTTGCCGCGCGCGCCCAGCACGCCGACGCGCAGAGGGGTGCGGGGGGTCTCGTCGCCGTCCATGCGCCCAACCTAGTGCGCGGGATCTGGCAGGCTACGACCCATGGTGCGGCAGACGGTTCCCCCGCGCATCCGGTGGGCGGTCGGGGCGATGGACGTGCAGGGCACCGACCACCTCCTCGAGATCGGTTGCGGTCCCGGGGCGGCGGCGGAGGTGATCTGTCCCCGGCTCTCGTCGGGCAAGCTCTTCTGCATCGACCGCTCGGAGTCGGGCGTCGACCGCACCCGGCGGCGCAACCAGCCGCACGTCGACTCCGGTCGGCTCACGGTGCGACAGATCGACCTGGCGACGCTGCGGGTGCCGGTCCGCCGCCTCGACAAGGCGTTCGCCTTCAACGTGAACCTGTTCTGGGTCCGCGACTGCGCCGACGAGGTGGCACTGCTGCACGACCGGCTCGTGCCGGGCGGCAAGCTCTTCCTGTTCTACGAGACGCCCCGCGTGCGGGAGGACCTCGCCAAGGTGGTCGGCGGCGCCAGCAACGCCCTCGCCGGCGCCGGCTTCGAGGTCACCCGCCTCGACTCCGCCGACCCGCCGGTCATCGGGATCGTCGGCACCCGCACCTGACCGACGCCCCGGTGCGCCGCGGGCGGCGCCGACCCGGTCAGTCGGCCCGCGGCAGGATCGCGGCGAAGCGGACCAGGAAGTCGCGCACCCGACGCAGCTCCTCGTGGTCGTACGACGCCAGGGCGTCCTGCAGCTCCTCGGCCCGCGTGCCGTAGTAGGCCTGGGCCCGCTCGAGCGCCTCGGCCGTGGGCCGCAGCGAGACGATCCGTCGGTCGTCGTGCTCCCGGGTCCGAGTCAGCAGCCCGTGCTGCGCGAGCAGGTTCACCAGGGCGTTGACGGCACCCGAGGTCAGGCCGGTACGCCGCGAGAGCCCGGCCGGCGACAGGGGCGCGCCGGTGAGGTCGGCGTACACGACCTCACCCAGCGCGACGCCGTCGGTGGTGGGCAGCCCGACGGACCGGGCGAAGTGCAGCGTCGACTCCTGGTAGGCCACGGCGTAGCCGCGCAGGGCCTCGAGCACCTCGACGTGCAGGGCGGCCCGCCCGTCGTCCGGCTCCTGCGACACGTCGCCGATCCTCTCAGAGGCTCGCGCCCACCTCCCCGGCGAAGGGGTAGTCGGGGAGCACGGGCTCGTGCGTCTCGCTGGTGAGGAGGTGCTCGGTGAACAGGCGCCGCACCGGCCGGGACGCCGTCACGCGGTGCATCGCCTGGATCCCGCGGACGCCGAGC
Source organism: Nocardioides sp. CFH 31398 (assembly GCF_022436705.1). Classification (GTDB taxonomy): domain Bacteria; phylum Actinomycetota; class Actinomycetes; order Propionibacteriales; family Nocardioidaceae; genus Nocardioides. The sequence goes on along the minus strand of NZ_JAKUHT010000024.1, from coordinate 2,457 downwards.
CGCGAGGCCGGGTGCACCAGCCGGGCCCCTCCGGGCGGCAGGCCCTGGGCGCTGTCCACGTAGCGACGCAGGAGCCGCTCGTAGCGGCCGAACGCCGCGGCGGGCGAGGTGAGGCCCCGCTCCCGGTCGGCGGCGAGCTCCCCGGTCAGCACGTGCGCGCCGACGAGGGCCAGCGTCGTCCCCATCCCGGTGGGTCCCGAGCCCCAGGCGGCGTCGCCGACCAGCGCGACCCGCCCGCGGCTCCAAGGCCGGAGCACGACCTGCTCCATCCGCTGGCTGTAGAACTCCTCGGGGCGCGCCGCGAAGCCGTCCAGGATGCGCTCGGCCTGCCAGCCGGCACCGGCGAACCGCTCGCGCAGGACGATGAGCTGCGCGTCGAGGGGCAGCCGCTCGAAGCCCATGGGCGGCGAGGTGAAGGACAGGGTGGCCCGGATCGTCCCGAGGTTGTCGGGACGCATCGACGCCACGCGGCCGCCGGTGGCGGTGTACCAGTCCCAGAAGTCGGTGTCGCCCAGGACCCGGTCGAGGGTGCCGAAAGTCAGCGTCACGCCACGCTCCCGGTAGGTGGTCGTGTCGCCGAGGAGCAGCCGTCGTGTCCGGGAGCTGCGGCCCTCGGCCACCAGGAGCAGGTCGTACCGCTCGCGGCGCCCGCTCGCCAGGTCCACGTCGACCCCGGCGGCGTCCTGCTCGGCGCCGACCACGTGGTCGCCGTACCGGACCTCGACGCCCGCGGGCACCCGGTCCATCAGGATCCCGGCCAGGGCGCCGCGCAGGATCTCGACCTCCGCCGTGGGGCCGTCCTGCCCCTCGGTGCGCGGGAACACGGCGTACGGCGACCCGGACCGGTCGACGAAGCGCGTCCCCTTCTCACCGGTCAGGTTCGCCATGACCTCGCCCTCGAGGCCCATGCGGCGCACCACCTCGCGACCGAGGCCCCGGACGTCGATGTTCTGCCCCGCCCGGCGCGGCTCGGGCGACCGCTCGAGCAGGGTCACCTCGAAGCCCGCGCGGTCAAGGCCCCACGCCAGGGTGGGACCGGCGATGCTCGCGCCGGTGACGAGGACGCGCGGGGCGGGTCGTGCGGTGCCGGTCATGCTCACTCCGTCCGTGGGATCAGTTCATGGTGAAGTGACTTCACAGTGAAGTGAACACGTCCGGGCTAAACGGAGGACCGGCGGTCAGGGACCGACGAGGGCCAGCGTCTCGGGGCCGGACAGCAGCTCGGCGGCCAGGGCCCCGACGGCGTCGGGGGTGACCGCGCCGATGCGGTCGAGGACGTCGTCGACCCCGAGGTGCACCTCGCCGGCGAGCTCGGAGCGGCCCAGGCGGTACATGCGTGACCCCGGGTCCTCCAGCCCGAGCACGGTGGCGCCGCGCAGCTGGCCCTGGCCGCGGCGCACCTCCTCGGCGGACAGCCCGGTGCGCGCGGCCTCGGCGAGCTCGGCGCGGACGACGTCCACCAGGGCCTCGACCCGCTCCGGCAGGCAGGAGGCGCCGACGGCGAGCACCCCCGCGTCGCGGTACGCCGAGGAGTAGGCGTAGACCGAGTAGGCGAGGCCGCGGCGCTCGCGGACCTCCTGGAAGAGCCGGGACGACGTCCCGCCGCCCAGCGCGGTCACGAGGACGCCGAGGGCGTAGCGCCGCGCGTCACCGCGCACGAGCCCGCGGTGCCCGAGCAGCACGCTCACCTGCTCGAAGGGTCGCGACAGCCGGGACTCCCCGGCGACGGGCAGGAGGGGCGACGACGTGCGCTCCACCGTCCGCGGCTCGCCGGGCCCGTCCAGGAAGCCGCGACGCGAGAACGCCCGGACGACGTGGGCGACGACCTCGTCGTGGTCGAGGTTGCCGGCCGCGGAGACGACGATCGAGCCGGGCCGGTAGTGGTCCGCGTGGAACCGCGCCACCTGCTCCCGGCTCAGCGCCGCGATCGAGTCGGCGGTGCCGGCGACCGGCTGACCCAGCGGCGAGCCGGGCCAGGCCCGCTCGGCGAACAGGTCGGCGACGACGTCGTCCGGGTCGTCGGCGTGCATCGCGATCTCGTCGAGGATGACCTCGCGCTCGGCGTCGACGTCGACGTCGGCGATCAGCGAGTCGGTGACCATGTCACCCAGGACGTCGACCGCCAGGGGCAGGTCGGCGTCCAGGACGCGCGCGTGGAAGCAGGTGTGCTCACGGTCGGTGAAGGCGTTGACCTCTCCCCCGACCTCGTCGAGGGCCACGGAGAGGTCCATGGCGCTGCGGGTCGACGTCCCCTTGAACAGGACGTGCTCGAGGAAGTGGGAGCAGCCGTGGAGCGCCGGGCTCTCGTCGCGGGACCCCACGCCCACCCAGACGCCCAGGGAGGCCGAGCGGACCCCGGGCATCGCCTCGGTGATGACCCGCAGGCCGCTGGGCAGCGTCGTGCGCCTCACCTGCGGCGGCAGGACCGTGCGGTCGGGGTCGGTGAAGCCGGACGGG
>NZ_JAKUHT010000023.1 GCF_022436705.1 Nocardioides sp. CFH 31398 | reverse complement strand
GGGGCTGACCCGGGTGGTGTCCTCGGTCCCGTCCTCGTCGGGCCGCGGGGGGTCGGACGGCGGGTTCTGCAGCCGCCGTCGCACGTCCTGCTCCCAGGACCCGGAGCCCTGGCTCATCGCGACGCCCCCTCGTGGGTCGGCCGGCTCATCCGAAGGTGTCCAGCAGGTCGCCGTAGACCCCGAAGCAGCCGACGAGCACGGGCAGGAGGGCGAGGACGACGAGGCCCTCGACCCGGGTGGCGACCCGCCGCCCCCGGGCCGCCAGGACCTCCCCGGGGGTCACCAGGGCGGCCGCGACGACGCCCACGCCGACGGCCGCGAGGACGGCGGCGACGGGCCAGGCGAGGTCCGGGTCGTCCGCCGCCAGGAGCGTCGCGAGGGCCACGGGGACGACGGCCGCCGAGGTCCAGAGCGCGGCGCGCTGCGCGGCCAGCGGGAAGTGGCGGGCGCGCAGGACGACGGCGGCGCACACCAGTCCGGCGAGGGTGGTGGGCCACACCTCGAGCCCCGAGTCCGTCACCAGCCGGTGGCCGGCGAGCCCGGCGACCACCGCGAGCGCCACGACGCCGCCGGTCAGGCCCTGGTGGGCCCGGGCGAGAGCGGTGTCGGCGTCACGGACGCGGACCTCCCCGCCGCGGACGACGGTCGCGTCCGACGAGAAGACCCCGGACGCCGCGAGGGCGAGGCGCGGGACCAGGCCGAGGAGCAGGACGGCGGCGGTGGCGGTGACCCCGGCGGTCAGCACGTCCCGTCCGGTCAGGGCCTGCGCCACGAGGGCCAGCAGTCCACCGCCGACCAACGTCGCCGCCGCGAGACCGGCGGGCAGCAGGGCGCCCGTGCACCAGCCCACGACGCCGACGGCCAGCAGGGCGGCCACGCCCCACCACGCCGCGTCGGGTCCGGCGGGTTCGACGGCGAGCGCCAGCCACCCGACGTACAGACCGAGGGCGAGCCCGCCGAGGGACCACGCGGGCTCGACCGCGACCCGGCTCAGCCCCGCCGAGGCGACCGCTGCCACGCCGACCGCCGTCCACAGCACCAGGTCCCGGGGCCCGGGGTCCGTGGCCAGGAGCGCCGCGGCGCCCAGGACGAGGGCGCCGACGAGGGAGAACACCCAGCGGCGCGCCGACGGGGTCCAGCGCCCGCGGGGCGACGCGGCCTCGGTGACCTCGACGAGGTCGTAGACCAGGGGCGCCGGCGGGGCCTCCCCGGACGTCACCAGGCGGAGCTCGGCGCCGTCCAGGACGGCCGCGTCGGCCAGGCTCCCCTCGGGGTCGAGGACCACGCCGGCGGCCGTGACGACCTCGTGGCGCCCGAAGGCCGGCGGCTCGCCCAGCAGGTCGAGGAGGGTCGGCACCAGCGTCGCGACGGGCTGGTCCGTCGGCAGCGCCAGGTCGGCGTTGCGGTGGCTGCCGAGCACGGTGGCGCGCACGTAGGGGGTGGTGCCGCGGTCGGTCGTGCTCACGCGGCCGCCCCGGCGTCCTGGTCGGCGGCGCCGCCGGCCGGCGTCGGCAGGCTCTGGGGGGACGGGGTGACCGGGGCCGTGGGCACGCCGCCGGGCGGGTTCTCGGCGAAGAGCTGCTGGACGAACGAGGTCGCCACGCAGCCGGCCGCGATGACCGCGGCCAGCAGGGCCCCGCCGATGAACGGACGGATGCGGTCGTGCCACTCCCGGCGCAGCCGGTCCGGCCCGAACATCAGGGCCGCGGTCAGCCGCTGGCGGCGCACGGCGACGGCGTCGATCAGCTGCTCGTCGTAGGTGTAGGACACAGTCGGCTCCCTCCGTGCGCGGTCCGGGGGCAATGCTAGACAGCGGACAGGTTCCCGACGGCGCTCAGCCGGTCACCGGCGCCGCCCGGCCCGGGGCGACCCGCGGGGCCGACCCGACCCGACCCCCGCCTGCGGTGGGGGCGGTGGTGACGGCGGGCGCACCCCTGGGGGTGTGGTCCCGACCACAACACCTGTGTACCCAGCAACAAAACGCCTGTACTGTCAACCCATGAGTCCCGCCGTTGACCTCGGAGACCTGGACCGGGCCGTGGCCCAGCACCTGCCCGGGTACCTCGTGACCGTCTCGCGGCGCGGCCGCGTCCGGACGTCCAGCGTGGAGCCGCGGGTCGAGGACGGTCAGGTCGTGGTGGACGGCGCGGGCCCGGGGCTGCTGAGCGACCTGCGGGCCCACCGGGACGTCACCTTCATCCTGCCGCCCGCCGAGCCCGACGGGTTCACCCTGCTGGTCGACGCCGTCGCCGACCGGCGCCGCGACCTCCCTCCGGGCCAGGTCCGGCTGACGCCGTCGAGCGTCGTCCTGCACCGCGCGTCGAACAACGCCGCCGCCTCCTGACGGGGCGGGACGACCGCCCGGACGGGAGCGGACGCGGTCCGCGATGATGGGCCGCGATGACGACGGACGGCCCGACCTCCGAGCCCGGACGCGACCCGGAGGACCGCGCGTCCTTCCGTCGCGGCCTGCGGGTCGGGGTCCCGATCGGCGTCGTGGTCGGCCTGGTCGGGGTGTCCTTCGGCGTCGTCGGCGTCCAGTCCGGGCTGACCCCGCTGCAGGCGCTGGTGATGTCGGCCCTGGTGTACGCCGCGTCCGGCCAGATCGCCGCCGTCACCGTGATCGGCAGCGGAGGTGGCCTGCTGCCCGCCGTCCTCGCCTCGGGGCTGATGAGCTCGCGCTTCCTCGCCATGGGTCTCGCGCTCACGCCCTCCCTGCGCGGCGGTCGTCTGTCCCGCGCCGCGCAGGGCCAGGCCGTCGTCGACACCTCCTGGGCGATGGCGAACAACGGCGACGGCACGTTCGACCGCTGGCTGCTGTTCGGGTCGTCGGCCCCCCAGTACGTCCTGTGGATCGCGGGCACCGCTCTCGGCGCCTGGGGCGGTGGGCTGCTGGGTGACGTGGACCGCTGGGGTCTCGACGCCGTCTTCCCCGTCTTCTTCCTCTCGCTGCTGATCGGTGAGCTGCGCGGCACCGGCTCCCGGGCGATCGCGGCCGCCGGGGCCCTCGTCGCGCTGGTCCTGATCCCGCTGACCCCGCCCGGGGTCCCGGTGCTGGCGGCGTCCGCCGTCGCGCTCGTCGGCCTGCGACGACGGGCCGGGGGTGGCGCATGAGCACGACCCAGGTGTGGCTCCTCATCGGGCTCGTCGCGCTCATCACGGCGCTGATCAAGGGCGCCGGACCGCTCGTCCTCGGCTCCCGCCGGCTCCCGCCCCGCATGGTCGGGGTCATCACGCTGCTGCCGTCGGCGCTCCTGGCCGCGTTGGTCGTCACGACCGCCCTGGCCGACGGCGGGGCGTTGCGGATCGGCGCCACGGCCGGCGGCGTCGCCGTCGGCGGCCTCGCACTCCTGCTCCGCGCACCGCTCGTGCTCGCGGTCGTGCTCGCGGTCGGGGCGACCGCCGGCCTCCGGGCGCTGGGCGTCGCGTGAGCGCCGACGCCTACCTGGTGCCGGCGCGCGCGTCGACCGCCGAGACCGAGGTGACGCGCTCCCGCTTCCTCGCCACCGTCGAGCGCGTCGGGGACGAGGACGCCGCCCGGGCCGTGGTCGAGGGACTGCGCCGCGCCCACCACGACGCCCGCCACCACTGCTCGGCCTGGGTCCTCGGCCCCGACCGCGCGATCGAGCGCAGCCACGACGACGGCGAGCCGGCCGGGACCGCCGGCGCGCCGATCCTCGAGGTGGTCCGGGGATCGGGCCTCTCCGACGTCGTCGTGGTCGTGACCCGGTGGTTCGGCGGCACGTTGCTGGGCGCCGGCGGCCTCGTCAGGGCGTACGGCGACGCCGCGCGCGCGGGCCTCGACGCGGCCGGCAGCCGTCGACGGCTGCGCCTCACCGAGCTGACCCTGACGCTGCCCCACGCCGACGCCGGTCGGGTCGAGGCCTCGCTGCGCGACGCGGGGGTCGCCGTCCTCGACGTGGCCTGGGCCGAGGCGGTGACCCTGCGGCTCGGCGTCCGACCGGACGCCGTCCACGACCTCCACGCCCGCGTCGCCACCCTCACCGGCGGCTCCGCCTCGGCGGACCCCGCGGGCTCGTCCTGGGTGGACGCGCCCGCCACCGCTGGTTGAGGTGCGGGCGCAGCGAGCCTCCCGCCGACCGCCCGTAGTCCCCGACGTCATGACCCTGGATCCGGCCCGGGGAGGGTCGGAGCGTGGGGGACTATCCGCCTGGCGCGCCGTGGGTGACCGTCGGCCGGGTGGTCCCCGACGTCATGACCCTGGATCCGGCCCGGGGAGGGTCGGAGCGTGGGGGACTATCCGCCTGGCGCGCCGCGGGTGACCGTCCGCCGGGTAGTCCCCGACGTCATGACCCTGGATCCGGCCCGGGGAGGGTCGGAGCGTGGGGGACCATCCGCCCGGCGGGCCGCGGGAAACCCGCTCGCGGCCCGGCGGTCGCGGGGTGAGGATGGCCTCGTGACCGAGACGCCGCCGGAACCGCCGATCGCCGGGAGCGAGGTCGAGGTGCTGCGCGGCTTCCTCGACTTCTACCGCGTCGTCCTGCGCCGGAAGACCGACGGGCTGGACGCCGCGGCCCTCGACCACCCGCTGCCGCCGTCGACGATGACGCTCGGCGGGATGCTGAAGCACCTGGCGTTCGTCGAGCAGCACTGGATCGGCTACATGGCCGCCGGGCACGACCAGGTCGAGCCATGGGCCTCCGCACCCTGGGCGGACGACGAGGACTGGGACTGGCACTCCGCCGCGGACGACGACCCCGACGCGGTCCGTGTGCTCCACGCCCGCACGGTGGAGCGCTGCGACGCGCTCCTCGACGACCTCGTCACCGGGCCCGAGGGTCTCGACCGGCTCGTGGCGCGGACGGGCGGGCACGGCGGGCGCGTCAGCCTGCGGTGGGTGCTGGTGCACCTCGTCGAGGAGTACGCCCGCCACGCCGGCCACGCGGACCTGCTCCGGGAGGCCGTCGACGGCGTCACGGGGGACTGAGCCCCCGTGCCGACGCCCTCGTCCCGACGTACGGTGGCGCCATGAGCAAGCAGGTGGACCTCGCCGACCTCGCCGACGCCGTCGCCCAGCACCCGCCGGGCTACCTCGTCACCGTCGGCCAGGACGGCCGCGTGAAGGCCGTGACGGTCGAGCCGCGCGTCGAGGACGGCGTCGTCGTCCTCGACGGCCCCGGCAAGGGGTCCACCGCCAACATCGCCGCGAACCCGGCGGTCACCCTGATCCTGCCGCCGGCGCAGCCGAAGGGCTTCACCCTGCTGGTGGACGGCGAGGCCGAGGTCGTCGGCGGCCCCGACGGCCAGGCGCGGGTCACCCCGGCGACGGCCGTGCTGCACCGCCCGGCCAAGCACGCGGACGATCCCACCGACTCCGCGTGCGGCCACGACTGCGAGCCGGTCTAGGCCGGCTCGTCCGCGAAACCCGGCAGCCACTCCTCGAGGATGGCTCGGAACGGCGCCTCCGCCTCGAGCTGGCAGAGGACGCCGATGCCGCCGAGCCACGTCCGGTGGATCAGCAGGTACGAGGGGGGCAGGTTCAGCTTCAGCGCCACGTTGAACGCCGGGTTGCGCGGGTCGTTGATGCGCTGGAAGACCTCGCGCATCCACGCCCGGCTGAAGCGGAACCGCTCCTCCATCGTGGGCACGATGAACGGCGAGAGGTACTCCAGGACCTGCGCCGGGTCGACGTCGACCTTGTCGCGGACGAAGTTCTCCTCCCGCAGGCCCCGCAGCAGCGCCTCGTCGTCCTGCTCGCCGCCGATGCGGATCAGGCGGCCCATCGCGGACGGCAGCTCGCGGTCGGGGAGGCGGGCGACGGCGCCGTAGTCGAGCACGCCGAGCCGGCCGGGTCCGCCGTCCTCGGCGGGGATGACGCGGTAGTTGCCCGGGTGGGGGTCGGCGTGGAGCATCCCGGTCCGCGACGGGCCCGAGAACAGGAAGCGGGAGAACAGCTCGCCGTAGTGGTCGCGCTCCTCGGTGGTGCCCTCCGCGATGGTGCGGGCCAGGGAGTGCGCCGAGTCCATCCACTCGGTGATCAGCACGGTCTCGGAGACCTCGACGACGTCGGGGACGACGATCTCGGGGTCGTCGCGGAACTCCTCGGCGAAGACCCGCTGCGCCTCGGCCTCGAGCGGGTAGTCCAGCTCGTCGGACGACCGCTCCTGAAGCTCGGCGACGAGCGGGCCCAGCTCCATGCCCGGGAACAGCGGCCCGACGCTCTTCGCGAGCCGCGCCAGGGCCTTGAGGTCGGCGCGGAGGTTGGTGGCGGCGTCCGGGTACTGCACCTTGACCGCGACCTCGCGCCCGTCGTGCCACCGGCCCTTGTGCACCTGGCCGATGGACGCCGCGGCGCTCGGGCCGCCGTCCAGCCAGGTCAGCCGCTCCTGCCAGTCGGCGCCGAGCTCGCGCGCCAGGATGTCCTTGACCGTGCGGGTGGCCATCGGGGGTGCGGCGTCCTGCAGCTTCGTCAGCTCGTCGCGGTACGGCGCGGCGGCCTCCTCGGGCAGCGCGGCCTCGAGGACCGACAGCATCTGCCCCATCTTCATCGCCCCGCCCTTGAGCTGGCCCAGGGTGCGGAAAATCTGCTCGGCGGTGCGCTGCTGCACCTCGGTCATGACGGCCTCGGCGGGTCGTCCGCCCAGCCGCTTGCCGAAGCCGACGGCGCGGCGCCCGGCGTACGTCACGGGCAGGGCGGCGAGCCGCGCCGTGCGGGCGGCGGCCTTCCGCGTCAGGTCACGTCCACCCTCGTCGCGGTCACCGGCCATGCCCCTAGTGTGCCCAGCGCCACCTATCGGCAAGCCGCGCGACCCGCCGCCGCGCGGCGCGGCTCAGGCCTTCGGCACGCGGATGCCGTAGCGGCCGACCTTGCGGTAGACGGTCGCCCGCGACATGCCCAGCTCGTCGGCGGCCTCCTGCATCGAGGTGCCGGGGCGCGACAGCACCCGGATCAGCTCGTCGCGCTCGAAGGCCTCGATGCGCGACAGGCGCGGACCCGCCGGCGTCAGCAGGGACGGCGGCAGGTGGCGGACGTCGACCAGGTCGGTCCGGGTCGCGGCCGCGCGGACCGCCTCCACCAGCTCCGTGACGTTGCCGGGCCACGCGTGGTCGGACAGGGCGCGCTCGGCGGCCGGGGTGAAGCCCACCTCCCGGCCGCGGGCCCGCCACGCGGCGTGTCGGGCGAGGGGGAGGACGTCGGCGGTCCGCTCCCGCAGCGGCGGGAGGTCGAGCAGGGTCTCGACGAGACCGGCCAGGGGCGCGGGCACGTCCTCGAAACGCTCGGCCGTCATCGAGATGGCGACCCGGCCGGCGCCGTCCGCGGGGCTGGTCGCGCGGGCCGACAGCACGAGGTCGCGCAGCCGCTCGGCGGCCCACGCGGGCAGCGCGTCCACGCCGCACACCACGACGGAGGTGTGGGGCTTGGCCAGCTCGGGGCTCCACAGGTCGAGCCACGCCTCGACGTCCTCGGGGGCCGGCGCCGAGGCGGCGAGGATGCGCCCCCGCGGTGCGATCTGCCGCTCGGCCTGGGCCAGCAGCGTGGCCCGGCCGACGCCCCGCTCGCCGACCACCGTGACGATCCGCCCGTCCCGCAGCGCGGAGACGGCCCGGGCCGAGGCGTCGCTCCAGGCCCCGCCCAGGTCCGCGAGGGTGCCCGCGCCGGGCTCGAGGCGCGGGGCGGTGACGCGGAAGAGCGGGGACCGGGTGGCGGAGCGTCCGCCGTCCGCGCCGGACCGGGCGAGCATCAGCGCCGACGTCGTCGCCGCCGCCGACTGCGACAGGGCGAGCAGCAGGTCGCTCTTCTCCCGCGACCAGGTCGTGAGGTTGACCGCGCCGAGCAGGTGGCCGGTCCGCGGGTCCTGCACCGGCGTCGCCGCGCACGTGTACGCCGCGAGGCTGTGCGAGTAGTGCTCCTCGGCCCTCACGACCGTCGGCATCCGGTCGGCCAGCGCGAGCCCGAGCCCGTTGGTGCCGGCCTCGCGCTCGGCGTAGCTGAAGCCGGGGGCGAGGTGGACGGCGTCCAGCTCCCTCAGCAGGTCGTCGTCGCCCGAGCGCCGCTCGAGGACGACGCCGTCCGCGTCGGTCAGCATCAGGCTCACCGGCTCGGCGCCGAGCGTGCGGTGCAGGTCGGCGAGGACCTCGGCGCCGCAGCGCTGGAACAACGACGTCTCCTCGACCCGCCCGGAGAACACGGGCTGCACCTCGTCGGCGGGGACGCCGTACTCCTCGCTGCGCAGCCACGAGGCCCGCAGGCGCGCGGGGACGCCGTCCGCGCAGTCGCAGTCGACCGGCGCGTGGCGCGAGAGGTGGTTGTGGCTCATGGAAACCCCCAGGACGCCGTCGGAGGGACTGACGGCGTGTGACCGAGGTTACGTCTCAGAGTGAGACAGCGCGAGGGGTCGCATCCGGTGGTGGCGGACGTAGCGTCCGGGACGTGCCGCCGTGACAGCCGTCACGCGCGATCCCGAGGAGGCTGCATGTACACGAAGGACGGCGAGAAGTACTTCATCGTCGACGCCCACATCGCCCTGTGGGACGCCCGCGAGGAGAACCAGAAGAACATCCACGGCAAGCAGTTCATCGACTGCTTCTACGACTACCACCGCAACCTCTCGCCGGAGTCCGAGGTCTGGACCTACGACGAGTACCTGTACCAGGGCGGTGAGCGTCTGATGAAGGACGTCTTCACCGACGGCTACGCGGACCACGCCATCTTCCAGCCGGCCTACCTGCACGAGTTCTACAAGTCCGGCTTCGGCCAGTCCGAGGAGGCGTCGCAGCTCGCCGCGAAGCACCCCGACAAGCTGACCTACAACCACAACTTCGACCCCCGCAACGGCGAGGCCGGTCTCGACCAGCTGCGTGCGGACGCGGAGAAGTACGGCCTGAAGGGCGTCAAGCTCTACACGGCCGAGTGGCACGGCGAGTCCCGCGGCTGGAAGCTCGACGACCCCTGGGCCTACCGGTACTTCGAGCTGTGCCGCGAGCTGGGCATCACGAACATCCACATCCACAAGGGCCCGACGATCCGCCCGCTGGACCGTGACGCCTTCGACGTGGCCGACGTCGACCACGTGGCCTCGGACTTCACCGACCTCAACTTCATCGTCGAGCACGTCGGCCTGCCGCGCCTCGAGGACTTCTGCTGGATCGCCACCCAGGAGCCCAACGTGCACGGCGGCCTCGCGGTCGCGATGCCGTTCATCCACACCCGCCCGCGCTACTTCGCGCAGATCATGGGCGAGCTCCTGTACTGGATCGGCGAGGACCGCATCCAGTTCTCCTCCGACTACGCGATCTGGACGCCGAAGTGGCTCGTCGAGAAGTTCGTCGACTTCCAGATCCCCGAGGACATGACCGAGTACGCCCCGATCACCACGGCGCAGAAGAAGAAGATCCTCGGTCTCAACGCCGCGAAGATGTACGACATCCCGGTGCCGGCCGAGCTCCAGCTGCCCGAGGAGGGTGCCCCCGCCACGGGTCCGCGCGACACCGAGGCCGTCGACCCCGACCTGCAGCCGGCCTGAGCGGACCGCCCCACCGAGAGGAGTGGCAGTGACCAGCACGCTCACCCCCGAGACGACCGGGCGGCTGACCCGGGACGAGGTGATGACGGCGCTCGACGTCGTCCTCGACCCCGAGCTCGACGAGCCCATCACGGACCTGGGCTTCGTCCAGTCGGTGACGTTCCGCGACGACGACGCCCTGGAGGTGCACCTGCGCCTGCCGACGTCGTTCTGCTCGCCGAGCTTCGCCTACCTGATGGTGTCCGACGCCAAGGACGTGCTGACCGCGTTGGTCTCCGCGGCCGACCACGACGCCCCGGGTCGGGGGGGGGGGGGGGGGGGGGGGCCCCCCCCCGCCCCCCCCCCCCCCCCGGGGCGCGCGGCGGCCCCGCGGGGGCGCGG
>NZ_JAKUHT010000022.1 GCF_022436705.1 Nocardioides sp. CFH 31398 | reverse complement strand
CCCCGCGGCCCCGGCCCCCCGGGGGGGCCCCCCCCCCCCCCCCCCCCCGGGGGGGGGGGGGGGCCGCCCCCCCCCCCCCCCCCCACGACTCGGACCGCATCAACGCGGGCCTCGCGGCCGACGCGGGCTACGTCGGGACGTTCGGCCACGAGGCGGAGGAGAGCCTGGACGAGCTCCGGGCGATCTTCCGCCGCAAGGCCCACACGGCGGCGATGGAGCGGTGCCTGACGGCGCTGCTCCGCGCGGACGACGGCCTGGCCGAGGCCGACCTCGGCACCGTCGTCCTCGCGGACCTGCCGGCCGGCGACCACGCCACCGAGGCGCTCCTGCGGCGCCGGGAGGCCCTCGGCCTGCCCGACGCCCCGGACTCGGTGGTCATGGTCGACCCCACCGGGCGGACCTACACCCCGGAGGAGGTGCCGATGGCGCTGCGCCGGGCGCGCTCGACGCGGATCTCGATCGACGGCAACGCCCACTTCTGCCGCGGGCTGCTGGCGACGCGCTACCCGGGCTCGGACGCCGACCAGGCGCCCCGCGAGCCCGAGACGTTCTTCCCCCTCACCACCCTCAAGGAGCAGCTGCGATGAGCACCATGCGCGCCGTCCGCGTCGTCGGCTACCACCAGGACCTGCAGATGGACGAGGTCCCGGTGCCGGAGGTCTCCGGGCCGATGGACGTCGTCGTGAAGATCGGCGCGGCGGGCGTCTGCCGCACCGACCTCCACATCCTCGAGGGGCAGTGGGAGGAGAAGTCCGGCGTCGCGCTGCCGTACACGATCGGCCACGAGAACGCCGGCTGGGTGCACGCCGTCGGCGCCGGGGTCACCAACGTCGCCGAGGGCGACAAGGTGATCCTGCACCCGCTCGTCACCTGCGGCCTGTGCCGTGCGTGTCGCTCGGGCGACGACGTCCACTGCGAGGACAACCGGTTCCCGGGCATCGACTCCGACGGTGGGTACGCCGAGTACCTGCGGACGACGGCCCGCTCGGTGGTCAAGCTCGACGACTCCCTCGAGCCGGCGGACGTCGCGGCGCTGGCGGACGCCGGCCTCACGGCGTACCACGCGGCGGCCAAGGCGGCGAAGCGTCTGACCCCGCGCGACAAGTGCGTGATCGTCGGCGCGGGCGGCCTCGGCCACATCGGGATCCAGGTCCTGCGGGCCCTGACCCCGGCCGAGCTGATCGTCGTCGACCGCAACCCCGACGCGCTCAAGCTGGCGCTGAGCATCGGCGCCGACCACGGCGTCGTGTCCGACGGCACCCACATCGACCAGGTCCTGGAGCTGACGCACGGCTTCGGCGGCGAGGTGCTCGTGGACTTCGTCGGCGAGGGCGGGGCGACGAAGGAGAACGTGCAGATGCTCCGCCGGGCGGGCGACTACCACGTGGTCGGCTACGGCGAGAACATCGACATCCCGACCATCGACATCGTGTCGACGGAGATCAACATCATCGGCAACCTCGTCGGGTCCTACAACGACCTGTGCGACCTGATGGCGCTGACCGCCCGCGGCGCGGTGACCCTCCACACCCAGAAGTACGCGCTCGACGACTTCCAGTCGGCGATCACGGACCTCGACAACGGCCGCGTCCGCGGCCGCGCGATCCTGGAGCCGTAGGCCCCCCTCGGGCTCCAGCCACCACCGAGCGCCTCGACCACCCCCGCGGTCGGGGCGCTCGGTGCGTCTCCCGACGACGGAGACGACGACGGGCCCGACGCCGGTGGCGTCGAGCCCGTCGTGGGTGCCTGCGTCAGGCGGTCGCCGGGAAGCGCACGCCGGTGTTGGCGTGGCACCGGTAGCCGAACGGGTTCTTCGCGAGGTACTGCTGGTGCTCGTCCTCGGCGTAGTAGTACGCACCCGCTGGGGCGATCTCGGTCGTCACGTCGCCGAGGCGCCGGTTCGCGAGCTCGTCGGCGTAGATTTTCGTCAGCTCCCGGGCGGTCTGCTCCTGCTCGGAGGTCGTGAAGTAGATCGCCGAGCGGTACTGCGTGCCGACGTCGTTGCCCTGCCGCATGCCCTGGGTCGGGTCGTGGATCTCGAAGAACCTCTTCACGAGGTCGGCGTACGAGACGACGGACGGGTCGAACACGATCCGCACGGCCTCGGTGTGGCCCGTGCGGCCGGTGCAGACCTCGCGGTACGACGGGTGCGGGGTGTAGCCGCCGGCGTACCCGACCGAGGTCGACCACACGCCGTCCATCTGCCAGTAGATCTCCTCGGCGCCCCAGAAGCACCCGAGGCCGAAGATGGCGACCTCGTGGCCGTCGGGGACCTCGTCGGTGCGCACGGGCGCGTCGAGCACCACGTGCTTGGGCGCGAGGTGGACCCACTCGCGCTCCTGGCCCTTCAGAGCGTCCTCGGGGGCGATCATCTGCTGCTTCGTGCTGCCTAGACCGAACATGCCTCCATAACACCCCGGGGGGCGAAATGGTTCCACCCCTACTCCAGCGGGCCGCCGTCCAGGTACGTCGCGTTGCCCGGCCCGAGGGGCCAGTCGAGGCCCACGAACACCAGCAGCACCACCGACCACGCCACCCAGAACGGGACGACGAAGGGCAGCATGCGGGCGATCAGGGTGCCGAGGCCGGCGCCGGGCTCGTAGCGGCGGACGAACGTGAGCAGGACGATCATGTAGGGGTTCAGCGGGGTGATGATCTGCGTGGCCGAGTCGCCGATGCGGAAGGCGGCCTGCACGAACGCCGGCTCGTAGCCGAGGATCCCGAGCAGCGGCACGAACACCGCGGCCATGAGGGTCCACATCGACGAGCCCGAGAAGATGAACAGGTTCAGCAGCGAGCACAGCAGGATGAACCCGAAGATCACGACGAGCCCGGTCAGCCCGACCGACTCCAGGGCGTCCGCCCCGGCCACCGCCAGCGCCGAACCCACCCCGGACCAGTCGAACAGCGCGATGAACTGACCCATCACGAAGGCCAGCACCAGGAACGGCGTCATGTCGCGGATGGCCTCGCCCATCATCCGCGGAACGTCCCCGAAGCCGCTGACGCTGCCGGAGACGCGCCCGTACACGTAGCCGCCCAGGGCGAAGTAGGCGAAGACCACGAAGACGATCGAGTCCAGCAGCGGGGACGCCGGCAGGAAGGCGCCGTCGTCGTTGCGCCACGGCGAGCCCGGCGGGAGCACCGCGACCAGCACCAGCACGGTCAGCACCGCCAGCGCGACGACCGCGAGCCGGAGCCCGCGCCGCTCCGCGTCGTCCAGCGTCGTGCTGCGGGCGTGCTCGTGGTCGTGCTCGCGCGGGGCGCCGCCGTCGGGGTCCTGGCCGGCGCGGTCGGGGTCGGGCTGCTCCTCGGTCGGCACGCCCTGCCGCACCAGCCGCGGCTCCACCACCCGGTCGATCACGAACCCGGCGACCAGGGTGAGGACGACCGAGCTGACGACGTTGAAGAAGTAGTTCGAGAGCGGGGTCACGGGGTCGGCGGCCTGCTCGAGCGCCGGCACGGCGGGCACCACCGCGTTCGTGATGCCCGCGAAGAGCGCGTCGAGGGAGGTCGGCACGATGCTCGTCGAGTAGCCGGCTCCCGCGGCCGCGAAGCCGCCGATCAGGCCCGCCATCGGGTGCCGACCCGCGGCCGCGAAGGCCAGGGCGGCCAGCGGGGGGACCACGATGAAGATCGAGTCCGACATCACCGAGCCGCACACGCCCAGGAAGCCCACGGCGTACGGCAGCGCCCAGCGGGGGGCGGCACCCATGGTCGAGCGGATGCCGGCGGCCAGGAAGCCCGTCCGCTCCGCGATGCCGATGGCCAGCAGGAGCGTCACCACCGTCACCAGCGGGGGGAAGTTGATGAAGTTCGGGCCGAGGTTCGCGGTGAACCAGGTCAGGCCCTCCCCGGTGAGGAAGCCGCGGACGGCGGTCGGCTCGTCGGCGCCCGGGACCTCGACCGTCACCCCCGCGTAGGCGAGTGCGGAGGACACCACGGCGAGGACCGCGAACAGGATGAGGAACAGGTTGAAGGGCTGCGGCAGCCGGTTGCCCGCCCTCTCGACCGCGCTGAGGAGCCGGTCACCCCACCCGCCGGTGGTCGTCGGCGCGCTCATCCGAAGTACCCCGCGACGTCCAGCGCGCCGCCCGCGTCCTCGAAGTCCGCGCGCACCGCCTCGGCGAGGACGTCGTCGGCGAGCAGGTCGAGGGCCACCGCGGCGAGACCGGCGGCGCCGTCGACGGCGGCCGTCGCGGCGGCGTCGGAGCGGGAGGCCTCGGCGAACTCGGTGGTGTGGAGCGCGACCTCCGGCCCCGCGATCGCGATCAGCGGGTGGATGCCCGGCAGGCGGTAGCTGACGTTGCCGAAGTCCGTGGAGGCCGCCAGCGTCTCCGGCACCACGCCGGGCGGGTACGGCGAGCGGCCGCGCGCCTGCTGCGCGACCGACCAGCGGCCGGTCAGGGGCCCGTTGGCGCGCACGGGCAAGGACGGCGGGTGCTCGTCCCAGGTCACCTCGACACCGACGCCCGCCATCCGCGCGGCGCCGTGCAGGACGTCGTCCACGCGCCGCGACAGGTCCGCGAGGGTCTCCGGGAAGGGGGAGCGGACGTAGAGGTCCATGCGGGCGGAGTCCGGGATCACCGAGGCGCGGTGGCCGCCCTCGACGATGACGGCGTGCACCCGGTCGACGGGCGGGGTCTGCTGCCGCAGCAGCCCGATGCCCTGGTAGGCCAGCGAGGCCGCGTCGAGGGCGTTGCGGCCGGCGAAGGGGCTCGCGGAGGCGTGGGCGGACACCCCGGTCCAGGTGGCGCTGAGCACCCGGCGCCCCAGCCACACCTGGTCGGCCACGTCGGCGCCGAAGGGGTGCACCATCACGGCGGCGTCGAGGCCGTCGAAGGCGCCGCCGCGGGCGAGGTACTCCTTGCCCGTGTGCCCCTCCTCGGCCGGGCAGCCGAGCAGGACGACGCGGCCCTGGACCCCGGGCGGTGGGTCGGTGAGCAGCCGTCCGAGGGCGCCGGCCGCGCCGACCGCGGTGGCGGCGATGACGTTGTGCCCGCACGCGTGGCCCAGGCCCGGCAGGGCGTCGTACTCGGCGAGGACGGCGACCGTGCGGTGCCGCACCGGGTCGAAGCCGGGGCTGGTCACCTCCGCGCGGACGGCGGTCGCCAGGCCGTGGACGCCGACCTGCGGCCGCAGCCCGAGGTGGGAGGCGAGCCCCGCCACCGCCGCGGCCGAGCGCGTCTCCGCGAACGCGAGCTCCGGGTGGGCGTGCAGGTCCATCGCCAGCGCCACGAGGTCGCCGCCGGTCGCCTCGACGTCGGCCGCCACCCGGTGGTGCAGGGCCTCGTCGGCCCCGTCGTACGTCGAGCCCAGGGGCTGCGCGACGGCCGCGCGACGCTCGGTCTGGTCGCGCAGGACGTCGAGGTAGGCGGTCGACGGCCGCGGCTGGTCACCCGCCTGCTGGTCCACGACGGTCACCGTAGGGGCACCGTCGCAGCCCGGATAGCCTCGGTGGGTGAGCGAACCGAGCAGCGGGCAGGCCGGCGGGCACCAGCAGGACAAGGCCGGGTTCGAGACCCGCGCCATCCACGCCGGGTGGGAGCCGGACCCGACCACGGGTGCGGTGATCCCGCCGATCTTCACCACCTCGACGTACAAGCAGGACGGCGTCGGCGGCCTGAGGGGCGGGTACGAGTACAGCCGCTCCGCCAACCCGACCCGCACCGCCCTGGAGCAGACGGTCGCCGCGCTCGAGCTGGGGGAGCGCGGCTTCGCGTTCGCCTCGGGGCTCGCCGCGGAGGACACGCTGGTGCGTGCCACCTGCACCCCGGGCGACCACGTGGTGATCCCGGACGACGCCTACGGGGGCACCTTCCGGCTGTTCGACAAGGTCGAGAAGCCCTGGGGTCTCGACTACACGACGGCGCCGGTCGCGGACACCGAGGCCGTCGCCGCCGCGATCGAGCCGGGCCGCACGCGGCTGGTCTGGCTGGAGACCCCGACCAACCCGCTGCTCGGCGTCGGCGACATCGAGGCGCTCGCCGCCGTCGCCCACGACGCCGGCGCGCTGCTGGTGGTCGACAACACCTTCGCGTCGTCGTACCTGCAGCAGCCGCTGACCCTCGGCGCCGACGTCGTCGTCCACTCGACGACCAAGTACGCCGGCGGCCACTCCGACGTCGTCGGGGGAGCGCTCGCCGTCCGCGACGCCGACCTCGCCGAGCGCCTCGCGTTCCACCAGAACTCGATCGGCGCGGTCGCCGGGGCGTTCGACTCCTGGCTCGTGCTGCGCGGGCTGAAGACCCTGGCGGTGCGCATGGAGCGCCACTGCGACAACGCCGAGGCGGTCGTCGCGTTCCTCGAGGGCGACCCGCGGGTCGCCGAGGTGATCTACCCCGGCCTGGCCGCGCACCCCGGCCACGAGGTGGCGAGCCGTCAGATGAAGCGGTTCGGCGGCATCGTGTCCTTCCGGCACGCCTCCGGCGAGCAGGCCGCGCTCGACGCCTGCGGACGGGCCGAGGTGTTCACCCTCGCGGAGTCGCTCGGCGGCATCGAGTCGCTGATCGAGCACCCCGGCCGGATGACCCACGCCTCCGTCGCGGGGACCTCGCTCGAGGTGCCCGCCGACCTCGTCCGGCTCTCGGTCGGCATCGAGACCGTCGACGACCTCCTGGCCGACCTCGACCAGGCACTGGGATGACCCACACGATGAGTAGCCTGGCCGGGTGACCAGCGTCGGCGACGACCTCGGCGCCCGCCCGGCCCCCGAGGACCCAGAGCACGACCGGCCGGACGGCGCGCCGTCGGACGCCCCTGCCGAGGCTCCGGTCGCTGACGCGGACCGTGGTGCCGACGCCCCGCTGGAACGCCGCACCCGGCTGCTGACCCAGCAGTGGGCGACCCTGCGCAAGCGGCGGCTCGAGGCCATCGGGTCGCGCCGCGGCCCGCTCGAGGTCACCGGCTCGTCCAACCTGCGGCGCGCCGAGGTTCCGTGGGGCCTCGACCTCGCCGCGGCCTGGTCCTGGCGCCTGCTGCTCATCGCGGGCGCCGGCTACCTCGTGCTGTGGCTGCTGGCCTACTTCGCCGTCGTCACCCTGCCGCTGGCGATCTCCCTGCTCATCGCCGCGCTCGTCAGCCCCGCCGTGTCCGGCCTGCGTCGGATCGGGGTGCCCAAGGCGCTGGGGGCGCTGCTCGTGGTGCTCGTCGGGCTGGGCGCCCTGGTCGCCCTGCTCACCTTCGTCGGCCGCCAGGTGGCCGACGGCGCCTCCGACCTCGCCGACCAGACCGCAGCCGGGCTGGGACAGGTCCGGGAGTGGGTGCAGACGGGCCCGCTGGGGGCGTCCGACACCCAGATCAACGACTGGCTCGGGCAGGCGCAGGCGGCTGTCGTCGACACCGCGCAGGACGGCGCCGTCCTCGCCCGCGTCACCGAGTTCGGCCTCGCCCTGGGCCACGTGGTGGCCGGGATGTTCATCGTCCTGTTCGCGACGTACTTCTTCCTGGCCGACGGGGCCCGGATCTGGTCGTGGGTGGTGCGGATCGCCCCGCGCGACGCCCGCCGTCAGCTCGACGGCTCGGGTCGGGTGGCCTGGGTGTCGCTGACCCGGTTCGTGCGCGCGACGGTGATCATCGCGCTCGCCGACTCGATCGGGATCATGATCTGGGCGGCCGTCCTCGACGTGCCGCTCGTCGCGGCGATCGGCGTCCTGGTCTTCCTCGGGGCGTTCGTGCCGATGGTCGGCGCCACGGTCGCCGGCGGCGTCGCCGTCCTCGTCGCCCTCGTGGCCCACGGTCCGTTGACGGCGCTGCTCATGCTCGTCGGCGTGATCGTCGTCCAGCAGATCGAGGGGCACCTGCTGCAGCCGTTCCTCACCGGCCGCTTCGTCTCGGTCCACCCGCTGGGGGTGATCGTCGCCATCGGCTGCGGCGTGCTGGTGGCGGGCATCGCGGGCGCGCTGATCG
This sequence comes from Nocardioides sp. CFH 31398, assembly GCF_022436705.1. GTDB lineage: Bacteria > Actinomycetota > Actinomycetes > Propionibacteriales > Nocardioidaceae > Nocardioides. The sequence continues at coordinate 18,441 of NZ_JAKUHT010000022.1, read as the reverse complement.
CGGTGCCGCTCGTCGCGGCCCTGAACGCCGTCGTCCACCACCTGGCCGGGCACGACGTGGACCCTGGGCCGGTGGGTGACGAGCCTGAGAAGGTGTCCGCGTGACCACCACGGACACCAGCAGGACCGGTGACCCCACCGCCGCCGTCGGCCTCGACGACATCCTCGCGGCGCGCGAGGCCCTGGCGGGGACGGCGACGTGCACGCCGATGGAGGAGTCCCGCTGGCTGTCGGCGCTCACCGGCGGCCGGGTGCAGCTCAAGTGCGAGAACCTCCAGCGCTGCGGCTCCTTCAAGATCCGCGGCGCCTACCTGCGGATGTCCCGGCTCACCGAGGCCGAGCGCGCGAACGGCGTCGTCGCGGCGTCCGCCGGCAACCACGCGCAGGGTGTCGCGCTCGCCGCGCAGATGCTGGGCATCAGGGCGACCGTCGTCATGCCCGTCGGCGCGCCGATCCCGAAGGAGAAGGCGACGCGGGGCTACGGCGCCGACGTCGTCTTCCACGGGCGGTCGGTGGACGAGGCGCTCGGCCGGGCGCGGGAGTTCGCCGACGAGACCGGGGCGGTGCTCATCCACCCCTTCGACCACGTCGACATCGTCGCCGGCCAGGGGACGCTGGGGCTCGAGGTCCTCGAGCAGGCGCCCGGCGTCCGGACCGTCCTGGTGCCCACCGGTGGCGGGGGCCTGCTGGCCGGGGTCGCCCTCGCGGTCAAGGCCACCGACCCGTCGATCCGCGTGATCGGGGTGCAGGCCGAGAACGCGGCGGCGTACCCGGGCTCGCTCGAGGCCGGGGAGCCGGTCGCGCTGACGCAGATGTCGACCATGGCCGACGGCATCGCGGTGGGGCGTCCCGGCGACGTCCCGTTCGCGGCGGTGCGCGAGCACGTGGACGAGATCGTCACCGTCAGCGAGGAGATGATGTCGCGGGCGCTGCTCGCGCTGCTGGAGCGGGCGAAGATGGTCGTCGAGCCCGCCGGGGCCGCCGCCGTCGCGGCCCTCATGGCCGCCCCCGGGCTGGTCGAGACGCCCGCGGTCGCCGTGCTGTCGGGCGGCAACATCGACCCGCTGCTGCTCGGCAAGGTCATCCGGCACGGCATGGCCGCCGCCGGGCGCTACCTCTCCCTGCGGGTCTGCGTGCCCGACCGCCCGGGCGGCCTCGCCCAGCTGCTCGTCGACGTCGCCGAGGCCGGCGCGAACGTGCTGGACGTCGGCCACGAGCGCCTGTCGCCGCAGCTGCGGATCGACGAGGTCGAGGTCATCATCCACGCCGAGACCCGCGGCGAGCCCCACGCCGCCGAGGTCATCGGCCGCCTCCGCGACCGCGGCTACCGCGTCGAGGAGACCGGCCCGGCCTGAGGCGGCCGACCGGACCGGCGGGGAGGCCGCGCGACGGGTCAGCCCGTGTAGGGGACCGCCTCGACGATCTCGACCTCGAGGCGCTTGCCGTTCGGGGCGTCGTAGCCGACGACGTCGCCGACCTTCGCGCCGACGATCGCGGAGCCGAGCGGCGACTGGGGGGAGTAGACGTCGAGGGTGTCGTCCTCGATCTCGCGCGCGCCGAGCAGGAAGGTCTCGGTGTCGTCGTCGCCGACGAACCGGTAGGTGACCTTCATGCCGGGGGAGACGGTGCCGTCGTCCTCGGGGGTCTCGCCGACCTCGGCGCGACGCAGCATGTCCTGCAGCTGCAGGATGCGGCCCTCGACCTTGCCCTGCTCCTCGCGGGCGGCGTGGTAGCCGCCGTTCTCCTTGAGGTCGCCCTCGTCGCGGGCCGCGCTGATGCGGTCGACGATCTCCTGCCGGATCGGACCCTTGAGCTCCTCCAGCTCGGCGTTGAGCTTGTCGTAGGCCTCCTGGGTCAGCCAGACGGTGTTCTGCTCTCCGGCCTGCGTCATCGGGTGCTCCTGGGGTAGTGCGGCATCGTCCCGGTACGCGGTGCGTCCGGTGCGTTCGGATCGTTCTCGTCCTGCTCCCGCGTGTCCGGAACGACGTCGTGGCCGAGTGGCCCGGTCGCCGTCTCGCCCTGCCTGGAGGCAGGCGGTGGTGCGGTTCCTGCGGGAGGAAGCGGTCAGTCTAGCAATCGGCGCCCGCGCCCGCGCCCCGACGGGGGCTCAGCGGGGGCGGGACTGGTCCGGTGTCGTGCAGCCGAGGTCGTCGACGGCGGTGGCGCGGCGCTCGGTCCGGACGGTGCGCTCGATGCGCCCGGTGCCGTCGAAGTCGGAGCCGTCGACGGTGAAGCCGAGCTCGCCGACGATGGTGTGGTCCTCGGCGACCGCGCGGACCCGGCAGGTCGCGGTCACGTCGGGGTCGATGGTCACGGTGAGGATCGCGGTGACCTGCCCGTCGTCCACGACGTCCCACCCGGTGAGCTGCGAGCGGACCTGCGGCGAGCTGTGGGCGAGGGTCACCCAGGCCAGCCAGACGCCGGCGAGGAGGCCCAGGACGACCAGGCCGATGATCCCGGCCCGGCGGGCGCTGACCCGCGGGGCGCCGTACCGGTCGGCCGGCACGGACCCGCGGGGCGTGCCCGGCGTCGGCGTGTCGGTCGACGTGCTCATGGCCCCATCGTCCCATCCGCCTGGTGACCGGGTCCCCGGTGCCGGTGGCGGCGCCGGGACTACCGTGGTGCCATGCACGAGAACCACGCGCGGGCCGACGGCCCGGACGGCCCGGTGCAGAACGAGGAGCACACCGACACCGCGGCCTCGGCGGTGGCCGCCGCGGAGCGTGGAGGGCCGAAGTCGGGCCTGCGGCTGATGCACGTGCACGCCCACCCGGACGACGAGTCGTCGAAGGGCGCGGCGTCGACCGCGATGTACGTCGACCAGGGCGCCGAGGTCCACGTCGTCACCTGCACGGGCGGCGAGCGCGGCTCGATCCTGAACCCCCGGATGGAGCGGCCCGACGTCCTCGAGAACATGACGGAGATCCGGCGGGCCGAGATGGACGCCGCCCGCGAGATCCTCGGCATCACCCAGCACTGGTTGGGCTTCGTGGACTCCGGCTGGCCGGAGGGCGACCCGAAGCCGCCCCTGCCCGAGGGCTGCTTCGGGTTGGTGCCGGTCGAGGAGGCCGCCGAGCCGCTGGTCCGGCTGATCCGCGAGGTCAGGCCGCACGTCGTGACGACGTACGACGAGCGCGGCGGCTACCCGCACCCCGACCACGTCATGTGCCACCGGGTCACGGTCGCGGCCTTCGAGGCTGCGGGCGACCCCGACGCCTACCCCGACGCGGGGGAGCCGTGGGAGCCGCAGAAGCTCTACTACCACCACGGCTTCAACCGGCCGCGCACGCAGGCGATCCACGACGCGCTGCTCGAGCGGGGCCTGGAGTCGCCGTGGGCCGAGCGCCTGGAGAAGTGGGTGCCCGAGCCCGAGTGGGACGCCCGCATCACGACGAAGGTGCCGTGCGGCGACTGGTTCGAGGTCCGCGACCGCGCCCTGCTGGCGCACGCCACCCAGATCGACCCCGACGGGCACTGGTTCGCCGTCCCCATGGACCTGCAGCGCGCCGTGTGGCCGACCGAGGACTTCGAGCGGGTCGTGGACCGCACCGGCGCCCCGCTGCCCGAGGACGACCTGTTCGCCGGCGTCCGCGCCGACGTCGGCGCGCAACCGCGAGGGTGAGACGATAGAGGCGTGATCGCGCTCGTCAACGACCTCGCCACCGTGGCCTGGCACGTCCTGGCCGACGTCCCCGCCCCGGGTGGTGTCGAGCAGGGTCCGCCGCCGGAGGACGTGAAGGCGGGCTGGACCGCGTTCGCCATCTTCTTCGGCCTCTGCGGGGTCGTGGCGCTGCTGTGCTGGAGCTTCGTCCGCCAGATCGCGAAGACCCGCCGGGCCCGTGACGCCGGGGTCTTCGGCGACCCGCCGGACGCCGGCGACGCCCGCGACCGCACCCCGCGCGGCGCCAGCAGCGACCAGACCAGCTAGCACGCCGAGTCGGCCCGAACGCACCCCCTGAGGGCGCCGAGTTGGCCCGAACACATCCCCTGAGGGCGCCGAGTCGGCCCCAACGCACGCCCTGAGGGCGGCGAGTCGGCCCCAACGCACGCCCTGAGGGCGCCGAGTCGGCCCGAAGGGTGCGCAGACGTGCCGACTCGAGGGTCCTGAGGTGCGCAGATGTGCCGACTCGAGGGTCCTGGGGTGCGCAGACGTGCCGACTCGGCACCCGTTGTCGGTAGGGGGCCGGGTACGCCTAGCCGGTACGCCGGGCCACGAGCAGGCAGTCCAGGGCGACGCGGTCCCCGACCGGCCGCTCGACGGTGTCGGCCCGGCGGAGCTCCACCGCGACGCCCAGGTCGGACGCCGCCGCGGCCACGTGCTGGGCGAGCTCGGGCGCGGTGGACAGGACGGTGGTGTCCTGCGGTCCGCCCACGCCGTCGGCGACGTTGCTGCGGTCGTGCGCGACCCACACCAGCCGGCCGCCCGGGGCCATCGCGCCGACGGCGGTACGGACCGCGGCCTGGAGCTCGTCGGCCGGCAGCTGCAGGTACGCCACGACGACGAGGCCGACCGGGGAGGCGGCCCGCCAGGTGGTGACGTCGTCCACGACCCAGGTCACCGCGTCGGCGCCGGGCAGCCGCCTGCCGCGCTCGATCGCGACGCCGGAGAAGTCGACCGCGGTCACGCGCCACCCGAGGGAGGCGAGCCAGAGCGCGTTGCGGCCCTCACCGGCGGCCAGGTCGAGGGCCGAGCCGGCGCGGAGGTGCCCGCACTCGGTGGACACGAACGTGTTCGGGCCGGCCGACCACAGCTGCTCCGCGGCGGCGTACTTGGCGTCCCAGGCGGCGGCGTCCACCGGTCGACTACTCGCTCGGCTGCTGCGACGTCTGCTCGGCGACCTGGCGTCGGACGTCCTCCATGTCGAGGCCGCGGACGGCGCCGATCAGCTCCTCCAGCGCCGGCGGCGGCAGCGCCCCGGCCTGGGCGAAGACCTGGATCCCGTCGCGGAAGGCCATGAGCGTCGGGATCGACTGGATCTGCGCCGCGGCGGCCAGCTGCTGCTGGTCCTCGGTGTCGACGGAGCCGAAGGTGATGTCGGGGTGGGCCTCCGAGGCGGCCTCGTACGTCGGGGCGAACTGGCGGCACGGGCCGCACCAGGAGGCCCAGAAGTCGACCAGCAGGATGCCGTCACCCTGCACGTGCTCGGTGAAGTTCTCGGCGGTCAGCTCGATGGTGGCCATCGGTCCACCGTACGTGGGCCCAGGATCTGGGAGTACCTTCGCGGGTCGTGACCACGACCCGCCCGCCGGCGCCCGGTGCCGACGGCGACGTGCACACCGTCCTCGGGGCCCTGCGCTCGCCCCGGGTCCTGCGCCGCGAGCTGCTCGCCGGGCTGGTGGTCGCGCTCGCGCTGGTGCCCGAGGCGATCTCCTTCGCCGTGATCGTCGGGGTCGACCCCCGGGTGGGGCTGTTCACCTCGGTCACGATGGCGATGTCGATCGCCGTCCTCGGCGGCCGCCGGGCGATGATCTCGTCGGCCACCGGCGCGGTCGCGTTCGTGGTGGCGCCGGTGATGCACGACCACGGTCTGGACTACCTGCTGGCCACCGTGCTGCTCGGCGGGCTCGTCCAGGTGGTGCTGGGCCTCGCCGGGGTGGCGCGGCTGATGCGGTTCGTGCCGCGCGGGGTCATGGTCGGATTCGTCAACTCCCTCGCCGCGCTGCTCCTGCTCGCCCAGGTCCCGCACGTCGTCGGGGTGCCGTGGGTGGTCTACCCGATGGTGGTCGTCGGGGTGGCCGTCGTGGCGCTGTGGCCGCGGCTCACCCGCGCGGTGCCGGGGCCGCTGGTCGCCATCGTCCTGCTGACGACGGTCACGGTCCTCGCCGGCCTCGACGTCCCGGACGTCGGCGACGAGGGCGCGCTCCCGTCGGCACCCCCGATGCCGGTGCTGCCCCAGGTGCCGCTGACGTGGGAGACGCTCCGCATCGTCGGGCCGTACGCCGTCGGGCTGGCGCTCGTCGGTCTCCTCGAGACCCTGGTCACCGCGGACCTGGTGGACCGGGTCACCGACACCGGCTCCGACAAGCGGCGCGAGGCCTGCGGCCAGGGCGGCGCCAACCTGGTGACCGGGTTCTTCGGCGGCATGGGCGGGTGCGCCGTCATCGGCCAGAGCGTGATGAACACCCGCGTGAACGGGGCCCGCACGCGGCTCTCGACGTTCTCCGCAGGCCTGTTCATGCTCGTGCTCGTCCTGCTGCTCGGCGACGTGGTGGCCGCCATCCCGATGGCCGCGCTCGTGGCGGTGATGCTCATGGTCGCCTGGCAGAGCATCGACCGGGAGAGCCTCACCCCCACGGGGGTGCGGACCCGGCCGGTCCGCGACACCGTCGCCATGCTGGCGACCCTCGCCGCGGTGGTCGAGACCCACAACCTGCTCGTCGGCCTCGGGGTCGGCGTGGTCGTCGTGGGGCTGGCGTCGCTGCTCGCCTCGGTCAGGTCCCGGCGCGGGCGCTGAAGCGGCGCAGGCGCAGGCTGTTGCCCACGACGAACAGCGAGGACGCCGCCATCGCGAACCCGGCGAGCATCGGGTTGAGGAGCCCCAGCGCCGCCAGCGGCAGCGCGGCCACGTTGTAGGCGAAGGCCCAGAACAGGTTGCCCCGGATCGTGCCCAGCGTGCGGCGCGACAGCCGGATGGCGTCGCCCGCCACCCGCAGGTCGCCGCGGACCAGGGTCAGGTCCGAGGCCTCGATCGCGGCGTCCGTGCCGGTGCCCATCGCGAGGCCGAGGTCGGCGGTCGCGAGCGCGGCGGCGTCGTTCACGCCGTCCCCGACCATGGCCACGGCGTGTCCCTCGCGCTGGAGGCGGCGGACGACGTCGACCTTCTCCTCGGGCAGGACGCCGGCCACGACGTCGGCGGCGTCGATGCCGACCTCGGCGGCGACGGCGCGGGCGACGGGCTCGGCGTCCCCGGTCAGCAGCACCGGCCGCAGCCCGAGGGCGCGCAGGTCGGCGACGGCCTCGGCGGAGGTGTCCTTGACCCGGTCGGCGACCACCAGCAGGCCGCGCACGGCGCCGTCCCAGCCGACCGCGACGGTCGTGCGGGCGGTCTCGGTGGCGAGGGCGGCCGCGAGGTCGTCCGGCATCGTCTGCCCGGTGAGGAGGCCGGGGCGACCGACCACGACGGCGGTGCCGTCGACGGTGCCGCGCACGCCGCGACCGGGCTCGTTGACGAAGTCCGTGACCTCCGGCAGCACGCCGACCCGCTCCCGCGCGCCGACGGCGATGGCGCGGGCGACGGGGTGCTCGGAGGCCTCCTCGAGCGCGCCGGCGTACCGCAGCACCGCGGTCTCGTCGGTGCCGTCGGTCGCCAGGACCTCGACGAGGCTCATCGCGCCCGTGGTGACCGTGCCGGTCTTGTCGAGCACCACGACGTCGGGACGCCGGGTCCGCTCCAGGGCCTCGGGCCCCTTGATGAGGATGCCGAGCTGCGCACCGCGGCCCGTCCCGACCATCAGCGCCATCGGCGTGGCGAGCCCCAGCGCGCAGGGGCAGGCGATGATGAGGACGGCGACCGCGGCCGTGAACGCCGCCTGCGCGGGCTCACCCACGGCGAGCCAGGTGACCAGCGTCGCCAGCGCGAGCAGCAGGACGGCGGGCACGAACACGGCCGAGACGCGGTCGGCGAGCCGCTGGGCGGCCGCCTTGCCCGTCTGGGCGTCCTCGACGAGCCGCGCCATCCGCGCGAGGCGGGTGTCGGCGCCGACGCGGGTGGCGCGGACGAGCAGCCGCCCGCCGACGTTCAGGGTCGCGCCGGTGACCGCGTCGCCGGCGGCGACCTCCACCGGCACGGACTCGCCGGTCAGCATCGAGGTGTCGACGGCGGAGGAGCCGGAGACGACCTCACCGTCGGTCGCGACCGTCTCGCCGGGGCGGACGACGAACGCGTCGCCCACGCCCAGCTGGTCCGCCGCGACCCGGCGCTCGCCGTCGTCGGTCAGGAGGGTGACGTCCTTCGCGCCGAGGTCCATGAGCGCACGCAGCGCGGAGCCGGCCCGGCGCTTCGAGCGGTGCTCCAGCCAGCGCCCGGCGAGGAGGAACGTGGTGACGCCGGCGGCGGCCTCGAGGTAGACGTTCGCGGTGCCGTCGCCGCGCTCCACCGTGAGCGAGAAGCCGTGGCTCATGCCGATCTCGCCGGCCGAGCCGAGGAACAGGGCGTACAGCGACCACCCGAGCGCCGCGAGGGTGCCGATCGAGATGAGGGTGTCCATCGTGGTCGCGCGGTGACGCAGGTTGGTCCAGGCGGCGCGGTGGAAGCCCAGGCCGCCCCACAGCACCACCGGGAGCGCGAGCACGAGGGAGACCCACTGCCAGCCGGCGAACTGCCACGGCGGGACCATCGCGAGGACGACGACGGGCACCGAGAGGACGGTGGAGACGAGGAGCCGCACCGCGAGCGGGTCGCGGCCGTCCTCCTCGTCGTTCCGCGTCGGCTCGGGCACGCGAGCGGCGTACCCGGCCGCCTCGACGGTCTCGACCAGGCGGTCGGTCCCGAGGTCGGCGGGGTAGCTGACGCTGGCCCGCTCGGTCGCGTAGTTGACCGTCGCGGTGACGCCGTCGAGCTTGTTGAGCTTCCGCTCGATCCGGTTCGCGCACGACGCGCACGTCATGCCGGTGAGCTCGAGCTCGACGTCCTGCGTGCTCATCGGGCGGTGTAGCCGGCCTCGCTCACGGCGGCGCGGACGGCGTCGTCGGTCACGGGGGCCTCGGTGGTCACGACCACCCGGCCGGAGCCGAGGTCGACGCTGACGTCGGTGACGCCGTCGAGCTCGGAGATCTCCTCGGTGACCGAGGCGACGCAGTGCTCGCAGGTCATGCCGTCGACGGTGTAGCTCTGCTGGGCCATGGGTTCTCCTCCTGGTGGTCGTTCAGGACTTCACGAGGCGCGCGATGGCGGCGGAGGCCTCGGCGATCTTCTCGCGCGCCGCGTCGTCGTCCCCGCTGGCGGCGGCGTCGGCGACGCAGTGCGACATGTGCTCCTCGAGCAGGCTCAGCGCGACGGCCTGGAGGGCCTTCGTCGTCGCCGAGACCTGGGTGAGCACGTCGATGCAGTACGTGTCGGACTCGACCATGCGCTGCAGGCCGCGGGCCTGGCCCTCGATGCGGCGCAGGCGCTTGAGGACGTCGTCCTTGCGGTCGGCGTAACCGGGCGTGGTGCTGTCCATGCCACCAAGGTACCCCTGGGGGGTAGGGGTATCAACCGCTGGTGGCCGCAGCGGCCTCGGCGATGATCCCGCGGACGGCGTCCTCGGCCGCCCGGGCGTCACCGACCCTGACCGCGCGCGCCACCGCCTCGTGCAGGGCGATCGCCTCCGGGTTCGGGCGGGCGGGCATGAGGTCGTGCCGTGTCCGGCCGGCGAGCACCTCGTCGACGACGTCCGCCAGCGCGGTGAGCATCTCGTTGCCGGCGGCCTCGAGCAGCGTGCGGTGGAAGACCTGGTCGGCGGCGAGGTAGGCACCGAGGTCGCCCGTCGCGCCGTGCTCGGCCATGTCGAGCGCGGCCTCGGCGAGCCGGCGCCCCTGGGCCGTGGTGGCGCGGCCGGCGGCCAGCGCCGCCGCGGTGGGCTCGAAGCCCGCCCGCAGCTCGGTGAGGGAGCGCAGCTGGGCGGCCCGGTCGGGGCCGGCGAGGCGCCAGCGGATGAGCCGGGGGTCGAAGACCTGCCAGGCGCTGCGCTCGCAGACCGTGACCCCCACGCGGCGGCGGGTGGTCACCAGCCCCATCGCCGCCAGCACGCGCACGGCCTCGCGCGACACGGACCGCGAGACGCCGTACTCGGCGTCGATGGACTCGAGGGTCAGCACCGTCCCGGCGGCCAGCCCGCCCGACGCGATGCGCAGGCCGAGCGCGTCGAGCACGCCCTCCTGCAACGGGCCGTCGGGTCGGGTCACCCGCGCATCATGTCATCGGTCCAATGCCTTCTCGCGGAATCAATCGACTGACTATCCGGCCCCGCGGCCTTGCAATGATCAGATCATTCGTGTGAGGGTGACCACGTGACGCACGACACGGCCCCCACTGCGGTCTCGTACCCCGTCCACGTCGTGGCGATGGGGGTCTCCGGTTGCGGCAAGTCGACCGTCGGCGAGGCACTCGCCCGCCGACTGGGCGTGCCATTCGAGGACGGCGACGACCTGCACCCGCCCGCCAACGTCGAGAAGATGCGCGCCGGGACGCCGCTCGACGACGACGACCGCTGGCCCTGGCTCGCCGCGGTCGGCGACTGGCTCGCCGGCACGGGGGAGGCCGGCGGGGTCGTGGCCTGCTCGGCGCTGAAGCGGTCCTACCGCGACGTGCTCCGTGAGCACGCGCCGTCCGCGGTGTTCGTGCACCTGCACGGCGACCGCGACCTCATCGCGCGACGCCAAGCCGCCCGCGGGCAGCACTTCATGCCCCCCGGCCTGCTCGAGTCGCAGTTCGCGACCCTCGAGCCCCTCGCCGGCGACGAGCCCGGCGTCGTCCTCGACGTCGTCCTGGGCGTCGACGAGCTCGTCGACGCGGCGTACGCCGCACTCACCACCGACGCCGCCACCGGTGGCACCCCCGAGGAGACGTCCTGATGGAGATCACCTTCGAGCAGACTCTGGGCCCCGGGGCGCTGCTGGGCATCGCGGCCGGCGCGGTCGCCCTCCTGCTGGTCCTCATCATCCGCTTCAAGGTCCACGCGTTCCTCGCGCTGATCATCGTCAGCCTGATCACCGCGTTCGCGACCGGCTACCCCGCCGCGCAGATCATCCCGGCCCTGACGACCGGGCTGGGGACGACGCTCGGCACGGTCGCCCTGCTGGTCGCCCTCGGCGCGATGCTCGGGCGGCTGGTCGAGGTCAGCGGCGGAGCCCAGGTGCTGACCGACACCCTCATCGCCCGGTTCGGGGAGAAGCGGGCCCCCCTCGCGCTCGGGATCGCCTCGCTGATCTTCGGCTTCCCCATCTTCTTCGACGCCGGCCTCGTCGTGATGCTGCCCATCGTCTTCGCGGTGGCCCGGCGCATGGGCGGGGGTCTGCTCCGCTACGGCCTGCCGGCCGCCGGCGCGTTCTCGGTCATGCACGTCTTCGTCCCGCCCCACCCCGGTCCGGTCGCCGCCAGCGGGCTGCTCGAGGCGCAGGTCGGCCTCGTCGTCCTGCTCGGCCTCGTGGTGGCGATCCCGACCTGGTACGTCACCGCCTACCTCTTCGGCCTCTGGGTCGGCAAGCGGATCGAGGTGCCGGTGCCCGACGTCCTCTCCGGCGGGCCGAAGCAGGAGGAGGCCCTCGGCAAGCCCCCGACCGCCGGGACGGTCGTCGGCCTGCTGCTGCTCCCGCTCGTCCTGATCTTCCTGGAGACCGGCCTCAACACCGCCGCCACGGCCGGCTGGGTCGACGGGGAGGCCAGCTGGGTCGCCGTCCTGCGCGTCTTCGGCTCGACGCCGGTCGCGCTGCTGATCACGCTCGTGGTCGCCATGTACGTCCTCGGCGCCCGCCGCGGCGTCGCCGGCGAGACCCTCGAGAAGCTGGTGGACGGCGCCCTCGGCCCGGTCTGCGCGATCATCCTCATCACCGGCGCCGGCGGCATGTTCGGCTACGTCCTGCGCACCAGCGGCATCGGCGACGCGCTCGCCGACACCCTGTCGGGCCTCGGCATCCCCGTGATCCTCGCCGGCTTCCTCATCGCCGCGGCCCTGCGCGTCGCCCAGGGCTCGGCCACCGTCGCGCTCACCACCGCGGCGACCCTGGTGCAGCCCGTCGTCCTCGACGGCTCCTACTCGCCCGTCCAGGTCGCCGCCGTCGTCCTCGCGCTGGCCGCGGGCTCGGTCGTCGCCAGCCACGTCAACGACTCCGGGTTCTGGCTGGTCGGGCGGTTCTTCGAGATGGACGTCCGCACCACGCTGAAGACCTGGACCGTCATGGAGACCACCATCGGCGTCATGGGCTTCGCCCTGGCCTCCGTGATCTACGCGATCGGGTAGGTGCGGGGGACCCGACCGCCGGGCCCCCGCCCGCCCTAGCCTCGACGGGTGATCGCCCGCTCCGTCGTCCTGTTCGTGCTCGCCGCGCTGCTCGAGATCGGTGGGGCCTGGCTGGTCTGGCAGGGGGTCCGGGAGTCCCGGGGCCTCCTGTTCGTCGGGGCGGGCGTGCTGTGCCTGGGCGCCTACGGGTTCGTCGCCGCGTTCCAGCCGGACGCCGAGTTCGGCCGCGTCCTCGCGGCGTACGGCGGGGTGTTCGTCGCCGGGTCGCTGGCCTGGGGCATGGCCGTCGACGGCTTCCGCCCGGCGTGGACGGACTACCTCGGCGCGCTGATCTGTCTCGTCGGGGTCGCCGTCATCATGTACGCCCCGCGCGACCTGGCCTGAGAGGCTGCGCCGTCCACAGGGTCTTCGTCCGACCGTCTGCGGCTGTCGGTGGATCGTGCCAGCCTGCGTCTGTCGGGCTCGCTCGGGCCCGGGACGGGGAGGCGGCATGGGGACCAGCGCGACGCCGACGTGGATGGTGCAGGTCGTCTCGGACGACGTGCACTGCAGCGCCTGCTGCGGGAGCGGCGACGAACCGGCACCTGCGACGCCGTCCGACGCGTCACCGGGCGCCTTCGCCTACACGATCGGTCTGCACGACCGCGGCTCCCCGGAGCTGCACCTGTGGGCGCGTCCCACCGAGGGAGACGACCCGGGCGCGGACTGGTCCTTCTCGGCGCAGGACATGGCCCAGACCCTGAACGAGCTCGCCGAGCTGGTGCTCGCGGGTCGTCTGTCCGCAGGCTCCACCCACACCGAGAGCTACGACGCCGGCGACGCGACCGTCACGTTCCGGCTGGGCGAGGCCGTCGAGCGGGAGCAGGTCGACGCCTTCGGGGCCGACCCGGCGGCCGTCGTCCTTCCGGTGCGGTGGTCGCTGCACAGGCCGCCGCCGGGAGAGCTCGGCCCCGCGGACCTCGGGATGGTCGGGCTCTGCCGGGAGATGCTGCTGGGCCTGGCGCCTCGCCCCTCCCGGGTCGCGCTCCTGCCCGCGTCCTGGCGCAGCGACGCCCTCGACTTCGACCCGCACGGCGACCACGGACCGATGACGCCGCTGGTGCGGGGGATCGCCGCAGCAGTGGTGGGCGGCGGACCCGACCAGCAGGCGCGCTTCCTCCTGGAGTGCGCCTCCGGCTACACGACAGGGACCTCTGCCGGCCACGTGCTCGCGATGGTGCGGGCGGCGGCGAGACGGTCGGGGCGTCTCGGCGGGGTGGACAGGCTCGACGAGGAGGTGGAGGAGCTGGTCGGCGCCGTCGTCGAGGACGGGTCCTGGCCCGCAGTGGTCGCGGCCGCGACCGACGCCCTCGGGCCGTGGCCGACGGCGTCGGACGACCTCGCGGGCCTGCTGCGGCGCGGACTGCTCGCCGCGCTGTCCACCGCCGTGGTCCGAGACGTCGCGGACCGCGAGCTGCTGCTCGCAGGCACCGGCCCCTTCCGCTGGTCGCGCTCCGGGAGCGTCGGCGCCCCACCCGAGTTCCTCGCTCCCGAGAGCGTCGTGCGAGCAGTCGCCGAGGTCCTCGGCCACCTCCGGGCCCGCGAGCTGCCCGAGCTGCTCACGCGTCACCACGTGGCGTGCGGGGACGTCCGCTACCTCGACGCGGTGGCGCACCTGCAGGGACTCGCCGTGACTGACGCCACCTCGGTCGACACCATCGACGCGGTGCTCCCGCGCCCGGTCGCCCGCCGTGCGCGGCGCGACCGGGTGGTCGGCCCGACCTGGACGTGGGCCGCGCTGCTGGTGGGTGCGGCCTGTGCCGCGTCGGCGGACCCGCGCCGTCTCTCCCTCGAGCTCACCGACGCCCTGTGCGCGCCGTACGACGACCTGGTGCCCGGTCTGCGCCGACTCCTGACGAGCGGTCGGGACCGTCGTCCGTGAGGTTCTTCGACGGCGGCCTGCCCGACGAGCCGGCGGACCGGGAGGCACCGGCGCGGGTCTTCCTGGAGCGCCGGATGGAGGAGGGCGAGGAGGCCTTCGCGATGCTCCGCCGCATCGGGTACGACGACCGTCGGCTGGGGCCGCTGCTGGTGCCCGCCGACCCCGTCACCTTCCGGACCGACCTCACCTCGGTCCCACGGTTCTTCACCTGGCTGGTCCCGCGCAGCGGCCGGCACCTCCCGGCGGCGCTGGTGCACGACGGCCTGGTGGAGACCGACCCGGCGCTGCCGCCGACGTACGTGAGCCCGGGCGGGGTCGAGGTGACCCGGCCGCAGGCCGACCGCGTGTTCCGGGACGCCATGGCCGACCTCGGCGTCCCGTTGGTGCGCCGCTGGCTGGTGTGGTCCGCGGTGACCGTGGCGACGATGGTCGACGGGCGAGCCACCGGCTGGGGGTCGGCGCGTCGCTGGTGGTTCCGCGGGGTGGCGGTGCTGACCCTGCTCGTGACGGTCGTGCTGGGTGTGCTCGCCACCCTCGACCTCGCCGGGACGGGCGTCGGGGTGCCCTGGACTGGCACCGGCCCGGACGCCGTCCGTCTGCTGCAGGGGGTGGCCGGTGCCGTCGTCCTGCCCTGCCTGCTCGCCCTGCTGTGGGGTCGCTTCGTGGTGGCCGGCGTGGTCGCGAACGTCGCCCTGGCCCTCCTGCTCCACGTGACCGCGGCGCTGGCCGTGACCTATCTCGTCTACGCCGCCCTCGAGGCCCTGGTGTCGGGGCGGGCGCGCGCGGTTGACTGAGGTGTGGACCTCCGACTCCTCGTCATCGCCGTCCCCGTGGCGGACGTCGACCGCTCGCTCGCCTTCTACACCGAGCAGGTCGGCTTCCACCTGGACCACGACGTGCGCCCGTCACCGGGCATGCGAGTCGCGCAGATGACCCCGCCGGGCTCCCCGTGCTCCGTCGTGGTCGGCGAGGGCATGCCGCTGGGGGAGCCGGGATCGACCAAGGGCCTCCAGCTCTGCGTCGACGACATCGACGTCGCCCGGGCCGGGCTCGCCGCCCGCGGCGTCGACATCAGCGAGGTGCAGCAGCTCGGCCCCGAGGGCACGCCGGGGTCACGCTTCGCGTTCTTCGCCGACCCCGACGGCAACGGGTGGTCCCTGCAGGAGCTGCCGGCCTGACCCCGCGGGGACGCGACGGCGGGCCGGCTCAGCGCAGCGAGTAGGTCAGCAGCGAGACGCCGACGTAGTGCGAGGCGAACGCGAGGATCGTGAGGGTGTGGAAGACCTCGTGGAACCCGAAGTACTTCGGCCACGGGTTCGGCCGCTTCAGGCCGTAGACCAGCCCACCGAGCGTGTAGAGCCCGCCACCGACGATGACCAGCACCAGCACGGCGGTGCCGACGCCCACGCCGATCCCGCTGGCGCCCTCGGCGAAGTCGGGGATGAAGAACACCGCCGCCCAGCCGAGGGCGATGTAGATCGGGACGTACAGCCACCGCGGGGCGCCCGCCCAGAAGACGCGAAACAGCACGCCGAGGACGGCGCCGGTCCACACCGTCGTCAGCAGGACCACCCGGGGGGTGCCCTCGAGCAGCAGCAGGCTGAACGGGGTGTAGGAGCCCGCGATGAGCAGGAAGATGTTCGAGTGGTCGAACCGGCGCAGGAACGCCCAGACCTTCGGTGACCACGTTCCCCGGTGGTAGATCGCGGAGACGGTGAACAGCACGAGGGCCGAGCCCGTGAACACCGCGGACCCGATCTTGGTCACGGCGTTCGGGGACAGGACGAACAGGACGATGCCGGCGGCCAGCGTCAACGGAGCGGTCGCGAGGTGCAGCCACCCCCGGAGCTTGGGCTTCACCTCGGCGAACGCCTCGCGGACGTGGTCGGCGGCCCCCTGGGTGAGGTCGGCGACGCGTGCGTTCATGCCCCGAGACTAGCGAGGCCCGATGACCGGCCGGGGGGTTCGTGACCAACCTCGCGCCGGCCTCCCGGCATGCCCGCGGAGACCCCGGGGAACACGGGTCGGCCGCTAGCATGCCGAGGTGGACTGGAAGCGGGGACTGCGTCGGGTGCTCTATCCGGCCTACGAGGCGCGGATGATGCGCCGCATCCCCGACGACGCCCGGATGCCCCAGCACATCGGCGTCATGCTGGACGGCAACCGCCGCTGGGCACGCGCCGTGGGCCTCGGGACCGCGGAGGGCTACCGGGCCGGCGCCGACAACATCGCGCCGATGCTCGGCTGGTGCGAGGAGATCGGCGTCGAGGTCGTCACGCTGTGGCTGCTGTCCAGCGACAACCTGTCGAACCGGCCGCCGGAGCAGCTCACCGGCCTGCTCGACATCATCGAGGGCGCCGTGCAGTCCCTGGCCGCCACCGGCCGCTGGCGCATCCACCCCGTGGGCGCCCTCGACCTGCTCCCCGCCGCCACGGCCGAGCGCCTCAAGGAGGCGGAGGAGGCCACCCGCGACAACGACGGCCTGCTGGTCAACGTCGCCGTCGGGTACGGCGGCCGCCGCGAGATCGCGGACGCCGTCCGGTCCCTGCTGGCCGAGCACGCGACGCGGCGGACGACGCTGGAGGAGCTCGCCCAGGTCATCGACGTCGAGCACATCGCGGCCCACCTCTACACCAAGGGCCAGCCCGACCCCGACCTCGTCATCCGGACCTCCGGCGAGCAGCGGCTCGGCGGCTTCCTGCTGTGGCAATCGGCCACCAGCGAGTTCTACTTCTGCGAGGCGTTCTGGCCCGACTTCCGCCGGGTCGACTTCCTCCGCGCGGTCCGCGCCTACGCGCTGCGCGACCGCCGTTTCGGCGCCTGACGCGGGGGCCGCACGACCCTCGCACCAAACCACGTGATCACCTGCGTGACGGGTGGGACAGGTGGGACGACACGTCACACGGCGTTCACGCGGCGGTCGGGCGTGTCGCGCATCGCCGCCGCCCGCGCGGCGTACTTTCGGGCCATCGGCGGGTGGGGAAGCCCGCTGTACCAGGAAGGCCCGACTCTTGTCCGTCCACCGTCACGACAGCCGCCGCGAGGCGGGGCGTCGGGGCGCGGTCGGAGGAAGGGGTCGGCACTCCGGCCCCCGGGTGCGATCCCGGTCCGAGCGAAGCGACTAGGGCCGGACGCGAGTGCGTGCGCCGGTCCACGAGAGGTAAGCCGTGGCCTCCATGACCAGCGAGACCAGCACCCGCACCTACGTCCTCGACACCAGCGTCCTGCTGGCCGACCCCGGTGCGATCCGACGCTTCGACGAGCACGAGGTGGTCCTGCCCGTCGTCGTCATCACCGAGCTCGAGGGCAAGCGTCACCACCCGGAGCTCGGGTTCTTCGCCCGCACCGCGCTGCGTGCCCTCGACGAGCTGCGGGTGCTGCACGGCCGTCTCGACCAGCCGGTGCCGATCGGCGAGGACGGCGGGAGCCTGCGCGTCGAGCTGAACCACACCGACCCCACCGCCCTGCCCTCCGGCTTCCGGCTCGGTGGCAACGACACCCGGATCCTCGCGGTGGCGCGGAACCTCGCCGACGAGGGCCACGAGGTCACCCTGGTCTCCAAGGACCTCCCGCTGCGGATCAAGGCCTCGGCGGTTGGGCTCGACGCCCAGGAGTACCGCGCGGAGGCCGTCGGGGAGTCCGACTCCGGCTACACCGGCATGGCGGAGATGGACGTCGCCGCCACCGACCTCGACGAGCTGTACGACGAGGGCGTGGTCGACCTCCCGGAGGCGCGGGAGATGCCGTGCCACCAGGGCCTCGTGCTGCTGTCCGACCGGGGCACCGCGCTCGGGCGGGTGACGGCGGACAAGCAGGTGCGGCTGGTCCGTGGCGACCGCGAGGCGTTCGGCATCCACGGCCGCTCCGCCGAGCAGCGGATGGCGCTCGAGCTGCTGCTGGACCCCGACGTCGGCATCGTCTCCCTCGGCGGCCGCGCCGGCACCGGCAAGTCGGCGCTGGCGATGTGCGCCGGCCTCGAGGCCACCCTCGAGCGCCAGCAGCACAAGAAGGTCGTGGTGTTCCGGCCCCTGTTCGCCGTCGGCGGTCAGGAGCTCGGCTACCTGCCGGGCTCGGAGTCCGAGAAGATGTCGCCCTGGGCCCAGGCCGTGTTCGACACGCTCGGCGCCGTGGCCTCGCGTCACGTCATCGAGGAGGTCCTCGACCGCGGGATGCTCGAGGTGCTGCCGCTGACCCACATCCGCGGGCGGTCGCTGCACGACTCCTTCGTCATCGTCGACGAGGCGCAGAGCCTGGAGCGCAACGTGCTCCTCACCGTGCTCTCGCGCATCGGCGCCAACTCGAAGGTGGTCCTGACCCACGACGTCGCCCAGCGCGACAACCTGCGGGTCGGACGTCATGACGGCGTCGTCTCCGTGGTCGAGCGGCTGAAGGGCCACCCGCTGTTCGCGCACGTCACCCTGACCCGCTCCGAGCGGTCGCCGGTGGCCGCCCTCGTCACCGAGATGCTGGAGCACGTGACCCTCTGAGCGCGCGTCCGTGGGGCCCCGGGGGCGGGGGGGGGCCGGGGGGGCCCGGGCGGGGGGGGGGGCGGGGGGGGGGGGGGGCGCCCGCCCCCCCCGG
>NZ_JAKUHT010000021.1 GCF_022436705.1 Nocardioides sp. CFH 31398 | reverse complement strand
GGTGTGGTTGTCTCACGGGACCCTGGGTGGGGGGGGCGGGGCGCCCGGTGGCCCGAGTGGGTCACGGGGCGCACGGGCCTGGTGTGACGCCTGTGGCGGTCCGGACCGCATCTCCGTCCGGGCGCGGGCCCGCCGGTTTGCCTTGAGGCCCCACCTCGGGCAGGGTGTCCAGGATTCTCGGCGCCCGCCGGACCCCCCGCGTCCGGCCTCCCTCGGACGCCTGCCCGCGTGCGCTGACGCGCGGACCGCACGACCTGCCCTGATGTCTACCCCCGTGAGACCTCCCTGTGCCGAAGCGTGAGAAGTACGTCCCGAAGCACCGCCAGGCGAAGCACCGCGGCGAGCCCGCGCGCCCCGTCGTCGCCCGCAAGGTCGTGGGCAGCACCGTCGCCTTCTCGTCCGCGGCGGTCGTCGCGACCGGCGTCGTCGTCTCCGGCGGCGTCCTGAACGCCGACCAGGTGCCGCTCGACGCCGCGTCCGCCGGCACGACCGTGAGCACGGGCCTCGGCGACTCGGGGGCCACCTCGACCGCCATCGGCACGGAGCGCCTGACGCGCATCCTCACCGAGCGCAGCGAGGCGATCAGCCGGTCGGACCGCCGCGAGAACACCGACCCCGCCAAGGAGGCGGCGCTGGCCCAGGACGGCGGTGCCGGGATGGTCGAGGAGGTCGAGCTCTCCGACTCGGACCCGCGCGACATCGCGCAGGCCCTGCTGCCGGAGTACGGCTTCTCCTCCGACCAGTTCAGCTGCCTCGACTCGCTGTGGACCAAGGAGTCCGGCTGGTCGGTCACGGCCGACAACCCGACGTCCTCGGCGTACGGGATCCCGCAGTCCCTTCCCGGCGAGAAGATGGCCAGCGAGGGCGCCGACTGGGCGACCAACCCCGAGACGCAGATCCGGTGGGGCCTCGGCTACATCCAGGACCGTTACGGCAGCCCCTGCGGCGCCTGGAGCCACAGCGTCGCGAACAACTGGTACTGAGGCGTCCCCGGGTGCGCGACCGGCCCGGTCCTCGACCACTAGTGTCGTGGCGATGGAGATCCTCAGCACGCCGCGCCTGCACCTGGTCCCGCTGACCGGGGCGATCCTCCGGCGTCGCCTGGAGTCCGACGACTTCGAGGCCGTCATCGACCTGCCGGACGGCGCCCGCACGGTCACCTTCGGGCCCCAGTGGCCGGGTGAGGCCCTCACCTCCTTCTCCCGCCTGCTGGAGGAGGTGGGAGACGCCGCCGACGCGGCGGTCGACCTGCGCTACGTCGCCGTCGAGCGTGAGACCGGGTACGCCGTCGCCGAGCTCGGCGCGAAGCGCCCCGTCGACGAGCAGGGCGCCGTGGAGATCGGCTACGGCGTCAACGAGTCGGAGTGGGGCCGTGGTCTGGGCACGGAGGCCGTCGGCGCCCTCGTCGACCACGCGCTGTCCCGCGCCGACGTCGCCCGAGTCCTGGCCCACACCACCCCCGACAACATCGCCAGCCAGCGCGTCCTCGAGAACACCGGCTTCTCCCGCATCGGCAGCACCGTCGAGGAGGGCCACGGGACCGTCGCGGTCTGGGAGCGCGCCGCGTCCTGACGCCGAGCCGGCTCGAACGCGTCGTCGTACGGCGCCGAGTCGGCCCGAACGCGTGGTCGTGCGGCGCCGAGTCGGCCCGAACGCGTGGTCGTGCGGCGCCGAGTCGGCCCGAACGCGTGGTCGTGCGGCGCCGAGTCGGCCCGAACGGGTCGTCGTACGGCGCCGAGTCGGCCCCGGCGCTCGACCTGGAAGGTCGGACACACCTCCGGGGCGTGCGTTCGGGCCGACTCGGCGTCGGTGGGGGATGCGTTCGGGCCGACTCGGCGTCGGTGGGGGATGCGTTCGGGCCGACTCGGCGTCAGGCGGTGGCGGTGAGCACCGCGACGTGGCCGGCGTACGTCCGGGGGCCGTCGAAGGGCGGGAGCGACCAGTCGACGTCCTCGCCGGTGGAGCGGAGGTAGGTCAGGGCCGCGTCGGCGTCCGCAAACGTCGCCCGCGTCTCCACGTCGGTACGTCGGACCGCGGCGAAGTGCCGCCGCAGCCTCGCCTCGCCGTTCTCGGCCGAGAACGACAGCGGGATCGGCTGCCCGCCGGCCTCGCGACGCAGGTCGGCGACGTGCACCTCCCCGAGCGTCACGGCCACCAGCGAGCCGCCGGGTCGCAGCACCCGGCGGATCTCGACGAGGCCGGCGTCGAGGTCGGGCAGGTGGTAGAGCATCCACGCCGCGACCACCACGTCGTACGACGCGGACGGTACGTCCATCGCCGCGGCGTCCATCACCCGCGCCGGGATGCCCCGCTCGGCGGTCAGCGCGACCATCCGCGCCGAGAGGTCCGTCGCGATCAGCGCGACACCGGGGTGGGCGGCACGGATCCGCTCGGCCAGCGCGCCCGTGCCGCACCCGAGCTCGAGGACGTCGGGCAGGGCGCGGGAGGCCGGCAACGCGGCCCCGACCTCGGCGAGGACGACGTCGACCGGGTCGACGCCCGACGGCCCCGGGCCCCAGACGGCCCGGCGGGTCTCGAGCGGGTCCTCGCTCGCGTACTGCCGCCGGACCGACTCGGGATCCCTCACGGGTGGGTCATCGACTCCACGTCGAGGGCCTCGTCGAGCTGGGCCTCGGTGAGCTCGCCGCGCTCGACGAAGCCCATCGCGATGACGGTCTCGCGGATGGTGGTGCCGTCGGCCAGCGCCTTCTTGGCGATCTTGGCGGCCTGCTCGTAGCCGATGTGCTTGTTCAGCGGCGTCACCACCGACGGCGAGGACTCGGCGTAGCGGCGCATGCGCTCGGCGTCCGCGGTGATGCCGTCGACGCAGCGCTGCGCGAGGAGCACCGAGGACGTCGACAGCAGGCGGGCCGACTCGAGCAGGTTGCGGGCCATGACCGGCATCATCACGTTCAGCTCGAAGCTGCCGGAGGCGCCGGCGTGGGTGACGGCGGCGTCGTTGCCGATCACCTGCGCGCAGACCATGAGGGTCGCCTCGGGCAGGACCGGGTTCACCTTGCCGGGCATGATGCTCGAGCCCGGCTGCAGGTCGGGCAGATGGATCTCGGCGAGGCCGGTGGTGGGGCCCGACGACATCCAGCGCAGGTCGTTGCACAGCTTCGTGACCCCGACGGCGATGGTCTTCAGCACGCCGGACAGCTCTACGAGGGAGTCGCGGGCGCCCTGGGCCTCGAAGTGGTCGCGCGCCTCGGTGAACGGCTGGCCCGTGGTCTCGCCGAGCACCTCGATCACGCGGGCGGCGAAGCCGGGCGGGGTGTTGATGCCGGTGCCGACCGCCGTGCCGCCCAGCGGCAGCTCGCGCACACGGGGGAGGACGGCGTCGAGCCGCTCGGCGGCGTACCGCATCGTCGCGGCGTACCCGCCGAACTCCTGGCCGAGCATGACCGGGGTCGCGTCCATGAGGTGCGTGCGCCCGGACTTCACCAGCCCGGCGAACTCCTGCGCCTTCGCCTCGAGCGACTCCGCGAGGACGGCGAGCGCGGGCTCCAGGTCCTCGGTGACCGCGAGCGCGGCGGCCACGTGGATCGCGGTGGGGAAGGTGTCGTTCGACGACTGGCTGGCGTTGACGTGGTCGTTCGGGTGGACGTCGGTGCCGGCGGCGGACGCCAGCGAGGCCAGGACCTCGTTCATGTTCATGTTCGAGCTCGTGCCGGACCCGGTCTGGAAGACGTCGAGCGGGAAGGCGTCGAGGTGCTCGCCGGTGGCCACCTGCTCCGCGCCGGTGCGGATCGCGGAGGCCCGCGCCTCGTCCAGCACGCCGAGCTCGGCGTTGACGACGGCGGCGGCCTGCTTGACCCTCGCCATGGCCTGGATCAGCCGCGGCTCGAGGGTCGTGCCCGAGATCGGGAAGTTCTCGATCGCCCGCTGGGTCTGCGCCCGCCACAGGGCGTCGCGAGGCACCTGGACCTCGCCCATCGAGTCGTGCTCGGTGCGGAACTCGCCCGCCTGACCGCCGTCCTGGGTGCTCACGGCGGCACACTACTGTGGACCAATCGGTAACTGATCTGTTACCAATAGGGGGTGGACCCCTTCGCTGCTCTCGCCGACCCGGTGCGCCGGGGGCTGCTCCGGGCGCTCGCCGACGGGTCGGCCCGCGTGGTCGACCTGGCGGCCACCCGGCCCATCAGCAGGCCGGCCGTCAGCCGCCACCTGCGCGTGCTGGGCGAGGCCGGCCTGGTGGAGGCGAGCGACGTCGGGCGCGAGCGGCACTACCGGTTGCGGCGCGAGGGCCTCGCACCCGTGACGGCCTGGCTCGACGCCGTGGCCGCGGCCCCGCGGGTCGGCGCGGACCGGCTCGACGCGCTCGATCTGGAGGTCCGCCGGACCGTGCGCGACCGGCGCGTCGACCCCGACCGGGTCGCCGGGCTGGACGAGGGGCTGGACGAGGGGCTGGACGAGGGACTGGAGACGGCATGAGCAGGACGGCGACGGGACGGCGCGAGCGCCGCGGCGAGGACGACTGGATCGTCATGGAGCGCCGGTTCACCGCGGGTGCGGACGACGTGTGGGCCGCGCTCACCGACCCCGAGCGCATGCGCCGGTGGATCGGCACCTGGACCGGCGACCCCGCCGACGGGCACGTCCGGTTCCTCATGCTCGCCGAGGGGGACGACGTCCCGGCCGAGACGATGTGGATCGACGAGTGCGACCCGCCGCGGCGTCTCCGGCTGCGGTCCGAGGTCCCCGGCGAGGACGTCGTGTGGCGGATCGAGGTCGACCTGCTCGAGCGGGACGGCGTGACGACGCTGCGGTTCGCGCAGGACGTGCCTCGCGCCGGCCTCGCCGAGAGCGTCGGGCCGGGGTGGGAGTACTACCTCGACCGGCTCGTCGCCGCCGAGACCGGCGGGGACGTCGACGCCGTCGACTTCGACACCTACTACCCGGCGCTGAGCCCGGCGTACGCCGACCCTGGGGCGTAGCGCCCAGGCCTGGGTCGGGGTGGGGGTCGGGGGTCGGCCACCTCACACCGGCACGCGGCCCGGAATTCACGGTCGTCTCAGGAACGCTGCCTAGCGTCGGAGGCTCCGTCCGCGGCCGTGCCGCGCGGTGCCCGCCCCTCGCCGTCCCTCGTCCCCTGGAGGTCGTCCACCCATGCCCACCCGCCCCACCCGCACGGACCTCGCCCTGCTCGCCGCCCGCCTCGTGGTCGGCGTCGTGCTGCTCGCCCACGCCCTGCCGAAGCTCCGGGCCGGCGTCGGCGCGACCGCCGAGGGCTTCGCCGCGATGGGCGTCCCGCTGCCCGAGGTCTCCGCGGTCGGCGTGATGGCGATCGAGTTCGGCGGCGGCCTGTGCCTGCTGCTCGGGCTCGCCACCCGCGTCGCGGGCGTCGCCGTGGCCGGGGTGATGGCGGGGGCCTTCTGGTTCGCCCACCGCGGCCTCGAGCCCCTGGCCTCCGAGGGCGGGTGGGAGCTGGTCGCCCTCATCGGCGTCCTCGGCCTCGTGCTCGCCGCCACCGGCGCGGGCGCGCTCTCCGGCGACCGGTTCGTCGCCGCCGGCCGCCGCGACGTGGTGAGGGAGAGGGTCGGCGTCTGACGGCGCCCCCGCCCCGCCGGTGAGCGTCCTAGGGTGGCCGCATGAGCCTGCAGGAGCCCACGGGTGGTGATCCCGCCCGGCTGCGCATCTCCGACGCCGAGCGGCACCGGACCGCGGACGTCCTGCGCGACGCCGCCGCCGAGGGCCGCCTCGACCTGACCGAGCTCGAGGAGCGCCTCGAGGCGACGTACGCCGCCAAGACCTACGCCGACCTGGTGCCGATCGTGGCCGACCTCCCGGCCGGCCGCGACACCGGCGTCACGCTCCCGGGCGCGGTGCCCCCGCCGGGGCCGCTCGTCCCCGCCCAGCGCCACGACGTGAGCGTCGCGGTCATGTCCGGACAGGACCGCCGCGGCGTGTGGGAGGTCGGCCCGACCCACCAGGCGTTCGCGCTCATGGGCGGCGTCGTCCTCGACCTGCGCGAGGCACGGTTCACGACCCGCGAGGTGGTGATCACCGCGAACACCTTCTGGGGCGGCGTCGACATCGTCGTCGGCGCCCGCCACCGGGTGTCCGTCGAGGGCTTCGGGATCATGGGCGGCTTCGCGGAGCAGAAGCCGAGGGTGGACGCCGCCCTCGACGCCGACTCACCCCTGGTCCGGGTCCGCGGCGTCGCGATCATGGGTGGCGTCTCCGTCACCCGGAAGGCCGACCCCGGGCAGAAGAAGCTCCGCCGACGCGGCTGACATCTGTCACGTCACGACGGGCCGGGGCTGCGCCAGGATGGGACCCATGAGCGATCCAGCCCTGCAGCGTGTCTCCGACGCCGAGCGACAGCAGGTCGCCGAGGTCCTGCGGACGGCCGCGGGGGAGGGGCGCCTCGACCTCGACGAGCTGGACGAACGTCTCGAGTCGACCTGGACGGCGAAGACGTACGCCGACCTGGTGCCCGTGCTGGTCGACCTGCCGGAGCAGGCCCCGACGCCGCCCGGCGCGGCGGTGGCGCACCCGGGCTCGCGGTCGCCGCACGGCCGGAACCCGGCCACGGCGGCCGCGGTCGAGCACGGCTCGTCGATCGGGGTCCTGAGCGAGCAGAAGCGCACCGGCGTCTGGCGCGTGCCGCCCACCCACACCGCGACCGCCGTCCTCGGGGCGGTCACGATCGACCTCCGCGAGGCGGTCTTCGTCGAGCGCGAGACCGTCATTCAGGCCAACGCCGTCCTCGGCGCCGTGGAGGTGTACGTCGACGCGGAGACCGCCGTGGTCGTCGACGGGACCCCGGTGCTCGGCGACGTGACCGGGGTGAAGGACAAGGTACCGGCCGACCTGCACGACGGATCGCCCGTCGTCCGCGTGAAGGGTCTGGCGATCCTCGGCAGCGTCACCGTCATCAGGAAGGCGATGCCGGGGGAGAGGACGAAGGGCTGGCGCTGGCACTGAGCTCCCGCCGCGGCGGGAGGGGTCGGTGCCGGCGCCAGCCCTCCGGCCGGTCGCGCGGTGCTCAGCCCGCGGCGGCGGGCTGCTCCGCGGCCTCCTCCATGGCGCCGCCGTGGATGTACCCGGCGTTGCCGCGGTCGACCGTGAGGTTCTCCCCGGTCGCGGGGTCGAACAGGTGCATCTTCGAGGAGTCGACCCAGATCTCCGCCTCCTCGCCCTCCGCGATGCGGCTCGCGCCGTCGAGGGACACCACGAGCTGGGTGCGCAGGGACTCACCGTCCAGGTCCCGCTCCAGCTGCTCGAGCTGACCGCGGACCTCGTCGGGGGCCTCGAACGGGATGTAGGCGTACGCCTCGTTGCCGAGCCACTCGACGACGTCCACCTTGGCGCGGAAGGTCGAGCCCTGCCGGTCGCCGTCGACCACGGCGGCGTCCTCGAAGTGCTCGGGGCG
This sequence comes from Nocardioides sp. CFH 31398, assembly GCF_022436705.1. Lineage (GTDB taxonomy): Bacteria > Actinomycetota > Actinomycetes > Propionibacteriales > Nocardioidaceae > Nocardioides. The sequence goes on along the minus strand of NZ_JAKUHT010000021.1, from coordinate 110,750 downwards.
GATGCCGGCCATGAGCAGGCCGTTGGCGGCCGCGGCCGAGACCTTGTCGGCCTTCTCCTGCGGGATCTGCACCGTGCCGAAGGGCAGCTCGACCGACGTCCCGCTCACCTTGGCGGGCAGGAAGTTCATCGGCGGGGAGCCGATGAAGCCCGCGACGAACAGGTTGCCGGGGTTCGTGTAGAGCTGCCGCGGGGACGCGAGCTGCTGCAGGACGCCCCGCTTGAGGACGGCGACCCGGTCGCCCAGCGTCATCGCCTCGGTCTGGTCGTGGGTCACGTAGACGGTGGTGATGCCGAGCCGCTTCTGCAGCCGCGCGATCTCCGACCGCATCTGCCCGCGCAGCTTGGCGTCGAGGTTGGACAGCGGCTCGTCGAAGAGGAACGCGTCGGCGTCACGGACGATCGCGCGCCCCATGGCGACGCGCTGGCGCTGACCACCGGAGAGGTTCCCGGGCTTGCGCTGCAGGTGCTCGTCCAGCTCCAGCGTCTTGGAGGCGGCGTTGACCTTCTCCTTGATGGTGGCCTCGTCGGCACCGGCGAGGCGCAGCGGGAACGCGATGTTCTCGAAGACCGTCAGGTGCGGGTAGAGGGCGTAGTTCTGGAAGACCATGGCGAGGTTGCGGTCCCTCGGCGCCAGGTCGTTGACCTTCCTGTCGCCGATGATCATGTCGCCCGAGGTGATGTCCTCGAGGCCCACGATCATGCGCAGCAGGGTCGACTTACCGCAGCCCGACGGGCCGACGAGGATGACGAACTCGCCGTCCGCGATGTCGATCGAGACGTCGTTGACCGCCGGGAAGCCGTCGCCGTACTTCTTGACGATGTTCTTCATGGTGATGGAAGCCATGGTGAGTTCCTATCCCTTCACGGCGCCGGAGGTGAGACCGGCGACGATCTTTCGCTGGAAGACGAGGACGATGAGGATGATCGGGATGGTCGCGACGACCGCGCCGGCGGCCAGCAGCGACGCCGGGCGGTTGAACGGGTCCGCGCCGACGAAGAACGACAGTGCGGCGGGGATCGGTCGCGCCGCCTCGGTCGAGGTCAGCGAGATGCCGAAGACGAAGTCGTTCCAGGCGAAGAAGAAGGTCAGGATCGCCGCCGTGAACACGCCGGGCGCGGCCAGCGGCACGATGACCTTGCGGAACGCCTGCCAGCTCGTGGCCCCGTCGACCTGGGCCGCCTGCTCCATCTCCCACGGGATCTCGCGGAAGAACGCCGAGAGGGTCCAGATCGCCAGCGGGAGCGTGAAGGACATGTAGGGGATGATCAGGCCGATCCACGTGTCGTAGATGCCGATGGCCCGCCACATGTCGAACAGCGGGCTGACCAGCGAGACGACCGGGAACATCGCGATCGCCAGGGCGGTGGTCAGCACGAACCGCTTGCCCTTGAACTCCAGGCGCGCGATGGCGTACGCCGCGAGGGTCGCCAGGATGACCGACAGCGTCGTGGCGATGAGGCAGATGCCGATCGAGTTCCCGATGGCCCGCACGAACTGGTCGTTGGCGAAGACGTCCGCGTAGTTCTGGAACCCGGCGAACCCGCCGCTCGTGGGCAGGAAGCCGGGGCTGCCCGCCGTGATCGCGTCCTGGGTCTTGAACGACAGCGAGATGATCCAGACGACCGGCAGCAGGCACCAGACGAGGATCAGCGCGACGCCGGCGATCAGGCCGGCCTTGTTCCTGTCCATGCTCAGCTCTCCTGTCGGGCTTGGGCGAGGTCGACGCGGAAGATCTTCACGATCAGGAACGCGATCAGCAGGACCGAGAGGAACAGCAGCACCGACAGGGCGGAGCCGATGCCGAACTGGAACTGCTCGACCACCTGCTGGTAGGTCAGGAAGGACACCGAGCGGGTGCCGACGGCGCCGTTCGTCATCACGAAGATGTTGTCGAAGACGCGGTAGGCGTCGAGGGCCCGGAACAGCACCGCGACCATGATCGCCGCCCGCATGTTCGGCAGCACCACCTTGGTCATCCGCTGCCACCAGGTCGCGCCGTCCACCTTGGCGGCCTCGACCATGTCCTCGGACACCTGGGCCAGGCCGGCGAGCAGCAGCAGCGACATGAAGGGCGTGGTCTTCCAGATCTCCGAGACCATGATCGCGGTGATCGCGCTGCCGTACTGGCCGAACCAGTTGAAGTCCGTCGAGACGAGGGGCAGCCAGGAGTTCACGAAGCCGTTGGTGTTCGAGAACGCGAACTGCCAGGCGAAGCCCGAGACAACGGTGATGATGCCGTAGGGGATGAGGATCGACGTCCGGATCAGTCCCCGGGCGAAGATCACGCGGTGCATCACGAGCGCGAAGGCGAAGCCGATCACGAGCTCGACCGCCACCGTGACGACCATGATGAACACGGTGTTGAGCGTCGTGAGCCACAGCGCGGAGTCGGTGAGGGCGGTGACGTAGTTCTGGACGCCCACGAACTCCCGCTCCTCCGGCGCGGTGAGGCTGTAGTCGAAGAGGGACAGGTAGAGCGACCGCAGCATGGGGAAGGCGGTCACGAGCAGCATGAGCACGAGGGCCGGGGCGACCAGGCGCTGACCCAGGCGGTTCTCGGCCTTGAGCCGGTCGCTGTCGACCGGCACGGCCTTCTTCTCGGGCACCCCACGGCTGTCCGCGGGTGCGGTGACGGCGCTCACAGCAGGCTCCTCCCCTCGAGGACGGACCGCACGAAGTCGGCAGACTGCTGCGGGGTGGTGTCCGGGTTGACGTCGTCCGGCGAGTGCCACTGCTGCTGGATCGCCACGGAGATCTGGTTGTAGAAGGCGCTCTTGGGGCGCGGCGCCCCGGTGTCGATCGAGGTGCGGTAGAGCTCCAGCAGGTCGGCCGGGAAGTTGTCCCGCAGCGCGTCGGACTCGTAGACCGACGCCCGCGAGGGCATCAGGCCGTCGTTCACGGCGAGCTGCTCCTGGGCGCTCTGGTCGGTCACGCAGAGCGCGGCCTCGCGGGCGAAGTCGGGGTGGTCGGTGTAGGCCCCGACGCCGATCTCGATGCCGCCGATCGGGGGCCTGGACTCCTCGCCCTCGACGGTCTGGGGGTAACGGGCCCAGCCGAGGTCGTCGAACTCCTGCTGGCTGATCTGCCCCTCGCCGTCGCCGACGAGGCCCTGGTAGTTCGCGTAGACGAACGTCCAGTTCGTCATGAACTCGCCGGGCCCGCCGTCCGCCGGGTACATGTACGCGAGGGTCGTGCCCTCGTTCGAGACGGTGAAGTCGGGCTGGCGGGCCGGGCTCTCGGCGAGCTTCTGCACGATCGCCGCCGCCTCGCGGCCGGCCTCGGAGTCGAGGTCGACCTGGGCGTCGCGGCCGGCCTCGGTGTCGCTGATGATGTCGCCACCGGCGCCGGCGATCAGGGAGTTGATCCAGACGACGTACGCCTCGTACTGGTTGGCCTGCACGCCGACGGTGCCGCCCTCGGCGGACGCGGCGTCGATGACCTGGTCCCAGGTGACGGGCTGGCTCATGTCGAGGCCGGCGGCCTGGGCGAGCGAGCGGCGGTACCAGAGCACCTGCGTGTTGGCCCACTGAGGCGCCGCGTAGACCGCGTCCTCCCACACCACGGTGTCGGCGGCGCCCTGGAGGGTGTCGTCGTCGATGGTGTCGTCCGGCAGCTCGAGCAGCCAGTTGGCGTTCGCGAACTCCGGCACGAAGACGGGGTCGATGCTCATGAGGTCTGTCGAGGAGTCCTCCGCCGCCAGGCGCCGGGCGAGCTGGGTGCGCTGGTCGGTGGCGCTGGCGGGCAGCAGCTGCGTGACGACGTCGTACTCGTCGGTGCTGCAGTCGGCGGCGATCGCGGCGAGGGTGTCCTGCCCGTCGGGGTTGATGTACCAGTTCAGGGTCGGCTTGCCCCCGTCGCCGCCACAGGCGGTGAGGAGGCCGGCCGCGGCCACGAGCGTGGCGGCCGCCGCGAGCCCCCGGCGTCCGGGGCGTCGGCGTCGGCGGCGCCCCGGTGTCGGCGTCGTTCCTCGCCCTGTGGGCGTCATGGGCCACTCCTCCCCGTCGGGTGCCGCTCCAGAACTGGTGCGTTGCTGAATCGAGTCAGCAGGCCAATACTGTGACGTGCTTCACCCATGGGGGTCAAGATTGCACGAGACAGGAGTGACGCATGGTGCGCGGCGCCCGGAAGCCCCGGCTGGCTGACGTGGCCGCGCGCGCCGGGGTGTCCCGGACGACCGCGTCGTACATCCTCAACGGCCGCTCCGACGAGATGCGCATCTCCGCCGAGGCGGTCGCCCGCGTGCGGGCCGCGGTGGTCGACCTCGGCTACCGGCCCAACCGGACGGCGCGCAGCCTGCGCACCGCCCAGACGCGCACGGTGGGGCTCATCTCCGACAACGTCGCCAGCGGGCACTTCGCGAGCCGGATGCTGACGGGCGCCAGCGCCGCGGCCCGCGAGGCCGACCACTTCCTGCTCATCGGCGAGACGGACGGCGACCCGCTGGTCGAGCGGCTGCTGGCCGAGCAGATGCTCGACCAGGGGGTCGACGGCATCGTCTACGCCACGCTGCGCCACCGGGAGGTCGTGGTCCCGCCGTCGCTGCTCCAGGCCCGCGTCGTCCTGCTGAACTGCGTCGACCCCGCCAGCGGCCTGCCGGCGGTCGTGCCCGACGAGCACGGTGGCGGCCGGGCCGCGGCGGACCTCGCCGCACGAGCGGCCGGCCCGGTCGTCGTGGTCGGCGACGAGCGCGAGCAGGGGACCCACGCCGGGACGATGCGCCTGGCCGGGCTCGAGGAGCGCCTGGACGAGCTGGGCCGGGCGGTGGACGACGTCGTCCGCTGCGACTGGACCGTGCCCGCGGCCCGGTCGGCACTGGCGTGCTGGTGGTCGGGCGGGGGGCCGGCCGGCTCGCTGGTCTGCATGAACGACCGCGTCGCGATGGGCGCCTACCAGGCCCTGGACGGGCTCGACGCCTCGATCCCGGCCGACGTCGCCGTCGTGTCCTTCGACGGCTCCGAGCTCGCGTCGTGGCTGACGCCGACGCTCACCACGGTCGGGCTGCCGTTCGCCGACCTCGGGGAGGCGGCGGTCCGCACGCTGCTCGACCCCGACGCCCGGGGGTCGGGCACGCAGCGCCTCGCCATGCCCGTCGTCCACGGCGGGTCGGTGCCCACCGTGGCCCGGGTCACGCCGTGACGTCGCCTCCGACGCCGTCGACCGTGCCGTCGGCCGTGCCGTCGACCGTGCCGTCGACCGTGCCGTCCACGACGCGGTCGGCCGTACGCCGTACGGCGTCGGCGAAGGCGGGGTAGAGCGCCGCCGGGAGGTCGTGGCCCATGCCCGGGACGACGACGAGCTCGGCGTCCGGGATGGCGCGCGCCGTGGCGCGGCCGCCGGAGAGGTTGACCATCAGGTCCTTGTCGCCGTGCACGACGAGGGTCGGGACGCGCAGCGAGTGCAGCGCCCGCGTGCGGTCGGGCTGGCTGACGATGGCGAGCATCTGGCGCAGCACGCCGCCGTTGGAGATGCCCCGGTCCCACGTCTCGGCCGCCCGGTCACGGACGACCTGGTCCTCGTCGGGGTAGGCGGGGGAGCCGATGAGCTTCCAGAAGGTCGCCGAGGTCTCGACGTACGCCTCCTTGCCCGCGTGGCGCGACATCGTCAGCGCGGGCAGCAGCCGCGGGTGCTGCCAGCCCACCGAGCGCCGTCCCGTCGTCGACATCACCGAGGTCATCGACCGGACGCGGCCGGTGTGGTGGAGGGCGAGGTCCTGGACGATCATCCCGCCCATCGACACACCGACGACGTGCGCCGAGCAGAGTCCGAGGTGGTCGAGCAGGCCGGCGGCGTCGTCCGCCAGGTCGCTGATCGAGTACGGCGCGTCGATGGGCATGCCCAGGAAGCCGCGCACGAGGGCGTTGCGGCTGACCCGGCGGCGGACCCGGGAGGAGCGGCCGACGTCGCGGTTGTCGTAGCGGATGACGAAGAAGCCGCGGCGCGCGAACATGCGGCACAGCGGCTCGTCCCACCAGTTCATCGGTCCCGACAGGCCCATCACGAGCAGGAGCGGCTCGTCGTCGGGGTCGCCGAAGGTCTGGTAGCAGACCTCCACCCCGGCGTTGACGGGCGCGAACATCTCCTCGGAGGCGACCACGCGCGCGAGGGCCTCCGGCGCGTCGGCGGCGTCGGGCTCGACCGGGCCCGAGAAGTCCGGGAGTCGGTCGGGGTGGGTCGTCATGGGCTCAGTCAACACCTGTGACGTTCGGGAGACACGTCAACCTCCGAGCCCGTACCCTGGGTATGTGACGAGGGCCACAGCCGGATCGACGCTCGCGGGGTTCCTCTGCCCGGAGGGCTTCGCCCCTCCCGCGCTGCGCGCGATCGCCCAGGAGGCCCGGTTGCTGCCGGAGGTCGGGCGCGCCGCCCGGCACGGCTTCTCCTCCGCCCGGCAGCGACGCGGCGCGCCGTACGCCGGCGCGCGGCCGGCCCGCGTCGGCCAGCCGGTGCTGCTGGTGCCCGGCTTCATGGCGGGTGACCGCTCGCTGGCCTGGATGGCCCACGAGCTGCGCGCCGACGGCTACCGCACCCACCGGTCCGGGATCACCTCCAACGTCGGCTGCACCCGCTCGGTGCTGGAGTCGCTGGAGCGCCGGGTCGAGGCGGTGGCGATCCGCCGGGGGAGTCCCGTCCTGCTGGTCGGGCACAGCCTCGGCGGCATGCTGGCGCGCGGCCTCGCCGGCCGTCGCCCCGACCTCGTCGCCGGTCTCGTGACCCTCGGCAGCCCCGTCCAGGCGCCCGGCGCCCACCACCGCCTGCTCACCGTCGGCGTCAGCACCCTGACGCGCCTCGCCGCCGCCGGCCTGCCCGGGGTGATGGCCGGTGACTGCGTGCGCGGCGACTGCGCCCGCGCCGCCTTCGAGGCCACCACGGCCCCGCTCGCCCCGCACGTGCCGTGGACGGCCGTGTACTCCCGCCACGACGGCGTCGTCGACTGGCGCGCCTGCACCCACCCCGCCGCCGTCGGGGTCGAGGTCACCACCTCGCACTGCGGCATGGCCGTCGCCCCCAGCGTCGTCGAGGTCGTCCGGACGGCCCTCGCCGCCGCCTGCGCGCCACTCAGGCCGGTCGCCGCCACCGCCTGACGCCCTCGCGCGGGTCGAGTCGGCACGTCTGCGCAGCTGGAGGACGTCGAGTCGGCACGTCTGCGCAGCTGGAGGACGTCGAGTCGGCACGTCTGCGCAGCGCAGGGACGTCGAGTCGGCACGTCTGCGCAGCGCAGGGACGTCGAGTCGGCACGTCTGCGCTCGTTCGGGCCGCCTCGGCGGTGTGGGGTGGTGCGTTCGGGCCGACTCGGGGGTGTGGGGTGGTGCGTTCGGGCCGACTCGGCGGCTCAGTCGAAGTCGATCGCCGAGTAGGCGCGCAGCTTGCTGAGGCGGTGCTCGGAGCGGATGGTGCGGATCGTCCCGGAGCGGGAGCGCATGACGAGCGACTCGGTGTCGGCGCCGCCACCGCGGTACTGCACGCCGCGCATGAGGTCGCCGTCGGTGATGCCGGTGGCGACGAAGAAGCAGTCGTCGCCGGTGACGAGGTCGTCGGTGGACAGGACGTGGTCCGGGTCCAGGTCGTGCCCGGCGTCCAGGGCGCGCTGGCGCTCGTCGTCGTCGGTCGGCCACAGGCGACCCTGGATCACGCCGCCGACGCACTTCATCGCGCAGGCGGTGATGATCCCCTCGGGGGTGCCGCCGATGCCGAGGAGCAGGTCGACGCCGCTGCCGGGGCGGGCGGCCGCGATCGCGCCGGCCACGTCGCCGTCCACGATGAACTTGATGCGCGCGCCGGTGGCGCGGATCTCCTCGGCCAGCGCCTCGTGGCGCGGCCGGTCGAGCAGGACGACGGTCACGTCCTCCTTCGAGGAGCCCTTCGCCTTGGCGACGCGCGCGATGTTCTCGGCGACCGGCAGGCGGATGTCGACGGAGTCCGCCGCCTCCGGCCCGGCCACCAGCTTCTCCATGTAGAACACGGCCGAGGGGTCGTACATCGAGCCGCGCGGCGACACCGCGAGGACGGCGACCGCGTTGCTCATGCCCTTCGCCGTCAGCGTGGTGCCGTCGATGGGGTCGACGGCGACGTCGCACTCCGGCCCGGTGCCGTCGCCGACCTTCTCGCCGTTGTAGAGCATCGGGGCGTCGTCCTTCTCGCCCTCGCCGATCACGACCGTGCCGTTCATCTGGATCGTCGAGATCATCACGCGCATCGCGTGGACGGCGACCCCGTCGGCGCCGTTCTTGTCGCCCCGGCCCACCCACCGGCCGGCGGCCATGGCGGCCGCCTCGGTGACGCGCACCAGCTCCAGCGCGAGGTTGCGGTCGGGCGAGAGGGGGGAGACGGCGAGCTCGTCGGGGACGGCGTCGGCGGCGGCGTCGGTCATGCTCCGAACCCTAGCCGTCACGGCCCGTCGTGGGAGCCCGCCCGATCGCCGCCGTACGCCCTCACGGCTGTGGCCTTCACCGTCAGCCACACCTCGACGCCGGGCGCCAGCCGAAGCTCGGCCGCGGCCTCGGGGGTCACGTCGGCCAGCAGGTCCGTCCCGGCGGCCTCGCGGGTGTCCACCTGCACGCGGACGGCGTCCCCGTGGGGCGTCAGGCCGCCGACCCGCCCCCGCCACCGCAGGCGGGCCGACCCCTCGGGACGCGCGGTGGACACCGTCACGTCCTGCGGCCGGAACGCGGTGAACCCGTCGGGCCCGCTGAGCACGTTGAGCCCCACCAGGCGGGCCACGTGGTCGGTGCGCGGGTGGGCGGCGACGTCGGACGGCGTGCCGGTCTGCGCCACCCGCCCGTCGTCGAGGACGACGACCCGCTGGGCCAGCGTCAGTGCGTCGAGCGCGTCGTGGGTGACCATGAGGGTCACCCCGGCGAAGTCCGCGAGGTGCTTCGCCAGCTCGATCCGCAGGGTCGCGGCGACGCCGACGTCCAGGCCGGAGAACGGCTCGTCGAGCAGCAGCAGGTCGGGCTCGGTGACCAGCGCCCGCGCGATCGTCACCCGCTGCGCCTGCCCGCCCGACAGGGCGCCGGGACGACGACCGGCCAGGGCGCCGACGCCCAGCCGGTCCAGCCACGCCTGGGCGCGGTCGGCCGCCTCGCCCCGTCGTGCGCCGCGGGCCCGGAGGCCGAAGGCGACGTTCTCGCGGGCCGACAGGTGCGGGAAGAGCGCCTGCCCCTGCACCACCCAGCCGACGCGGCGCTCCCGCACGGGCAGGGGCGGGTGGGTCCAGGAGCGGCCGCCGACCTCGACGGACCCCGACATCTCCACCAGGCCCGCCAGGGCCGTGAGCAGGGTGGTCTTGCCGGCGCCGTTCGGGCCGATCACCGCCAGCACCTCCCCGGGGCCGGCCTCGACGTCGGCCGCGAGACGACCGGGGACGTCGATCCGCGCTCGCAACCCGGACGAGGTCACCGGCCCGCCCCCGCGGTCCCGGCCCCCGCGCTCAGCCACCGGTTGCGCAGTAGCGCCAGCACCGCCACCGACACCCCGAGCAGGATGATGCTGAGCGTCTGCGCGGTCTCCCGGTCGTTCTGCAGGGTCTGGTAGATCAGGGACGGCATGGTCTGCGTGATGCCCTGGTAGTTGCCCGCGAAGGTCACGGTCGCCCCGAACTCCCCGAGCGAGCGCGCCCAGGCCAGGACGGCCCCGGCGACGACGCCCGGCATCGCCAGCGGGAGCGTGACGCGGCGGAACGTCGTCCAGCGGGAGGCGCCCAGCGTCGCCGCCACCGCGTCGTACCGCTCGCCGCTGGCCCGCAGCGCCCCCTCCACGCTGAGCACGTAGAACGGCATCGCGACGAAGGTGTGGGCGATGACGACCGCGGGCGTCGTGTACGGGATGACGACCCCGGTCGCGTCGCGCAGCACCGACCCGACGACGCCGCTGCGACCCAGGGCCGAGACCAGCGCGACACCGGCCACGACCGGCGGCAGGACGAGCGGCACGGTGACCAGGGCGCGGGCCAGGGACCGGCCGCGGAACTCCACCCGCGCGAGCACCCACGCCAGGGGAGTGCCGATCAGCAGGCACAGGACGACCGTGCTCAGCGAGGCGAGGCCGGTCAGCCGGAGCGCGTCGAGCACCTCCTCGGAGGCGACCAGCTGCGGCAACCGCGCCCACGGGGTCACGACCAGCAGCGAGACGAGGGGGACGAGCAGCAGCGTCAGCCCGATGCCCGCCGGGACCAGGAGCAGCAGCGGCGGGCGACCGAGCCCGCGCGTCACGGGCTCCCGAAGCCTGCGTCCGACAGCACGCCCTGACCGTAGTCGGACAGCACCAGGTCGACGAAGGCCTGGGCGGCCTCTGGGTCCTCGGACTGCTCGAGCACGCCGATCGGGTACGACGTCGGGTCGTCCGCCGCGCCAGGGATCTCGATGGTCTCGACGTCGTCGCCGGCCGACATCGCGTCGGTCGTGTAGACGAGACCGGCGTCCGCCTCGTCGGCCACGACGCGCTCCAGGGTGGCCCGGACGTCGGGCTCCAGGCTCGAGGGCTCGTTCGTGAGGCCGGCGTCCTCGATCAGGGTCGCGGCGATGGCGCCGCACGGTGCGGTGTCGACGCACGCCACGTAGGTCACGTCGTCGGCGTCCAGGTCGTCGAAGGACTCGATCCCGGCCGGGTTGCCGGCGGGGACGACGACGACGAGGGTGTTGGTGGCGAAGATCTCCGGCCCCTCCGCGACGGCGTCCCCGTCGACGGCGGTCTGCATGGAGTTCTCGTCGGCGGTGGCGAGCACGTCGCCGGGTGCCTGGTCGGCCGCCTGCTCGGCGAGCGTCCCCGAGGAGTCGTAGGTCGCCTCGACGGTGACCCCCTCGTTCTGGGACTCGAACTCCTCGGCGATCTGGTCGAACGCGTCGGTCAGCGACGCCGCGGCCTGCACGCGCAGGACGGTGTTACCTCCGCCGCCCTGCTCGGAGCCGCCGTCGTCACCACCCCCACAGGCGGCGAGGGTGGCCACGAGCAGGGTGGCGGGGGCGACGACGGACAGGCGGACGGACGGACGACGGTTCACGGGCGCTCCACGACGACGTTGGTGGACTTCACCGAGGCGATGGCCCGGGCGCCGGGCTCGAGGCCCAGCTCGCGGGCCGCCTCGGCGCTCATCAGCGACACCATCCGGTAGGGGCCGCAGATCATGTCGACCTGCGCCATGACGGTGTCGAGCGTGACCTTGACGACGATCCCCTGCAGGCGGTTGCGGGCGCTGACCGCGGAGGCACGGGTGCGCTCGCGGTCGGGGTGGTCGGCGAGGGACTCGGCGAGCCGGGCGAGGTCGACGCCGGGCACCACGGTGCGCCCGTCGGTGACCGTCGCCGGCAGCCGGCCCGCGTCGACCCATCGGCGCACCGTGTCGTCGCTGACTCCGAGCAGCTCGGCGGCCTCGGCGATGCGGTAGTGGGTCACGGAGCGGATCGTGCCGCATGTGCGGATTATTTGCCATCAGTAGTCCGCATGTGAGGACGATTCGGGTCTCCAGGTGAGCCCCGGGACAATGGTGGGGTGAGTCAGACCCGCCAGCCCGCCGGTCGCCCCGGGCGGTACGACCGCTCGTTCTCGGGCCTCGTCGGCGCCATGCTCGTCCTGGTCCTGGTGGTCGGGGCGTTCGTGGTGTGGCGCGGGTTGTTCCGGGAGAACGACTTCCAGCCGGTCGAGCCGCTCGACTACGCCGAGACCGTGTCGATCGCGCAGGAGAGCGGGTTCGACCCCGTCTACCCGAGCAGCCTCCCCGACGGGTGGGAGGCGACCAGCGTCGACCTCGACCCGACCTCGTCGCGCCAGAACACCGTCTGGGCGCTCGGGGTGCTCACCGACGAGCGGCGGTTCGTCGGGGTCACCCAGGGCGACCAGCTCGACGACATGGTCGAGCTGTGGTTCGCCGAGGACGTCGAGGAGACCGGCACCGAGGCGCTCGACAGCGGGCTCGCCCGGGAGTGGACGCGCTACGCCGACGGCGAAGGCGAGGTCGGGTACGCCGCGGAGGTCGGCGGTGAGGACGTGCTGGTCCACGGCTCCGCCCCCGAGGACCAGGTCGTCGGGTTCCTGGAGCTGCTCACCCAGGACCGCCTGCCGCGCGACCAGGGCTGAGCGGCGCCGGCCGACCGGTCCCCGCCTGCACGCGGCTAGGAGTCCTGCTCGCCGAGGACGGCGTCGAGCCGCTCGCGGGCGCCGTCGAGCCAGGTCTGGCACGTGCGAGCCAGCTCCTCGGCCTGCTCCCACAGGCGCAGCGACTCCTCCAGCGAGGTGCCGCCCGACTCGAGGCGGCCCACCACCTCGATCAGCTGCTCACGGGCCGCCTCGTAGCCCAGCGGCTCCTCGCCCGTCGACTGTGCCGCCCCGGTCGTCGTGTCGCTCACGCGTCCTCCTCCTCGTCCGGTCCTGCGCCCGCAGGATCCGCCTCGACCGCGGTCGTGGTCGCGACCAGCCGCCCGTCGGCCACCCGGATGCGGACGTCGACGCCCACGGCGGCGCCGGTCGCCGAGACCAGGTGCCCGTCGGCGTCGGTCACGACCGCGTAGCCGCGCCGCAGGGTCGCCAGGGGCGAGAGCGCGCGGGCGCGGGCGCGGCGGTGGTCGACGTCGTCGGCGGCGCGGTCGAGGCGGTGGCCCAGGGTGCGGCGCGCGCGGTCGCGCAGCGCGGTCACCTCGTCGCCGCGGGCGGCGAGCATCGTGCGCGGGTCGGCCATCGACGGCCGTGCCCGGATCGCGTCGAGGCCGGCCTGCTCCCGCTCCACCCGTCGTACGACGACGGCGCGGGCGACGTCGCGCGTCGCGCGGATGCCCGCCACCTCCTCCTCGAGGTCCGGCACGACCCGGCGGGCGGCGTCCGTCGGGGTCGAGGCGCGGACGTCGGCGACGAGGTCGAGCAGCGGGGTGTCCTGCTCGTGGCCGATCGCCGAGACGACCGGCGTCCGGGCGGCCGCGACGGCGCGGACCAGACCCTCGTCGGAGAACGGGAGGAGGTCCTCCACGTTGCCGCCGCCGCGGGCGACGACGATGACGTCGACCTCGGGGTGGGCGTCGAGTCGCTCGACGCCCGCGATCACCTCGGCCGCTGCGCGGTGGCCCTGCACCGACGCGTACGCCGTCTCGACGACGACGCCGGGGAAGCGGCGGCGCGCGTTCTCCACCACGTCGCGCTCGGCCGCCGAGCCGCGGGCGGTGACGAGACCGACGCGACGCGGGAGGAAGGGCAGGGGGCGCTTGCGCTCGGTGGCGAAGAGTCCCTCCGCGGCGAGCAGCTGGCGCAGCCGCTCGAGCCGGGCCAGGAGCTCGCCCAGGCCGACCGCCCGGATCTCGCGCGCGGCCAGGGAGAAGGAGCCGCGGGCGGTCCAGAAGCTGGGCTTGGCGTGGACGAGCACGCTCGCACCCTCGACCAGTGGCGGCGACATCGCGTCGAGGGTGGCGCGGGGGGTGGTGACGGTGACGCTGACGTCGGCGAGGGTGTCGCGCAGCGTGAGGAACACGGTCGCCGAGCCGGCCCGGCGGTTGAGCTGGGAGACCTGGCCCTCCACCCAGACGGCGCCGAGCTTGTTGATCCACTGGCCGACGAGCATGGCGACCTGGCGCACCGGTGCCGGTGCCTCCGGTGACGTCTCCAGGGCCATGCCGCGACCCTAGGGGAGACCGCCGACGGCGGACGCCGCACGGGACGGTGCGGGCGTCTCAGTCGAACGGGTCGCGCTCGGCCGCGACGTCGAAGCGCCGGACGTGGTCGGAGCGCATCGGTGCCTCGACCCGGGGCGGGTCGGCCTGGGCCCGCCAGCGAGCGAGCCTGTCCTCGGAGGCCCAGCGCTCGTAGACGTTCACCCGGCCGGGCTCGAGGGCGTCGGCGGTGACGGCGAAGTCGAGGCAGCCCTCGAACGCCCGGACCCGGGTGGTCATCTCCTCGAACGAGGCCACACCCAGTCGTCGCGCAGGTCGGGATCAATCGTCACGTGTCCGGCGATGATCAGCATGACCGGGTCGACCCCAGTCGCCGTCCGGACTCATCGGCGGGTCGCGTACGCGGGGCCTGGCGCACATGGTATCTAGCCAAACTCTATCCAGTTGATCTAGATTGGGCGGCATGGCCCTGCACGCGCCCTCCCAGCCCGGTCCCGTCCGCACCGCCGGCTCGAACGGGGCGTCCGGCGAGCTCACGATGGTCGACCTGATCGGCGTCGGCGTCCTGACCGCACCGTCCTTCGTGCTCCCCGTCGCCGTGGGTCCCTCGTTCGAGGCCCTCACGCTGGGCGTCGGTGGCGCGGTCGCCGGCGTGGCCTGGCTGGTCCGCCGCTCGTTCCCACGTCGCTGACCCGCCGCCGATGGGCCCATCTGGCCCGCACTCCCTAGAATCGACGGCATGAGCATCGACCTCGGCACGCCCGCCGTCCTGTCCCCGGACGAGGCCGAGAAGGCCGTCCTGCTCGCCGCCCCGCGCGGCTACTGCGCCGGCGTCGACCGCGCCGTCATCACCGTCGAGCAGGCCCTCGACCTGTACGGCGCGCCGGTCTACGTGCGCAAGCAGATCGTCCACAACAAGCACGTGGTCCGCGACCTGGAGTCGCGCGGCGCGATCTTCGTCGAGGAGATCGAGGAGGTCCCCGCGGGCTCCACCGTCGTGTTCTCCGCCCACGGCGTGAGCCCCGAGGTGCACCGACAGGCCGCCGAGCGCGACCTCAAGGCGATCGACGCGACCTGCCCGCTGGTGACGAAGGTCCACCACGAGGCCAAGCGCTTCGCCGCCGAGGACTACGACATCCTCCTCATCGGCCACGAGGGCCACGAGGAGGTCGAGGGCACCGCCGGCGAGGCCCCCGAGCGCATCCAGCTCGTCCAAGGCCCGGACGACGTGGCGAACATCGTCGTCCGCGACCCCGAGAAGATCGCCTGGCTCTCCCAGACCACGCTCTCGGTCGACGAGACCCTCGAGACCGTCGCCGCGATCCGGGAGCGCTTCCCCGCGCTGCTGGACCCGCCGAGCGACGACATCTGTTACGCCACCCAGAACCGCCAGCTGGCGATCAAGGAGATCGGCAAGGACGCCGACCTCGTCATCGTCGTCGGCTCCGCGAACTCGTCGAACTCGGTGAGGCTCGCCGAGGTCGCGCTCGAGGCCGGCGCCAAGGCGGCGTACCGCGTCGACGACGCCTCCGAGATCGACGAGGCGTGGCTGGACGGCGTCGACCGCGTGTCGGTCACCTCCGGCGCCTCGGTGCCGGAGTCGCTGGTGGAGGGCGTGCTCGCCTACCTCTCCGAGCGGGGCTACCCCGACGCCCGCGCCGTCCACACGGCCGAGGAGTCGCTCATCTTCGCGCTGCCGCCCGAGCTGCGCCGCGACATGAAGGCCCGCGACAGGGCCCGCGCCGCCGCCGGTCCGGGCACCACCCCCGGCGCCGGCGCCTGATGGCGCGGTACGTCGACCTCCACCCGGTCGACCCGCAGCCCCGGCTCGTCCGGCAGGTGGTCGAGCAGCTGCGGGACGGCGCGCTGATCGCCTACCCCACCGACTCCGGCTACGCCCTGGGCTCGGCGCTGGACAACCGGGACGGCCGCGACCGGATCCTGCGCATCCGCGGGCTCGACGATCGGCACCACTTCACCCTCATGTGCCGCGACTTCAGCCAGCTGGGCCAGTTCGTGCACGTCCCGAACGCCGCGTTCCGGGTCATCAAGGCGGCCACGCCCGGTCCGTACACCTTCATCCTCCCGGCCACCCCCGAGGTGCCGCGCCGGCTGATGCACCCGAAGAAGCGCACGGTCGGCGTCCGCATCCCCGACCACCCGCTGGTCTGCGCGCTGCTCGAGGAGCTGGGGGAGCCGCTGCTCACCAGCACCCTGATCCTCCCCGGCGAGACCGAGGCCCGGACCATGGGCTGGGAGGTCAAGGAGGACCTCGACCACGTCGTCGACGTCGTCCTCGAGTCCGGTGAGGTCACCGCCGAGCCGACCACGGTCGTCGACCTGTCGGGCGACGAGCCCGAGGTCCTGCGCCACGGCGCCGGCGACGCCTCGCGCTTCGAGTAGCGCTCCCGCTGGTCGAGGTGCGAGGCCCGCCGGGGCCGAGCCTCGCCGAGGCTCGTCGCACCTCGACCAGCGACGGTCAGCTCTGGTCGAAGGCCGCGTCGAACGACGCGCTGGGCAGCTCGAAGTCGAACCGCCTGAGGAACTCGAGCGCCTCCTCGGCGCCGCGGAGGCGGTCCATGCCGGCGTCCTCCCACTCGACCGAGATCGGGCCGTCGTAGCCGATGCGCGCGAGGGCGCGGAAGGCGTCCTCCCACGGGACGTCGCCACGGCCGGTCGAGACGAAGTCCCACCCGCGCCGCTGGTCGCCCCACGGCAGGTGCGACGACAGGACGCCGTTGCGCCCGCCGCCCATCCGCATCCGGGTGTCCTTGCAGTCGACGTGGTAGATCCGGTCGGCGAAGTCGGTGATGAAGGCGACCACGTCGAGGCCCTGCCACATCATGTGGCTGGGGTCCCAGTTCAGGCCGAACGCCGGGCGGTTGCCGACGGCCTCGAGGGCGCGGACGGTCGACCACCAGTCGTAGGCGATCTCCGAGGGGTGCACCTCGTGCGCGAAGCGGACGCCGCACTCGTCGAAGACGTCCAGGATCGGGTTCCAGCGGTCCGCGAAGTCGGTGTACCCGGCCTCGATCGTCGAGGCGGGCACGGGCGGGAACATCGCGACGTACTGCCAGATCGAGGAGCCGGTGAAGCCGACGACGGTGTCGATGCCCATCGCGCGGGCGAGGCGGGCGGTGTTCCCGACGTCCTCGGCGGCACGCTGCCGCACGCCCTCCGGGTCGCCGTCGCCCCAGACGTCGGCGCCGACGATGGACCGGTGGCGGAAGTCGATCGGGTCGTCGCACACCGCCTGGCCCTTGAGGTGGTTCGAGATCGCCCAGCAGCCGAGGCCGTGCTTCTCCAGGATCCCCATCCGCTCGGCGACGTAGTCGGCGTCGTCCCAGCGGGAGGCGTCGAGGTGCTCGCCGGAGACGGCGATCTCGAGGCCGTCGTAGCCCCAGCCGGCCGCCAGGCCCGCGACCTCGTCGAGGGTCAGGTCGCCCCACTGGCCGGTGAACAGGGTGAATCGCTTGCCCATCAGGAGCCCTCCAGCTCGATACGCGCGCCGCACCGGGCGGCGGAGTCGGTGACGGCACCGAGTACCCGCTGCACCGCGAGTCCGTCCGCGAAGGACGGCGCCACGTCGGTGCCGTCCGCGACGGCGCGGAGCAGGTCGGCGGCCTGGGAGGTGAACGTCGAGTCCCACCCGAGGGTGTGGCCCGGCGGCCACCAGGCGTCGAGGTAGGGGTGGTCGGGGTCGGTGACCAGCATGCGGGCGTCGCCGCCGCCGGTCTCCAGGGTCAGCTCGTTGAGCCGCTCGAGGTCGAAGGTGATCGAGCCGCGGTCGCCGTACAGCTCGAGGCGCAGGGCGTTCTTGCGGCCGGTGGCCATGCGCGAGACCTCGACGCTCGCGACGGCGCCGTCGGCGAGGCCGAGGGTCATCCAGGCGGCGTCGTCGACCGTGACCTCCTCCGGCCCGTCGGGGCCGGGGCGGGTCGGCACGAACGTGGCGAGCTGGCCGCTGGCCCATCGGGTCTCGCCCGCGTCGCCGAGCAGGAAGCGGAGCTGGTCGACGACGTGGGCGCCGAGGTCGCCGAGGACGCCGGTGCCGGCCTCGCTCGCGCGCAGCCGCCAGGTCATGGGGGCCTCGGGGTCGACCAGCCAGTCCTGCAGGTACGCCGCCCGCACCTGGCGGACCCGTCCGATGCGGCCGTCGGCGACGAGCCGGCGGGCCAGCGCGAGGGCGGGGACGCGGCGGTAGTTGAAGCCGACCATCGCGACAGCGCCGTGGTCGCGAGCCGCACGCTCGGCGGCGGCGACGAGCTCCTCGGACTCCGCGACGGTGTTCGTCAGCGGCTTCTCGACGAGCACGTGCTTGCCCGCCTCGAGCGCCGCGAGGGCGATCTCGTGGTGGAGGTGGCCGGGGGTGCAGACGTCGACCAGCTGGACGTCCTCACGCTCGACCACGCTGCGCCAGTCGGTGGTGGACTCCGCCCACCCGTACGTCGTCGCGGCGTGCGCGACCGCGGCGCTGTCGCGCCCGGCCAGCACCTGCTGGCGCACGCGCGGCAGGCCGGGGTGGAAGGCCCCGACGTTGCGCCACGCGTTGGAGTGCGCCTTGCCCATGAAGGAGTAGCCGACGACGGCCACCCCGAGCTCGTCGCTCACGGCTGGTCCTCTCTCGCTGCCGCTCCGGGGGTGGGGGAGCCGGTCAGCCTTCGCAGGAACGCCAGCCCGTCGCGGGCCAGGTCGTCCTGGGTGGGGGCGAGCGGCCGCCAGATGGAGGCGGCGGTCGCGATGGTCTCGTTGTCGCCGGTGAAGCTCTCGATGACGAGGGGGCCGGCGTAGCCCACCTCGTCGAGCGCGGCGAGGACGCCGTCCCAGTCCGTCTGGTCGCCACCGGGGGCGCCGCGGTCGTTGCCGCAGACCTGCACGTGCGCGAGGTGCTGGCCGGCGGTGCGGACGGCGTCCGCGGACGACCGCTCCTCGATGTTCAGGTGGTAGGTGTCGAGCGCGAGCCCGAGGCCCTCCCCGAGCAGCCCGTCGAGGCCGGTGAGGGCCTGGTCGACGGTGTTGACCAGCGAGGTCTCGTAGCGGTTGAGCGGCTCGATCCCGAGCCGGACGCCGGCCGCCACCGCGTGCTCGACGACCGGCGCGAGGTGCTCGCGCCACTCGCCGTACGCCGCGTCGCGGGCCTCGGCGTCCAGGCGCCAGGTGCGCCCGGTGGCGGCGTAGAACGGGCCGCAGACGCTCGTCGCGCCGACGCCCGCGGCGAGGTCGACGCACGCCCGCAGGTAGTCCTGCGTGGCGGCGACGACCTCCGGGTCGGCCGCGACCAGGTCGCGGCCGGGAGCCATGGCGCCGACGACGTACGGCGTCAGGCCGTGCGCCGCCAGGGCGCCCCGGACCCTCTCGACCGAGAGGAGCCCGGGACGCTCCAGGGGCAGCTCGACGGCGTCGAACCCGAGGTCCGCGACGCGGCTGAGCACCTCGTCGAGGTTCTCGTCGGTCAGGGGGGAGACCCAGACCCAGGTGTTGACGCCGAGGAGCCTCATGCGATCAGCGGTCCATCCACGCGTCGGGGTAGCCGGGCAGGTCCTCGCCGCCGAACTTGGCGTAGTGACCGTCGGGCATGCCCTCGTTGGCCTCGAGGAACTCCTGGCGCTCGTCCTCGGTGATCGGGGTCTGGGGGAGCACCCACTCCTTCGGGACCTCCTCGCCGGCGAAGATCTTCTCGACGGCCAGCAGCGGCGTGCGCCACTGGAAGTTCGAGTAGACGGGCGCGAGGCCG
Source organism: Nocardioides sp. CFH 31398 (assembly GCF_022436705.1). Classification (GTDB taxonomy): domain Bacteria; phylum Actinomycetota; class Actinomycetes; order Propionibacteriales; family Nocardioidaceae; genus Nocardioides. The sequence goes on along the minus strand of NZ_JAKUHT010000021.1, from coordinate 91,427 downwards.
GTCAGGCCGGTCTCCTCCCACTTGCGCAGGAAGCTCATCTCGTCCTCGCCGGTCATGACCGGGTAGTCGACGCCGGCGTCCTCGAAGGCCTCGATGGCGGCGACGGCGCCGTCACCGGCGTCCATCCAGATGCCGTTCACCTCACCGGAGTTGATCGCGTCGGTGACGATCTGCTTGATGCGGGTCGGGTCGGCCTCGGTGAAGAAGTCCTCGGCCTCGATGCCGTTCTCCTCGAAGACCTGCTCGGCCGCGGCCCACCGGGTCTCCAGGACGTCGACGCCCGGGAGGATGCGCAGCGCGATCACGCGGTCGCCCTCCTCGAGGTTCTCCGAGAGGAACTCGGCGGTGTCGAGGCCCCAGGCGTAGCCGCCGATGGGGTGGATGAAGGTGGTGGCGCAGTCGGTCTCGACGCCGCGGTCGAAGACGATGACGGGCTTGCCGGTCTCGCAGGCGCGCTCGACGGCGGGGGTCATCGCGGCCGTGGAGTTCGGCGAGATGACGAACGCGTCGCAGTTGCCCTCGTTGATGAAGTAGTCGATGTCGGCGATCTGCGTCTCGTCGGTGTCCTGGGCGTCGCGGACCTCCATCTCGGAGATGACGCCGGAGTCCTGGAGGACCTCCAGCTGCTGGTTCATCGTGATGAAGCCGGTCTGGCGCCAGGGGTTCGAGATCGAGGCGTTGGCGAAGCAGACCTTCTTCGCGCCCTCGGAGGCGAACTCGGAGGTGTCGGTCATCTCGCCGTCGATGTACTGCAGCCACGGCTCGGACTCGTCGCCCTCGAAGGTGGCGGAGCGCTGCTCGTCCTGCGTCTGGAGGTCCTCGGCGCTGAAGAACTCCGACTGCTCCTCGGAGCCGCCGGCCTCCTCGCTGGAACCGTCCCCCGACGACTCGACGGGCTCCTCGACGCTGTCCGTGCTGCACCCGGCGAGGAGGACGACTGTCGCCGCGGTGGCCAGGGCTCCCTTCACGGCTCGGTGGGTGATGCGCATCAGCGGTCTCCTTCAGTGGTGCTCTTGGTGGGGTTCTCGGGTGTGGCGGGTGGGGTGGCGGTGACGACGGGTGAGGACGCCCTGGGACGGCGCACGCCGCTCCAGGTGCGGGCGGCCAGCGCGACGGCGGCGATGATGATCAGGCCCTGGACGGTGTCGCGCCACGTGGCCTCGACGCCGAGGGCGGTGAGCAGGAGGAAGAGGAGCTCGAGGGCGAAGGCGCCGGCGGCGGCCGACAGGACCCAGCCGCGTCCGCCACCGAGGACGACCCCGCCGAGGACGACGGCGGTGATGGCCGTGAACTCGTACCCGGCGCCCACGGACGGGTGGACGCCGGCGTACCCGACGAGCAGGATCCCGGCCACCGTCGCCGACAGCGACGACAGGACGAACGCCCGGGTCTTGACCCACCACAGCGAGGCGCCGGCGTGGCTCAGCGCGTCGGGGTTGTCGCCGGCGGCGACGAGGGTGCGGCCGAACGGCCGGCGCATCAGCCACGCGGAGGCGGCGGCGACGACGGCGAGGACGACGACCGACCAGGGCAGGATCTCGAGGACGGGCACGCCCTCGATGCCGCCACGACCGATGTCGCGGAAGGTCTCGGTGGGGTTGCCGGTGGCGGCGCCGCCGGTGACGTAGCGGACGAGGCCGGTGAGGGCGAGCATCATCCCGAGGGTCACGATGAAGCTCGGGACCCGCAGCAGCGTGCTCGCGAGGCCGTTGACGAGCCCGATCGCGGTGCCGACGACGAACATGAGCAGGAGGCCGGGGAGGATCCGGGAGTCCTCGAGGCCGATGACGTTGCCGGCGATGACGACCTGGGTGGCGATCACCGCCGCCATGGAGAGGTCGAACTCGCCGGAGACGATGACGTAGAACTGGCCCATCGCGGCGATGGCGATCGGGGCCGTGCGGCCGACGAAGCGGATCAGGGCGCCCGGGTCGGTGAAGTTCGGGTTGGTCAGCATGATCGCGACCAGCAGCAGCGCGACGAGGACGAAGACCGCGCCGCCGGGGGTCACCAGGCCGACGCTGATGCGGCGTCCCAGCCCGCCGGAGTGGGCGGGGACGGTGCCCGACCGGTCCGCTCCGGTCGCGGCGCGCTCGCCGGCGGGGGAGCCGGCGGGGGAGGCGGTGGGAGCGCTCATCGGGAGGCCTCCAGGGTCTTGTCGGTCGTCCCGGCCGGCCCGGTCGGCCCGGTCGGCTTGGCGGCGCCCGGCGGTGGGTGCGGTGACGCCTGACCGGCGCCCGGTCGGTCGAAGCGGGCGGGCCGCCTGTCGAGCTCGCGGCGGGCGTAGACCGCGACGGCGACGACGATGACCACGCCGCGGACGACGTCCTTGAGGAACGGGTTGAGCTCCATGACGCCCATCGCGTTGTCGAGGACGGCGAAGATCGCGACCCCGGCGAGCGTGCCGGCGATGTTGCCCTTGCCGCCCGCCAGGAGCGTGCCGCCGAGGACGACGGCCGCGATGGACATGAGGTCGTAGCCGCCCTGGGAGCCCACGGTGGGCTGGCCGACACCGAGACGGGCCAGCAGCACCAGGCCGGCCAGGCCCGAGAGCATCGAGCAGGTCGTGTGGGCGACCATCACCGGGACGGCGGTCCGCAGCCCCGACATGCGGGCGACCTCCTTGTTGCCGCCGACGGCGTACAGGTGGTGGCCCAGGCGGGTGCGGCGCAGCACCAGGACGGCGAGCGCGGCGCAGCCGAGCATGAGCAGGAAGGCCATCGGGACCGGGCCGATGCGGGTCGCGTCGAGCAGGCGCCACTGGTACGCCGCGAGGCCGGAGCTGCCCTGGTAGGTGCTGCCGAGGTAGCCCGACAGCACGAGACCGGTGCCGAGGGTGGCGATGAAGCCGTGCACGTGGAGCCCGGCGACGATGGCCCCGTTGACGGCGCCGATGGCGCCGCAGACCAGCAGGGTGACGAGCAGGGCGGGGACGATGCCGCCCGCCTGGCCGGCCATGATCCCGCCGCCGACCACGCTCGCCAGCGACACGACGTACGGGACGGAGAGGTCGAGCGACCCGACGAGGATGACGAGGGTCTGGCCGATCGCGATGAGGCCGAGGATGGTCGTCGCGGTCAGGATGTTGTCGAGGTTGCCGGTGCTGAAGAAGTTCCGGCCGCGGCTCGCGGTGATGATCGCGGCGACGACGACGGTGACCAGCAGGACGCCGTACACGATGACCGTGGAGGTGACGCGGGAGCGCTTCACGACGCGGCCCCCGTCCCGGCCTCGCGGGAGTGGACGCCGGCCGCGAGGGCGAGGACGTCCTCCTCGCTCGACGACGGCGGCAGCTCGCCGGCCAGGCGGCCGTCGCGCATCACCAGGATCCGGTCGGACATGCCGATCACCTCGGGCAGCTCGCTGGAGACCATGAGGACGGCCTTGCCGTCGGCGGCGAGCCGACGCATGACCTCGTAGATGGAGTACTTGGCGCCGACGTCGACGCCGCGGGTCGGCTCGTCCATGAGGACGACGGTCGGGTCGGTGGCCAGCCAGCGGGCCAGGACAACCTTCTGCTGGTTGCCGCCGGAGAGCAGGCGGACCTCCTGCGACAGCGCCCGGGCGGAGACCGCGAGGGTGGACAGCAGGCCGCCGACGTCGCGGCGGGCAGCGCCGGTGCGGCGCGGGAAGACGGCGCGGACGACGCCGAGGGTGTTGTCGAGGATGGACTGGTTCAGCGCCAGGCCGGTGGCCTTGCGGTCCTCGGTGATGAGGGCGAGCCCGGCGCGGACGGCCTGCCGCGGCGTCCGGGGCCTGACCTTCCTCCCGGCCAGCGTCATCTCGCCGCGCGTCAGCGGGGTCACGCCGAAGACGGCCTCGAGCAGCTCGGTGCGCCCGGAGCCCTGCAGGCCGGCGACCCCGACGATCTCGCCGGCGCGCAGCGTGAGGTCGACGCCGTCGACGTAGCCGTTGCCGGCCCCGCGCAGCTCGAGACGCGGCTCGCCGGGGGCGGTCCCGGGGACCGGGTCGGGGAAGAAGGCGTCGAGGGTGCGGCCGACCATGAGGCGGACGAGGCGGGCCTCGTCGAGGTCGCCGATCGGCTCGGTGGCGACCTGGGCGCCGTCCTTCAGGACCGTGACGACGTCGCAGAGGTCGAAGATCTCCTTGAGCCGGTGCGAGACGTAGACGATCGCGACGCCGCGGGCGGTGAGCGTGCGGATGATCGAGTAGAGGAGCGCGACCTCGTGGTCGGCCAGGGCCGCCGTCGGCTCGTCCATCTGGATGACGCGGGCGTCGAGGCTGGTGGCCTTGGCGATCTCGACGATCTGCTGCTCGGCGACCGAGAGGCTGCGGACCCGGCGGGTGGCGTCGAGGCCCTGGACGCCGAGGTCCTCGAGGAGGGCGGTGGTGTCGCGGACCATGGCGGCGACGTCCACGAGGCCGCGGCGGCGGGGCTCGCGGCCGAGCCAGACGTTCTCCGCCACGGTGCGCTCGCCCAGGAGGTTGAACTCCTGGAAGACGGTCGAGACGCCGGCCTTCTGCGCCTGGACCGGGTGGCTGAAGGTGACCGGCCTGCCGTCGAGCTCGACGGTGCCGGCCGTGGGCGGGTGGACGCCGGCGAGCACCTTCATGAGCGTCGACTTGCCGGCGCCGTTCTCGCCCACGAGCCCGAGCACCTGGCCGGGGTGGAGGTCGAGGTCGGCGTCGTGGAGGACGACGTTGCCGTTGAAGCTCTTCGTGACCCCGCGGACGCGGAGCACGGGGCCGTGGGTGGGCTCGTGCTCCGCGGCGAGGGTGGAGTCGGCTGGACTGGTCACGCGCCGCACTGTGTCACTCGCCACAGTCTTTTGTCGAGACACTTGCAAAAGTCTTGTCCTGGACGTTCAGAAGGCCGGGGTGGTCTACTGCGTGCGTGAGAGCCGGGGACGTGTTCGCGCTGCTGCGCGACGGCCAGCCGCGCACCCGTGCGCAGCTGGTGGAGGTGACCGGCCTCGCGCGCTCGACCGTCGCGGCGCGCGTCGACGTCCTGATGCGCATGGGCCTGGTGGCGCCGTACGGCGACGCGGTGTCGACCGGCGGCCGCCCGCCGTCCCTGCTGGCGCTGAACCCGGCCGCCCGCGTCGTGGCCGGCGTCGACCTCGGTGCGACCCACGCCCGCGCCGGCCTGTCGGACCTCGCGGGCACGGTGCTCGCCGAGGTGCGTGCCGACCTCGACATCGCCGACGGGCCCGACGCCGTCCTCGCGTGGGTGGAGCAGTCCGTCCGGTCGCTGCTGACCTCCGCGGGCCGCGCGGACGCCGACCTCGCCGCCATCGGCATCGGCCTGCCCGGCCCCGTCGAGCACTCGACGGGTCGGGCGATCAACCCGCCGATCATGCCGGGGTGGGACGCCTACGACGTCCCGGCGCACGTGCAGCGCGGGTTCGACGTCCCCGTGCTCATCGACAACGACGTCAACATCATGGCGCTGGGGGAGCGGCACGCCCACCTCGCCGGCGTCGACGACCTGGTCTTCATCAAGGTCTCCACGGGCATCGGCTGCGGGATCATCTCCGGCGGCGAGCTGCAGCGCGGCGCCCAGGGCACCGCCGGGGACGTCGGCCACATCCGCGTCCCCCGCGCGGACGGCGTCCTGTGCCGCTGCGGCAACGAGGGGTGCCTCGAGGCCGTCGCCGGCTCACCCGCCCTCGCCGGCGCCCTCGGGTCGTCCGTCCCCGACGTCGTCGCCCGCGTGCGCGCCGGCGACCGGGACGCCGTCCAGGTCGTGCGTCAGGCCGGACGCGACCTCGGCGAGGTGGTGGCCATGATCGTCAACTTCATCAACCCCTCCGTCGTCGTCATCGGAGGCGCCACCGCCGCGGCCGGCGAGCACCTCCTGGCGGGCATCCGCGAGACCGTCTACCAGCGTTCGCTGCCCCTGGCGACGGAGCACCTGTCGATCGTGCCGTCCGCCGCCGGCGAGCGCTCCGGCCTGCTGGGCGCCGCCGCCATGGCCATCGCCCACGCCCTCTCACCCGACGCGATCGAGGCCGCCTCCGCCGGGCTCTGAGGCCCCTCGCTTCACTGTTCTCGCTCTGTCCACAGGCGCCCCACTGCCCCTTTTCCTGCCTCGCTGCGCGACGTAACGTGCCGCGCACGCGGCTGTCATGGGGTCGCACTCGGGACATGGGACGGGGAACAGTCATGCGCGCACGAGGGTCGATGGCCACGCTTCTCGCCGCCACGCTGCTGGTGGGCGGGTGCGGCGGAGGCGACGAGCCCGAGGCCGAGCCGACCCCGATCCTGCCGTCGTCGTCCTCGGCCGAGCCCTCCTCGTCGCCCTCGTCGCCCTCGTCGCCCTCGGAGTCCGAGGCCGCGGAGGAGGCGGCGCCGGAGATGCCGGAGGCGGCGCGAGAGGAGTCGACGGCGGGGGCGGAGGCGTTCATCGACTACTGGACCGAAGTGTTCAACTTCGCGACCGTGACCGGTGACACCGCTGGTTTCGAGGCCGTCTCGGCGGAGGGTTGCCGCGCCTGCACGAACATCTCGCGGAGCCTTAATCGGCTTTACGGGAGGGGTGGCCGAATCGAGAGCGAAGGCTGGACCGTAAAACAAATCGGCTTTGCCTCGGAAGAGACAGCATCGATGCCGGCCGTGCGGTTCGACCGTGCGAGGGAGCGAGTTTTCCGCACTGAGAACGCGCAGCCCGAGGTCTTCACGCCAGAGGACATGACCTACACCTTCGAGCTTGAGCGAGTCGCCTCTGGGTGGCGAGTTCTCGAGCTGACTGAGGCGTCCTGACATGGTCTCCGCATTAGCGCGCTGGGGTCTTCTGCTGGCAGTCCTGACGGTTGTGCTCGGGGGTCAGATGCCCGCGCGCGCCGAGGACCCGGTCAACCCAGGCGGCAGCTGGTTTGACGCACGTGTCCCCGGTGAGAGCCCGGGGTCTTACGACCCGGGCACCGGGGGCGAGGGCGTCGAAAGTGGTGGCGGTGCCCAGGGCCCACCCATCGGCTACACCCCGATCTGCGAGGGCGGCGGAGGCGGTACGACCGAAGAGGCCCGGTACGGCTGCGGCGGAACCGTCGAATGCGGGAACGGGGGAACCATGATGGGCCGTACCGTGTACTACCCCGACGGAAGCACTGAGACTCTGCCCAACGTGTGCGTCGAGCCGGGCGAGGAGGGCGAAGGCGGAACAGCGCCGGTCATCACTCCCGGGATGATCTACGAGGCCTTCGAGCGCATGCCGCTCCCGGACTCGGATCTCACCCTGCAGCCACCTGGGGGCGAGACGCTGGTCAACTTCGACACCATCTTCTCGACGACGAACGAGCCCAAGACGACGACCATCGCCCTGCTGGGCCAGTCGCTGGACCTCGAGGCGAGCGCGACGTCGTACGAGTGGCACCACGGCGACGGCTCCACCCAGACGACCGACTGGGAGGGGCAGCCCTACCAGGAGGGCACGCCGATCAGCGAGTTCATCACCTACCGCTACCAGGACGCCTTCGAGACCGTCGAACCGAGCGTCGACACGACGTGGTCCGCGCGGTACCGGTTGAACGGCGGGCCGTGGCAGCCCGTGGCCGGCACGGTGACCATCGAGGGTGACCCGGCCAGCCTGCGGGTCGTCGAGGGTCAGCCCAACCTCGTCGGGTAGGCCGAAGTGTGGTGGATCGTCTGAAGCAGGTTCGGACGATCCACCACACTTCGGTCAGATGCGCTGCAGCCGCATCGAGTAGCCGCGGACACCGAGCATGATCAGCGTGGTGACGTAGCCGAGGCCGAGTGCCCAGCTGTGGTGGGCGAAGCCGGCGATCACGCCCTCGACGGCGCCCGCGGAGGGGAAGCCCAGGGCGGACGGCATCGCGATCCCGATCACGAGCATGCAGCCGAGCATCATCAGCGGGGGCAGGACCGCGGCGAGGAAGAAGTCCTCGACCTCCGCGAGCAGACCGAGGCCGACGCACACGGTCACGAAGCCGAGGCCGAACAGCAGGCCCAGGTCGTGGCCGAGGGCGATGTCGAGGCCGAGGAAGGTGACGACCAGGGCCGGGGCGAGCAGCAGCACCGGCGGACCCTGCTCGTCCTCGTACGACGAGGGGTCGGCCGTCCCTCGCAGCTGGGTCTGGCCCACGGGGTCACCGTAGGTCGGAGCTCACGCGCTGCGAGGACGACGCGCCGGGAGGAGCTCGTCCGCGACGGGCTCGCGTGGCATCAGCTCCACCTGGCGGGGGCCCTCCAGCGGGTTGTCGGTGACGCCGAGGTCGCCGAACTTGCGGGCGGTGACGAGCACCCGGCCCTCGAGCGAGCCGACCGCGGAGTTCCAGGCCGCGACCGTCGACGTGAGGGAGCGGCCGACCTTGTCGAGGTGCTCGCTCATCGTGGCGAGACGCTCGTGCAGCTCACGGCCGAGGCGCTGGACCTCGGCGGCCTGGTCCGAGAGGGCCTGGTGGCGCCAGCCCTGGGCGACCGTGCGCAGCAGCGCGATCAACGTCGTCGGGCTCGCGAGGACGACCTGGCGGGCGGCGGCGTGCTCGAGGAGGTCGCGGTCGGTCTCGAGGGCGGCCGACAGCACCGCCTCCGCGGGGACGAACAGCACCACGAACTCCGTGCTGTCGGGCAGTGCCCGCCAGTAGGCCTTGCCCGCGAGGGTGTCGACGTGGGTCCGGAGCTGGCGGACGTGGCGGCGCAGGTGGGCGGCGACCTCCTCCGGGTCGTCGGCCTCGCCCGCGTCGAGGAAGGCGTCGAGGGCGACCTTGGCGTCCACCACCACCGAGCGGCCACCCGCGAGGTGGACGACGAGGTCGGGGCGCAGCGAGCCGTCGTCCAGGCGCACCTGCTCGGTGAAGTCGCAGCGGTGCACCAGGCCGGCGACCTCGACGGTGCGGCGCAGGTGCAGCTCCCCCCACCGACCGCGGACCTGGGGACGGCGCAGCGCCGTCGACAGCGCACCGGTCTCACGCCGCAGGGCCTCGGTGCTGCGGGCCATCTCCGCCACCTGCGCCCGGAGCTCGCCCTGGTGGTCCGAGCGCTCCCGGTCGAGGGCCTCCACCTGCGCGCCGATTCGACGCAGCCCGTCGCGGACCACGGCGTCGGACGCCGCGCGGCGCTCCAGGGCGTCGAGGGCCGCCGGGAGGGCCGTGGTCGCCGACGCGTCCGTCGTACGGCGGGCCCACAGCACGCCGAGCAGCGCGCCGAGGGCGACGCCGACCAGCAGCAGGAGGAGGGCCAGCGTGAGGGCGGTGGTGTCCATGGCGGCAGCGTGCAGCACGCCACCGACAGCGGGGCCACGACACGAGGTGAGGCGCGTCAGGCGGTGCGGTGCACCGCCGCGACGTCCTGGGTGCCGTGGCCGTCCTCGACCGTCCGCGCCAGCCGGGCGGCCACCTCCGCGAGCAGCGGGCTGGGTGCGTGCTCGTCGGCGGCGAGGTGGAGGTCCTTCAGCGCGTTCTCGGTGGCGAAGCCGGGCTCGTAGGCGTCGTCGTCCATGAGCTTCGACTTCATCGTCGCGTACGGCATCGCCAGCGGGCCGCCGTCCAGCGCCTCGCGGAGCGCGTCGTGGTCGACCGAGAGGCCGTCCGCGAGGTCCAGGACGTCGCTGATGCCGACCGTCGCGATCGTCAACCACGCGTTGACGACGAGCTTGAGGGCGCTGCCCTCCGACGTGCCGTCGCCCACCTTCTGCACCGACCCGAGCGCGTCGAGCACCGGCCGGGCCGCCTCGACGGTGTCGTCGGAGCCGGCCACCAGCCACAGCAGCGTGCCCTGCTCGGCGGGCTGGGTGCTGCCGGAGACCGGGGCGTCGAGGTAGTCGACACCCGCGTCGGAGGCGAGCGACCCGAGCCGGGCCGCGCCCGCGGGGCCGACGGTCGAGGCCTGCACCCACACGCCGGACACCTCGCCCAGCAGCGGCTGCACCACGGACTCGACGACGTCGGCGTCGCGCAGCACGGTCAGGACGGCGTCCGCACCACGGACCGCCTCGGCGGCGTCGTCGTGCGCCGTCACCCTCTCGGCGCCGTCGGCGACCGCCCGCGCCTTGTCGGCGCTGCGGTTCCACAGCCGCACGTCGTGCCCCTCGGCGCCCAGCCTGCGCGCCATCGCCGCCCCGAGCCCACCGGCTCCCAGCACCGCCACCGTCGTCATGCCGCGACCGTACCCACGGACGGCGAGGACCGGCTCAGCTCCCGCGGTACGTCGTGTACGCGAAGGGGCTCAGCAGCAGCGCGGCGTGCACGTGCGGCTCGTCCGGCTGCACCGTGAACGCGACGACCACCTCGGGGTGGAAGCAGTCGGTGCCGGAGAGTGCGAACCAGGGGCCCGACTCGAACACCAGCTGGTGTCGACCGGCGGTGAGCTCGACGTCGAAGCGGAACCGCCCGTCGTCGTCGGTGCAGCCGCGGTGGGCCTCGCCGGTGACGTCGTGGAGGACGACGACCATCCCGGCGGCGGGGCGTCCGCGGACGGAGTCCAGGACGTGGGTGCTGAGCGAGGTCATCGTTCTCTCCTGACGAGGTCGAGCAGGTCGTGGTCGCGGCCGGGCGCCGCGAGCAGGCAGACGCCGGCGGGCAGCCCGGAGGCGGTCCGTCCCGGCACGGTGACGGCGGGCAGCCCGGCCAGCCCGGCCAGGCATGTCAGCCGGAGGGTGGCCTCACGGACGCGGGCGACCTCCGCCGGCCCGACGCCCAGCCGCGGCGCGACGGTGGCGGCGGCCGGGAGCACCAGGACGCGGTCGCCCACCAGCTCCAGGATGCGGCGGCGGGCGGTCGCGGCGAGGGCGGTGGCGCGGCGGACGTCGTCCGGCTCGAGAGCGGCGGCGGCCTCGACGCGGCCGCGGACGTCGGGCCCGAGGTCGTCGAGGTGCCGCGCGAGCCAGCGGCCGTGCGCCTGCCAGGCCTCGTGGGACTGGATGGTCGACCACGCCTGCCGCCACGCGGGCAGGGCGCCGGTGTCGAAGGGCTCGCGCACGACCATCCCGACGCGGTCCGCCCAGCCCTCGACGACGGCGGCGACCTCGGGGTCGGCCTCGGTCAGCAGCCCCCGGCACAGGACGAGCTCGGCCGAGCGGGGCGAGGGGCGCGGGGGCAGCAGGACGTCGCCGACCCGGGCGAGGAGGTCGGCGTCGCGGGTCAGCCACCCGACCGTGTCGTACGACGGCGCGAGCGGCAGCAGCCCGTCGCGCGGCACCGCGCCGTGGGTGCTCCGGATCCCGAACAGGCCCTGGTACGACGCCGGCACCCGGATGGAGCCGCCGGTGTCGGTGCCCAGCCCGATGCTGACGTGACCGAGCGCGACCGCGCTCGCCGAGCCGTTGGACGAGCCGCCGGGCAGCCGCCCGGGGGCGGCGGGGTTGGGAGGGGTGCCGTGGTGGTGGTTCGCGCCGGCCAGGCTCCAGGCGAGCTCGTCGGTCCGGGTGAGGCCGACGGTGTCGGCCCCGGCGTCGAGGAGGGAGGACACGACGGCGGCGTGCTGCTTCTCGACCGGCGCACGGGCCAGCCACGCGGGGTTGCCGGCGCCGCGGCGGTGGCCGGCCAGGGCGTAGAGGTCCTTGACCGCCAGGGTCTCGCCGGCCAGGGGCCCCTCGGACGCCCCCGGCACGAGCGGGTCGCCCACGACCCGCCACACGCGGGTGTCGAGTGCCGGCGCGGGCCCGGTGGCGTGCGCGGCCGTGACCCGCCAGCCGTCCTGCGTGCGGGCCCACAGCTGGGTCCGCTGCCCCCGGCCGCCCTCGGCGGGGGCCGTGACGCTCACGACCAGGGCGTGGTCGGCGTCGATGGTCTGCACGTGCGCCGCGGTGAGGCGACCGCCGTCGGTGGCGGCGGGCCGGGCGGCGAGCGCCGCGACGACCTCCTCGTGGCCGACGAGCAGCCCGTCGGGGTCGGCGTGCAGCGTGGCGGGGCCCTCGGCGTACGCCTCGGGGGAGTCGGCGGAGCGTTGCTGCAGCGCCCAGAACGCCTCGCGCAGTCCCTCGGGCTCCGGCAGGCGCGGGCTCGACGTCACGTGCGCACCGTAGTGCTCAGGCGTCGGCTCCCGCGGCGATCTCGGACAGCGCGGCGAGCAGGCGGTCGATCTCGTCGTCGTTCGTGTACGGCGCGAGCCCGACCCGCAGACCACCGGCGTCGCCGAGACCGGCGTGCCGGGAGGCCTCGAGGGCGTAGAAGCTGGCCGCCGGGGCGTTGATCCGCCGCGCCGCGAGCGCGCGGTGGACGTCGGCGTGCTCGCGCCCGGCGACGGAGAGCAGCACCGTCGGCGTCCGCCGCTTCGGCGACCCGTGGACGGTGACGCCGTCGATCGCGGCGAGGCCGTCGAGCAGGCGGGTGAGCAGGGCGTCCTCGTGGGCCTCGATCGCCTCCAACCCCAGGCGGGTGAGGACGTCGACGGCCGCGGTCGTGCCGGCCATCAGCTCGTAGGGCAGCGTCCCGAGCTCGAAGCGCTCCGGCACGGCGTCCGTGCTCGGCAGGAGCTTGTCGGGGTGCAGGGTCTCGAGGAGCTCCGGGTCGGCGGCGAGCACGCCGCAGTGCGGGCCGAGGAACTTGTACGGCGAGCAGGCCAGGAAGTCCGCGCCCAGCGCGGTCTTGTCGACCGGGGCGTGCGGCACGAGGTGGACGGCGTCCACGTAGGTGAGCGCCCCGACCGCGTGCGCGGCGGCGGTGATCGCCGGGACGTCGGGCCGGGTGCCGAACAGGTTCGACGCCGCCGTGACCGCGACCAGCCGGGTCCGCTCGTTCAGCAGCGGGCCGACGTCGTCCAGCTCGGCGGTGACGGGGTCGAAGCCGAGCCACCGCACCCTCGCCCCGGCGCGCTCGGCGGCGATGACCCACGGTCGGATGTTCGCGTCGTGGTCGAGCCGGGTCACGACGACCTCGTCACCGGGCCCCCAGCCCTGCGCGAGCGTCCGGGAGACGTCGAACGTCAGCTGCGTCATGGAGCGGCCGAACACGATGCCTCGACGGTCGGCGCCGAGCAGGTCGGCCATCGCGCGGCGGCACATCGACACCACGGCGTCGGCGCGCTGCTCGGCGGCGGTGACGCTGCCGCGGTTCGCGAGGCCGGCGGTCAGCGTCCCGGCGACGGCCGCGGCGACGGGCGTCGGCACCTGCGAGCCGCCGGGCCCGTCGAAGTACGCCGTCCCGTCGGCCAGGGAGGGGAAGAGGTCGCGGACTGCGGTGACGTCGTAGCTCACCGGCCCACCGTGTCAGACGCCTCCGTGAGCCGTGCGGTCTCCTCCTCGGTCAGCTCCAGCGTCGTCGACGCCAGGAGCGGGCCGACCTGCTCGGGGCGGCTGGCGCTGGCGATCGGGGCGACGACGCCCTCGCGGCCGCGCACCCACGCGAGCGCCACGGAGGCGGGCTCGACGTCGTGGGCCTCGGCGACCTCGCGGAGCACGGCGACGACGTCGAAGGCGGCGTCGTCCTCGGCGTAGCCGGACACGAGGCTCTGGCGGGGCCCGGTGACGTCCTCGCGGGTGCGGTACTTGCCGGTGAGCAGGCCGCTGGCCAGCACCCAGTAGGGCACGACGCCGAGGGAGTGCTCACGGGCGAGGTCGAGCCGCTCGGTCTCGTAGTCGGCGCGGCGCAGCAGGCTGTACTCCGGCTGCAGCGCCACCGGGGCCCGCCAGCCGTTGGCCTGCACGAGTCCGAACCACTCACGGATGCGGGCGGGGGAGTAGTTCGAGATCCCGACCTCGCGGACCTTCCCGGCGTCCACGAGGGCCTGGAAGGCGGCGAGGGTCTCGCCGAGCGGGGTGTCGGCGTCGTCGAAGTGCGCCCAGAGCAGGTCGACGTGGTCGGTGCGCAGCCGGCGCAGCGACTCCTCGACGCCGGCGGCCACGTTGTCGGCGGCGAGGCCCGGGCGCATGCGGCTGCTGCCGATCTTGGTCGCCAGCACGACGTCGTCGCGACGACCGGTCCGCTCGAGCCAGGAGCCGATGAACGACTCGGACTCGCCGTTGCCGTCGCCGTAGGAGTCGGAGGTGTCGACGAGGTCGCCGCCGCCGTCGACGAACGCGTCGAGCACGCGGTGCGAGGTCGGCTCGTCGATCGTCCAGCCGAAGGGGTTGGCGCCGAGCGCGAGCGGGCGGACGTCGAGGTCGGAGCTTCCGAGGGTCACCATGCCCGCCTCAACCACGAAGGACGGCCAGGGCTTCCGACGCCGGCCGGGGGTCAGCGGTAGACGTGGTCGATCGCGGTGAACGCCTCCAGGGCGTGGTCGGCGCGGAAGTGCGCGTGGTCGGTCCGGACGCGGTCGGCCGCCTCCTGCGCGAACCGCAGGACGTCGTCCACGAACAGCGGCACGGGCCCGATCGCGGCGAGGATCTCCGGCTCGGCGTCGTGGTCGATCAGGCCCGACTCGTCGCTCAGCGCGTGCGACTGGGCGAGCGTGCGGCCGCAGATGTCGGCGTAGTCGCACCACTCGGACTTGGACAGGTCCGCGAGGTCGATCGAGTCCCGGTACGGCGCCCGCTCACGCACCATGAAGCTCATGCCGTCGAGCCGTGCCGCCCCGTAGAAGCGGTCGCCGTCGACGAGGTGCACGCCCTGGGCGTGGGTGATGCGCTCGGCGTAGCCGTCCACGACGTACGGCGACGGCGGCACCAGGCCGTCGAGCGCCGAACGCCGAGCCTGCTTGAACTCGAGCAGGACGTCGTCGCTGCCGTCGGCGAGCGGCCCCTCGATCATCAGGTAGTAGCGCGGCAGCCCGAGCGACGCGGTGCCCTGGCCCAGTCGCATGCAGACGTCCTTGACCCTCATCCCCGGGGTGCGGTCCTGCGGCACGTCGATGTCGTTGGACCGCACGTAGGCGTCGAGCGCGGCCTGGAACTCCTCGCGGCGCGAGCTGACGGGCACGTGCTCGTCGTCCGCGCGGAAGCCCTGCCTGTACTCGTCGTGGTACTTCCGCGCCAGCCACGCCGACCGGTCCTCCATCGCGTCCTCGATGAGCCCCGCGATGAGGGGCGGGGCGTTGTCGAGCCGGATCTGCGAGGTCCGCTCGTCCTGCTCGCGGGCGTACTGCCGCACCCCGTCGACGTAGCCGTGCACGAAGGCCTCGACGATCTTCGCCTGCCGCTTCGGCCCGTGCCCGCCGATCTCCTCGGCGGCGAGGATGAAGCCGACGGCGCCACGCTTGAGGTCCCAGGTGAACGGCGCGTAGTAGGCCTCGTCGAAGTCGTCGACGCCGAAGATCGGGACGTCGTCCACGCTCGGCATCACCCCGAAGTTCTCCGGGTGCACGTCGCCGAGGGTGAGCACGGTGGGCATCCACGCGTCCTCCCCGGCGAGGTCGCGGTAGAACAGCAGGCAGGTGCCGCGGAAGAACGAGTACGTCGACCCGGCGAGCTTGTCGAACTTCGCCCGCGCCTCCTCGTTGTGGTCGGCGATGCGGGTCTGGTGGTCCTCGCGGATCGTCTGCCGCACGTGGGTCCGACGCTCCGCGCCGCTGAGCTGCCGGGGCAGGAACACCATCTCGCCGCGCGCCCGCGCCTCGGCCAGCCGCGTGAACGCCTCGACCCTGGACGCCGCCGGGTGCGCCCCCTGGCCGGCGGTGGTGACGTCGTGGTTCGACGCCGTCCGGCGCGAGGACGGCTGGTCGTCGCGGTCGAGCAGCGCCTCGATGAGCTGGGCCTTGGTCATCTCGGACCGGCCCTCGATCCGCCGCGTCCGCGCGCGCTGGAGCAGGTCCTTCTTCGGCAGGCGGGCGAGCGAGGCGCGGTCGGCGTCGTGCGGGGTGCGCAGCGAGGGCATGGCACTTCCTAGCAGCCCGCGCGACCCGCGTCGCGGCACGACTGGTTCGCTGTCGTCATGAGGCTCCGGGGTCTGCTGGCGCTCGCCATCGGGGTCGAGGTCGTCTCCACCCTCTGCCTGAAGGCGGCGGGCGAGGGCCTGCCGTGGTTGTACGCCGTGACCGCCGCGGGCTACGCCGTCGCGCTGGTCCTGCTGTCGGTCTGCCTGCGGGGCGGCATGGCCGTCGGCCTGGCGTACGGCGTGTGGGCCGCCGGTGGCGTCGTCCTCACCGCGCTCGCCGCGGCGGTCGTCTACGACGAGCGGCTCGGCCCGCTGCGGGTCGCGGGGATCGCGGTCATCGTCGTCGGCGTGCTGCTGGTGGAGGTCGGGTCCCACCGGGCGACACGGCCGACCCGGGCCGAGGCGACGGGCGGGCCCGCATGACCTGGGTCCTGCTCGCCTGCGCCGTCGTCGCCGAGGTCGCGGCCACGCTCGCGCTCCGCGCCTCCGAGGGCTTCCGCGACAGGCGCTGGGGCGCGGCCGCCGTCGCCGGCTACCTCGTGGGGTTCGTCCTGCTCGGCCAGGTGCTGGCGCGCGGCCTGCCCGTCGGCGTCGCGTACGGCGTGTGGGCGGCGTCGGGCGTCGCGCTCACCGCGCTGCTCGGGCGGGTGCTGTTCGCCGAGCCGCTGACCGCGCCGATGCTGTGCGGCGTCGTCCTCATCGCGGGCGGGGTGCTCATGGTCGAGGCCGGCGCCTGAGGGGTTCAGCGCGGCTTCACCGACCGGTCAGGAAGAGTCGCTTCCCCTGCACGCGGGCGAGCGTCAGGCTGGACCCGTGACGCTCCTCGGCCTCAGCCGCACCGGCCGCCCCGCCCGCGCCCCTCGCCGCCGCGAGACCCCCGCCCCGCTCGACGTCAACGCGGAGGTCGCCGCCCTGCGCCAGGACCTCGCCGTCCTCGACGCCAGGCTGGCGCGGCTGGGCGCCTCGCTGCGACGGCCGGAGGTGGTGGCGGCGCTCCGCGCGGTCGACGGGCCGTTCGCCGGGGACGCCCCCGCGGCCGCCGGGACCGCCGCCCTGTGGCTCGACCGAGCCCGCGAGGAGCTTGCCGGCCCGGCCTCGACGCTGGCCGAGGCGCACGTCGCCGCGGGCGGCCTGGCGAGCCGCTGACCGCGCCAGGGCGTCAGTCCGCCAGGTCCACCACGACCGGTGCGTGGTCCGACGGGCTGCCCGCGCCCTGGGCGGGGTCGCGCTCGTCGCGGTCGACGAACGCGCCGGTGACGCGTTCGGCCAGGGACGGCGAGGCGTAGGCGAAGTCGATCTTCAGGCCGCGGTCGCGCTCGAAGCGCTGCCGGTAGTAGTCCCAGTAGGTGTAGCCCGGGTCGTGGGCGCGGGTGACCTCGCGCCACCCGTCGTCCGCGAACGCGGCGAACGCCTCCCGCTCGGGCGGCGTCACGTGGGTCGACTTCGCGAACTGCTTCACGTCGAAGACGTCGTCGTCGGTGGGGCACACGTTCCAGTCGCCGACCATCACCGCCGGGACGTCGAGCCACGACGCGGCCGCCGTCCGCAGCGCGGAGAGCCACGCCAGCTTGTAGACGTAGTGCGGGTCGTCCGGCTTGCGCCCGTTCGGGACGTACAGCGACCACACCCGGACGCCACCGCAGGTCGCGCCGATCGCGCGGGACTCGGGCGCCTCGGGCTCGCCCCACCCGGGCATGCCGTCGAAGCCGACCTGGACGTCGTCCAGCCCGACCCGGGAGATGATCGCGACGCCGTTCCACTGGTTCGTGCCGGCGGCGGCGACCTCGTAGCCGGCGGCCTGCAGCCCCATCAGTGGGAGCTGCTCCTCCTTCGCCTTCGTCTCCTGCAGCGCGAGGACGTCGACGTCGTGGCGGGCGAGCAGCGCCTCGACACGGTCGATGCGGGAGCGGAGCGAGTTGACGTTCCAGGTGACCAGGCGCACCGCACCACCCTAGGTCCGGGCCCGCGGCCGACGACGCCGCATCCGCCGCGGGGCTGTGGTGCTCGCGACACCCGCCCGTGGCTGGTGAACAAGCCGTAGCTCCGCGTTACATGGCCGGTGGGCGCGCCGGCGGGGCTCAGGCCGCCAGGAACTCGTCGAGGACGCCGGGGGTGGCGGCGTGGGCGAGGCCGACGGCGACGGGCAGGGCGAGGTCGACGACGACCACCTTCTCGCCGCCGGCGGCGGTGGTGGCGACGAGCGTGGCGAGGCCGAGGCGGCGCTGGAAGAAGGACTGCTGGACGACCCAGCCGATGATGCCGTCGGACTCGAGCACCTCGCGACGCCGCACGACGCTCGGGCCGACCACGACGAGGTGGTCGGCGGTGAGCCGGTGGCCGAGGTTGCGGTACTGCGCCTCGGCGACCACGACGCCGAGCGCCGAGGCGACAGCGAGGACGACGAGGGGCAGCCACCACGGGAGGTCCCACGGGACGGCCCCGACGGCGATCGCGGCGACCACGGCGAGCACCAGCGACCCGAGCTGCTGCTCCACGTGCTGCCGGCGCCGGGCCGGTCGTCCGTGCGGCGCCAGGTCGACCGTCAGCGGGTGGTCGGCGGGGGACCCGAGCACGTCCTCGCCGACCCGGACGGCGACCTCGCGCGGGCACGGCGGCAGGACGGTCGTCGTCCCTCCCTCGCCGACGCCCGTCGCGAGCGTCGCGAGCTCCGCGCCGCCGGCGGGCCGCATCAGCAGGGGCTCGGTCAGCCTCACGCCCCGCACGCGCTTCTCGTCCACGCTCGTCGAGCGGGTGGTGAACAACCCGGCGGTCAGCCGCAGGTTGTCCCCGTCGCGGACCAGCCGCAGGTTCCACCACTGGACGACGAACGCGGCGACCGCGATGACGACCCATGCGACCAGGGCGACGACCGCCGCGACGACGAGGACGACGGCCAGCGCCTGCGCCGCGACGTAGGCGTAGGCGTCCTGCGCGGTCCGGGTCTCCCACACCGGGATGTCGTTGACGAACTGGGACAGGAACCCGAACGCACCCGCGACGACGGCGAGCCGGGCGAGGCTGAGCGGGGCGAACCGCAGCCAGGACCAGTCGATCCGCGCCAGCTCGACCGGCTCGGGGTCGGCGGCGGACGGCGGCGGGGCGCCGTACGGCGAGGACGTCACCGACGGCTCCGCCGCGGCGGTTCCGGCGGTTCCGGCGATTCCGGTGGGGGCAGCGGGGGCGGCGGCCTCCCGGCTGCGCGTCAGCAGGAAGCGGCGGAGGCTCTCCCCGTCGTCCTTCGCGATGCCCTCGAGCTCGATGCGGGTGTCGTCGACGCCGGTGCCGACCGAGACCTTCGTCAGCCCGAGGACGCGGCTCACGAGCGAGGCCTCGAGGTCGACGCTGCGCACCCGGTCGAGCGGCGCGGTGAGACGGGTCCTGTTCAGCAGGCCGCGGCGCACCTCGAACGCCGTCGGGGTCACCCGGAAGTAGGTGGTCAGCCACGGGACGGCGCCGAGCAGCGCGGAGGCGAGCACGAAGACCGGCAGCGCGAGCAGCGCCCACGGGCTGCCGGTGCTCCCGAGGCCGATCGCCGCGGCGCCGGCGGGGACGATGAACTGCCGCGCCGCCGCGAACGGACCCACCACGAGGTAGCGGACGTCCATCCGCTGCCACTCCGCCTCGGCCGCCTGCGGCTGCCCGGCGTACGGCGGCTGCCCGGCGTACGGCGGCTGCTCGGCGTACGGCGGTTCCGGCGGCGGCTGCGTCACGTGGCGTCGCCCCGCTCCGCACCGGTGACGGCGGTGAGGTGGGCGACGAGGTCGGTGGCGACGTCGGCGTCGAGGCAGTCGATGGTGATGGGTCCCGCGGCGGAGGCGGTGGTGACCGTCAGCGACCGCAGCCCGTACAACCGCATCAGTGCGCCCTGGGTCGAGTCCACCGTCTGCACCCGCGACAGGGGCGCGATGCGCTCCTCCCGGGTGATCCAGCCGGAGCGGGTGTGGACGGCGACGTCGGTGACGTCCCAGCGGTGGATGCGGTAGCGGACCGGCGGCATGACGACCGTCGGGACGACGGCCGCCACCGCGGCGAGCAGCAGCAGCGCCGAGGCCCACCACGGCCGGGGGTCCCACAGGAACCAGGTGAGCGCGACGGCGATCCAGGCCACGCCGGTGCCGACCCCGGAGGACAGACGCCAGTACGACACCGCGCGGGGCGACACCAGGTTCGTCGGCTCGCGCAGGACGGCGGTCGGCTGGGTCGTCGGCTCGGTCGTCGGCTCGGGCACACGACGAGCCTCGCACACGGCCCCGGTCGCGACCGCGGGTTCGTGGGCGGGGCGCGGACGGCCGTAGGCTGACGTTCCGTGGCTCTCACCATCGGCATCGTCGGACTGCCCAACGCGGGCAAGTCGACCCTCTTCAACGCCCTGACCAAGAACGACGTGCTCGCGGCGAACTACCCGTTCGCGACGATCGAGCCGAACGTCGGCGTCGTGGGGGTCCCCGACGAGCGGCTGCCGGTGCTGGCGGAGCTCTTCTCGTCGGCGAAGGTGCTGCCCGCGACCGTCGAGTTCGTCGACATCGCCGGCATCGTCGCCGGCGCCTCGCAGGGCGAGGGCCTGGGCAACAAGTTCCTCGCCCACATCCGCGAGTCCGCCGCGATCTGCCAGGTCACGCGCGTCTTCCGCGACGAGGACGTCACCCACGTCGACGGCAGGGTCGACCCCTCCTCGGACATCTCCACGATCTCCACGGAGCTCGTCCTGGCCGACCTGCAGACGGTCGAGAAGGCCGTGCCCCGCCTGGAGAAGGAGGCGAAGGGCAAGAAGGAGCTCGCGCCGTACGTCGCCGCCGCGAAGCGGGTGCAGGAGGCCCTCGAGGCCGGCACGCCGGCGTACGACCTCGTCGCGGCCGGCACGGTCGACGCCGAGCACGTCCGCGAGCTCCAGCTGCTCACCGCCAAGCCGTTCCTCTACGTCTTCAACTGCGACGCCGACGAGCTCGCGGACGAGGAGCTCAAGCAGCGGATGCGCGACCTCGTCGCCCCCGCGGAGGCCATCTTCCTCGACGCCAAGTTCGAGGCCGAGCTGGTCGAGCTCGGCGACGACGAGGAGGCCCGCGCGATGCTCGCCGAGGTGGGCGTCGACGAGCCGGGCCTCGACGTGCTGGCCCGCGTCGGCTTCGACACCCTCGGCCTGCAGACCTACCTCACCGCGGGCCCGAAGGAGTCGCGCGCGTGGACGGTCCGCAAGGGCGCCACCGCGCCCCAGGCCGCCGGCGTCATCCACACCGACTTCGAGAAGGGCTTCATCAAGGCCGAGGTGGTCTCCTACGACGACCTCGTGGCCGCCGGCTCGATGCAGAAGGCCAAGGAGGCCGGCAAGGTCCGCATCGAGGGCAAGGACTACGTCATGGCCGACGGGGACGTCGTGGAGTTCCGCTTCAACGTCTGATCGAGGACCGGTGACCGAGGTGACGGACGTCGTCGCCCTCGCCCGCGCGCTGGGGGCGGTCCTGCGGCGCCAGGGCCTCGGCGCCCACGCCGACCTGCTGGACGCCGTGGAGCGGGACGCCGTCCTCCCGCCGGGTGGGGGGCGGGGGGACCTCGCCGTCCTCGACCAGCTGCCGGAGGCCTGCGAGCCCGCCGCGGGTGTCGACGCGGGGCTGGTGGAGCTCGTGCGGCGGCTCGCCCCGGCCGCGGCGTGGACGCAGACCGCCGACTACCTCCTCCACCCACCGTCCCCGGGCTTCCTCGACGGCTACGCCCACGCGACGCTCGTCGGCCCGCCCGACGGCGGGGCGGCCCCTGACGGCGAGCCGACGACGTCGGGGGTCAGCGTGGGGCTCCTCCTGCTCGGCCGCGACGTCCACTACCCGCCGCACCACCACCCCGCCGACGAGGTCTACCTGCCCCTCGGGGACGCCGACTGGCTGGACGACGACGCGACGTCGTACCGCGCCCGGCCCGCCGGCTCGCCGCTGCACCACCGGCCCTGGCAGGCGCACGCGATGCGGACCGCCTCGCGGCCGCTGCTGGCCGTGTACCTCTGGTCGGGTGACGTGACGACCCCCTCCCACTGGCGCGCGTGAGGGTGGACGCCGTCGGTGCGCGGCGACGGGGGAGGCGACGAGGGAGGCGACGGCCGAGCACCTCACGAGCCGCGTGAGGCCCCCGGGCGGGGGCGCCCGTCCGCCTGCCGGGGACGAGCGGGCGGGGTCCCCGTGGGCGTCGCGGCGTCGGGGAGGCAGGCAGGCACGTAGCAGCCCTCCCGCTCCGCGATGACCGCCGCCATCGTCCGGGTCGGCACCTGCAGCTTGTGCAGGATGTGCTCCACGTGCGTGGCGACGGTCCGCGGGGTGATGGCGAGCCGGTGGGCGATCTGCTGGTTCGACCAGCCGTCCACGACCAGGCCCAGGACCACGAGCTCGCGCGCCGTGAGCCCGCGGGTGTCGTCCGCGGGGGCGAGCAGCAGCGTGCCCAGCACGTAGGCGGGCACGTCCGCGGCTGCCAGGGCCGTCAACCGGACGTGGACGGTGCTCCCACCGGCGTCCGGGCAGGGCCACAGGAAGGACCGGTGGAGCCGCCCGGCGAGGAGCGTCTCCCGCGCGACCCGGACGACGGCGGGGTCACGCGCGGCGAGCGCCTGGTCCGGCAGCCCCGGCAGGGGGTAGGCGCTGCCGTCACGGAGGAGCACGACCCCCGAGGTGGCGCCGCGCACCAGGCTCGCGGTGTCCTGCAGCGACCGCGACGAGGACACGCCGCTGGCGACGACGGGCGCCACCTGCGCCATGGACGCGCGCAGCCCCGCGGGTGAGGGCCCCCGCGTCGACGACAGCAGGCACAGCATCCCCAGGTAGGGCCCGCCCGGCTCGCTCAGGGGCACGGCGAGGCCCTCGCGGAAGCCGGCGGGGATCAGGCACTCCGCCCACGTGGGCAGCTCCTCGACGGCGATCGGGAGCTGCGACACGCTGACCGGCGGTCGGTCGCGGTCGAGCCCGGCGTCCTGGATCTCTTCCGCCACCCTCGGATGGTCCAGGCCCGACAGCGCGGTGGAGTCGAGGCCGGTGCTCCCCACGGTCGCGTAGACCGTCGACGCCGGGTCGGACACCGCCAGCCACACGGCGTCGGCGCACACGAAGCGGTCGAGCGCGTCGACGAGCCCCTGCGCCCGCTCGAGCAGAGGGACGGCGGAGGCGGCGACCTCGAGCATCCCCTCGACGGGTGGCTGTCCACGCACGGCGGCTCCTCACACGGTGCTCGGAGCAGGCTCCGGACGGGCTTCGAGCGGGCGCTCGTCCGAAGTGGGCACTGGTACCCGCCCCGGTGGGTGCCATACCCACCGGTCGCGGGCGGTCGAGTCGGTAGATCTGCCGATACCGAGCAGGACCCGGCAGGGCTGGGATGGGACCAGCACGAGGTCGTGCCCCCGGACCCACCGGGGCGGCCGCAGCAGCGGCCGTGCTCGATGCGACCTCGGGGAGGACGCCGATGCGCGCCATGGTCTACCGCGGGCCCTACCGGGTTCGCGTCGAGGAGAAGGACGTCCCGGTGGTCGAGCACCCCGGTGACGCGATCGTCCGGGTGACCCGGGCGGCGATCTGCGGCTCCGACCTGCACCTCTACCACGGGATGATGCCGGACACCCGGGTCGGGCACACGTTCGGCCACGAGTTCATCGGCGAGGTCCACGAGGTGGGTTCGTCGGTGCAGAACCTGCAGCCCGGTGACCGGGTCATGGTGCCGTTCAACGTGTTCTGCGGGACGTGCTTCTTCTGCGCCCGCGGCCTCTACTCGAACTGCCACAACGTCAACCCCAACGCGACGGCCGTGGGCGGCATCTACGGCTACTCCCACACCTGCGGCGGGTACGACGGCGGGCAGGCGGAGTACGTGCGCGTGCCCTTCGCGGACGTCGGGCCCTCGATCATCCCCGACTGGCTCGACGACGACGACGCGGTGCTGTGCACCGACGCCCTGCCCACGGGCTACTTCGGGGCCCAGCTGGGGGAGATCGACGAGGGCGACGTGGTCGTGGTGTTCGGGTCGGGACCGGTGGGACTGTTCGCGGCACGGTCCGCGTGGCTCATGGGCGCCGGCCGCGTCATCGTGGTCGACCACCTCGACTACCGGCTGGAGAAGGCACGCACCTTCGCGCACGCGGAGACGGTCAGCTTCACCGAGCACGGCGACGTGGTGCGCCACCTGAAGCACCTGACGGACGGGCTCGGCGCGGACGTCGTCATCGACGCGGTCGGGGCCGAGGCCGACGGGGCGGTGCTGCAGCACGTGACCTCGGCGAAGCTCAAGCTGCAGGGCGGCTCGCCCGTGGCGGTGAACTGGGCGATCGACACGGTCCGCAAGGGCGGGACGGTCTCGGTCATCGGCGCCTACGGACCGCTGTTCAGCGCCGTCAAGCTCGGCGACGCCATGAACAAGGGGCTGACCCTGCGCATGAACCAGTGCCCCGTGAAGCGGCAGTGGCCCCGCCTGCTCGAGCACCTGCGCGCCGGCTACTTCAAGCCCAGCGACGTCATCACCCACCGCATCCCGCTCGAGCACATCGCCGAGGGCTACCACATGTTCTCGGCCAAGCTCGACGGCTGCGTCAAGCCGATCGTCGTCCCCGGCGCCGTCTGAGACCGAAGGAGACCCTCATGCCCTACACGCCTCACAAGCCCCCGCTCGCCCCCGACAGCGACACGCTGCGGGCCCGCATCCCCGGGTGGGGTGCCGACCTCGACCATGCCGACCGGCCGTCGGTGCCGCGGGAGCAGCTCGACGAGTCGCTCGCGGGCACCCACCGCGGGGTCCCGCAGCGCCAGCCCGAGACCTACCCGCGGGAGCGGTCGGTCGAGCACACCCAGCTGCCGCCGGTCTTCGGCACCACCTGCCCGCCGCGCGGGGTGTCCGGGGCCGTCCGGAGGCTCGCCTACGCCCGGTACAGCGAGGGCCAGGCCGCGCACTGGCTCCTGCTGATGGCGGGCGACCGGGTCGACGCGTTCGGCAGTGCGGCGCTGTCCCTCCTCACCCTGCGACCCGACAACCCCCTCACTGAGACCGGGGTGAAGGCGGAGCTCACCCGCCACGGCCTGAGCTCACGCCTCGGACACGGCCGCGCCGACGTCAAGCACCACTGGATGGACCCCCTGATCGTCGGCTGGCCCTGGCTGCTCGGCCTCGCCGGGGCGTACTCGCTCCTCAGGCGCAGGCGGGCACGTCGGTAGGGGGCGACGTGGACACGGGACCGGGCACGGGACCGGGCACCGGACCGGCCACCGGCCCGGACCCCGGGTCGGACCCCGGGTCGGACCACGGGTCGGACCACGGGTCGGACCACGGGCGCGACCAGGACCGGTTGCTGTCCCCGCGGCGGGCGCTGCTCAGCCTGGCCGTGGGGCTGGCCGCGGGCGTCGGGGTCGCCCTGGTCTCGACCCCGACGCTGCTGCCGCTGGTCACCTGGACCGTGACGGCGACCGTGCTGCTCGCCTGGGTGTGGCACAAGAGCTGGCCGCTCGGGCACGCCGGGACCAAGCGCCTGGCCGAGCAGGAGAGCGAGACCCGGTCGACCGACGTGTGGCTGATCGCGGCGGCCGTGGTGAGCCTGGCGGTGGTCGTGCAGGCCCTGGTGCAGTCCGGCTCGAGCAGGACGCCCGCCTCCGTCGCCTCCGTCATCCTGAGCGTGCTCAGCGTCGCGCTGTCGTGGGCCCTGGTGAACACGGTCTACGCCTTCAAGTACGCCCGCCTCTACTACGTCGACGAGCCCGATGCGCGCGGCATCGACTTCAAGCAGGAGGACCCACCGACGTACGGCGACTTCGCCTACCTGGCCTTCACCGTCGGGATGTCGTTCGCCGTGTCGGAGACCGAGCCGACGGCCACGCGCATCCGCAGGGTGGCCCTCGGCCACGCCCTGCTCTCCTACGCGTTCGGCACCGGGGTGATGGCGGTGGCCATCAACCTGGTCACGAACCTCGGCCAGTGACCTCCGCGAGCCGCTGGCGGCGGTCCTCCTCCCGCTTGGAGTAGGCCGCGGCCCGGATTGCGCGGTCCGACTCCAGGCCGCTGCCCAGGGCGCCGCCGACGGTGGCCGCCGAGGCCACGAACCAGGTCAGCACGAACACGTCGCCGTAGTCGGAGCGCATTCGCAGGTACCCGCCGACGACGTCGGGGTCGAGCACGAACAGCGCGCACAGCAGGTTCAGCAGGTAGAGCGCGACGTAGCAGATGACGGCGCCCGCGGTGAGGGTCAGCAGCGTCGAGAGGTTGTAGAGCCGCGACCTCTCCCGGGCGCGGTGGGACCCGTCGTCCGGGCGGTCCCAGAGCTCGCCGTCGATGACGAGCCAGCCCACGACGAGCGCGATGGAGGCGACGGTGGCGACGACGAGGCGCCACGGGGACAGCGACCCGGCCAGGAGCCACACGGTCGAGTTGACGGTGGCGATGGCGCCCGTGGTGAGAGCGGCCACGAGGGCCGACTTCAGGCCCGGCACGAGGAGCCACGGCCGGTTCGCGAGCACCATGCCCAGGAGGACCCGCCCCCTGCCCGAGCGTCGGGGCAGCGGCACCCGGGCGTCGACCTCCGTCCCGCCGTCGGTCATGTCCTCCACGAGGTCGCGCAGCGCGCGGTTGCTGCGGGCCTGCACGCGGAGCCCCCCGACCGCGGGCAGCGACAGCATGGCGGCGTGCCCGTCGGCGTCGGTCTCGACCAGCAGGTACTCGCCGTCGTCGCCGTGCAGCGGGAGCTCGGTCACCCCGACCACCCGGTCCCACCCGTGCTCGCGTGCGAGGTCGGTGAGGCGTCCGAACGCCGCGTCGGCGTCCTCGCGCGCCTCGGTGAACGGCTCGCTGACCACCTCCGTGCCCCAGCCCCGGCGCTCCTCGGCGGCCTCCTGGTCCCGGTGGAACCGACGGGCGACCTCGGTGGGGGCGTCGGGGTCGGCGACGAGGCCGACGCGGAGGGTGCTCATCGGTCCGTGTGCCCGCTGCCGGGTGTTCCACTCCTCAGGACGCGGGCCGGTTCCCCCACCCGGGCGCGTCTCGTGCGCGACCATCCGATCTGGGAGCGTCCCCCCGTGACCGATCGCGCCCCGCTGCTCGCCGCGTACGACGACCGGCTGCGCACCGACGCGGAGACGGCGGGCGCGCTGTCGGTGGAGCGGCACGGCCCGCTGCTGCTCGCGACGTTCCCCGGGGACAGGGCGCTCGTGACCTACCGGGACCTCGGCGGTGCCGACGCGGACGCCGTCCGCGCGCTGGTGGTCTCCGCCGTCGGCCACCTCACCCGCCTGCGCGCGGAGGCCGGCCTGGCCGTGGCCGAGTGGAAGACCCGCGGGCACGACGCGGCCCCCGGGCTGCACGAGGCGCTGCTGGGCGCCGGCTTCGTCGCCGGGCCCGAGGAGACGGTGATGCTGGGGGAGGCCGCCGTCCTCGCCGTCGACGTCCCGCTGCCCGCGGGGGTGGTGCTGCGTCGCGTGACGACGGAGGACGACGTCCGAGCGACGGCCGCGATGCAGGACCAGGTGTTCGGGCGACCGCCGTCCGACCGGACGGCGCAGGCGGCGCTCTCCCGGCTGGCGCTCGACGACGGTGCGGAGCTGTGGGTCGCCGAGGCCGACCGGACGATCGTCGGCACCGGTCGCCTCGAGCCCGTGCCGGGCACCGACGTGGCCGGCGTCTGGGGCGGCGCCGTGCGCCCGGAGTGGCGGGGCCGCGGGATCTACCGCGCCCTCACCGCGGTGAGGGCGCGCTCCGCCCTGGACCAGGGGCTGCGGCTGCTGCACAGCGACTCGACGCCGATGTCGCGACCGATCCTCGAGCGGTCCGGCCTGCTCGCGGTGACCACGACGACGCCGTACGTGCTGACCTGGGACGAGCAGGCCGCGGGCACTACGGCTTGACCGCGGCCAGGTAGCCGTAGCGCTGGTCCAGCTCGTTCTCGGGCACCAGTGTCACCAGCACCGGGCGCAACCCGCACGCCTCGACGAGCGTCCAGAAGTCGGCGATGCCGTACGTCGTCATGTCGGCGAGGTGGCGGACGTAGTCGCGACGGTGCGGGCGGCTCGTGGGGCGGCCGTCGTCGTACTTGAACTGCAGGACCGCCATGCCGCCGGGGGCCAGGGCCTCGGCGGCGACGCGGAGGATGCGGGCGCCGTGCTCCTGGCTGGGCACCAGCTCGAGCACGTAGAAGCACAGGAAGAGGTCGCAGCCCGCGACCCGGTCGAGCGCGGCCTCCGGGGCGTCGACGTCCACGACGACCTGGGTGGTGGGGACGTCCGCGACAGCGGCGACCTGGGCCGCCGCCTCGGCCAGGGTGCGGGCGGACAGGTCGACCAGCACGAGCTCACCGGCGTGAGGCGCGACGGCGGCCGCGTTGGCCCCGCCGCCGCAGCCCCAGTCGACGACGCGGGGCGCGTCCCAGGTCCACCCGGCGGCCCGGGCGGCCGTGCGCACCAGGTCCAGGTGCTCACGCCCCATGCGCTCCCACAGCGAGCCGGCGTCCGAGAACGCCTCCGAGTCCCGGAAGTGGGAGTTGCTGCTCCAGCGCTCGTCGTCACCTGCGCGCCAGTACGCCGCGGCGTCGGCCGCGCGTCGCTCCGGGGACTGCTCCGGCCCCCGGCCGGCGATGGCCGAGGCCACCTGGCGGCGTGCGAGGTCGTAGAGCCCACGGGCGCGCCGGGCCGTGCTCGTGCCGGGCATGGCACCCCCGTCTCCCGGTCCCGTCCCGCTCGCCGTCGGGTGGGGCGGGGTCCCGGCAGGGTAGACCGCCCCGCGCCGCCGGGCCAGCGGGTGACGGCCGGGGGAGCGGGACCTCAGGCCAGACGCGACCGCAGCACGTCGACGCCGGCGCCCGACAGGTCGTCGAGCGCCACCGCCCGCCCGGTCAGCGCCATCGTCAGCGCCTCGGAGGGGCCGGTCAGCTCGGCCCCGTCGCCGTGCGTCCAGTCCTGGTCGGTGGCGACCAGCCGCAGGCCCTTCCGGGCGGCGGGTGTGGAGAACCCCTTCGTCACCGCCTGGGGGTCGGTGAGGAAGTCGAGGACGTGGCGCCAGTGCTCCGGTGGTGGGTTCGCCCCCGCGCCGAGGGGTCGCGCGGCGTCGCGGAGGTGGATGAGGCTGTCGCTCATCGGCCCGTGCGGACCGATCACCGGCGGGTCGAGCCGCTCGTCGGCCCGCTCGCGGAGGGTCCGCACCAGCTGCGCGGGGGTGCGGGCGGCGGCGTAGCGCCGGGCGCTGGTGTCGACCATCCGGTCGAGCGACCCACGGGCCCGGACGATCCCGACCAGCAGCCCGACGGTCGACATCCCCGTCTCCAGCGGCTCGGCCAGGTGGGCGGCCACCTCCCGGACCGTCCACCCGCCGCACAGGCTCGGGGTCCGCCACTGCTCGTCGGAGAGCCCGGCGAACATCTCCGCGGCCAGCCGCCGCGTCGCGGTGGCGACGCCGTACGTCGCCTCGTGGTCGGTGGTGGCCACGCGTGCTCGCCTCCTCGGGTGGGCGGGCGCCCAGCGTGGCACCGCCCACCGACGGTTGGCCAGGCTCGGCGGCGGGCACGACCCGGCGTCACGTGGCCCTGATCGACGGGCCCGGCACCGACGGCGAGGTCCCCCTCGCGTGGACCTCGGTACGACCGCACGGCCGGCCTGCAGGCGTTGCAGCGCGGTCGCGGTGGTCCGCCGGGGCGGTCGCCGACCGGGCGCTCAGCCGGGGCGGCGGGCGGTGAGGGTGTAGGTCATGGGCGCGCGCAGGTCGTCGCCGGGCAGGGCGAACTCGCCGTCGCCGAGGTCGACCATCGACGGCAGCGCCTTCCACGGCACGCTGCGGTGCTCGACCAGGCCGGTGATCTCGAGTCCCACGTCGAGCAGCGCGGTGACGATCTCCCCGAGCCCGTGGTTCCACTCCTCCGAGCGGGTGTGGACGAACTCCACGTCGGAGTCGACGTACGTGCCGGGCTCGTCCCACACCGTCGGCTCGTCGTGCTCGAAGTACGGGACGACGAGCTCGAGCCGGCCGTCGGTGCGGTCCTGGTCCATCGCCCACAGCACGGGGTGGCCCTCGCGCAGGTGCAGCCGGCCACCGGGCCGCAGCAGGGACGCGACGACCTCCGCCCACCGGTCGATGCGCGGCACCCAGCACAGGGCCCCGATGCCGGTGTAGACGAGGTCGTAGGTCGCGCCGAGGGCCTCGACGGCGTCGTGGACGTCGCTGACGACGAAGCGGACGTCGGCCCCGGCACCCTCGGCCACCCGCCGCGCCTGCTCGATCGAGGCGGGCGAGAAGTCCAGGCCCGTGACGCGCCCGCCGAGCCGGGAGAGCGACACGGTGTCCGTGCCGATGTGGCACTGCAGGTGGACGACGTCGAGCCCTGTGAGGTCACCGAGGCGCTCCCGGTCGAACCGGACGACGTCGGAGAGGAACGAGGGGTCGTCCGCGAAGCGTCGGACGCCGTAGTCGGGGGAGGCGGCGTGTGCGGGTGCGCGCTCGTCCCACAGCGCCAGGTTGGGAGGTGCCGGGTCGTCCACGAAACGCAGCGTGCCCGGTCCGCGGAGGTCGGGTCCACCGGATTCCGGTCAGGCCTATGGTGCCGATCAGCGGGTACCGCAAGGGCGGCGCCGGACGGCGCCGTCGAACCGATGACCAGGAGGTCGCACCGTGCAGGACGACGACATCACCACTTCCGACGACAGCGGGACCGAGGGTCCGGCCGACGGCGGCGCCTCGGGCACCCCGGGCGTGCAGGACGGCGGCGCCGACGGTGGCGCCGAGGGCCCCGCTGACGGCGGCGCCTCGGGCACCCCGGGCGTGCAGGACGGCGGCGCCGACGGTGGCGCCGAGGGTCCGGCCGACGGCGGCGCCTCGGGCACCCCGGGCGTGCAGGACGGCGGAGCCGACGGCGGCGCCTGAGTCATGACCGCGCGTGGCCCGGGACGTCGCAGGACGACCCGGGCCACGCGTCGTCCGGCCGCCCCACGACGAGGAGAGCAGTGAACGAGACGGACCCGCTGGGTCGCCTGACGGGCATGACCGCGGAGGACTTCGCGACGCAGCACTGGGCCACCGCGCCCCTCCTGCGGCGCGCGGCCGACCTGCCCGGTGGCGGCTTCGCCGACATGTTGAGCCCCGACGCCGTCGACGAGCTGGTCTCCCAGCGTGGTCTGCGGACGCCGTTCCTCAGGATGGCCCGCGACGGATCGGTCCGCCCGCCGTCGTCGTACACCCGTTCCGGCGGGGCGGGGGCCGAGATCGCCGACCAGGTCGCCGACGACAAGCTGCTCGCGGAGCTCGCGGCCGGGAGCACCCTGGTGCTCCAGGGCCTGCACCGCACCTGGCCGCCGGTGGTCGACCTCGCCGGCGCGCTGGCGCGTCAGCTCGGCCACCCGGTGCAGGTCAACGCCTACCTGACCCCGGCGCAGAACACCGGCTTCGACCCGCACTACGACGTCCACGACGTCTTCGTGCTCCAGTTCACCGGGCGCAAGCGGTGGCGGATCCACGCCCCGGTCGTCGACGCGCCGCTGCGCGACCAGCCGTGGCAGGACCACCGCGCCGCCGTCGCCGCCCGCGCCGCCGAGGAGCCGCTGATCGAGACGGTCCTGGAGCCCGGCGACGTGCTGTACCTGCCCCGCGGCTACCTGCACTCCGCCTCGGCGCTGGGGGAGCTGTCGGGCCACCTGACCATCGGCGTCCAGCCGGTGACGCGTGCGTTCCTCGCGTCCCGGGTCCTCGACCTGGTCTCCGACGACGTCGAGCTGCGCCGCTCGCTGCCGATGGGGGTCGACCTGGGCGACCCCGACGTCCTCGTCGGGGACCTCAAGGCCACCCGTGACGCGCTCCACGCGGCGGTGGACCGCCTCGACGACGCGGACGTGGTCGCCACGATCGCGGCCGCGGTCGGTCGCCACCTCTCGGCCGGCACCCGCCCCGCGCCGCTCGGGCCGCTGGCGCAGCTCGCGGCCGCCGAGCGCGTCTCCGCGGACGACGTCGTGGTCCTGCGTCCGGGCCTGCGCTGCACCCTCGGCGGGCCCGGCGACCGGGACGGCACCGTGCGCCTGCGCCTGCCCGACAAGTCGTTGAACCTGCCGGAGCGCCTCGCCGACGCGGCCGCCCGCGTCGTCACCGGTGACCCGGTGACCGTCGCCGACCTCGGGCGCGAGCACGGTCTCGAGGCGGACGACGCCGCCGTCCTGGTCCGTCGTCTCCTGCTGGAGGGCGTGGTGGTCCCGGCGTGAGCCGTCCGGTCCCCCGGGAGTCGGCCGCCTCGTGCGCGCCGGCCGCGGCCGAGCGGGGCGACCCCATGCCCGGTACCGCGCTGACGATCGGCCGGCTGCTGCTGGTCGAGCAGGCGGGGCCGTGGGGCCCGCGGGGCCTGGTGGAGAGCCGCGCCGACCCGGTGCTCGCCGACCGGATCGACCAGGCCGCCGCGGCCGGCGGGGCCCGGATGCAGGCCGTGCGCCGTCCGGGCCGGCACGCGCAGCGCGGGCCGGTCGAGCCGGGCCACGAGGTGATGCTCGTCGACGTCGCGGCCGGCACGACCTGGCGCTGGCGAGCCGCCTCGCTCGCCGCGCTCGCCGAGGCCCTCGAGGCCGACCCGGTGCTGCGCCCACCGGAGGCGGTCGCCGAGACCGACCCGACGTACCTCGTCTGCACGCACGGCTCCCACGACCTCTGCTGCGCCGTCCGCGGCCGGCCGGTGCTGCGGGCGCTCGCCGAGCTGCGTCCCGACCACGTCTGGGAGACCACCCACGTCGGCGGGGACCGCTTCGCCGCCAACGTGCTCGTCGTCCCCACCGGCGAGCTGTACGGGCGCGTGACCCCCGACGACGCTGCCCGCCTCGTGGCCGACACCGACGCCGGCTGCGTCGTCGTGGACCGGTTCCGCGGCCGTCTCGGCCTCGCGCCCGCCGCCCAGGTCGGGCTCGCCCTGGCCCACGAGCGCCTCGGCGACCCGCGCCGTGACGCCGTGCGGATGACCTCGCTGGAGCGCGTCGACCCCGAGACCGTCGCCGTCCACCTCGAGGGCCCCGACGGCCCCCTCGTCGCGACCGTGGCCACCGCCTGGGGCGACCCCGAGCAGCTGACCTGCCGCGGCACCGCCCCCTCCCGCGCCCGCGTCCTGCGCGGCGTGAGCCTGGAGTAGGCCGAGTCGGCACATCTGCGCAGCCTGGGGACGTCGAGTCGGCAGATCTGCGCAGCCTGGGGGCGTCGAGTCGGCACGTCTGCGCAGCCTGGGGACGTCGAGTCGGCACATCTGCGCAGCGTGGGCGCGTCGAGTCGTCACGTCTGCGCATGCGACGCCGGCGTCAGGCGGCCTGTGGCTCCTCCACGTCGTGCATGGTGTCCCGGTCGGCGGTCTCGAACAGGATGAGCGTCGCGGCGATGCTCAGCCCGGCCAGCACGGCGAGCAGGACGCCGATGCCGATGCTGCCGAACGCCTCGGTGAGGATCGGCGCCAGCACGGGAGGGACGGCGCCGCCGAGCACGCCGGCGAGGTTGTAGGCCATCCCGGCTCCGGTGTAGCGGAAGCGGGTGGCGAACAGCTCGGGCAGGTAGGCGCCGACCGGGCCGTACATGATCCCGAAGATGCCGAGTGTGACGGCGATGCCGATCCCGAACGCGGCCGCTGAGCCGGTGTCGAGCACGGGGAAC
The DNA here is from genome assembly GCF_022436705.1 of Nocardioides sp. CFH 31398. Lineage (GTDB taxonomy): Bacteria > Actinomycetota > Actinomycetes > Propionibacteriales > Nocardioidaceae > Nocardioides. Next base: position 58,176 of record NZ_JAKUHT010000021.1, on the reverse strand, counting down.
AGTGCCAAGGACCACACCACGGCCATCACGCCCGAGGCCAGGATGACGGGACGCCGTCCGAGACGGTCCGAGATCCGGCCGCCGACGATCGTCGTGACGGCGAGGACGGCGGCGGCGAGGACGCCGAGCGACAGCACGACGCGTCGGTCGAGGCCGGCGCCGGCGGGGTCGGAGCCGTACGCCGTGAGGTACGCCGTCCCCATGTAGAAGAAGCCGAAGCCGATGCCCTGCACCAGGGCACCAAGGAGGATCTCCCGGGGCTGGACCCTGAAGACCTCCAGCACGGGTGGCGTGGTGGGCGCCTTCGCCGCGGCGCGCTTGTCGCGGTCGGCCTTGAAGACGGGTGTCTCGTCGATCGAGAGCCGGATGTAGAGGCCGACGCCGACCAGCAGCGCGGACAGCAGGAACGGGATGCGCCAGCCGTAGGTGAGGAACGCGTCCGAGCCGAAGACGATGTCGGTGGCGAGGAAGGTGCTGGACGACAGCGCGAACGCCAGCGCCGGCCCGAGCTGGGGGAACACGGCGTACGTGCCCCGCTTGCCGGGCGGCGCGTACTCCGCGGTCAGCAGGTTCGCGCCCGCCCACTCGCCGCCGACCGCGAGGCCCTGCGCGACGCGCAGCAGGATGAGCAGGATCGGGGCGGCGGCACCGATGACCGCGCCGGTCGGCAGCAGGCCGATCGCGACGGTGGCGACGCCCATCAGCAGCAGGGTGGTGACGAGGGTGCCCTTGCGGCCCAGCTTGTCGCCGTAGTGGCCGAACACGATCGCGCCGAGCGGCCGGACGACGAACGCCACCGCAAACGTGGCGAACGAGGCCGCAGTCCCGGCGACCGGGCCGAGCGCGGGGAAGAAGATCTGCGGGAACACCAGGGCGGCGGCGGTGCCGTAGATGAAGAAGTCGTAGAACTCGATCGTCGTGCCCACGCACGAGGCCACGGCGACGCGGCGCATCGTGGTCGGGGCGGGCGCGGCGGGGGAGGGGGATGCGCTCATGGAATGTCCTGGTCCGAGTGACAGTGATCACACAGGATCAGGCCCCGCCCGTGGCGGGTCAAGGGCGGGCGTCAGCCGGACCGGAGGGGCAGGGCTCGACGTCCTGCTCCTGGTCGAGCCCGCGGCCGACTCGACGTCGTCCAGCTGCGCAGACGTGCCGACTCGACCCTCCTGGGGTGCGCAGATGTGCCGACTCGACCCTCCTGGGGTGCGCAGATGTGCCGACTCGACCCTTCAGGGGTGGCGGACGGCGGCGTCGACCGACCGCAGGAGGCGCTCGGCGCCGGCGTGGCCGGGGAGGTCGTCGACGGCGACGGGCAGCGGGAGGCGCCAGTTGTCGCGCTGCGTGTGGTCGGTGCCGGGGACGTTCGGGCGGCGCTCCTCGCCGACGGCGTCCTCGAGGGCGACGGTGACCAGCAGGGACGGCGAGCGCCCGAGCTGTTCGTACGCCGCCGCCACGGCCTCCTCCGTGGACGCGGACGACGGCAGCCCGTCGCGACCGAGCCTCTCCAGCAGCTCGGTCTGCTGGGAGCGCACCTCGGCGACGGTCTCGCCGGTGGCGGCGGCCTGGTCCTCGGCGTCCGTGCCGCCCCACAGGCCGGTGACGGTTGCGAGGTCGTGGGTGGTCACCGTGGCCATGGCGTGCTCGGGCCAGGTCGCGGGGTCGTCGTCCTCGAAGTAGAGGACCTTGTACGACAGGATGTCGCGCTCCGCCAGCGCCTCGCGGACGCCGTCCTCGACGGTGCCGAGGTCCTCGCCGACGATGACGGCCTTCGCGCGGTGCGACTCCAGCGCGACGATGTCGAGCATGTCCTGCCAGGGGTAGCGCACGTACACCCCCTCGCGGGGGTGCTGGCCCTGCGGCACCCACCACAGCCGGAACAGGCCCATCACGTGGTCGATGCGCAGCCCGCCGGCGCCCTCGATGGTGCCGCGCAGCGACTGCACGAAGGGCTCGTAGTCGGCCTGCCGCAGCTTCCAGGGGACCAGCGGCGGGGAGCCCCAGTCCTGGCCGAGCGCGTTGAGCGCGTCCGGTGGGGCGCCGACGCTGGCGCCGAGGGCGAGCACGTCCTGCCACGCCCAGCCGTCGGCGCCGCTGGCGGACACGCCGATGGGCAGGTCCTGCACGACGGTCGTGCTCCCCGTGGCCGCGGCGAGCTGCTCGGCGACGAGCCACTGGGTCCAGGCGTGGAAGGCGACGTCGTCGGCGTGCTCGGCGGCGTACGACGCGACCGCGGGGGAGTCCGGACGCCGCAGCGCCTCCGGCCACTCGCGCCAGTCGGGGCCGTGCTCCTCGACGAGCGCGCACCAGGTCGCCCACTCCGCCAGCGCAGCGCCGCGTCCGTCGCGCCAGGCGGCGAAGTCGGGGTCGCCCGCGGCGCGGGTCCGGGTGAAGACCGCGCGCAGGACACGCTGGCCCTCGGTCCAGGCGGCGTCCCGGTCGACGAGTGCGCCGGGCTCAGGGGTGGTGACGTCGCCGTCACGGGCGGGGTCGTGCCCCGGCACCTCCCGGACCCGGAGGTAGAGGGGACTGCGGAACCGGCGGGTCGCCGGCAGGTAGGGGCTCGACTCCTGCGGCAGGCCCGGCGTCGCGGCGTGCAGCGGGTTGGTCAGCAGGAACCCGGCGCCCAGGGACGTCGCCCACTCCCGCAGCGTGCGGAGGTCGGCGAGGTCCCCCAGCTGGCCCGAGGCGTGCGAGCGGGCGCCGTACAGCTGGACGGCGAGGCCCCAGCTGCGCTGCGCCGGGAGCCAGCAGCGGCCGGGCGACACGACCAGCCGCCGCTCGCGGTCCGGTGCGGTGCCGCGGGCGCCGACGACGCGGTGGTAGCCGAGCGGGAAGTCGTCGGGCACGACGTCGGCGGGGAGCGCCCGGGTGGTGCCGTCCTCGCACCGCACGTCGACCTCACCGAGCGGGTGCCGGGCCCCGGGGCGGACGACGAGGGGCGCCACGTCGTCGAGACCGGCCGGGGGGCGACCCACGGCCTCCCGGATCGGCGCCGCGCGCTCGTCGGTCAAGCGCTGCGGCTCGTCGTCGGCGTCCAGCCACTCGAGCTGGAGGCCCCAGTCGTCGGTCTCGGGCTGGGGCCCGGCAGCAGGTCCGGCGGCGGGTCCGGGTCCGGTCGTCACCCCCTCAGCATGGCGGCCTCCGCCGCCAGGGCGGTGACCTGCCCCCACTCGCCGGCGTCCACGAGCTTCTTGGGGGTGATCCAGGACCCGCCGACGCAGCCGACGTTGGGCAGCGCGAGGTAAGAGCGGGCGCTGCCGCGGGTGATCCCGCCGGTGGGGCAGAACCGGGCTGCGGGCACGGGCGCCGCCACCGAGGCGAGCCACGCGGTGCCCCCGGCGGCCTCGGCCGGGAAGAACTTCATCTCGGTGTAGCCGGCCTCGAGGACGGCGAGCACCTCGGACACGGTTTGGGTGCCCGGCAGGAAGGGCAGCCCGGTGCCGGTCAGCGCCGAGAGCAGGGACGGCGTCGCGCCGGGGGAGACGAGGAACCGCGCCCCGGCCCGTGCGGCGGCGTCCGCCTGCGCGGGGGTGGTCACCGTGCCCGCGCCGACGAGGATGCCGGGGACCTCGGCCACGATCGCGCGGATCGCGTCGAGCGCGGCGGGGGTGCGCAGCGTCAGCTCGATGGCGGGCAGCCCGCCGGCGACGAGCGCGCGGGCGAGCGGGACGGCGTCCGCCACGCGGTCGACGACGACCACCGGCATGACGGGGACGACGTCGAGGAGCGACCCGCGGGTCGCCATCAGGTCCTCACGCAGACTCAAGGGAGACCTCCTGGCCGGGGGTGAACGTCGGGACGGCGCCGGGGAAGACGCTGGCGCCGCGGTCGGCGGGGCCGACGGTGGCGCGGAAGGCGGCGAACAGCTCGCGACCGGTGCCGGCGAACTCCTCGCCCTCGGGGGCACGGCCGGTGGGCTCGCGCCGCTGCAGGTCGTCGGCGGCGGCGACGTCGAGGACGCCGCGCTCCGCGTCGAAGGTGATCAGGTCGCCGTCCGCGACCCGGCTCAGCGGCCCGCCCAGGGCGGCCTCGGGCGTGAGGTGGATGGCGGCCGGGACCTTGCCGGACGCGCCCGACATGCGGCCGTCGGTGACGATCGCGACCCGCTGCCCGCGGTCCTGCAGGACACCGAGGACCGGGGTCAGCTTGTGCAGCTCGGGCATGCCGTTGGCGGCGGGGCCCTGGTAGCGGACGACGGCCACGAAGTCGCGACCGCCGAGCTCGCCGGCCTCGTACATCGCGAGCAGCGTGTCCTGGTCGTCCACGACGAGCGCGGGGGCGCTGATCGTGCGGTGCGCCGGGGCCACGGCGGAGGTCTTGATGACGCCGGTGCCCAGCGGACCGGCGAGGACCTTGAGCCCGCCGTCGGTCTGGAAGGGGTCGGTCGCCGGGCGCAGCACGTCGAGGTCGCCCGAGGTCTTCGGGCCCTCCTCCCACGTCAGCTCACCGGTCGCGCCGGTCAGGCGCGGCTCGGTGGTGTAGTGGCGCAGGCCGCGTCCGGCGACCGTGGTGACGTCCTCGTGCAGCAGCCCCGCGCGGAGCAGGGTGTGGACGAGGAACGCGACGCCGCCGGCGGCGTGGAAGTGGTTCACGTCGGCGGTGCCGTTCGGGTAGACCCGTGCGAGCAGCGGCACGACGGCCGACAGCTCGGAGAGGTCCTGCCAGGTCAGCTCGATGCCGGCGGCGCGGGCGATCGCGACCAGGTGGATGGTGTGGTTGGTGGAGCCGCCGGAGGCGAGCAGCGCGACGCAGGCGTTGACGACCGCCTTCTCGTCGACGACCTCACCGATCGGGGTGGGCTCGCCGCCCTGGCGGGTGATGGCGACGGCGCGCCGCGCGGCGGCGTCCGTGAGGGCCTCGCGCAGCGGGGTGCCGGGGTTCACGAAGCTCGAGCCGGGCAGGTGGAGGCCGAGGACCTCCATGATCAGCTGGTTCGAGTTCGCGGTGCCGTAGAAGGTGCACGTGCCCGCCGAGTGGTACGACGCCGCCTCGGCGTCCAGGAGCTCGGCGCGGGACGCCCTGCCCTCGGCGTACCGCTGCCGCACGGCGGCCTTCTCGGCGTTCGGCAGGCCCGAGGTCATCGGCCCGGCGGGGACGAAGACGGTCGGCAGGTGGCCGAACGAGAGGGCGCCGATGAGCAGGCCCGGCACGATCTTGTCGCAGACGCCGAGCATCAGGGCGCCGTCGAACATGTCGTGGGAGAGAGCGACGGCCGTCGACATCGCGATCACGTCGCGGCTGTACAGCGAGAGCTGCATGCCGGCGCGGCCCTGGGTGATGCCGTCGCACATGGCGGGCACGCCGCCCGCCACCTGCGCGAGCCCGCCCGCGCGGGCCGCGGAGCGCTTGAGGGCCGGCGGGTAGTCCACGAACGGCTGGTGGGCCGAGAGCATGTCGTTGTAGCTGGTGACGATCGCGAGGTTCGGCTTCACCCGGCCCCGCAGCGCGGCCTTGGCGGGGGCCGCCTCGGCGGCGAACCCGTGGGCCAGGTTCGCGCAGCCCAGCGACGTCCGGCTGGGGGCCGGACCGCCGGCGGCGCGGATGCGGCGCAGGTAGGCCGCACGGGTGTCGGCGCTGCGCTCGACGACGCGTTCGGTCACGGCCGCCAGGACCGGGTGGATGCTCATGGCGACCACGCTAGGGCCGACTTCCAACCCATAGCAAGCATACTTCGACACTTTGAAGTCAAAAGGTCCGGCACTACGCCCCGGGTCCGCCGTTAACCTGGAGGCATGACCGAGTCGGCCGGCGAGCTCCTGCGCCTGGTGCGGGCAGGTCGGGCCTCGACGCGCTCCGACCTGCGCCGCCTCACGGGCATGTCCCGCACCGCGGTCGTCACCCGCGTCGACACCCTGCTGCGGGCGGGGCTCCTGCTGCCCGGCCAGGAGGAGGCCTCCACCGGGGGACGCCCGCCCGGGTCGCTCGTCTTCAACCGCACGGCGGGCGTCGTCGTCGCGGCCGCCGTCGGGCGCTCACGCACCCAGCTCGCCGTCCTCGACCTGACCGGCACGGAGCTCGCCTGTGACGAGGCCGAGCACGAGATCGGCGCCGGGCCCGAGACCGTCATGCCGGACGTCGTCGAGCGGCTCCGGGCCCTCCTGGCGGCCGCGCCGCAGGACGCGCCGGTCCTCGGCGTGGGCCTCAGCCTGCCGGGCAGCATCGACCCGGTGCACGGCGTCAGCGTGGACTCGCCGGTCGTGGCCGGCTGGGACGGCGTCGAGCTGGCGCCGTACCTCGAGACGCTGACGCGCGCCCCGCTGTGGGTGGGCAACGACGCCGACGTGCTCGCGCTGTCGGAGCTGCTGGGCCACGCCCGCACGTACGACGACCTGCTGGTCGTCAAGGCGTCCACCGGTCTGGGGCTGGGGATCGTGGTCGGCGGCGAGGTGGTCCGGGGCGCACTCGGGGGCGCCGGCGAGATCGGGCACACCCCCGCGGGCGGTGACCTCCCGTGCCGCTGCGGCCGGACGGGCTGCCTCGAGACGGTGGCGGCCGGCTGGGCCCTCGTGGCCGAGCGGGCGGCCGCCGGTCGCGGGGTGGAGCACGTGCGCGAGCTGGTCGCCCTGGCCGTCGCGGGCGAGGCGGAGGCCCGCGGCATGCTCCGCGAGAGCGGGCGACGGCTGGGGGAGACCCTCGCGGTCGCGATCACGCTGCTGAACCCGTCCGCGGTCGTCGTCGGCGGGGACATGGCGGGCGCCTACGACACCTACCTCGCCGGGCTGCGCGAGAGCGTCTACGCGCGCTCCACCGCGCTGGCCACGCGGGACCTCGTCTTCCTGCCCTCGACGTACGGCGACCGGGCCGGCGTCGTCGGCTGCGGCGCCATGGCGCTCGAGGGCGCGCTGGCGCCGGACGCCGTCGACGGCTGGCTGTCGACGCTCTGAGCGGCCTGCGGGCCGTCTGACGGCGACGGCGTCAGGACGCCGCGGCGAGCTCCCGGAGGTCCTTGAGGATCCGGCGCAGCAGCCGGGAGACCTGCATCTGGGTCACGCCGATGGCGTCGGCGATCTCCTGCTGGGTCCAGTCCTCGACGTACCGCATGCGGAGGATCAACCGGTCCCGCTCGCGCAGGCAGGCGATCATCGGCTCGAGCGTGGCGCGGTTCTCGGCCGCCTCGGTCTCGTCGTCAGAGCGCACGAGGCTCTCGGCGACGGTCGTGGTCGAGTCGGGCCCGACCGGGAGGTCCAGCGACGAGGCGTGGAAGCAGCCCTGCGCCTGCATGGCCTCCTCGACGTCCTCCACGGAGATGCCGAGCAGGTCGGCGACGTCCTTCGCGGTGCGCTGCTCGCCCTCGGGCGTGCGGTGCTCGAAGGCCGCGACGACCCGCGACTGGTTCTCCTGGATGCGGCGCGGCGGGCGCACGATCCACCCGAGGTCGCGGAAGTGCTTGCGCAGCTCGCCCCGGATCGTGGGGACGGCGTACGAGAGGAAGTCGCGGCCGGGCTCGGGCAGGAAGCGGCGCACCGCCTGCACGAGGGCGAGGCTGGCGACCTGCTCGAGGTCCTCGACCGCCACGCCGCGGTTGCGGTAGCGGCCGGCCAGGGTGCGGGCGAGCTCGAGGTTGACGACGACGACCTCGTCGCGGAGGCGGTCACGCTCCTCGTCGGACGTCGCCTGCTCGATCTCAGCGAAGAGACGCGTGGTCTCCTCGCGACGACGGGTGCGGCGCGGTGTCTCCGTGGACACGGGGTCACCCCTTCTCGAGGGTTGATTCCTTGTGAGCGGCCTTCGAACCGGACTTCTCCGACTCGACGATCCAGTACGGCTCGTCCGAGCTGGCCTGGAACTTCTGGTTGTCGTGCTGGAACGGCTTCGTCTTCTTCTCGACAGCCTTGCCCGTGGTCTTCCCCTGGGGGGTGTTCCAGTGCACGGTGTCGCCCTTGCTGATGCTCACTGTCAGAACCCCCGAGACCTCTGCAGGATTCCCGACGCTCTGTCGAGATTCTCAATCATGACTTCTACACCATGTACAGGTCTAGCATGATCCAGATGGGTGCGGAAGAGAACGCGGTGTCGGACGAGGCACACCTGACCATCGGGGACGTCGCCGCCCGCACCGGCGTCAGCGCCGCGACCCTCCGGGCCTGGGAGCGGCGGCACGACTTCCCTCGCCCCGAGCGGCTCCCCGGCGGGCACCGCCGCTACCGCCAGGACCAGTGCGAGCAGGTCAAGGAGGTCGTGCGTCGTCGTGACGGCGGCGTCCGCCTCGAGGTCGCGATCGCCGACGTGATGATGGCGTCGTCGCACCAGGGCCCCGCCGCGCCGTCCGTGTTCGCCTCGCTCCGCGCCCGGCACCCGCAGCTCGAGGCCCTCCACCTGCGCAAGTCGATGATGAAGTCGCTGTCGTGGGCCCTCGAGGACGAGGCTCTCGCCACCGCCGCCCGTCCGGTGATCTTCGGCAACTTCCAGAGGGTCAAGCACTTCGAGGTGGCCCGGCCCCGGTGGGAGGAGCTCGCCCGGGTCGCCGACGTCGCCGTCGTCTTCTCCGCCTTCGACGAGATGCGCGTCGACGCCTCCCCGGTCCGGGTCGCCCTGCCCGCGGACGCCCCGATGCGCCACGAGTGGAGCGTCGTCGTCGACTCCGCCGAGTTCTGCGCGGCGCTGTCCGCCTGGGAGATCCCCGGTCAGGACCACAAGCCGAACCAGGACCGCGTCATGGAGGGCATGTGGACCGTCGACCCGTGGGTCGTGCGGGACGCCGCGCTGACCTGCGTGCGCGTGGCCGGCGACTGCGGCTACGACGACGGCGGTCAGATGCTCAAGACCCTCCAGGAGCGTCCCGTCTCGGCGGCCAGCGCCCCCATGGTCACCCTGTTCAACCGCATCGTCTCGTACGCCGACTCCGCCCGCTGACGCCGAGTCGGGCGTCGTAGGGCGGGAGAACCCGCCGGGTCGACGGGTCAGGCGCCGCGGAGCTCGACGATCCAGCGGCGGCGGGGGTGCTCGGTCACGGTCCAGAGGCTGTCGCCGGTGACGGTGAGGTCCTCCGGGCCCATCGGGGTGGCCCAGCGGCGACGGCGCCACCCGCCGGGCTCCCCGACCCACAGCGAGCCCGGGGTGGTGGGGCCGTGCGAGGTGCTGAGCTCCCAGCGCCCGCCCCGGCGGACGGCGCCCTGCATGCCGCGGACCCCGTCGACCACCTCGGCGCAGCGGCAGCGGTCGTCGTCGCCGAGCGCGGGCAGCCGGGTCGCCGGGTCCATCGGCCACCGGGTCAGCCGGGTGGTCTGCCTCCCGCGTCCGTACTCGCCGACCACGAGCATCGGCGCGGCCGGGTCGCCGAGGTCCAGGGAGAGGAAGGAGTAGCGCAGCGGCTCGGTCCCGGCCGGGGTCACCGCCCGGTGGGCGATCCGCATCGGCAGCACCCAGGAGTGCCCGAAGAACTCGTCGCGCCGCTCGGGCGGCACCGGGGTGAGGTCGTCGAGGTGGCAGGTGGCGAACCCGTTCCGCGTGGCGGCGACGTGGACCCAGTCGCCCCACCACACCAGCCCGCCGGCGTGCACCTTCAGGGGCCGCCAGGTCGGGGCGCCGCCGTCCTTCCCGGGTCTCGGCTCGACGAGCAGGACGTGCTCGTAGCGGCCCGCCCCGACGTCCACGAGGCTGAGCCGGGAGCCCTGGTTGCGCTCGTCGCCGAGCGTCTTGGCGTACCAGGTGGTGAGCAGCAGCTCACGACCCGACGCGTGCGGGCCGTGGGGGTCGCTGACGCCCTGCGGCCACCAGCGCGGCGTACGCCGGTCCTCGGCCTCCCACGTCAGCGCCCGGCGTACGCCGAGTCCCAGCGCGCCGAACGCCCGGCGAGCGCGCCGGCCGTCGCCGTCCAGCCGACCGAGCAGCGCGTCGAGGCCACGGTCGGCGGCGGGGGCGAGGTCCGCGGCGAGGCGCTCCCAGAGGGTGCCGAGGTCCTCGGCCCGCCGCAGCGCGAGGGTCAGGACGTCACCCGCTTGCGGTCGGTGACGGCGTTGAAGACGAGCAGCACGACCACCGCGCCCAGGACGGAGCCGATGAGCCCGGAGGTCCGGATGTCGAAGACCCTCCCGGCGCCGCCGAAGACCAGCGAGGCGAGGGTGCCCCCGACGAAGGAGCCCACGATGCCGAGGAGCATCGTCGCGAGGAGACCCATGCTGTCCTTGCCGGGCACCAGGAGCCGTGCGATCGCGCCCGCGACCAGGCCGAGGACGAGGAAGCCGAGAAGACCGAGCATCTGCCCACCCTCCCACGCTCCCGGGCCGGTCGCGATGAGTCCGCCCGCCCCGCCGGGTCGTCCGTGGTGGGCCCGTCGTGGGCCGAGGACCCAGGAGAGGACCCGCATGCGCACGCTCGTCGTCACCCAGAACGTCACCCTCGACGGTTCGGTCGAGATGCTCGGTGACTGGTTCGACGCCCAGGGACAGGGCGATCAGTCGGACCTCACCGAGGAGATGGAGCGCCAGGACTCCGCGGCCGACGCCTTCCTGTGCGGCCGGCGCACCTTCCTCGACCTCCGCGGCTACTGGCGCGACCTCCCGGACGACACGACCGGGGTGTCCGACTACCTGAACGGGGTGTCGAAGTACGTCGTGTCGAGCACGCTCGGCGACCCGGAGTGGGACCGCACGACGGTCCTGCGCGGCGACCCCGTGGGCGAGGTGGCCGCCCTGAAGGAGACCGAGGGCCGCGACATCGTGCTGACCGGGTCCATCCGTCTGGCCCACGCCCTGATCGCCGCGGGGCTGGTCGACGAGTACCGGCAGTTCGTGTACCCCGTCGTCCAGGGCCGCGGGCGGCGGCTGTTCCCGGACGGCTTCGAGGTCCCGCGCCTGGAGTGCCTGGGCTCGACGACGTTCCGCAGCGGCATCACCCTGCTGCGGCACCGTCCCGCGTAGCCGACCGGCGGGCCCGGCGCAGGCTCTACGCTGCCTCATGGCCCACGCCCCCGATCACCCCGGCGCGTGGGCCGACGTCGAGCGGCTGCTGACGGTCGCCGACCACCGGACGGTGGTCCGGTGGTCGTGGGAGGTCGCGTCCCGCGCGGTCGCCCGGTTCGCCCCGCCGGGGCAGGAGGACCCGCGGCTGGCCCGGGCGCTGACCCACGTCCGGGCCTTCCTGGACACCGGCGTCCTCGACGAGGTGAGCCACCAGTCCGTGGTCGTGGGCGCCCACAACGCGGCACGCGCGCTGCCCGACCGCACCGGCGTCCGGGCGTCGGCCCGCGCGGTGGGGGCCATGGTCGCGACCCTGCGGACGCCCGAGCACGCGCCGGGGGTCGCCATGTACGGCGCGATGGCGGCGCGGGACGTCGCCGCCCCGCTGCAGCCGCCCGACGTCGCGGCGGCCGCGGCGGAGCGCGTCGTCCAGCGCGACCGGCTCGCGGAGCTCCTGGGCTATCCCGCCTGGGAGCCGCCGCCGGGCCCTGACCCGACCCCGGACGAGGGCGTGGACGACGCGACCTGGTCGCCCCAGACGGCGCGGGCCCCGGAGTCGCCGACCCGATAGACCTGCACGGCGCAGGCGAGGGCGGCGACGACGGCGAGGACGGCGACCCCCGTGCGCAGGGCGTCGGGGCCGGGCAGCGGCTTGCCGGCGGCCGCCCGCCGCTCCAGGAACGTCAGCGCCGCCGCCAGCACCAGCACGGGGATGGCGAACCACAGCAGCTGGTCACCCAGCTCGGCGTGGATGCCCGGGTCGCCGACCCGCTTCTCGAGGGCCTCGCCGCTGGAGGTCGCCACCGGGACCAGGACCGTCGCGACCAGCGCGACCGCGGTGACGAGGGGTCCGTTCGTCACCCGCCAGGCCGGTCGGACCACGAGGGCGAGGGTGCCCAGGATCGCGAGAGGCAGCAGCACCACGACCGCGTGGACGACGAGCGGGTGGACGGGCAGGCCGTCGATGAGGTCGAACATGGGCACAGGGTCCGCGGCGACCCTCTGACGCGGCCCTGACCTCGCTGTCCCCGACCTGTGAGTCCGCGGGGTCGGTCGGCGTCCCGTGATCCGGCGCCGTTTCGGCCTCGCGCGCGCGGTGCGGCAGAGTAGTGGAACGTGCGCGCACTGCTCCTGGAGAACCTCCACCCGCTGGCCTCGACGATCCTCGGTGACGCCGGGTTCGAGATCGAGACGCGCTCCGGCGCGCTCAGCGAGGACGACCTGATCGACGCCCTCGACGGCGTCGACCTGCTCGGCATCCGCTCGAAGACCGACGTCACCGAGCGCGTGCTGGCCGCCCGCCCCGAGCTGACCGCCATCGGGGCCTTCTGCATCGGCGTGAACCAGATCGACCTGCCGGCCGCCACGCGGCGCGGCATCGCCGTGTTCAACGCGCCCTTCTCCAACACCCGCTCGGTCGTCGAGCTCGCGATCGCGGACATCATCGCCCTCGCCCGGCGCCTGACCGTCCGCGACAAGGCGCTGCACGACGGCGTCTGGGACAAGTCGGCGGCCGGCAGCCACGAGGTCCGCGGCCGCACCCTGGGCATCGTCGGCTACGGCAACATCGGGTCGCAGCTGTCCGTCGTCGCCGAGATGCTCGGCATGAAGGTGTTCTTCTACGACACCGACGACAAGCTGGCGCTCGGCAACGCGACCCGCTGCGGCTCGCTGGAGGAGCTGCTCGACAACGTCGAGACCGTGACCCTCCACGTCGACGGCCGGCAGGGCAACGCCGGCATCTTCGGCCGCGAGCAGATCGCCCGCATGAAGCCCCGCTCGATCTTCCTCAACCTCTCCCGCGGCTTCCTCGTCGACTACGACGCCCTGGCCGAGGCCATCGCCTCGGGCCACGTCGCCGGCGCCGCAGTGGACGTCTTCCCCGACGAGCCCCGCAACCGCGGCGACCACTTCGACTCGCCCCTGCGCGGCCTCGACAACGTCATCCTCACCCCGCACGTCGGCGGCTCGACGGAGGAGGCGCAGGAGGACATCGGCCGCTTCGTCGGCGCGAAGCTCCGCGACTACGTCCGCCACGGCGTGACCTCGCTGAGCGTGAACCTCCCGGCGCTCACCCCCGAGCGCGGCGACCACGCGCAGCGCATCTCGCACCTGCACGTGAACACCCCCGGGGTGCTCGCCCGCGCCAACCAGGTGCTGGCCGACGCCGAGGTCAACATCGAGCGGCAGGTCCTCGGCACCCGGGGTGAGTGCGGGTACGTCGTCACCGACGTCGGCGCCCCCATGAGCGAGGAGGCGCTGGCCAAGCTGGCCGCGATGGAGGAGACGGTCCGGCTCCGGACGGTCTGAGCGTGGCGGCGCCGCCCGGCCTGGTCGTCGGGGCAGCGGTCCTGCGACACGGGCGGGTGCTCGCGGCCCGGCGTACCCACCCGCCGGCGGCCGCCGGCCGCTGGGAGCTGCCGGGCGGCAAGGTCGAGGCCGGCGAGACGCCCGACGCCGCGCTCGTCCGCGAGGTCGCGGAGGAGCTCGGATGCACCGTCGCCGTGCGCCGCTGGCTCGACGAGGAGGTGCCGATCGCCGCGGCGGCCGGCCCCGGGCTGGTGCTCCGGGTCGCCGTCTGCGACCTCGTCGCCGGCGAGCCGGACCCCGTGGAGCACGACCGCCTCGCCTGGCTCGGGCCCGAGGGGCTGGACGACGTCGACTGGCTCGAGCCCGACCGCCCGTTCCTGCCGGCGCTGCGGGCGCACCTGGGCGGATAGGTTCAGGCCGTGTACGTCCCGCCGTCCAACGCGATGACCGACGACGACGCGGCCCGGGAGCTGGTCCGCGCGGTCGGTGCCGCCGAGCTCGTGACCGGGGGCCAGGACGGCCACCCGCTGGCGACGCTCCTCCCGGTCGTCTGGTCCGGCGGGACCGTGACCGCCCACCTCGCCCGCGCGAACCCCCACTGGCGGGCGATCGCCGACGGCCAGCCGGCGCTGCTCGTCGTCCGCGGCCCGCAGGCCTACGTGTCGCCCTCCTGGTACGCCACCAAGACCGACCACGGCCGGGTCGTCCCGACCTGGAACTACTCCGCCGTCCACCTCACCGGTCGCGCCCGGGTCGTCGAGGACGCCGCCTGGCTGCGCGCCCACGTCGAGTCCCTGACCCGTCTCCACGAGGACCGGCGGCCCGCGCCCTGGACGGTCGACGACGCCCCCGCGGCGTACGTCACCGGTCAGCTGCGCGGCATCGTCGGCGTCGAGGTCACGGTGGAGCGGGTGGAGGGCAAGGACAAGCTCAGCCAGAACCGCTCCGAGGCGGACCGGGCGGGTGTGGTCGCCGGGCTGCTCGGCGAGCGGACCGGCGAGGCGGCCGCCGTCGCCGCCCGCATGACGACGGACTGAGGTGGTCGACCGCCGAGGACCTCGCGTGGGCGCCCGCTAGCGTCGGCGCCATGAGCGGCGCGACGAGCCAGGACGGCCGGTCGATGCGCGAGCGGATGCTCGCCGGCGACCCGTACATGCCCGACGACGAGCTGGGGGCGATGAGCCGTCGGGCGCTCGGACTCACCGACGCGTTCAACGCGACCACCCTCGACGAGGGGCGGCGGCGCACGGAGATCCTCACCGAGCTGCTCGGGGGACTGGGGGAGGGGACGGTCGTGCGCCCACCGCTGCGGGTCGACTACGGCACCTACCTGACGATCGGCGACCACGGCTTCGTGAACTTCGGGCTCGTCGCCCTCGACTGCGCGCCCATCACCATCGGTGAGCACGTGCAGATCGGCCCGAACGTCCAGCTGCTGACGCCGACGCACCCGGTCGAGCCCGGTCCGCGACGCGACAAGTGGGAGGGCGCACAGCCGATCACGATCGGCGACAACGTCTGGCTCGGCGGCGGCGCCATCGTGTGTCCCGGCGTCACCATCGGCGACGACACGGTCGTCGGCGCGGGGTCCGTCGTCGTGAAGGACCTGCCCGCCGGCGTGGTGGCCGTCGGCAACCCGGCGCGCGTGGTCAAGCGCGTCACCGACTGAGCCCGACGGAGACGAGGGGAAGCGGAGCCGTGCGCGGGATCTTCTTCGACGCCGACGACGCCCGGGCGGTGGCCGCCCGGCTCGAGCACGGCGGATGGACGGCCGACGTACGACGCGAGCGGCTGGCCGGCGAGGACGACGACGAGGACCACCCCTGGGCCGTCACGACCGACGCGCCGGCGTTCGTGCTCGACGTCCTCGTCGACTCCCACGACGGGTGGCTCGACCCCGAGCCGGGTGACGAGCCGCCGCGGACCGGCGGGACCGTCCCCCTCGACCTGCCCACCGCGCCGCGGCGGATCAAGCGCTCGCCGTAGGCTCCTGGCATGAGCCAGACGCAGGCGGACAGGCCGGGTCACCGGCTGCTCCTGGTGCACGCCCACCCGGACGACGAGACCATCGGGCAGGGCGCCACGATGGCGAAGTACGTCGCGGAGGGCCGCGGCGTCACGCTCGTCACCTGCACCGCCGGTGAGCTCGGCGAGATCCTCGTCCCGGAGCTGGAGCACCTGGCGGTCGACCGCGACGGCGGCCTCGGCGAGCACCGCCGCAGGGAGATCGCCGACGCGATGGGCGTCCTCGGCGTCACCGACCACCGCTGGCTCGGCGGCTTCGGCCGGTGGAAGGACTCCGGCATGAAGTGGCACGACGACGGCCACGCGGTCGTCGCCGACGAGGTCACCCCCGACTCGTTCTGGTTCGCCGACCTCGTCGAGGCCGCCGACGAGCTCGTGAAGGTCGTCCGGGAGGTGCGACCCCAGGTGCTCGTCACGTACGACGAGTTCGGCGGCTACGGCCACCCCGACCACATCCAGGCCCACCGGGTCGCCATGTACGGCGCCCAGCTCGCCGCGGTGCCGTCGTACAAGCCGGCGCTGGGCGAGCCGTGGGAGATCGCGAAGATCTACTGGGGCGCCATGCCGGAGAGCCGGATGCGGGAGAGCCTGCGCGCCCTGCGCGAGTCCGGCGACACGACCTCGTTCGAGGGGATGGACCCCGACGGGCCGCTGCCGTTCTTCGTGCAGCCCGACGAGGCGATCAGCGCGATCGTGGACGCCGAGGAGTGGACCGAGACCAAGCTGGAGGCGCTGCGGCGGCACCGGACCCAGGTGGCCACCGACGGCGGCTTCTTCGCCCTCTCCAACAACGCGGGCAACCGGGTCTGGGGCGCGGAGGCCTACCGGATCGTCAAGGGCGTGCGAGGCGACCTGGACGAGCACGGCCACGAGACCGACCTCTTCGCCGGGATCGTCCCGGATTGACCCGGACGCTCCTCCTCGTCGTCGCCGCCCTCGGGCTGCTCCTCGCCGGCGCCGCCACGGGCATCGCCGCGGTCGCCCTGCACACCCGCGGGTGGGGCTTCGCCCTCGTCGTCGTGGCCAGTCTCGCGACGCTGCTGGCGCTGCCGGCGGGCTGGTCGACCCGTGTCGCGTTCGCCCTCGGCTGGGAGGTCCCCGTGCTCCGGGCGGGGCTGGCCACGGGCCCCGGCGGCGACGTCGTGGTGTCCGGCGACTTGGCCGGGTACGCGCTCCTCGTCCTCGCGCTGGTGGTCGCGCTCGCCGCGATGCTGACCCTGCCCGCACGTCGTCGGACGGCCGCCCCGGCCCCGTCCGAGGAATCCTGTGAGCGGCCGGCCTCTGCATAGGATCGGGGGCGATGAGCACCACCGACACCGCTGAGCGTCCCGCGGTGCCGCCCGAGTCCAGCGACCAGGGGGGCCGCCGGCGCCGCCTCGTCGTGCTCGGGGTCCTGGGCACCCTGCTGCTCCTCGCCGTCGTCTACCTCGTCCTGTGGGCGGTGGCCGGCGACAACGTGCCGCGCGGGGCCTCCGTCGAGGGTGTCGAGGTCGGGGGCATGACCTCCGGCGAGGCCGAGGACACGCTGCGCAGCGAGCTCGCCGACCGGGAGACCGCGCCCGTGACCGCCGCGGTCAACGGCCCCGGCGGCGGCGAGGAGGACCTCTCGCCCGAGCGGCTCGGCCTGGCCGTCGACTACGGGGCGTCCGTCGCGGAGGTCGGTGGCTCGCGCAGCCTGTCACCGGCTCGGCTGTGGGACTACTACACCGGCGGCGAGGACGTCGACGCCGTGCTCGACGTGGACGACGCCGCGCTCGACGAGCAGGTCGGTGCGCTCGACCAGCGGTTCGGCCGGCCCGCCACCGAGGGCGGCATCGACTTCGTGGACGGCGAGGTGCAGGTCACCGAGCCCGAGGAGGGGCGCGCGCTCGAGGCGGACGTGACCCGCGAGGCGCTGATGGCGGCGTACCTCGACACCGACCCGGTCGCCGAGCTCGCCCTGGCCCCCGTGGTGCCGGACGTCGACGCCGACGACGTCGCCGAGGCCCGCCGGGAGTTCGCCGACCCGGCCGTCTCCGGCCCGGTCACCCTGCAGGTCGGTGGCACGGACGTCGTGGTCGAGCCGGGGGAGTACGACTTCCTCACGATGGTCGCCCGCGGCGGCGAGCTGGTCCCGCAGGTGGACGGCGAGGCGCTCGTCGACCGTCTCGACGAGGCGGTCCCGGACGCGGACCGCCCGGTCGACGCGACGGTCGAGCTCGTCGACGGATCGCCGCAGGTCGTCCCGGGCCAGCCGGGTGTCGGGTTCGGTCCCGGCCGGGCCGCCGACGCCTTCGAGCGGGCCGCCGTCGGCCGCGGCAGCAGCCGCACCGTCGAGGTCGAGACCCGCCAGATCGCCCCCGACTTCACCGCGAAGGACGCCCGCGCCCTCGGGATCCGGCGTCAGGTGTCGACCTTCACCACCGAGTTCCCGTACGCCGAGTACCGCAACATCAACATCGGGCAGGCGGCGGACAACGTCGACGGCACCCTGCTGAAGCCCGGCGAGACGTTCTCGTTCAACGACGTCGTGGGCGAGCGGACCGAGGCGAACGGCTTCACCACCGGCTTCGTCATCTCCGACGGCATCTTCGCCTCCGACCTCGGCGGGGGCGTCTCGCAGATGGCGACCACGACGTACAACGCCGCGTTCTTCGCCGGTCTCGAGGACGTCGAGCACAAGGCGCACTCGTTCTACATCGACCGCTACCCCGAGGGCCGTGAGGCGACCGTGGTGTTCGGCTCGGTCGACCTGCGGTTCCGCAACAACACCGACTACGGGATCCTCATCTCGGCCGACACCGTCGACAGCACCCCGTCCTCCTCGGGCTCGGTGACGGTGAGCATGTACTCGACCAAGGTGTGGGACATCGAGTCGGAGACCTCCGGGCGCTACAACTTCACGGAGCCCGGGACGCGCACCCTCACCACCCCGGACTGCTACCCCAACTCCGGGTACGGCGGCTTCGACGTCGACGTGACGCGCATCTTCAAGCGTCCCGGTGAGTCGCAGGTCGTCGAGCGGGAGACGCAGACGACGACGTACATCCCGTCCGACACGGTGATCTGCGAGGAGCCCCCGCCGCCCGGCGGCGGCGGCAACGGCGGCGGCAACGGCGGCGGCAACGGCGGCGGCAACGGCGGCGGCAACGGCGGCAACTGAGTCGGCGGCCGAGTCGTGACACCTGGTGTCACAGCCGGTTACCCTGTGGCGGTGGTCACTCTCGGGATCCGTCGCGCCGCCCTGCTCGTCGCTCTCCTGGGCGGGCTGCTGCTCGCCCTGGTGAGCCCGTCGTCCGCCGGGACGGCGCGGGCGTCGACCGTCGAGGAGCTCTCGCACCCGTTCGGCAGCCCGGTCGGCGCCAACGACTGGTCGTGCCGCCCGACGGAGGCGCGGCCGACGCCCGTCGTGCTGGTGCACGGCACGTTCGCGGACTCCCGGACGCCGCTCGACCGGATCTCGGCACGCGTCAAGGCGGCCGGCTACTGCGTCTACTCCGTCGACTACGGCCTGCGCGGGACCCAGCGGATCGAGGACTCGGCCCGGACCCTCGCGGCCTTCGTCGACCGTGTGCTCGCCTCGACCGGGGCGGCGCAGGTGTCGCTCGTCGGGCACTCGCAGGGCGGGATGATGCCCCGCTACTACCTGAAGAACCTCGGCGGGCTCGGCAAGGTCGACGACCTCGTCGGTCTGGCGCCCAGCAACTACGGCACCTTCCGCGCCGAGCTGCTGGCCCCGGCCGGCGCGATCGGCTGCCCGGCCTGCGCCCAGCAGGGGGCGGGCTCGGCGTTCCTGCGCGACCTCAACACCCCCGACGACTCCCCGGGCGACGTCAGCTACACCAACGTCGTGACCCGCTACGACACGGTGGTCGTGCCCCACACGAACGGCTACCTGACCCCGGCCGACAACGTCACCAACGTCCGCCTCCAGGACGTCTGCCCGGGCAACCTCGCCGACCACGTCTTCATCCCGGCCAACCGCACGGCGATCGCCATCACCCTCGACGCGCTCTCGCGCCCCGGCCCCGCCCGCGCGTCGGGCTACAGCCCGACGGTCTGCCTGCCCTGACCCTCCGGTCTCGACGACGCGGAGCCGCTGGGCCAGGACGGTGGTCGAGCAGCCCGTGAGCGAGCGCGCGTCGTCGAGACTGCGGTGAGGTGCCTACGGCGACAGGCGGTGGAGGTCGCGCGGGAAGAGCGTGACCTCCCGGACGTTCGTCGCCCCCACCAGTCGTGACACCCACCGCTCGAGCCCGATCGCGAAGCCACCGTGCGGCGGCATGCCGTGGTCGAACACCGCCAGGTGGTCGGCGTACGGCGCGGGGTCGATGCCGCGCTCGGCCATCGCCGCGGCGTACGCCGAGGGGGTGTGCAGACGCTGCCCGCCCGTGACGAGCTCGACGCCGCGGAACAACACGTCGAACCCGTTCGTGCCCGGCGCGCCCGGGCGCTCCGGGCCGGTCCAGGGGTGCGTGTAGAACGGCCGCGCGGCGAGGGGGTAGCCCTCCACGGCGACCAGGTCGGAGCCGTGCTCCGCCAGCGCCCACGCGCCGACCGCCCGCTCGTGGGCGGGGGAGAGGTCCGGCTCGTCGGCGGGCGCCCCCGCGATCTCGAGCGCCTCGGCGAACCCGACGACGGGGACCTCGGCGGGCACCTCCGGCAGGGCGAGGTCCGGGACCGCCTCGGCCACCGCCGCCACCATCCCCGCGAGGGCCTCCCGCAGCACGGCGAGGACGTCGTGGTGGTCCTCGATGAACCCCAGCTCGACGTCGAGCGAGGTGTACTGCGCCAGGTGACGCGCGGTGTCGTGCGGCTCGGCGCGGAACACCGGCCCGACCTCGTAGACCCGCTCGAAGACCCCGACGAGCTGCTGCTTGTGCAGCTGCGGGCTCTGCGCGAGGTAGGCCGTCCGGCCGAAGTAGTCGACCTCGAAGACGGTCGCGCCGGTCTCGGTGGCCCCGCCGACGAGCTTGGGCGTGCAGACCTCGGTGAAGCCGAGCAGGGCCAGCGCGGAGCGGAAGCCGCGCAGCGACGCCGCCGCGACGTCCCAGCCTCGGCGACGCGCCGGGTGGCGCCAGGTCACCGCGGCGTGGTCGAGCACCGTGGCGAGACCGGCGTCCAGCGACGGACGCCACAGCTCGACCGGCGGGGTGGCCGCCGGCTCGGTCAGCGGCGTCAGCCTCGGCTCGACGACCTCGACCCCGCCGGGGGCCGAGGTGTTCTCGACGAGGGTCCCGCGGACCTCGACGGTCGTCTCCTCCGGCAGGGCGGCGAGGCGCTCCCTGTCCTCGTGGACGACGACCTGCGCCAGCCCGCTGCGGTCACGGACGACGAGGAACGCGACGCTCGCCAGCTCGCGGCGTCGGTGGACCCAGCCGCGCAGCAGCACCTCGGACCCCGGTGGGGTCCCGGGGAGCGCGGCGCACAGGGTCCTGGTCAGGACGGGTGGGGACTGGGTGGACATGCGGATCACCTCCGGCTCGTGGGGGAGCCCTGGAGGTGTGGGCGGGGGCCAGGTCGCGGTGCCACCACACCTTCGCCGGCATCCAGTCGTGACGCGCCGGCCTCTCGTCGGTACGCCGGACGCGCGGGCGGCACGGCTCTGCCGGGTCGCAGGGGGTGCGTCACGCCCCGTGCCGCCGAGACGAGGGTGCGGCCGGCGGAGGCGGAGGTGCAACGGGTTTTCCTCTCCCCGGGTCTCGAGGCGCGCTGCGCTCGCACCTCGACCAGCGGCGAGGGCTCGACCACCTCAGGGGGTGGGGGGCACCAGGTAGCGGTAGGCGTGGTGGACGACGAAGCCGAGCCGCTCGTAGAGCGCCACCGCAGGCTCGTTGGAGGCGTGGGTCTGCAGGTACGCCGACCGCGCGCCGTGCTCGGCGCCCCAGCCCAGCAACCCGGAGATCACCCGCTGGGCGAGGCCCTGCCGACGGTGCTCGGGGTCGGTCTCGATGCTGTAGAGCCCCAGCCAGTCCCCGTCGTACGCCGCGCGGCCGCGGGCCCCGGGCACCGACACCGCGACCCGGGGGTCGTCGTCGGTCTCCTCGGCGTCGTCGGGCTCGGCCGGCAGGGAGCGCCGGGCGAGGGCGATCGAGGCCACCATGACGATGCTGTCGTCCTCGCCGTCGCGGTGGCGCACCCAGCCGGCGGCCTCGAACCCGGCGTGCGCGGGCGACCCGACCTCGACGGCGACGAGCGGGACGCCGCCGCGGGCGCGGTGGAAGTCGACGACGGCGGCGTGCGCCTCGGCGTCCGGCAGCCCCGGGTCGCCGATCGCGAGCGTCGAGTTCGCACGACGCGCCGGCTCGTCCGGCGCCGACCGCAGCAGCCAGTCGCCCAGCGGCTCGGTCTCGAGCCCGGCCCACATCGCCAGACCCGCGCGGTGCAGCCGGGCGGCGGGCACCCGCACCAGCACCGAGGACCGCGGCGGCACCGGCTTGCCGGTCACGACCAGGTCGTGGGGGACCCGGGTGAGGGTGCCGTCCTCGCGGCGCACGGCCAGGTCGTCGTCGGTCCACTCCTCGCAGGTGCCGAGGACGTCGCTCATCGCGGGACCGCCCGACGGGCCGGTGCGACCGGGCAGGAGGTGGCGGACCACGATCCGCGAACCCACCACGTGTGGTCCCAGCACGTCGGGATACTAGGCTGGGACCTGCCGTCGACCGCTCACGGGTCGACCGCCCACAACGCCTCAGGAGGATCTGGTGACCTACGTCATCGCGCAGCCGTGCGTCGACCTCAAGGACCGCGCGTGCGTCGACGAGTGCCCCGTGGACTGCATCTACGAGGGCAAGCGGATGCTCTACATCCACCCGGACGAGTGCGTCGACTGCGGCGCCTGCGAGCCGGTGTGCCCCGTGGAGGCGATCTTCTACGAGGACGACACCCCGGAGCAGTGGAAGGACTTCTACGACGCGAACGTGAAGTTCTTCGACGACCTGGGCTCGCCGGGCGGTGCCGCCAAGATGGGCGAGATCGACCACGACCACCCGCTCGTCGCCGCGCTGCCCCCGCAGGAGCACGACGAGTGACCTGCGGGTCACCGGTGGCAGCCCCGTGCTGACCGTCTCGTCCCGGCTGCCCGAGTTCCCCTGGGACCGGATCGCCGGGTACGGCGAGCGCGCCCGCGCGCACCCCGACGGGATCGTCGACCTCTCGATCGGCACGCCGGTCGACCCGACGCCCACCGTCGTCATGGACGCGCTGGCGCACGGCGCGGACTCGCCGGGCTACCCCGCCACGGCGGGCCGCCCGGAGACGCGGCGCGCGATCCTCGACTGGCTGTCGCGGCGCTGCGGCGTCGTCGGGGCCACCGACGCCTCCGTGCTGCCGCTGCTCGGGTCGAAGGAGGCCATCAGCGCGCTCGGCGTCCACCTCGGTCTCGGGCCGGGCGACCTGGTCGTCCAGCCGTCGCTGGCCTACCCGTCGTACGAGGTGGGGGCGAGGCTCGTCGGCGCCGACATCGTCGCCAGCGACGAGCCGGAGACGCTCGACCGCACGCCGGCCCTGGTGTGGATCAACTCGCCGTCCAACCCGTCGGGCCGCGTCACGAGCCCGGCGAGGCTGCGCGAGCTCGTCACCTGGGCCCGTGACTCCGGCGTCCTGCTCGTCTCCGACGAGTGCTACGTCGAGTGCTCGTGGCACGACCCGGCGGCGGAGCAGGGCCCGTTCTCGGTCCTGCACCCCGACGTCTGCGGCGACAGCCACGACGGCCTGCTCGCGGTCCACTCGCTGTCGAAGCGGTCGAACCTCGCGGGCTACCGCTGCGCGTTCTACGCCGGCGACCCGGCCGTCGTCGGTGAGGTGCTCGAGGTCCGCAAGAACCTCGGGCTGATGATGCCCGGCCCTCAGCAGACCGCGATGGTCGCGGCCCTGGACGACGACGCCCACGTGGAGGAGCAGCGCAAGCGGTACGCCGCCCGCCGCGCCACGATGTGGCGCGCGCTCGAGGGCGCGGGCTTCCGCATCGACCACTCCGAGGCTGCGCTCTACCTGTGGAGCACCCGCGACGAGTCCTGCTGGGACACGATGACGTGGCTCTCCGAGCGCGGCATCCTCGCGGCCCCCGGCGCCTTCTACGGTGACGCTGGCGCCCAGCACGTGCGCATCGCGGTCACCGCGACCGACGAGCGCATCGCCGCCGCGGCCCACCGCCTGGCCTGACGCACGATCGCATGGGATCGGTGCTCGATCTGAGCGCCGATCCCACGCGATCCGTGGTCACGCGGGCACCGGGTCGGCTCAGCCCGCAGGCTTCACCGCCAGCACGGGGCAGGGGGCGTCGAGCAGGATGCGCTGGGCGACGCTGCCCATGAGCACCTTGCCGACCGGGCTGCGGTGGCGGAGGCCGACGACCACGAGCGTGCCCCCGACCTCCTTCACCACGTCGATGACGGCCTCGGAGGGTTCGACGCCGACCGGCTGTCGCACCTCGTGGGTGAGGCCGTGCTCCGCGAGCCCGCGGTCGAGCTCGGCGAGCCGCTCGGTGGAGGCGAACCGCTCGTCGACGAACGCGTCGCCGCGGGTGGCGTTGACGACGACGACGCCGAGCCGGCGCAGCCGGGCCTCGGTGACGGCGTGGGCGAGGGCGGCCTCGCCGTACACGTCCGGGGTGTAGGCGACGACGATCATGATCCGACCTCCTGGCGGTCCTTCGCGGCGTCCTCGACGACGGCCGACGGGGTGGCGGTGCGCGGGGCGACCCGCGACCAGACGAGCGGGGCGACGACGACGACCACGATGATCGCGTAGACGATCAGGGCGATGGGCTCGTTGAACAGCCCGCCCAGGTCGCCGGAGCTGAGGTCGAGCGCCTCGCGCAGCTTGCTCTCCATCAGGGGCCCGAGGATGACGCCGAGGATCAGCGGCAGCACCGGGATCCCGAAGCGGCGGATCGCGTAGCCCAGCGCGCCGAAGACGACGAGCAGCGCCACGTCGAACGGCTGCTGGCGGAACGCGTACGCCCCGAGCGAGGCGAAGAACAGGATGCCGGCGTACAGCTGCGGGCGGGGGATGCGGAGCAGCTTGGCCCACAGCGGCGCCAGCGGCAGGTTCAGCACCAGGAGCAGCGCGTTGCCGATCAGGAGGCTGGCGAGCAGCGCCCAGATCAGGTCGGGCTGGTCGGTCATCAGGGTCGGGCCGGGGGTGATGCCGTAGCCCTGGATCGCGGCCAGCATGACGGCGGACGTCGCGGTGACGGGCAGGCCGAGGGCCAGCAGCGGCACCAGCGTGCCCGCAGCGGAGGCGTTGTTCGCGGCCTCGGGGCCGGCGACGCCCTCGATGGCGCCGTCGCCGAACTTCTCGCGCCCCGCGCCGCCCTTCGCGAGCTTCCGCTCGGTGACGTAGGACAGGAACGTCGGGGTCTCGGCGCCACCGGCGGGGACGGCGCCGAACGGGAAGCCCAGCGCGGT
This sequence comes from Nocardioides sp. CFH 31398, assembly GCF_022436705.1. Classification (GTDB taxonomy): domain Bacteria; phylum Actinomycetota; class Actinomycetes; order Propionibacteriales; family Nocardioidaceae; genus Nocardioides. The sequence continues at coordinate 33,554 of NZ_JAKUHT010000021.1, read as the reverse complement.
GCCGCGCAGCCACGGCTTCCAGGAGCGCCGCCAGTCCTCCTTGCCCATCCACGGGCGACCGACGGGGATGACCTGCAGCGGACGACGACGCAGGTGCGCGGCGGTCCACAGGGCCTCGCCGACGGCGAACAGGCCCACGGCGACGACGACGATGTCGATGCCCTCGGCGAGCTGGTTGAGGCCGAGCATGGCGCGGGGCTGGGCGGTGGAGCCGTCCAGGCCGACCAGGCCGATCGCGAGGCCGATGAACAGGCCGAGGAAGCCGCGGAGCTTCGAGGCGCCCAGGACGGCGCTGACCAGCACCATCGACAGCAGCATGATCGCGAAGTACGACGGGGCGCCGATCTGGACGGCGAACTCGGCGAGCGGCGGCGCGAAGAAGATGACGCCGAGGGTGCCGAGCGTGCCGGCGACGAACGAGCCGATGGCGGCGGTGGCGAGCGCCTGGGCGGCGCGCCCGGCCTTGGCCATCTTGTTGCCCTCGAGCGCCGTCATCACCGACGCGGACTCGCCCGGGGTGTTCAGCAGGATCGACGTCGTCGACCCGCCGTACATGCCCCCGTAGTAGATGCCGGCGAACATGATCAGCGCCGAGGTGACGTCGAGGCCGTAGGTGACGGGCAGCAGCAGCGCGACCGCCATGGCGGGGCCGACGCCGGGCAGGACCCCGACGAAGGTGCCGAGCAGGACGCCGATGATCGCCCACGCGAGGTTCATCGGGGTGAGGGCGTCGAGCAGCCCGCCCCCGAGCAGTGACAACGTCTCCATCAGAGGATCCCGTCCAGGATGCCGGGCGAGAGGGGGACCCCCAGCGCGACGTAGAAGAAGTACCAGCTCAGCACCGCCAGGGCGACGCCGACGAGGAGGTCACGGACCAGGGTCCGGCTCCCGAGGGCCCAGGCGGCCCCGGCGAACAGCAGGCCGCCGGTGACGGCCCAGCCGAGGACGTCGACGAGCAGCACGTTGGCCACGAGGACGGCGGCGAGCTTGCCGACCAGTGCGAAGTCGGGCCGCTGGTCGAGGTCGACGTCCTCGCCCTCCTCGGGCTCGGCCCGGTCGCCGCGCAGGGTGGCGACGATCCAGACCACCGACAGCACGATGAGCACGCCGCCGATGACGTAGGGGAACAGGCGGGGGCCGACGGGGTCCGCGAAGCCGATGTTGAGCGTGGTGGCGTCGAGGACGACGTACGCCCCGGCGACGCCGAGCACGACGGCGAAGACGATCTGGCCGACGTCGACGCCGCGGGACGCCGCGGGGGCCGCGGTGGTCTCGGGCGCCGGTGTGGGCGCCTCGGGACTGCTGGTGCTCATGCGTCCTCCTCGTCGATGAGCTGGAGCTCGGTCAGGGTGTCGGCGACGCGCGCGTCCTGCTCGACGAGGAACTCGTCGAACTCCTCGCCGGTCAGGAACGCGTCCTGCCAGCCGTTGAGCTCGAGCTGCTCCTGCCACTCGTCGGTCGCCCGCATCTCGGTGAAGTAGTCGATGTACTGCTGCTCGCGCTCCTCGGAGATGCCGGGCGGCGCGAGGATGCCGCGCCAGTTGAGGAACGTGAAGTCGATGCCGGACTCGACCAGGGTCGGGATCCGGTTGAGCATCGGCTGGGAGATCCGTTCCTCGCCCGAGACGGCGAGGACCCGCAGGTCGCCGTTCTCGATGGAGCCGGCGAACTCGCCGAGGCCGGAGAAGCCGACCTGGATCTTGTTGCCGAGCAGCGCGCTGGTCAGCGGGCCGCCGCCGTCGTAGGAGATGTAGTTGACCTCGGTCGGCGGGACGTCGACGGCCTCGGCGAGCTGGTGGGGGAAGAGGTGGTCCGGGCCGCCGGGCGAGGAGCCGCCGCCGACGGTGATGGACGCCGGGTCGGCCCTCCAGGCCTGCACGAAGTCGTCCACGGTGCGCCAGGGCGAGTCGCCGGGGACCAGGATCCCCTCCTGCTCCTCGATGAGCTGGGCGACCGGGGTCGCGTCCTGCAGCGACTCCTCGGCGCCGAAGGAGTAGAGGGAGCCGACGACGCCGAGGCCGACGGTCATCATCGCCTCCTCGTCGCCCTCGAGGTTCATCAGCTGGGCGAAGGCGAGGCTGCCGCCGGCACCGATAGAGTTCTCGACCTGGAAGCCGCCGCCGGTGAGGTCGTGGTCCTCCATCACGCGGACCGCGGCGCGGCCGGTGAGGTCGTAGCCGCCGCCGGGGCTGTTGGGGATGATCATGAGCAGGTCGTCGTCCACGCCGGTCTGGGACCGGGTCACCCCGCAGGAGGTGACGGCCAGGGTCAGGGCCAGGGTGGTCGCGACCGCGCCCGCGGTGCGTCGCACCAGCCGTGCTCGATGTCGCATGCTGTCCTCTTCGGTGTTCCGGGGGGAGAGTGAGCCGGGCCACACCCGGCTCACGAGGAGTCTGCGAACTCCGTGTGGCGGTCGTCACGGTTAGGGAGGTAGAGGTAGTTGCGGTCGTTGTGGTCACGCCTGACGCTGGCCGGCCAGTTCCTCGTCTTCCAGATGGGGGTCATCGCCCTGGTGCTCGTCGCCGTGACCGTGATCTCGGTCAGGCAGGCGGACGTCGAGCTCCGCAACGACCAGTCCGACGTCACCCGTCAGGTGGCGAACCAGATCGGCAACCTGAAGGTCGTGCAAACGGAGGTCGACCAGGTCGGGGCCCAGCGGGCGGTGTCGCCGAGGGTCGTCGACCTGCAGGAGTCCAACCTCGTCGACCTGACCCTGGTGGCGGACGCCGACGGGGTCGTCGTCGCGTCGTCCGACCCCACGATCGTCGGCGCCCGTGTCGGCGACGGTGACGCGGCGCCGGCGCTCGACGGGCGCCCGTGGACGGGGGAGCAGGACGTCGGGGGGCGCCGGGTGCTGGTGTCGTACCGGCCGGTGTTCCGCGTCGCCGGGGGCGAGTTCGTGCAGGTCGGCGTCGCCGGCGCCGCCGTCCTCGCCCCGACGCTCGGCGAGCGCCTGCCCGGCGTCGCCCGCAACACCCTGCTCTACCTGGGCATCGCGGCGGGGCTCGGCGTCGCCGGGTCCTACCTGCTGTCGCGGCTCGTGCGCCGTCGCACCCGCGGCCTCGAGCCCGCGCAGATCGCCACGCTCGCCGACCACCGCGAGGCGCTGCTGCACAGCATCCGCGAGGGCGTCGTCGGGGTCGGCACCGACGGCCGGGTGACGGTGCTGAACGACGGCGCGCGGGACCTGCTGGGACTGCCCGCCGACGCCGTGGGGCGACACGTGGACGACCTGGCCCTGCACCCCGCGCTCCGGTCCCTGCTGCTGTCGGCGGAGCCGGCGCGGGACGCCGTGGTCGTCGCCGACGGCAAGGCGCTGGTCGTCAGCCGGGAGACCGCCGCCAGCGAGGGCCGCGCGATCGGCACGGTCACGACCGTCCGCGACCGCACCGAGCTGGTCACCCTCCAGAGCCAGCTCGACGTCAGCCGGAGCGTCACCGACACCCTCCGTGCGCAGACCCACGAGCACGCCAACCAGCTGCACACCCTCTCGGGGCTGGTGCAGCTGGAGGAGTACGACGAGCTGCGCCGGTTGGTCGGGGACCTCACCCGCCGCCGCGCCGAGATCAGCGAGGCGGTCACGTCGATGGTCGACGACCCCGCCGTGGCCGCCCTGCTCGTCGCGAAGACCAGCTCGGCCCTGGAGTCCGGCCAGGAGCTCGCCCTCGTGCCGGGCTCTCACCTCGGACGGCTCTCCTCCGCCGTCTCGGCGGCCGTCACGACGGTCGTCGGCAACCTGGTGGACAACGCGCTGCACGCCTCGGCGGACTCCGGCGGCCGCCACGTCGACGTCCACCTCGCCGACGACGGCGACGAGGTCGTCGTCGAGGTCAACGACGACGGCGCCGGGGTGCCCGAGCCCGACGCCGACCGGGTCTTCGAGCGCGGCTTCAGCACCAAGCCCGACTCCGGCACCGGCCGCGGTGTCGGCCTGTCGCTGGTGCGGGTGCTGTGCGCGTCGCGCGGCGGTAGCGTCACCGTCGAGAACGGCGGAGAGCTCGGCGGGGCGGTGTTCACCGCGACGCTGCCGCACCGTGAGGAGGCAGGGGCGTGACCAGCGGTGACGCGGGTGGTCCCGACGAGGTCGGGGTCCTCGTCGTGGACGACGACTTCCGTGTCGCCGCGATCCACGCGCGGTTCGTGGAGCGTGCGCCCGGTTTCCTCGTGCTCGCGACGGTGCGCTCGGGCGCCGAGGCGCTGGAGGCCGTGGAGCAGCTGCACCCGGACCTCGTGCTGCTCGACGTCCACCTCCCGGACCTGTCCGGGGTCGAGGTGCTGCGCCGGCTGCGCGCGCACGACGACCCGGCCGTCTCGGGGGTCGACGTCATCATGATCACGGCCGCCCGGGAGGCCGACACCGTGCGCGCGGCGCTGCACCAGGGCGCGGCGGCGTACCTCGTGAAGCCGTTCGAGGCCGCCGACCTGGTCGAGCGCCTGACGGAGTTCGCCGACACCCACCGGGTGCTCGCCGAGGGCGGCGGACAGGTGGGCGGGCAGGCCGACATCGACGCGGTGTTCGGCCGGGGCGCCCCGGTGCGACGCGACCCACCGCTGCCCAAGGGTCTGTCGGCCGAGTCGGCGCAGACGGTGCTCGAGTCGGTCGCCGTCGGCGAGGAGGTCTCCGCCGCCGAGTGCGCCGACGCCGTCGGCATGTCGCGCGTCAGCGCCCGCCGCTACCTCGAGCACTTCGTCGACACCGGCCGCTTCGAGGTCCGCCTGCGCTACGGCCGCGCCGGCCGCCCCCAGCGCATCTACGCCCGCACGCGGTAGCCGCTGCGCCCCCACCGCCGGTCGAGGCGCGAGCGCGGCCCCCGCCTCGACCGCCTACTCGAAGACGTCCACGTGGACGTGGTCGCGGTGCTCCAGGATGGCGGCGGTGGCGGGGTCGCGGCCGTCGGTGTCGACGTCGTACTCGCGCCAGCCCTGGGCGGAGCGGCGCGCCGTCCAGATCCGCCCGTCGTAGATGACGGTGGCGACGTCGAGACGCTCGGCCTGGGCGACCAGGTACTGCGCCACCGACCAGCCCCGCACCTGGTTGGTGTCGTTGACGGGCCGGAAGAAGAAGTCGACGGCGCGGCCGTCGTAGTGGGCGGAACCCTCCATGTGGCCGGAGTCGACGCCCTCGGGGGCGAACCCGCCGGTCTGCACCTCGCCGTACGCCTCGAGGACGTCGCGGCGCACCGCGTCGGCGCGCTCGGTCAGCCCCACGTCGTTGAGGTCGGTCGACGACGCCTCGGCCTCGCCGTCGACGGTGCAGGTGAAGGTGCCGGGGGAGTTGCCGGTCAGCGCGGAGGCGAGGGCCCGGGCGTCGGCCTCGTGGTCGGCGTACGCCTCGGGGAAGCCGGAGCGCTGCACCTCCTGCGCGGCGACGGTGACGCGCATGTCCTCGTAGCCGTCGACCTCGACCAGCGCGTCGTAGAAGGCGTTCGTGGCGTAGACGGGGTCCTGCACCTGCTCCTCGGTGCCCCAGCCCTGCGAGGGCCGCTGCTGGAACAGGCCGAGGGAGTCCCGGTCGCCGTAGTCGATGTTGATGATCTTCGACTCCTGGTACGCCGTGGCCAGGGCGATCGACGCGGCCCGGGCGGGCAGGCCGCGGCGGACGGCGATCGCCGAGATCAGCGCCGCGTTCTCCGCCTGCTCCGCCGACACCTCGACGTAGTGCCCGTCCACCTCCACCGAGCAGCCCTCGGCGGTCGGCAGGCCGGGGATGATCGGGCCCAGGAGACGTCCGACGGCGAACCACGTGCCGACCGCGATCCCGCTCAGCAGGAGCAGGACCAGGACGAGCACCCCGGCGCGCCCGGCGCGGGCGCCCTCCACTAGTTGGCGTGCAGGGCGGCGTTGAGCGCGATGCCCTGCCCGGTCCTGGCGACCGCCTCGACGGCGCCGGAGACGGAGTTGCGGCGGAAGAGGATGCCGTCCGACCCGGACAGCTCGGCGGCCTTCACGACCTTGTCCTCGGCGGGGAGGGTCACCTTGGTGCCCGCGGTCACGTAGCAACCCGCCTCGACGACGCAGTCGTCACCGAGCGAGATCCCGATGCCGGCGTTGGCGCCGAGCAGGCACCGCTCGCCGACGCTGATCACCGTCGTGCCACCGCCCGAGAGGGTCCCCATGATGGAGGCGCCGCCGCCGACGTCGGAGCCGTCGCCCACGACCACGCCGGCCGAGATGCGGCCCTCGACCATCGACGAGCCCAGGGTGCCGGCGTTGAAGTTGACGAAACCCTCGTGCATGACGGTGGTGCCCGGCGCGAGGTGGGCGCCGAGGCGGACACGGTCGGCGTCGGCGATGCGGACGCCGCTCGGCAGCACGTAGTCGACCATCCGCGGGAACTTGTCGACGCCGTACACCGCGACGGCGCCCTGCCCGCGCAGGCGGGCGCGGGTGACCTCGAAGCCCTCGACGGCGCAGGGGCCGGCGGAGGTCCACACGACGTTGGTGAGCAGCCCGAACACGCCCTCCATCGACATCCCGTGGGGCTTCACGAGGCGGTGCGAGAGCAGGTGCAGGCGCAGCCACACGTCCTGCGTGGACGACGGCGGCGCGTCGAGGTCGGCGATCTCGACGAGCTCGACCTCGGTCGAGACGCCGCGGACGGCGTCGGTGCCGACGAGGTTCGCGAGCGTGCCGGGCGAGGCGTGCTCCTCGGTCGCGCCGAGCGCGGGGGAGGGGAACCAGCAGTCCAGCACGTTCCCGTCGGTGTCGCGGGTGGTCAGTCCGTGGCCCCAGGCGGAAGTCATGGTCCGAAGTCTAGGAGGGCCCGCTGAAGGGGACCTGAGGCCGCCCGCCGCGGACGTCGGCGCCCTTCAGAGCGGGTGGGAGGCGTCCCGGAGGCTCGCCAGCGCCGCGCGCGCCTCCGGGGAGTCGGGCAGGACGGCGAGCAGCGACGCCGGCCCGCCGGCGCCCGCGCCGCCCGCCTCGGTGCGCACAAGCCGGCGGATCCAGGCGAACCCGGCCTCCAGGTCGGCCTCGGCGTCCGTCGCGCCGCCGCTGCGGACCCAGTCGCCCAGGGCGGCGCGGTGCATCGCGTCGATGAGCTGCGCCCACGCCATGTGCAGGTACGGCGGGCTGCCGTCGGGGAGGTTCGCCCGCAGGTAGGCGCGGGTGACGACGACGTACCGCTCGTGCTCCACGACCTCCCGGGTCCGCAGCTCCGGCACCAGCCGGGTCAGCTGGTAGCGGCGGAGGACGAGCTCCGGGTGCGACAGGAAGTCCCGCAGGGAGACCCGGGTCGCGGCGATGACCGCCTCGACCGGGTCCGTCCCGGGGGCGGCGCCATCGAGGGCGCTGCGCAGCAGCTCGAGCCGGCCGGAGTGGTCGGGGAAAGGCAGCTCGTCCTTGCCCCCGAAGTAGCGGAACACCGTCCGGCGGGACACCTCCGAGGCGCTGGCGACCGCCTCGACGGTGACGTTCTCGTAGCCCTGCTCGAGGAACAGCCGCATGGCCGTCTCCGCGATCCGGTACTTCGTCCGGTCCGCGGCCATCACCGGCGTCCCCCACGTGCCACGGTCCGAGCCTAGGAGCCCGACGGTCCGCGGGGTCATCCGACCGGTCCGAAGGGACCGACGAGGTCCGCCGGCAGGCGGTAGCCGGTGGGAGCGGCGTCCGGCGGGACGAAGGTGCCCGCGGTGCCGGAGGCCCGCCGCTTCGTGGCGTCGAAGACCGTGCTCGCCGGCCACTGCTGCCAGGGGTCGTCGAGCCCCGCGTGGCCGGGGTCGCCCGTGCGCACGAACCGCGACAGGCTGCGCGTCATCAGCGCCGACAGCTCGAGCCGGCCCGGGCGGTTCGCCGGGCCGTAGGCGAAGCTGAACAGGCTCCGGCCGAAGGTGCCGAAGGCGAACGGCAGGTCCATCGCGTGGACCGACCCGTAGACCTCGTCCCACGGCTGCGGCTCGGAGTCCCACGCGAACTGGTAGTAGAAGAGCTTGCGGTGGCCCGCGGCCTGCAGCTGGCCCATCGACTGCGCGGTCAGCTGGGTGAAGACGCCCCGGGTCAGGGCCTCGGCGGCGTCGTCCCACCCGCCGGGCCGGTCGACGGGCAGGTACTGCTCCGCGATCAGGTCGGAGGTCTCGAGGCCGCTGGGGCGGTCGGGACGCGACCGGTGCATGAGGGTGAAGCGGCGCCTGTCGTCGACCGCGTACGCGCCGACCAGCGCCCCGAACAGCTTGCCCTCCTCGAGGGTGTTGCCCGCGAGCAGCGGACCCTTCCGGTAGTCGCCGGCGGCGATGGCGCCGTACGGGTCCTCGGGGACGACGGCTCCGTCGGGGAACACGGCGGGCGGGTTGGCGCCGAGCTCCGGGTGGCGCAGCGCGAGCGCCTGGAGCTCCTCGGCGGACAGCGACCGCATCAGGGGGATCGGGTCCTCGGCGTCCTCGGGTGTGCCCTCCTCGTCGACGGCGTACGTCGCGAGCTGGTCGGCGTAGGTCCGGCCCTGCGCCTCGGGGGCGAACGACAGCCCGCCGCTCATCGGGACCGCCTTGTGGACCAGGCCCTTCGTCAGCGGCGACACGAGCAGCGACCAGACGTTGACCGCGCCCGCGGACTCTCCCATCACCGTCACGTTGCCGGCGTCGCCGCCGAAGGTCCGCGCGTTGCGGTGCACGAAGCGCAGCGACTCGATGATGTCCAGGGTGCCGAAGTTGCCGGAGTCCGCGACGGGCTCGCCGGTCTTCAACCCCTCGTGGTTGAGCCACCCGAACAGCCCCAGGCGGTAGTTGACGGTCACGACGACGGCGTTGGCGCGGCGGGCGAGGTGGCGGCCGTCGTACAGCGGGTCGGCGCTGTAGCCGACCGTGTTGCTGCCGCCGTGCACGAAGAGGATGACCGGCAGGTCCCGCTCGGCGGTGGCGGGGCGGAACACGTTGAGCGTGAGGCAGTCCTCCGAGCCGACGGGGGTGCCCAGGCCGTCGCGGATCTGCAGGTCGTAGTGCGGGCCGTCGGGGGAGGGGCTGAACATGCGGCCGGGCTGCGTGCAGCCGTCGCCGTACGCCGTGGTGCGGCGGACGCCGTCCCAGCGCCGGTGGGTGACGGGCGGGCGCCAGCGCAGGTCGCCGACGGGCGGCTCGGCGTACGGGACGCCGAGCCAGGAGTAGGAGCCGGCCGACGGCTCGCGGCCCCGCACGCGACCCAGGGTGGTGGGTCGCGTCGTGGAGGGCTGCCAGGCGGTCCCCCGTGCGGGTGCGGCGGTGTCGCGGACCTGCTCACGGTCCGGGTCGGCCGCCAAGGCCGGCGCCACCCCGAGCAGGGTGGCGCCGACGAGGGCGAGGGTCGTCAGGAGGCCGGTCGCGGGCCCCGGGCGCCCCACGGCTCAGGCCTTCTCGGTGGTGCGGAGGAGGTCGGTCGGCGCGCCCGGTCCGGGCGGGGCGTCCTGGGCGGCCGCCGTACGACGGTCCTCGGTGCGGACCGTGCGGTGCAGCAGCGGGATCAAGAACACCCCGACCACCGACGCGGCGACGAGGACGGCGAACCCGGCCGAGGCGCTGCCGGTCGCGCCCTCGGCGTACCCGTAGAGGTAGGGGCCGACGAACCCGCCGAGCAGGCCGACGGTGTTGATGAACGCCAGGCCGGCGGCGGCCATGAGGCCCGACATGCGGGCGGTGGCCACGGACCAGTACAGCGGCAGGATCCCGATGAGGAAGAACATCGAGGTCGAGATGAGCAGGACCTTCGCGACGGGCCCGTCGGCGACGGCGTACGCGAGGGCGCTGAGGGCGGTGGCGATCGTGCAGATCGTGATCACGAGGACCTCGTTGCGCAGGCGGCGCTGCAGCCAGGGGATGACGAGCACCCCGAGCAGGGCGCCGACGCCGGTGGCGCCGCTGACCAGGCCGATGAGGAACGAGCCCCGGACGTTCAGCGACTCGACGATCGAGGGGAAGTTGTACTGGATGGAGACGCTCGTGACCTGGTTCGCGAAGTAGATGGCGGCCAGGGCGAGGATGAACGGGCGACCGAAGGCGACCTTGGCGTTGCCCTTCAGCGTGGTGTGGGCGGGGGCGCCGACGACGACGGCGCGCTCCTCGATGACGCGGGCCTCCTCCTCGCTCAGCCACCGGGCGTCGCGCGGGGTGTCGGGCAGCAGCTTCCACACGAGACCGCCGACGACGATGGTGAACAGGCCCTCGGCGAGGAACAGCCACTGCCAGCCGCGCAGGCCGCCGGTGCCGCCGAGCTCCATCAGCGCGCCGCCGATCGGGCCGCCGAGGATGATGCCGACGCACACCGCGACGTACAGCGTGCCGACGGCGGTGACCCGTTGGTGCTGGGCGTACCAGACGGTGACGATGTACATCAGCGCCGGGAACAGGCCGGCCTCGGCCGCCCCGAGCAGGAACCGGATGACGTAGAACGACGTCGGTCCCTGCACGAACATCATGGCCGCGGTCAGCGCGCCCCAGGTGATGGCGATGCGCGTGATCCAGACCCGCGGGCCGACGCGGTGCATGACGAGGTTGCTCGGCACCTCCAGCAGCGCGTAGCTGAGGAAGAACACGCCGGCGCCCAGGCCGAACGCCGCGGCGCCGATCCCGACGTCCGCCTCGAGCGCGGTCTTGGCGAGGCCGACGTTCGTGCGGTCGACGAAGGCCATGAAGTAGGCCAGGCACAGGATCGGCAGGAGGTGCAGCGAGACCTTGCGCGTGGCGACGGCGTGCAGCCGGTCGTCGGCCTCGGTGGGGGATGCGGCGTGGGCCATGTCGAGCTCCGGTCGTCAGGTGGTGTGTCACTGAGTGACCTTCTGGTGTCACTGAGTGCCAGGACTGTGTCACACACCACACCGGGTCGGCAAGGCCCAGCCCCGGGCGGTCCGGCGGCTGACGAGCGCCGTCCGTCGGGGGCAGGTCGGGCGTCGTGCGGCCCGCTGGGGCACTGTGTGTGTCGTCCCTGACGCACCGGGTGGGTCACGGACGACACGCAGAGTGGATCCGCGGTCCCGCCGGGTGTCCGCCGACGACGACGGGCCCCGGAGCCGGCTCGGTGAGCCGGCCCCGGGGCCCGTGCGGTCGAGTCGTCGGGGACGACCCTCAGTCGTCGTCGGAGTCGTCGGTCTCGGTGCCAACGACGTCACCGGTCTGCGCGTCGACGAGGACGGTCTGCGCGTCGTCGTTGGTGCCGTCGCCGAAGTCGACGTCCCAGGTCAGGGTGCCGTTGTCGTCGTCCAGGCTCGCGCCGGTGACCTCGAGGTCGGGGTACTCGCCACGGGCGGTCCCGATGGCGTCGACGTAGCTGACCTGGGCCTGCAGCAGACGCTGGCGCTCGGCCTGGTCGTCCGCGTCGTTGTCGTCGCCGTCCGCGACGGGGCCGCGGGTGACGGTGCTGCCGTCGGCGGAGACGTCGACCTCGCTCTCCTGGGCGTCCTGGCTGAGCAGGGTGACGTCCCAGTCACCCGTGTCGTCGATGTCGATCGAGACGAGCGTGGCGCCGTCGGCGGCTTCGACGGCCGTCTCGGCGGCGGCCTCGATGTCGCCGACCGAGGCGCCGTTCCCGCCGGACCCGCCGGTGCCGCCGGAGCCCTGCGACTGCTCGGACCCGGCGTCCGGCGACGACGAGCCGTCGGGCGACTGGGTCACGGTCTCGGTCACGACCTCGTTCGGCTGGTCGTCGGCGTCGGTGTCGTCGGAGCCGCAGGCGACGAGCCCGAGGGCGAGCGGCGCGACGGCGAGGGCGGCGAGGCGGTGACGGAACGGACGGGTCGACATCGGGGAATCTCCTCGGGGAAGGTCGGTCGGGCGGTGATCGTGGCTCCAGCCTGGCGGCGGGCCCGCTAAAAGGACGCGAAACGCACCTCAAGGTCGCCTTAACGTTCGTCACGTGGGCGACCTGCTGCTGATCACCGGGCCGCCGGCCGTCGGCAAGATGACGGTCGGCCGGGCGGTCGCCGCGCGCAGCGACTACCGCTTGTTCCACAACCACCACACGATCGAGCCGCTGCTCGAGGTGTTCGGGCACGGGACCCGGGCGTTCACCGTCCTGAACGACGAGTTCCGGCGCAGGGTGCTCCAGGAGGCCGCCGCCGACGGGCTCCGGCTGGTCTTCAGCTTCGCCTGGTGGGTCGACGACCGCGACGACGTGGAGGTCGTGGAGAGCTACCTCGCGCCGTACGTCGACGCGGGTCTGCCGGTCCGCTTCGTCGAGCTGTACGCCGACCTGCCGACGCGGCTCGCCCGCAACGTCGGCGCCGACCGCCTCGCGGCGAAGCCGTCGAAGGCGGACCTGGCGTGGTCCGACGCGCACGTCCGCGAGCTCGCCGCGCAGAAGCGGATGAACACCGACCCCGACCGGCCGTCGCCCGCCGGCGACCTGCTGCGCCGCCACCCGCACCTCCGCGTCGACACGGGGGGCCGCACGGCGGACGACGTCGCCGGCGAGGTGCTCCACTGGGTGGGTGCCTGAGGACCCCGCCACCCCGACGCGGCCCCGCTTCGTGCTGCACGACCACCGGAAGCCGCAGCCGCACCACGACCTGCGGCTCGAGGAGGACGGCGTCCTGCGGTCGTGGGCGCTGCCGAAGGGGCCGCCCGTCGACGCCGCCCACGACCGCCTCGCGATCGCCGTCGAGGACCACGACCTCGACCACGCGACGTACACCGACGAGCACAAGTCCATCGCCGACGAGGGCTGGTGGGAGCTGGAGCGGCGCGACGAGCGGAGGTTCGTCTTCCGGCTGCACGGACGCGACGGGGCGACGCGGTACGCCCTGATCCGGACCGGGGGCACGCAGTGGCTGCTGCACCGCACGAAGGACCAGGGGAACTGATTCGCGGGGCCCCGGCGGCCCGCCGTACGATCGCTCCACAGGCGTTCGAGCCGTCATCAGCGGCGAGCCTCCGGAAGAACGAGCCCGGCGAAGCCACGGCGGACTCCAGTAGAACCGGACGGGTTGGCCCGTCACAGCCGTCGACGAGTGGTCCCGCGAGGGGCAAACGAGGTGGTACCGCGGCTCCCCGTGATGGCTGTCGTCCTCGTGCGACGACGACCCGCGAGGAGAGACCCCACCCATGGCAGGCGAGACCTACCCCAAGGTCACCACCGACCCGTCCGGCTCCGTGCCGCCGAGCCCGCGCTTCCCCGACATCGAGAAGCGGGTCCTCGAGTACTGGGACGCCGACGACACGTTCCGCGCCAGCGTCGAGCAGCGCGACGCCGGGACCGACGGCGACAACGAGTACGTGTTCTACGACGGCCCGCCCTTCGCGAACGGCCTGCCGCACTACGGCCACCTGCTCACCGGCTACGTCAAGGACCTGGTCCCGCGCTACCAGACCATGCGCGGACGCCGCGTCGAGCGGCGCTTCGGCTGGGACACCCACGGCCTGCCCGCCGAGCTCGAGGCCATGCGCCTCAACGGCATCAAGACGACCGACGAGATCCTCGAGCTGGGCGTCGAGAAGTTCAACGAGGCCTGCCGCGCCTCGGTGATGAAGTACACCGGCGAGTGGCGCGACTACGTGACCCGCCAGGCGCGCTGGGTCGACTTCGACCACGACTACCGGACCATGAACGCCGACTACATGGAGTCGGTCATCTGGGCCTTCAAGCAGCTCTTCGACAAGGGCTGGGTCTACGAGGGCTTCCGCGTCCTGCCGTACTGCTGGAAGGACGAGACCCCGCTCTCGAACCACGAGCTGCGGATGGACGAGGACACCTACCGCACCCGCCAGGACCCGGCCGTCACCGTCGGCGTGCCGCTCACCTCCGGCGAGCACGCCGGCGTCAAGGCGCTGGTGTGGACGACGACCCCGTGGACCCTGCCGTCCAACCTGGCGATCATGGTCGGCGAGGACATCGAGTACGTCGTCGTCGAGACTCCATCTGACTCGGGGCGGGGCGAGCGCTACCTGTTCGCCGAGGCCCGTCTCGGCGCGTACGCCCGCGAGCTGGGCGACGCCGAGGTCGTGGCGCGGGTGAGAGGCGCCGACCTCGTCGACACGACGTACGACCCGCCGTTCACCTACTACGCCGGCCACGAGCGGGCGTTCCGCCTCGTGACCGCGGAGTTCGTCACCACCACCGACGGCACCGGGCTGGTCCACACGGCCGGCGCCTTCGGTGAGGACGACAAGGTGGTCACGGACCGCGAGGGCATCGAGGCCGTCATGCCGGTCGGCAAGGACGGCCGCTTCACCGCGCCCGTCGACGACTACGCCGGGATGCAGGTCTTCGACGCCAACCCGCACATCATCGACGACCTGAAGGCCGCGACAGGGGCGGCCGAGCCGGTGGCGTCCGTCGGCGCCGGCACCGTGCTGCTGCGCCGCGAGACCTACGACCACTCCTACCCGCACTGCTGGCGCTGCCGCGAGCCCCTGATCTACAAGGGCGTCTCGTCGTGGTTCGTCGAGGTCACCGCGTTCAAGGAGCGCATGGCCGAGCTGAACCAGCAGATCACCTGGGTGCCGGGCCACATCCGCGACGGCCAGTTCGGCCGCTGGATCGAGAACGCCCGCGACTGGTCGATCACCCGCAACCGGTTCTGGGGCAGCCCGGTGCCGGTGTGGAAGAGCGACGACCCGGCGTACCCCCGCGTCGACGTGTACGGCTCGTTCGCCGAGCTCGAGCGCGACTTCGGCGACCTGCCGCGCGACCGCGACGGCAACCCCGACCTGCATCGCCCGTTCGTCGACGAGCTGACCCGCCCGAACCCCGACGACCCCCGGTCGGAGGAGGAGGGTCGTTCCACGATGCGGCGCGTCACCGACGTGCTCGACGTGTGGTTCGACTCGGGCTCGATGAGCTTCGCCCAGGTCCACTACCCGTTCGAGGCGGAGGAGTGGTTCCAGAACCACTTCCCGGCCGACTTCATCGTCGAGTACATCGGCCAGACCCGCGGCTGGTTCTACACCCTGCACATCCTCGCCACCGGGGTCTTCGACCGTCCGGCGTTCGAGACCTGCCTGAGCCACGGCATCGTCCTCGGCTCGGACGGCGCCAAGATGAGCAAGTCGCTGCGCAACTACCCCGACGTCAGCGAGGTCTTCGACCGCGACGGCGCCGACGCGATGCGCTGGTTCCTCATGTCGAGCCCGATCCTGCGCGGCGGCAACCTGATCGTCACCGAGCAGGGCATCCGCGACGCCGTGCGCCACACGATGATCCCGCTGTGGAACGCCTGGTACTTCCTCGCGCTCTACGCCGGCGCCGCCGGCCCGACCGGGTACGCCGGGCGCACGCGCACGGACTCCACGCACCCGATGGACCGCTACCTGCTCGCGAAGACCCGCGAGTACGTCGAGCGGACCACCGAGCAGATGGACGCCTACGACGTCGCCGGCGCCTGCGAGACCACGCGCGGCTTCGTCGACGTGCTGACCAACTGGTACATCCGGCGCTCCCGCTCGCGCTTCTGGGCGACGGACTTCTCGACGTCCGATCCGACCGCGACCGAGCCGTTCGACACGCTGCACACGGTGCTCGAGACGGTCTGCCGGGTGGTGGCGCCGCTGCTGCCGCTGACGGCGGAGGAGATCTGGCGCGGCCTGACGGGCGGCCGGTCGGTGCACCTGACCGACTGGCCGGACGCCGGGGAGCTGCCCGCCGAGGACGACCTGGTGGCGGCGATGGACGCCGTCCGCGAGGTCTGCTCCGCTGGCTCCGCGCTGCGCAAGGCCGCCGGTCTGCGCACCCGTCTGCCCCTGCACTCGCTCACGGTCGTCGTGCCGGACCCGAAGGCGCTCGAGCCGTTCACCTCCGTCGTGGCCGACGAGCTGAACCTGCGCGAGGTGCGGCTGCTGGCGATCGACGAGCCCGAGGCGGCGTCGTACGGCGTGGCGCAGCGGCTGACGGTCAACGCGCGCGCCGCCGGCCCGCGGCTCGGGAAGGACGTGCAGGCCGCCATCAAGGGGTCCAAGTCCGGCGACTGGGCGGTCGCCGAGGACGGCACGGTCACCTCCGGCGGCCTGGCGCTGGTCGAGGGCGAGTACACCCTCGACACCGTCGCCGACGGCGCGGGGGAGGACACCGCCACCGGCGTCCTGGCCAGCGGCGGCTTCGTCGCCCTCGACACGCGGGTCACGCCCGACCTGGCCACCGAGGGTCTGGCGCGTGACCTCGTCCGCGCCGTCCAGCAGGCCCGCCGCGACGCGGGTCTGGAGGTGTCCGACCGCATCGAGCTGACCGTCTCCGGGTCCCCCGGCGTGGTCGGCGCGGTGGCGGCGCACGAGGCCCTGATCACCGAGGAGACCCTCGCGGTGGGGGTGATCGTGGTGGAGGAGCCGGGCACGGGGGCCACCGAGGTGGCGCTCGCCGACGGCGAGACCGCCACCGTGTCCGTGCGCAGGCGCTGACGGCTCAGCGACGGGTCCGGAGGGGGTGGCGCGCGTGACGGCCCTGCTGCGCGCGTGCCACCCCGCCCCGACGCTCGCGGTCACCCTGCTGTCCGGGGTCCTCGCCGTCGGGGCCGGGCTCGGGGGCCTGCGGGTCCTGCTGGTCGTCGTGACGGTGCTGGCCGGCCAGCTGGCGATCGGGTGGGCGAACGACGCGATCGACGCCGCGCGCGACCGTCAGGTCGGCCGCACCGACAAGCCGCTGGTGTCCGGCGCGGTGTCGCTCGGCACGGTGCGGGCGGCCGCGGGGCTGGCCCTCGTGGTCGCGGTCGGACTCTCCCTCGCCGTCGGGGTCGCCGTCGCCGGGGTGGCCGGGGTCGGCGCCGCTGTCGCCGCGAACCTCGTCCTCGTCGGCGGGCTGGCCTACGACCTGGGGGCGAAGGCGACGGTGTGGTCCTGGGCGCCGTACGCGCTCGCGTTCGGGGCGCTGCCGGCCTTCGTCCTGCTGACGGGGGAGCTGGCGGTGCCGGTCTGGGTGGTGGCCGCGGGAGCCCTGCTCGGCGTCGGCGCGCACGTGCTCAACGTCGTGCCCGACGTCGCCGACGACGCCGCCACCGGCGTCCGCGGCCTGCCCCACCGCCTCGCCGAGGCCCACGGCGTCCGCGCGGTGGCGCCCGCCGGGGCCCTCCTGCTCGTCCTCGCGACCGTCGTCCTGGCGCTCGGCGCACCGGTGACCGGGGCGCTCCTCGTCGGCCTGGTGGTCGTCGTCGGCGCCCTCGCGGCGACCGCCGTCGTGGCCGGCGGGCGGACCGCCTTCCGGGCGGCCATGGCCATCGCGCTGGTCGACGTCGTCCTGCTCGTGGTGGCACAGGGCAGGGTGGGGGCATGACCAGCTGGGACCTCGTCGTCGTCGGCGCCGGACCGGCCGGCAGCGCCGCGGCGCTCGGCGCGCTCTCCGCGGAGCCCGGCCTGCGGGTGCTGCTCCTCGACCGCGCCGACTTCCCGCGCGACAAGGTGTGCGGCGACGGCATCGCCCCGCACGTCTTCGAGGCCCTCGCCGGGGCGGGCGTCACCGGGGTCGCGGACGGCTGGCGGCCGATGCGCCGCCTCGAGCTCGCCCTCGGTGGCGCGAGCGTCGCCCGCCCGCTGTCGCGCCCGGTGTGGGTGATCCCCCGGGAGGTGTTCGACGCGCGCCTCGTCGAGCGGGCCGTCGACGCCGGCGCGGAGCTGCGCCGGGCGAAGGTGGACGCCGTGACGGTCTCCGCGGACGGCGTCTCGCTCGCGGGCGAGCACGCCGCGGTCGTGGTGGGCGCGGACGGCGCCCACTCGGCGGTGCGCCGGAGCGTCGTCGGGGGCCGGCCCCAGCGCCGGGCGCTGGCTCTGCGCGGGTACGTCCCGACCCGGCCGGAGTGGGCGAACGCCCAGGTGATCCGGTACGGCGAGCGCCGCCAGCCGTCGTACGCCTGGGCCTTCGACCGCGGCGACGGCCTGACCAACGTCGGGTACGGCGAGCTGCTCGGCAACGAGCGCGGCGGCCCGCCGACCCGCGCCGTGATGACGGAGGAGCTCGAGCGGCTGCTTCCCGGCGCCTCCGAGGACGGCGTGCCCGGCTCGTGGAAGGCGCACCACCTGCCGCTGTCGGGGTGGCGCTGGCACCAGCCCGACGGCCCCGTGCTCCTGGCGGGCGACGCGTCCGGCCTGATCAACCCCATGACCGGCGAGGGCATCTACTACGCCGTCGCCACCGGCCTGGCCGCCGGCCGGGCCGCCGTGACGGCGTTACGTGAGCGTGACGCGCCCGGTGCCGGGGCCGCGTACCGTCGCGACGTGCGACGGCTGCTCGGGACCCACCTCAAGCACACGGCCACCGCGGCCCGGCTGTCCGGGGTACCGCGGGTCGTGGTCGCCGGGATCCAGGCGGCCCGGCGCGACCCCCTCGCGTTCGACGACCTCGTCGAGCTCGGTCTGGGTCGCGGACGCATCACCCCACGGCTCGCGGGCGGACTGCTCACGGGCCTCGCGAACAGGAGCAGGCGATGACCGCAGCAGCAGCCGGCCCGCGGGTGCTCGCCGTGCGAGGCGCCCTCCCGGAGCACCGCTACGACCAGGCGACGATCACCGACGCGTTCGCCGACGTCATCGTCGCGCCCGAGGCGAACGTCGACGCGCGGTTGCTGCGCCGCTTCCACGCCAACGCCGGGGTCGCGCACCGGCACCTCGCCGTCCCCCTCGAGACGTACGCCGGGCTCCGCGACTTCGGGCACGCCAACGACCTCTTCATCGAGAACGCGGTGAAGCTCGGCGCGCAGGCGCTGCAGGACGCGCTGAAGGCGGCCGACCTGACGCCGTCCGACGTCGACCTGGTCGTCACCACCACCGTCACCGGGCTCGCGATCCCGTCGCTCGACGCGCGGATCGCCGCCGCGGTCGGGCTGCGCCCCGACGTGCGCCGCGTCCCGCTCGTCGGCCTCGGCTGCGTGGCCGGCGCGGCCGGGACCGCGCGGGTCGCCGACCACCTCGTCGGCCACCCCGACCACGTCGCCGTCCTCGTCTCGGTCGAGCTGTGCTCGCTGACGGTGCAGCGGGACGACGCGTCGGTGCCGAACCTCGTCGCCAGCGGGCTGTTCGGTGACGGCGCCGCCGCCGTCGTCATGGGCGGGGCGAACCGCGGCACCCCCGACGCGCCGCAGGTGGTCGACTCCCGCAGCCGGCTCTACCCGGACTCCGAGCGGACCATGGGCTTCGACGTCGCCGCCACCGGCCTGCGGATCGTGCTCGGCGCCGACGTGCCCGACCTCGTCGAGGCGTACGTCGGCGGCGACGTCGACGCCTTCCTCGCCGACCACGACCTCACGCGGGACGACGTGTCCTGGTGGGTCTGCCACCCCGGTGGCCCCAAGGTCATCGACGCGCTGCAGCACGCGCTCGGCCTGGAGCCGTGGGACGTGCAGCTCACCCGCGACTCGCTCGCCGACATCGGCAACCTGTCGTCCGCGTCGGTGCTCCACGTGCTGGCCGACACGCTGCGGACCCGCCCGCCGGCGCCCGGCTCCTGGGGGATCCTCATGGCGATGGGCCCGGGGTTCTGCTCCGAGCTGGTGCTGCTGCGGGTTCCCGGGGCGGGTGAGGCCGCGTGACCCTGGCGGTCGGCTTCACCGTGCTCGTCCTGCTCGTCGGTCTCGAGCGGGTGGCGGAGCTCGTGGTCAGCAAGCGCAACGCGGCCTGGGCCTTCGCCCGCGGCGGCGTCGAGTCCGGGCAGGGGCACTACCCGGTGATGGTCGTGCTCCACACCGGCTTCCTCCTCGGTGCGCTCGTCGAGGTCTGGGTGCGCCGCCCGGAGCCGCCGGGACCACTGGTGTGGACCATGCTCGCCCTCGTGGTCGCGGCCCAGGGGCTGCGCTGGTGGTGCATCACCACGCTGGGCAGGCAGTGGAACACCCGCGTGATCGTGGTCCCCGGCGGCGGACTGGTGACCGGTGGGCCCTACCGCTTCTTCTCCCACCCCAACTACGTCGCGGTCGTCGTGGAGGGCGTCGCGCTGCCCCTGGTGGGCGGCGCCTGGATCACGGCGCTCGTCTTCACCGTCCTCAACGCCGCGCTGCTGACGGTGCGGCTGCGGGTCGAGACCAGGGCGCTGGCCCGTGCGTGACCTCGTCGTCGCCGGCGGCGGGCCCGTCGGCCTGGCCACCGCGCTCCACGCCGCCCGCGCCGGGCTCGACGTGGAGGTCCGCGAGCCCCGCGCCGGGGTCGTCGACAAGGCCTGCGGCGAGGGCCTCATGCCCGGCGCCGTCGCGGCCCTGGCGGACCTCGGCGTGGACCCGCCCGGCGTCGACCTGCTCGGCATCCGCTACCGCGGTGGCGGCACCGAGGCCCGGGCCGACTTCCGCGCCGGGCCAGGCCGCGGCGTCCGTCGCACGACGCTCCACGCGGCCCTGCGCGACGCCGTCGCGGCGGCGGGCATCCCGGTCGTCGAGCGGCGGGTGCGGACGGTGGAGAACGCCGCCGACCACGTGCTCGTGGACTCCGAGCCGGTGCGCCACCTCGTCGCCGCCGACGGCCTGCACTCCGCCGTCCGGCGCCTGACCGGGCTGGAGGCGCCCCGCGGGCGGACGCCCCGGCGCTACGGACAGCGACTCCACCTCGTCGCCCCGCCCTGGAGCAGCCACGTCGAGGTGCACTGGAGCGCCGTCGGCGAGGCGTACGTGACGCCGGTGGCGCCCGACCTGGTCGGCGTGGCGGTGCTGACCACCGACCGCCGCCCGCTGGCCGCCCTGCTGCCGTTCTTCGGCGAGCTCGCCGAGCGCGTGGCCACCGCCGAGGCCGGGCCGGTGCGCGGAGCGGGCCCCCTGCGGCAGCGCACCCGGGCCCGCGTCGCCGGCCGGGTCCTGCTGGTCGGGGACGCCGCGGGGTACGTCGACGCCCTCACGGGCGAGGGCCTCGCCCTCGGCCTCGCGCAGGCCGAGGCGGCCGTGGCGGCGGTCGCCGCCGACCGTCCGGCGTCGTACGAACGGACCTGGCGCCGGCTGACCCGACGCCACGACCTGCTCACCGCGGGCCTGCTGACCGCGACCCGCCCCGCCCCGGTGCGCACCCGGATCGTGCCCGCGGCCCGCCGCCTGCCCTGGGCGTTCGACTGGGCCGTCGACCAGCTGGCGAGGCCGGCGTGACCGAGACCGCGACAGAGACGAGGACCCCATGACCGCGGCCGTGACCCAGGAGCTCGTCGTCCTGCTCGACGAGGCCGGCGAGGCGCTCGGCACCACCGCCAAGGCCGGCGTGCACCACGCCGCGACCCCGCTGCACCTCGCGTTCTCCTGCTACGTCTTCGACGAGGAGGGACGGGTGCTGGTCACCCAGCGGGCGCTCCACAAGCCGACCTGGCCGGGGGAGTGGACCAACAGCTTCTGCGGCCACCCCGGGCCCGGCGAGACGCCCGAGGACGCCGTCCGCCGCCGGGCACCGCAGGAGATCGGGGTGGAGGTCGCCGACGTGCGGCTCGCGCTGCCGGCGTTCCGCTACCGCGCGGTGATGGCCAACGGGGTCGTCGAGAACGAGATGTGCCCCGTCTACACGGCGGTCGCGACGGGTCCCGTCGTCGCCGACCCCGCCGAGGTCGAGGAGGCGGTCTGGGAGCCTTGGGCGGAGTTCCGCCGCGCCGTGCTGGACGGCACCCGACCCATCAGTCCGTGGTGCCGCGACCAGGTCGCGCAGCTGCCCGAGGACCCCCGAGACGCCCCCGCCGCAGACCCGTCCGTGCTGCCCCCCGCAGCACGCCGTCCCTTCATCGAGGAGCCCGCATGAGCACCACCGTCCAGCTGTCCATCGGCGGCCAGGACCGCGACGCCACCGGCGGCGCCACCGTCGACCGGATCAACCCCGTCACCGGCGAGGTCGCCAGCGTGGCCGCCGCGGCGACCGTCGACGACGCCGTCGCCGCCGTCGAGGCCGCCGCCGCGGCGTTCCCCGCGTGGGCCGCGACGAGCCCCGGCGAGCGTCGGGCCCTGCTGTCGGCCGCCGCCGACCGCCTCGAGGCGATGACCGACGACGTCGTCGCCGCGACCGTCGCCGAGACCGGCTCGCCCGGCCACTGGGGCCAGTTCAACGTCGGCCTCGCCGCCGGGATGCTCCGGGAGGCCGCCGCGCTGACCACCCAGGTGCGCGGCGAGACCGTGCCGTCGAACGTGCCCGGCAGCCTCGCCATGGCCGTCCGGCAGCCCGCGGGCGTCGTCCTCGGCATGGCGCCGTGGAACGCGCCGGTGATCCTCGGCGTCCGCGCCCTGGCCACGCCCCTCGCGGTCGGCAACACCGTGGTCTTCAAGGCCAGCGAGAAGTGCCCCCGCATCCACCGCCTCATCGTCGACGCGCTGCTCGCCGCCGGCCTGCCGGACGGTGTCGTCAACTTCGTCAGCCACGCGCCCGAGGACGCCGCCGCAGTGGTCGAGGCCATGATCGCCCACCCCGCCGTCCGCCGTGTGAACTTCACCGGCTCCACCCCCGTCGGCCGCATCATCGGCCGCCTCTGCGGCGAGCACCTCACCCCGAGCGTGCTCGAGCTGGGCGGCAAGGCCCCGCTCGTCGTCCTCGACGACGCGGACGTCGACGCCGCGGTCAACGGAGCGGCGTTCGGCGCCTTCGCGAACTCGGGACAGATCTGCATGTCGACGGAGCGGATCATCGTCGACGAGGCGATCGCCGACGAGTTCGTCGAGAAGCTCGCCGCCAAGGCCTCGTCGCTGCCCACCGGCGACCCCACCGGCCACGTCGTCCTCGGGTCCGTCGTCGACGCCTCCACCGTCGAGCGCTGCAACGCCCTCATCGACGACGCGCTCGCCAAGGGCGCCACGCTGGCCACGGGCGGCAAGGCGGAGAGCACGCTGATGGAGCCGACCCTCGTCGTCGACGTCACCCCCGAGATGAAGATCTGGTCGGAGGAGTCCTTCGGGCCCGTGAAGTCCGTGCGCCGCGTCCGTGGCGTCGACGAGGCCGTCGAGGCCGCGAACGACACCGAGTACGGCCTCTCCGCCGCCGTCTTCGGCCGCGACGCCGCCCGCGCCCTCGACGTCGCCCACCGCATCGACTCCGGCATCTGCCACGTCAACGGCCCGACCGTCCACGACGAGGCCCAGATGCCGTTCGGGGGCGTCAAGGCGTCCGGCTGGGGCCGCTTCGGCGGGCTCGCCGGCGTCCACGAGTTCACCGACCTGCGCTGGATCACGGTCCAGACCGGGGAGCGGCACTACCCGTTCTGAGGGGCGATCCGATGGTCGACGAGGGCGACGCGGACCTGCTCGAGGGCCTGGAGGGCGCCGAGCGGGACGCCCGCCGAGCCCTCGTCGGCCGCCTCCGGGAGGACGGGGCGACCGAGGAGGAGATCCGCGAGGCGCACCGGCAGGAGCGCCTCGTCCTGCTGCCCCTGACACGCGCCCTGTCGCCGGGCGCGGCCCGGCACACCCTGCGCGACGCGTCCCGCGAGACGGGGTTGCCCGTCGACCTCCTGGTCCGCATGCGGGAGACCATCGGACTGCCCGCCGTCGACCCCGACGAGGTCGCGCTCGCCGAGACCGACCTCGACGCCCTGCGCCACGCCGCCCAGGCCGTCGACGGGGGCATCGCCGGTGACGCCGTCCTGGAGATCAACCGGGTCCTCGCCCGCGGCATGTCCGACCTCGCCGCGACGATGCGCCTGATCGCGGGGACGGCGTACGCCTCACCCGGGACGCCGGAGTCCGAGCTCGCGGCGCTCCTGGCGTTCGCCGTCGACGACCTCGTCCCGCTGCTCGTGCCGGTGCTCGAGTACTCCCTCCGCGTGCACCTGCTCCAACAGGTCACCGGCGACTTCGTCGAGACCCACCTCCAGCGGGAGGGCAGGCTCGGTCAGGGGCGGCCGTTGAGTGTCGGGTTCGCCGACCTCGTCGGCTTCACCCGTTTCTCCGAGGCGTCGCAGCCGGACGAGATCGGTCTGCTCAGCGAGCGCCTCACCGCGACCGCCCTGGACGTCGCGGGGGGCCGGGTGCGCGTCGTCAAGAGCATCGGCGACGCCGTCATGGTCGTCGGACCCACGCCGTCCGAGGTCGCGTCGGTGCTGCTCGGGCTCCACGAGGCCGCGGAGCGCGAGGGTCTGCCTCCGGTCCGGGCGGCGATGGCGCACGGCGAGGTCCTCCAGAGTGCCGGCGACGTGCTCGGGCGGCCGGTCAACCTGGCCGCCCGCCTCACGCCGCACGCCGAGCCCGGCGCGCTCGTCTGCGACGCCGCGGCGCGTGACGGGCTCGTGGACGACGGGTGGGACCTTGCCCCCGGTGGGTCGGCCGGGCTCCGCGGCATCGAGCAGCCCCAGCAGTGGTGGACGGTCACCCACCGTCCGTGAGGGGCCCGGGGACGCCGGGTACGCCGGGGGCCCGGCGGTCTCAGCGGACGCTCTCCGTCCACCGCACCAGCTCCGCGGTCAGCGCCTCGGGGGCGTCGAGGTGAATGAGATGGCCCGCGCCCGGCACGACCGTGACCGTTGCGCGCGGGACGAGGGACGCCAAGCGATGGGCGCGGTCGACCGGGATCCAGGTGTCCTCGGCGCCCCACACCACGTGGAACGGCTCGGTGAGGTCGCCGTACGACGGCTCCACCTCGTCGGTGTGGGCCTCGTCGGCCTGGGCGACCTGGCGGTAGAAGGCGGCCTGGCCCTCCTCACCGGTCCACGGGTCGACCAGCACCGCGAGGTCCTCGTTCCGCAGACCCCGGTGGCTCGCGCCGCGCACGTACGCCTCGACCGCGCCGCGGTGGATCGCCGGCGGCAGCTGCTGGAGCACGGGGGCGTGCTCCTTCACCAGCGTGAAGAACTCCGAGCCCCACGGCCGCAGCGCGACGACGTCGACCAGGCACAGCGAGGCGTACGACGCCCCGTGCAGCAAGCGTGCCCGCAGCGCCACGGCGCCGCCGATGTCGTGGGCGACGACGTGGGGCCGCTCGAGGCCCCACTCGCCGAGCAGGTGCCTGAACAGCTCGCCCTGGGTGGCCAGGTCGACGGGGTGGTCGACGTGCTTGGAGGACGCGCCGTACCCGGGCATGTCCCACAGGTGCACCGTGAACCGCTCCGACAGGACGTCGGCCACCGGCCGCCAGAGCGCCGAGGACCACGGGGTCCCGTGCAGCATCACCAGCGGCGGCCCGGAGCCGAGGCGGTCCCAGGCCACGATGCGGCCGCGCCAGGACGTCGTCCTGCGCAGGGGAGCGGGCGTCAGCACGGCGGGCCTCAGACCTCGAAGGTGACCCCGGTGAGCTCCTCCGACGCCGCCCAGAGACGGTCCTGCGCCTCGGGGTCGTGGGAGCGGCCGGTCGAGGCGACCCAGACGGGGAGGCCGACGGCCTCGCCGGGCCCGGCGGGTCCGAAGTAGTCGCCGCCCGCGGCGGCCGGGTCGGTCGCGGCGCGCAGGGTGCCGAGCGCCCCGACGGCGGCGGAGTTCTGCAGGCGCGAGGCGAGGGTGGCGCCGAGGCGCAGGGGACCGGGCAGGTTGCGGACCAGCTCGGTCGCGGCGACGCCCGGGTGCGCGGCGGTCGCGATCGCCGGGGCGCCGGCGTCGCGGAGCCGGCGGTCGAGGCGGTAGGTGAAGAGCAGGTTCGCCAGCTTCGACCGGCCGTACGCCGCGACGCGGTCGTAGCGCCGTGTGAACTGCAGGTCGTCGAAGTCGATGCGCGAGCGGATCTTGTGGGCGACGCTGCTCACCGACACCACCCGGCCGGCCGGCGCGGCCAGGACGCGGTCGAGCAGCAGGCCGGTCAGGGCGAAGTGGCCGAGGTGGTTGGTACCCATCTGCAGCTCGAACCCGTCGGCGGTCTCCCGGCGCGGGTTGACGTACATGACGCCCGCGTTGTTGATCAGCAGGTCGATGCGGTCGTAGCGCTCGGAGAGGTCGGCGGCGGCGGTCCGCACCGAGTCGAGCGACGACAGGTCGAGCTCCTGGACGCGGAGGTCGGCGCCGGGGACCTCCGCGTGGATGTCGGCCATGGCCTCCGTGCCCTTGGCGTGGTCGCGGCAGGCCAGCTCGACGGTCGCTCCCGCGCGGGCGAGCTCGCGGGCGGTCTCGCGCCCCAGCCCGGTGTTCGCGCCCGTGACGACAGCGACCTTCCCCTGCTGGCTCGGGATGTCGCGGGCGGTCCAGGGCTCGGCGGTGAAGGCAGGCATGCGACCACGGTAGAGACTGCTTGACTGGCGCCATGAACGCCGTCGCCCGTTGGAAGGACCTCTGCCTGGACGCCGAGGACCCGGCGACGGTGGGCCCCTTCTGGGCCGCCGTCCTCGGGCTGGGGGGCGAGACCTCGACCGGCACCCACTCCCTGGTCGGGGCGACGCCCGCCGACACGGTCTGGGTCAACCTCGTCGACCGCCCGAAGCGGGTGAAGAACCGCGTGCACCTCGACGTCCACGCGGTCTCCGTCGCCGAGCTCGAGGGCCTCGGGGCGGTCGTCCTCGCCGACGCCGACGACACCGGGTTCGACTGGACCGTCATGGCCGGCCCGGAGGGCGACGAGCTCTGCGCCTTCGTGAGCCGCCGCGACCCCCGCCGCGGGCTGTACGCCGTCGTCGTGGACTGCGTCGACCCGGAGTCCCAGGCGCGCTGGTGGGCCGGCGTCCTGGGTGAGGAGGTCGACGCCTCGGCCGCCCCGGAGGCGTGGAGCGTGGCGCAGCCGACCCCCGCCCCGCCGTTGGTCTTCGTCGCCGTGCCGGAGCCCCGCGATGGCCCGAACCGCGTCCACTGGGACGTCGTGGGCGACGCCGAGGCCCTGCTCGCCGCGGGCGCGACGCACCTGTGGGACACCGAGCGCTGGCGCGTCCTGGCCGACCCGGAGGGCAACGAGTTCTGCGTCTTCGCGGACGCCTGAGGCGGGCTGGTTGACTACCCGCGTGCCCACGCTCGACCTGACCACCGACGTCGTGACCCTCACCCGCCACCTGGTCGACATCGAGTCGGTCAGCCACGACGAGGCCGCCATCGCGGACGCCGTCGAGGCGGCGCTCTCCGCGCTGCCCCACCTGAGCGTCGTCCGGCGCGGCAACACCGTCGTCGCCCGCACCGACCTCGGCCGCCCCGAGCGGGTCGTG
Source organism: Nocardioides sp. CFH 31398 (assembly GCF_022436705.1). Taxonomy (GTDB): domain Bacteria; phylum Actinomycetota; class Actinomycetes; order Propionibacteriales; family Nocardioidaceae; genus Nocardioides. The sequence continues at coordinate 6,701 of NZ_JAKUHT010000021.1, read as the reverse complement.
CTCGCGGGCCACCTCGACACCGTGCCGCTCAACCACAACCTGCCCTCGCGCCTCGACGAGGAGACCGGGATCCTCCACGGCCTCGGCACCTGCGACATGAAGGGTGGCGACGCGGTCATCCTCAAGCTCGCGCACGCCCTGACCGAGCCGGTCCGCGACGTCACCTACGTGCTGTACGAGGCCGAGGAGGTCGAGGACGTCCACAACGGCCTCGGCAAGCTCGCCGCCAGCGACCCCGACCTGCTCGCCGCGGACTTCGCGATCCTCATGGAGCCCAGCAACGCCGGCGTCGAGGCCGGCTGCCAGGGCACCCTCCGGGTCGACGTCACCACCCGCGGGGAGCGGGCGCACTCCGCCCGCGCCTGGCGCGGGGTCAACGCGATCCACGGCGCCGCCGACGTGCTGGCCCGGCTGGCGGCGTACGAGCCCCGGCGGCCGGAGATCGACGGGCTGACCTACGTCGAGGGGCTGAACGCCGTCCGCATCCGCGGCGGCGTGGCCGGCAACGTGATCCCCGACGAGTGCGTCGTCGAGGTCAACTTCCGCTTCGCCCCGGACCGCAGCACCGAGGAGGCCGAGGCGTTCGTCCGTGACTTCTTCGCGGGCCACGAGGTCGAGCTCACCGACCTGGCCCCGGCCGCCCTGCCGGGGCTCTCCCGGCCCGCGGCCGCGGCGTTCGTCGAGGCCACCGGCGGGAGGGTCGGGCCGAAGTTCGGCTGGACCGACGTCGCCCGTTTCAGCGCCCTCGGGGTGCCCGCGGTGAACTACGGACCGGGCGACCCGATGTACGCCCACACCCAGGCCGAGCACGTGCCGGTCGCCGAGATCCGACGGTGCGAGGAGGTCCTGACCGCATGGCTGACCACGTGAGCGGCGACGACGGACGGGCCACGACCCCGCGACCCGAGCGCCAGCGCGGCGCCACCCGCCTGCGCGGTGGCCACGTCGGCAGCTCGACGACCGACCAGCGGCTCCTCGACTCCCGCGGCCCCACGGACTGGGTCCACACCGACCCGTGGCGTGTGCTGCGCATCCAGTCCGAGTTCGTCGAGGGCTTCGGCACCCTGGCCGACCTGGGCTCCGCGATCGCGGTGTTCGGCTCGGCGCGCACGCCCGCCGGCCACCCGCAGTACGAACTCGGCGTCCAGGTCGGGCGCCGGCTCGCCGAGGAGGGCTTCGCGGTCATCACCGGCGGCGGGCCCGGCGCCATGGAGGCCGCCAACCGGGGGGCCAACGAGGCCGGCGGCACCTCGGTCGGCCTCGGCATCGAGCTGCCCTTCGAGCAGGGCCTCAACACCTACGTCGACATCGGGATCGACTTCCGTTACTTCTTCGTCCGCAAGACGATGTTCGTGAAGTACTCCCAGGGCTTCGTCGTCCTCCCCGGCGGCTTCGGGACCCTCGACGAGCTCTTCGAGGCGCTGACCCTCGTGCAGACCCGCAAGGTGACCTCGTTCCCCATCGCCCTGCTCGGCGTGGACTACTGGGGCGGCCTCATCGACTGGCTGCGCACCACCATGCTGGACGACGGCAAGATCGCCGCGAAGGACCTCGCGATGATGACCCTCACCGACGACGTCGAGGAGGCCGTCTCGCTGATGGTGGCCAGCCGGCAGGCCTGAGGCGACGATGACCTGGGTCTTCGCCATCCTCCTGGTGCTCGCCATGGGCGGGGTGGCCGCCGTGGCCTCGGGGCGGGGCAGCGGCCTCGCCCAGGACGACGAGCCGGCCCCGCCGTCCCCGGCCGACGGCCCGTTGGACGCCGCCGGCCTGCGCGCCGTGCGCTTCCCGCTGGCGCTGCGCGGCTACCGCATGGCGGACGTCGACGCGCTGCTCGACCGCCTCGCCCAGCGGGAGGCCGAGCGGGAGGTCGAGGAGCGGGCACGCCGCTACCGCGGCGGCGAGCCGGACGACGACGAGGTCACCGGCCCCTGAAGGTCGGCTTCTCCTTCGCCAGGAACGAGCCGACGGCCGCCGTGTGGTCCTGCGTCGCGCCGGTGCGCGCCATCTGCTCGCCCTCGAACGCCAGGACGTCGGCCAGCTCGTGGGTCGCCGAGTAGGCGAGGGAGGCCTTGATCGCGCCGTAGGCGACGGTCGGGCCCGCGGCGAGGCGCCCCGCGAGCTCGGCGGCGGCCGACGCCAGATCGTCGGCCGGCACGACCCGGGAGGCGAGGCCGAGCTCGAGGCACTCGTCGGCGGCGATCGTGCGGGGCAGGAGGAGCAGCTCCATCGCCCTCGCGTGGCCCACCAGGCGCGGCAGCGTGAGGGACGAGCCGGTGTCGCAGGAGAGCGCGATGCCGGAGAAGGCGAAGTTCATGCCCGCGGCGTCCGACAGGATGCGCAGGTCGCAGGCGAGCGCGAGGCTGGCGCCGGCGCCGGCGGCGACCCCGTTCACCGCCGCGACCACCGGCTTCGGCATGGTCAGCAGCGAGGTGACCGTCGGGTTGTAGTGCTCCGCCACCGTGCTGCCCAGGACGTCGTCGCGCCCCTCCTGCAGGTGCCGCACGTGCTCCTTGAGGTCCTGGCCGACGCAGAACGCCCGCCCGGTGCCGGTGAGGACGACGCAGCGCACGGCGTCGTCGGCGGCGACCTCGGCGAGGGTGTCGCGCAGCAGCTCCTTCGTCGCGAGGTCCAGGCCGTTCATCGCGTCGGGGCGGTTCAGCGTCACGGTCGCGACGCCGTCGGCGGTGGTCAGGACGACGGGGGGCTCGCTCACGGGCGTCAGTGTGCCCGATCACCGGCCACGGCGCGCGCGTCGCCGGGCATGAGGGATACTGGTCCCCGCACGTTGGCGACCACCTTGGTGAGCACAGGAAGAGGTACGCGATGGCCGCGATGAAGCCACGGACCGGTGACGGCCCGCTGGAGGTCACGAAGGAGGGTCGCGGCATCGTCATGCGCGTGCCCCTCGAGGGCGGTGGCCGCCTCGTCGTGGAGCTGAACGCCGAGGAGGCAGGGGCGCTGGGGAAGGCCCTCGACGGCGTCGTCGGCTGACCCGTGCCACGTCGCTCGCCGCTCCACCCTCCCGTCCTCGGCCTGCCGGGTCTCCCCGAGCAGGCACCGCCCCCGGGCTTCGTCCTCGGGGCGGGCGTCGAGGACGACGCCGACGTCTACGCGCTGCCGCTCCTCGCGGCCGCGGACGACGACGGCTCCCCGACCCTGGGCCCCGGGGCCGACGCGGCCTTCGCGGCCCTCGGCCTCGACCCCTGGTCGTTGCGCATCGTCGAGCGGGCCACCGGTCGCGCCGGGGAGGTCGTGGCGGTCCCGGTGCCGGCGGTCGCCTCGGAGGGGACCCGACCCGGACTGCCGACGGGCGTGACCGATCTGCTCCTCGTGGGGGTCGGTGACGGCTCGACCCGCGACGTCCGCAGGGCCGGTGCGGCGCTCGCCAAGCGCTGCCGCGACCGCGACGGCGTCGCGACCACGCTCGGTGCGCTCGACGACGACGGCGCGCTCGAGGCGCTGGTCGTCGGGATGACCCTCGGCTCCTTCGGGCTGCACGTCCGCGGCGGGGGCCCGTCGTCGGTCCCGGTGGAGCGGGTCTCGCTCCTCGGCGTCCCCGACGACGAGGACCACCGCGAGCGCCTCGCCCGTGCGGCCGCCCGGGCCGGCGCCTCCTGGACGGCGCGCGCCCTGGCCACCGTGCCGAGCAACGTCAAGGACCCGACCTGGATGGTCGGCCGGGCCGAGGAGGCCGCCGCCACCGCGGACCGGCTCACCCTCACCGCCTGGGACCGCGCCGACCTCGAGCGCGAGGGCTTCGGCGGCGTCCTCGGTGTCGGTCGCGCCTCCGCGAGCGAGCCCCGCTTCGTGCGTCTCGACTACGCGCCGCGCCGCGCCGCGCGTCGTGCGCCGCGGGTCGTGCTCGTCGGCAAGGGCATCACCTTCGACACCGGCGGCCTGTCGCTCAAGCCCGCCGAGGGCATGGTCACGATGAAGCGCGACATGACCGGCGGCGGTGTCGTCATCGCCGTGCTGTCCGCGCTGGCGGCCCTCGACTGCCCCGTGCGCGTCACCGGTCTCGTGCCGCTGGCGGAGAACGCCGTCTCCGGCGACGCGCTGCGCCCCGGCGACGTCATCCGGCACCGCGGCGGCCGCACCACCGAGGTCACCAACACCGACGCCGAGGGGCGTCTGGTGATGGCCGACGCCCTCGCGTACGCCGTGGAGGAGCTCGCCCCGGCCGCGCTCGTCGACGTCGCCACCCTCACCGGCGCCGCGAAGGTCGCCCTGGGCCAACGCACCGGCGGCCTGTTCGCGGACGACGACGGGCTGGCCGAGACCCTGCTGGCCTCCGGCACGAGGGTCGGGGAGCCGCTGTGGCGCCTGCCGCTGACGGCGGACTACGAGGCGAAGCTCGCCTCGCCGGTCGCCGACGCCGACAACGCCCCCGGCGGCCCCGGGGCGACGACCGCCGCGCTCTTCCTGCGCCACTTCACCGGCGACGTGCCCTGGGCGCACCTCGACATCGCGTCCGTCGGCGACTCGCCGTCCGACTGGCACGAGTGGACCGCCGGGCCGAGCGGGTTCGGCGTCCGCCTGCTGCTCGACTGGCTGACCTCGGCCGACCCGCTGGCCGGGATCGGGGACTGACGGACCGGGGACTCCTCCCCGGGGCTCAGGCCCGCTTCTGCGCGAGCAGCAGCCCGTCGCCGACGGGCAGGAGGACCGGCAGCAGGTCCTCGTGCTCGCGCACGGTCGACACGAGCTCGCGGACGGCGACGGTCTCGGGGTCCTGCACCGAGGAGTCGGCGACCCGGTCGTGCCACAGCGCGTTGTCGAACGCCACGACGCCGCCGGGGCGCAGCAGCCGCAGGGCCTCGGTGAGGTAGGCGCCGTACTCCCGCTTGTCGCCGTCGCACAGCACGAGGTCGTAGGCGCCGTCGGTGAGCCGGGGGAGCACCTCGAGGGCGGGCCCGGGGATGGCGCGGGCGCGGTTGGTCGGGAACCCGGCCGCGGTGAACGCCTGTCGGGCGAGGCGCTGGTGCTCGGCCTCGACGTCGACGGTGGTGAGGACGCCGTCCGCGCGCATGCCGCGCAGCAGCCAGATCCCGGAGACCCCGGTGCCGGTGCCGATCTCCACGACGGCCTTCGCGTCCATGGACGCGGCGAGGAAGCGCAGCGCGGCGCCGACGCCGGTGTGGACGGGGACGACGCCGACCTCCCGGGCGCGGACACGGGCGTCGGCGAGGACCTCGTCCTCGCCGACGAAGGTCTCGGCGAAGACCCAGCTGGCGCTGGTCACGGGGGTCACGGGCTCGGCGATGACGTCCTCCTCGGGTAGGTCACCGACCCTAGCGGCCTCCGGGCCCGGGCGGCCTCAGGCTCCTCTCAGCGTGGGTGCCTAGCGTGGCGTCATGGACGACGCCCCGACCGCACCCACGTGGGAGGAGGTCGTCGAGCGGCACTCCGCCCGCGTGTTCCGCCTCGCCTACCGGCTCACCGGGAACCGGGCGGACGCCGAGGACCTGACCCAGGAGGTCTTCGTCAGGGTCGGCCGCTCGCTGTCGACCTTCACCCCCGGGTCGATCGAGGGGTGGCTGCACCGCATCACCACCAACGTCTTCCTCGACCAGGCGCGCCGCCGCCAGCGGATCCGCTTCGACCCCCTCTCGGACGAGCGTGCGCACCGGCTGGCGGAGTCGGGCCCGGGGCCCGACGCGGCGTACGCCGACCGGACGTTCGACGAGGACGTCGAGCAGGCCCTGGCCGCTCTGCCTCCCGAGTTCCGCGCCGCCGTCGTGCTGTGCGACGTGGAGGGCATGAGCTACGAGGAGATCGCGGACGTGCTCGGCGCCAAGCTCGGCACCGTCCGGTCCCGCATCCACCGCGGGCGCGCCATGCTGCGCCGCGAGCTCGCGCACCGGAACCCCGGCGCTGGGCGTCGGAGATACGGTGGTCCCGTGACTGTCGCGCCGCGCCCCGACGTCCGGGCGGGCCGCCCGTGATCGGGCACCTCGGTCCCCACGTCAGCGCCCTCCTCGACGGCCAGCTCGACCCGGCCGCCGAAGAACGGGCCTGGACGCACGTCTCCGCCTGCCCGACCTGCTCCGCCGAGGTGCAGCGGCAGGGCTGGGTGAAGAGCCGCCTGGCGTGCCTGTCCGCCGACGTCCCTCCCGAGATCGGTGACCTGAAGTCGGCGCTCCTCGCCGCCGGGCCGCCGCCGACCGGGGAGGAGCTGCTGGCCGCCGGCAGGGTCGGCCACCTGCCCCGCCGTCGTCGCGGCGAGGCCCGCAGTGGACTGGCCCTCGGCCTGGGCACGGCGCTCGGCACCGGCGCCGCCGGCGCCGTGGCGCTGGGGATGCTCGCCGTCATGGCGCCCGCCGCGGACGCCCCCGCTCCCGACCGTCGCGTCCAGCCCGTCGTCCGCCCCTTCGAGTCACCCCGACCGACCGGCACGACGCCGGTCCGAACCGGGGTGGAGCGGTGAGCGGGTACGCCGACGACAGGCCCGGCAGCGAGCCCGGTCACCAGCCCGGGAACGAGCGCAGGGACGAGTCGGTCGACGAGACGCTGCGCATGCCCTGGCACCCGCCCGGCCCGGCCAGGCCGGCGCCCGTCGACGGGCCGCCCCAGGGCCCGGTCGCCGCACAGGGCCCGCTGACCGCACAGGGCCCGGTCGCCGCACGGGGCCCCGTGGACGGGTCGGGCCCCGCGCCGGTGCCGGGTCCGCCCGGTCCCGCCGGCCCGCCCGGCCCCCT
>NZ_JAKUHT010000020.1 GCF_022436705.1 Nocardioides sp. CFH 31398 | reverse complement strand
TCGTGTCGCCCGCGTCGACCAGGCCGGAGCCGTTCACGTCGACCGGCTCCGCGGCCCGCTTGTCCAGCGTCAGCACGTCCGCCTCGGCCGTCACCGGCACCCGCACCGTGTCCGGGTCGGAGACCACGTCCACCCGCGGGCCCTCACCCACGCCCGGCGCGGCGCCCGAGGCGGTGGCCGAGTTCGTGACGGCGCGGGCGTCCTCGTCCGCGGCGGTCACGACGTACGGCGCGGACTGCTCGCAGGTGGTGGACTCCCCCGGCTGCAGGGCGTCGGCGGCGCACTCGACCGTGACGGCCGGGTCGGCGTCCGTGAGCATCGCGTCGGTGACGACCAGGTCGGTCACCGGCACGTTCCCGGTGTTGGTCACCCGGAAGGCGTAGGTGAGGGTGTCGCCGGCGTCGACGATGCCGTCGCCCTCGACGTCGTCGATCCCGCCGGCGGGCAGCGACTTGTCGATCTCCAACGACGGCGCGGGCACGCGGGTGGGGGTCGACGTCACGTCGGTCGGCGAGGTCACGGCCTCGTCGTCGGGGTCGAGCCCGACGGCGGTGGCCTCGTTGTCCACGGAGCCGGCGCGCTCGTCGGTGGTGGTCACGACGTACGGCCCGTCGGCCGCGCAGGTCGTCGAGGCACCCACGGCCAGGGCGGTGTCCTCACAGGTCACACCCACGGCGGGCACGAGCCCCGCGAGCAGCTCGTCGTCGATCCCGACACCGCTCACCGGCACGTCACCCTCGTTCGTCACCACGAACGAGTACGCGATCGTGTCACCGGCGTCGATCGCCCCCGAACCGTTCACGTCCACCGCGTCGGCGGACTTCTCCACGCCCAGCGCGGGCGCCGGGACGACGACGGGGGTGGTGGTCGTGTCCTCCGGCGAGACGACGTCGTCGCCGTCGGGGTCGGTGGCCGTCGCGGTCGCCGTGTTCACGACCTCGCCGGCGTCCTCGTCGGCGGCGGTGATGCGGTACGGCGCGTCGGCCCTGCAGGTCGTCGTCCCGCCGTTCGCCGCGAGGGTCGTGTCCTCGCAGGTGACGGTGGTCGCCGGGGCAAGCCCGGCGAGCAGCTCGTCGTCGACGACGAGGCCGGTCACGGGGACGTTCGAGTCGTTGGTGACGGTGAAGGAGTAGGCGACGGTGTCGCCGGCGTCGGTCAGGCCCGAGTCGTTGGCGTCGACGGGCGCCGCGGCGTCCTTGACGAGCGTGAGGCCGGTGACGGGCGCGGTGACCGTGGTCGACGTGCCGTCGGCCTCCGAGGCGACCGGGGTGTCCGCCGGTCCGCGGACCGCGCGGGCGGTCGCGGCGTTGTCGACGGACCCGGCGGCCTCGTCGGCCTCGGTGACGACGTACGGCGCGTCGGCGGCGCAGGTGGTCGTGTCGCCCGCGACGAGACGGTTTCGCTCGCAGGTGACGGTGACGGGCGGGGTGGCGCCGGCGAGCAGCGGGTCGTCGACCCGGACGCGCCGCAGCGTCACGTTGCCCTCGTTGGCGACCGTGAAGGTGTAGCTGATCTCGTCACCGGCGTCGGTGAGGCCCGAGCCGTTGACGTCGCGGACCGACGCGGCCTTCTCGATCACCAGGTCAGGCGCCGGGGCGACGACGGGGGTCGTCGTCGAGTCCTCCGGCGAGGTGACCTGGCGGGCGGGGCCGGTGCCGACCCCGGGCGCCGTGGCACTGGCGACGGCGGTGTTCGTGACCTCGCCCGTGGCCTCGTCGTCGGCGGTGACCACGTAGGGCCGCGAGGCGGCGCAGTCCGTGGCCGCGCCGGGCTCGAGCTCGTCGGCGTCGCAGGTGACGGTGATCGGCGGGTCGACGGCCGCGAGCGTCGGGTCGGAGACGGCGACGTCCGTGACGGGGACCGTGCCGGTGTTCGTGACCCGGAACGTGAAGGCGATGGTGTCGCCGGCGTCGGTCTGGCCCGACTCGTCGACGTCCACGGGGTCCGCCGCGGTCTTCTCGAGCGACAGGCTGCGCACGGGCTCGACCACGCGGGTCGTGGTGCTCGCCGGCGGCGAGGTGACGACGTCGTCGGCACCGTCCGGGCCCGTCGCGGTGGCGGTGGCGGTGTTGACGACCTCACCGGCCCGCTCGTCGGCGGCGGTGACGACGTACGGCGCGGCGGACTCGCAGGTCGCCACGGCGCCGGGGGCCAGACGGGCCGAGGGGCGGCAGACGACCTCGCCCAGCAGCGGGTCGGCGACGGTGACGCCCGTGACCGGCACGTTGCCGTCGTTCGTCACCCGGAAGGTGTAGGCGATGGTGTCGCCCTCGTCGGGCAGGCCCGAGCCGTTGACGTCGACGACGTCGCCCGCGGTCTTGGTCAGCGACAGGACGGTGTTCTGGCGGACGGTCGGCGTGGTCGTCGAGTCCTCGTTCGAGGCGACGGGGTCGCCGTCGGGGTCCTCGCCCCGCGCGGTGGCGACGTTGAGGACGCGTCCGGCCCGCTCGTCAGCGGCGGTGACGACGTAGTCGCTGGCCGGCGCGCAGGTGGCCTGCTCCCCCGGGGCCAGGCGGTCCGGGGTGCACGTGACGGGGTCGGCCGGGTCGGCGTCGTCGAGCACGGGGTCGTCGACGGTGATCGCCGCGACCGGCACGTTGCCTTCGTTGGTGACCGTGAAGGTGTAGGCGATGGTGTCGCCCGCGTCGGTGATGCCGGAACCGTTGACGTCGACGGGGTCGGCGGCGACCTTGTCCAGGGTCAGCACCGGGGCCTGGCGGGTGGTCGGGAGGTTGACCGAGTCGGGGTCGGAGGTCACGTCGGGACGGGGGCCCCGGCCCACACCCGGCGCGGTCGCGGTGGCGGTGGCGGTGTTGGTCAGCACACCGGCGTCGACGTCCGCGTCGCTCACCTCGTAGGCGGCGTACGCGGTGCAGGTGGTGTCGTCGCCGGGGGCCAGCTCGGTCTGCTCGCACGAGACGGTGATCGCGGGGTCCTGCGAGGACAGCAGCCCGTCGTCGACGGCCAGGTCGGCGAGGGGCACGTCGCCGGCGTTGGTGACGGTGAAGGTGTAGGTGACGAGGTCCCCGGCGTCGACGAGGCCGGAGTCGTTGACGTCCTCGGTCGAGGCGTCCTTCTCGAGGGCGAGCGCGGGCGCCGGGGTGGCCACGGGGGTGCGCGTGGTGTCCGGCTCCGAGTCGACGTCGCCGTCGTCGGGGTCCAGCGCGCTCGCGGTCGCGCGGTTGAGCACGCGCCCGGCGAGCTGGTCGCTCGTCGTGATCTCGTACGGCGCGTCGGCCGTGCAGGTGGTGCTCGCGGCGTCGCCGTCCACGGCGAGGGCGGTGGCGTCGCAGGTGACGTCGATGTCCGCGGCGGCCAGCAGCGGGTCGTCGACCCTCAGCGAGGACAGGGGCACGGTGCCGGTGTTGGTGACGGTGAACGTGAAGAGGACGGTGTCGCCGGCGTCGACGAGTCCGGAGCCGTTGACGTCGTCCGGGGTGCCCGCGGTCTTCTCGAGCTCCAGCGCGGGGGCCGGGGTGGCGACCTCGACGGTGGCGACGTCGGTGTCGGCGACGGTGTCGCCGTCGGGGTCGGCTGCGCGGGCGGTCGCGGTGTTGACGACCTCGCCGGCCTGCTCGTCGCCCTCGGTGACGACGTACGGCTCGTCGGCGGTGCAGGTGGTGCTGCCGCCGTCGGCGGCGAGGGTGTCGGCCTCGCAGGTGACCGCCCCGAGCAGCGGGTCGGACACGGTGAGGTCCCGCAGCGGGACCGTGCCGTCGTTGACGACCGTGAAGGAGTAGCCGACGGTGTCCCCGGCGTCCACCAGGCCGGAGTCGTTGCGGTCGACCGGGGTGCCGGCGGTCTTGGTGAGCGTGAGCCCGGTGACGGGCAGGTCGACCGCGGTCTCGGTGCTGTCCTCCTCGGAGCGCACCCGGTCGCCGTCGGGGTCCTCGCCGCGCGCGAAGGCCGTGTTGGTGACGCTGCCGGTCTGCTCGTCGTCCGCGGTGACGGTGTACGGCGCGAGCGGCAGGCACTCGAAGGTCTGGCCGACCGGGATCGTGACGTTCTCGCAGGCCACGTCACCGACGAGGGGGTCGACGACCCTCAGGACGGTGACCGGCACGTTGCCGGTGTTCTCGACGAGGAAGCGGTAGGCGATGGTGTCGCCGGCGTCGGTGAGGCCGGAGCCGTTGACGTCGACGGGGTCCCCCGCCTGCTTGTCGACGGCCAGGGACGGCGCGGGGACCGCCACCGGCGTGGTGGTGCTGCTCGGGCCGCCGTCCACCCGGGCGCCGTCGGGGTCGGTGCCCCGGACGCGCGCGGTGTTGACCAGGTCGGTGCCCTCGTCGGCCGTCGTGATCGTGTACGGCGCCGCGGTGCAGGTCATGGCGCCACCGGCGGCGAGGCGCGCCTGCGGGCAGGTCACGCCGCCGGGCAGGAGGTCGTCGGTGACGGTGATCCCGCGGACGGGGACCGTCCCGGTGTTGGAGACACGGAAGGTGTAGGCCACGGTGTCGCCCGCGTCGACGAGCCCGGAGTCGTTGACGTCGACCGGGGTCCCGGCCCGCTTCTCGATCGCGAGGGCGGGCTCGCCGTCGATGACGGGTTCGCTGGTGGCCACGGCCTCGTTGGAGGTGACGGTGCCGCGCGGCCCGGTGCCCTCGGCGGTCGCGGTGTTCACGACCTCGCCGGCGTCCTCGTCGGCCTCGGTGACGACGTACGGGCCGTCCGCGGTGCAGGTGGTGCGCGCGCCGGGCGCGAGGACCGGCTCGTCGCAGGTCACGGCGACCGCGGGGTCGGAGTCGGTGAGCAGGTCGTCGACGATGCGGAGGTCGCGGACCGTGACGTTGCCGTCGTTGCTGACCTCGAACGTGTAGGTGATCTCGTCACCGGCGTCGGGGAGGCCCGAGTCGTTGACGTCGACCACGTCGGAGGCGGTCTTGCGGAGGGTGAGGACAGCGGCCTGCTCGGTGACGCCGACGTTCACCGTGTCGGGGTCGGAGGCGACGTCGGCGCGAGGTCCGGCGCCGACACCGGGGGCGGTGCCCCGGGCGGTCGCGGTGTTCGTGACCCGGGCGGCGTCCTCGTCGTCGGCGGTCACGACGTACGGCTCGTCGGCGGTGCAGGTGGTGTCCTCGCCCGGGGCGAGCTCGGTGGCCTGGCAGGTCACCGCACCGGCGAGCGGGTCGTCGACGGTGACGTCGGTGATCGTGAGGTTGCCGGTGTTGGTGACGACGAACGTGTAGGCGATCTCGTCGCCGGCGTCGGTGATGCGGGAGTCGTCCACGTCGGTGACGGTCGCGGACTTCACGACGTCCAGCTCGGCGTCGCCGAGGGTGGTGCGGGTGACGGTGCGGTCGTCCGGTGAGGTGACCGGGCCGCCGTCGGGGTCGACGGCGGTCGCGTCGGCGAGGTTCGTGACGCGGCCGGCGACCTCGTCCGCGGCGGTGACGACGTACGGCGCGTCGGCGGTGCAGGTCGTCGAGCTCGTCGCGGGGGAAGTGCCGAGGCGCGTCGCGTCGCAGGTGACGCCGATCGGGGTGGGCTGGCCCGCGAGCAGCGGGTCCTCGACGGCGAGGTCGTCGAGCGGGACGTTGCCGGTGTTCGTGACCGTGAAGGTGTAGAGGATCTCGTCACCCTCGTCGGTGGTGCCCGAGCCGTTGAGGTCGGTCGTCGTGGCGGACTTCTCGAGGACGAGCGCGGGGTCCGGCTCGACGACCGAGGTGGTGGTGGAGGACGCCGCGGAGCGGATCGTGCCGGAGCCGGGGGCCTCGGCGACGGCCGTGGCGCTGTTGCGGTACTCGCCCGCCTCCTCGTCGTCGGCGGTCACGACGTACGGCGTGACGGTCTCGCACCCGGTGCTCTCGCCGGGGGCGAGGACGGTGACGTCGCAGGCGACCGAGCCCACGGTGGGGTCGTCGATCCGCAGCACCCGCACGGGGACGTTGCCGGTGTTGGTGACCTCGAAGGTGTAGTCGATCTCGTCCCCGGCGTCGACGAGGCCGGAGTCGTTGAGGTCGCGGGGGCGGCCCGCGGTCTTCGTCATCGACAGGCCGGGGGCCGCGGTCGCGACGGGCGTGCGGGTGGTGTCGGTCCCGGAGACGACGCGGTCGCCGTCCGGGTCGGTGCCGGTCGCCGAGGCGGTGTTGACCACCTCGCCGGAGGTCTGGTCGGCGGGGGTGATCGTGTACGGCCGGTCGGCCTCGCACTGCGTGGTCTGGCCCGGGGTCAGCCGGGTGCGGCCGCAGGTGACGGGGCCGGCCAGGTCGTCGACGACGGCGACGGAGCCCACCGGCACGTTGCCGTCGTTGGTGACGGTGAAGCGGTAGGGGACCCGGTCACCGGCGTCGACGAGGCCGTTGCCGTTGGCGTCGACGGGGGTGCCGGCGGTCTTGCCGAACCGCAGGGACGGGGCGGGCACCGTGGTCGGCGTCCGCGTGCCGTCCGCCGGGGAGACCACGCGTCCGGCGTCGGGGTCGCGGCCGGTGGCGGTGGCGGTGTTGGTCACCGCGCCGGCGCGCTCGTCGGCGGCGGTGACGACGTACGGCGCGTCCGCGGTGCAGCTGGTGCTCGCCCCCACGGCCAGGGCGCGGGTCAGGCAGGTGACGCCGGTGCCCGCGCCGGCCAGCAGCGCGTCGGAGATCGCGACGTCGGTGATCGGCACGGTGCCGTCGTTGGTGACCGTGAACGAGTAGGTGATCCGGTCGCCCGCGTCGACCAGGCCGGAGCCGTTGCGGTCGTCCGGGGTGCCGGCCGTCTTGTCCACCAGCAGGGCCGGGGCCGGGGTGGCGACCGGGGTGCTGGTGGCGTCCGTGGCGGAGCGGACCGCCGCGCCGTCGGGGTCGACCGCGCGGGCGGACGCGACGTTGTCGACGGCGCCGGCGGCCTCGTCGGCCTCGGTGATCGTGTACGCCGGTGCGGTGCAGGTGCGCGTCGCGCCGGGGAGCAGGCGGCCGGTGGGGCAGGTGACGCCGGCGGCGAGCAGGTCGTCGTCCACCCGGACCTGGCGCAGGCCGACGTTGCCGGTGTTGGTGACGACGAAGCGGAAGGTGAGGGTGTCACCGGCGTCGGTCAGGCCGGAGCCGTTGACGTCCACGGGGTCCGTGACCTGCTTGTCGATGGTCACGGCCGGGGCGCCGGCGACGACCGGGGCGACGGTGGCGGAGGCGGTCGGGGAGGTGACGGGGTCGCCGTCGGGGTCGATCCCGCTCGCGGTGGCGACGTTGACGGCGGCACCCGCGGCCTCGTCAGCCTCCGTGATGACGTAGGGGCGGTCGGTGACGCAGGTGGTCGACGCCCCGGGGGCGAGGCGGAGCGGCTGGGTGCCCTGGCAGGTGACGGGCGGGGCGCGGGGGTCCGTGATCGTGACCTGGCGGACCGGGACGTTGCCGTCGTTGGTGACGGTGAAGCGGAAGGTCACGGTGTCGCCGGCGTCGGTGAGGCCCGAGTCGTTGACGTCGACCGGGTCGTCGGCGCGCTTGGTGAGGCTGAGCACGGCCGACTGCGCGGTGGTGGGGACGTTGACGGTGTCGGGGTCGGAGGTGACGTCGCCCCCGTCGGGGTCGTCGCCCGTGGCGGTCGCGGTGTTGGTGAGGACGCCGGCGCGCTCGTCGTCGGCGGTGACGACGTACGGCGTGTCGGTGGTGCAGGTGGTGCGCTGGCCGACGGCCAGGGTCACGTCGAGGCAGGTCACCGCGCCGACCAGGTCGTCGTCGATCGCGACGGAGCGGACGGGCACGTTGCCGGTGTTGGTGACCACGAAGACGTAGTCGACCTCGTCGCCGGCGTCGGTGATGCCGGAGCCGTTGACGTCGACGACCTCACCGAGGCGCTTGTCGAGGGTGAGGTCGGGCGCCGGGAGGGTGACGGTGTCGGTGACGGAGTCCGACGCCGACTGCACCGAGCCGCCGTCGGGGTCGCGACCCGTGGCCGTCGCCGTGTTGACGACCCGGCCGGCGGTCTCGTCGTCCTCGGTGACGGTGTAGGCGCGGCTGGTGGTGCACTCGGTCGAGGCGCCCGGGGCGAGCGTCGTGGAGGCGCAGCCGACGGTGATCGCGGGGGCCTGGCGGGCCAGCAGCGGGTCGGCGACCGCGACGGCGGAGATCGGCACGTTGCCGGTGTTGGTGACCGTGAAGGCGTAGCGGATCGTGTCGCCGGCGTCGGTGAGGCCCGAGGAGTTCCGGTCGACGGGCGCGGCGCCGCGCTTGTCGATCGCCAGCGACGGCGCCGGGGTGGTGACGCTCGTGCGCGTGGTGTCGGACGGCGAGGTGATCGTCCCGCCGCCCGCGGCGGTGGCGCTCGCCGTGGCCGTGTTGGCGACCGCTCCGTTCGTCTGGTCCGCCGCGGACACGACGTAGGGCGTGGTGGTGGTGCACGTGGTCGAGGCCCCGACGGCGAGGGCCGTCACGGGGCAGGTCGTGGCGCCCACCTTCGGGTCGTTGATGACCAGCCCGGTCACCCGCACGTTGCCGGAGTTCGTGACGACGAAGCGGTAGGCGATCGTGTCGCCCCGGTCGGTGATGCCGGAGCCGTTCGTGTCGGTGACGGTGCCGACCTGCTTGTCGAGGGTCAGGCCGGGGTTGGGGACCGTGATCGGGGTGGAGGTCGAGCTGCGGTTCGACGTGACGGAGGCGCCCCCGGGCGAGCTGGCCGTCGCGGTCGCGGTGTTGTCCACGGCGCCGGCGGTCTGGTCCGCGGCGGTGATCGTGTACGCCGCGGTGGTGCGGCAGGTGGTCGTGGCACCGGGCGCGAGGGACGTGGCGTCGCAGGTGGTCGCGCCGACCTTGGGGTCGCTGATCGCGAGCCCGGTCAGCTGCACGTTGCCCGTGTTGCGGACGTCGAAGGTGTACGCGATGCGGTCGCCGGCGTCGACGAGGTCGTTGCCGTTGGCGTCGACGGGCGTGCCCGCCCGCTTCGTCAGCGCCAGCGACGGCGCCTGGGTGATGGTGGTGCTCACCGAGTCGCTGGCCGTGGCGTTGGGCAGGCCGGTGGCCGTGGCCGACGCGGAGGCGGTGTTGTCGACCCGTCCGGCGTTCACGTCGGCCTGCGTGAGGGTGTAGGTCACCGAGGTGCAGGTGCGGGTGGCACCGACCGCGAGCGTGCCGGTGCCGCAGGTGACGGGCCCCACCTTGGGGTCGGTGACGGTGACGTTCGAGACCGGCACCGTGCCGGAGTTGGTGACCGCGAAGTCGTAGCGGACGGTCGACCCCGCGGTGTTGCCGCTCGGCGTGCCCGCGGTCTTGTCGAGCGTGATCGCCGAGACCTGGGCGGTGTTGGTGAAGGTGCAGACCACGTTGGCGCCGGCGGACCCGCTGGCCGGCATCGTGAACTGCCCGCTGGCGCCGGTGCCGCTGGCCACGACCGCGTTGCCGGCGCTGACGTTGACGCAGCTCCACGCCCGCGTGTAGCCGTTCTGGCTGGTCGACGCCTCCCGCGTCCCGCTGCCGGACTCGCTGATCGTGTAGGTCGTGCCGGAGGTCCCGAGGACCGGGCCGGCGTACTCCGCCGCGACCTGGTCCTGGACGCCGGTCTCGTTGCCCTGCGTGGTGCCGGTGTTGTTCCCGGACCCGAGGTTGGCGCCCGTCACCGACACCGTGGCCTGGTCGCCCGCCGCGGCACGGCCCTGGGGGAAGCTCTTGCGGACGACGATCGTGCTCGGTCGCGCGCACGAGGCGAGGTCGACGCTGGCGGCCGCGGTCGACAGGGTCCGGGTGTTGAGGACCGTCCCGGTGCCGGGCTGGACCTCGAAGAGCTGCTGCTGGCTGGCCAGGTAGAGCAGTCCGTTGCCCGCGAACGCGATGCCGTTCACGGCCTGGTCGCTGGGGGTCGTGATGGTCGACAACCGGGACCCGGTGAGCGCGACGGGGGTGGCCTGGGCCGTGGTGGGGATGGCCTCGTTGATCGCCGTGAGGACGTTCGTGCCGGCGGCGCCGCCCGTGACGTAGAGGCGGCCGAGCTGGTCGAAGGCGAAGTCGCCGTTGGCGCCGCCGGCCGGGACGGTGCCGCGGGCGACGAGGCCGATCGAGGTGTTGGTGACGGTGTTGAAGCCGTAGACGCTGAGGGTCGCGGTCCCGCCGGCGACGTTGGAGAAGCCGCCGTAGTAGTAGAAGTTGTTGGCCGGGTTGACGGCGCCGTGGGTGACCTCGGCGCCGGCGACCCCGGCACCGAGCGCCGTGGTCGCCTCCGTCGAGCGCAGGTGGCGGTAGACGGTGCGGCCGGTGCCGCTGTTCGCGGGCAGGACACCGAAGACGGCGCTGCCGTCGTCCGTGATGCCGAGCCCGTTGAGGTTGCCGGTGGCGTTGGCGATGTCGAAGGTGCCGACGGTCGTGAGGCCGCCGGTCCCGGTGTTCACCGACCAGATGTCCCGCGGGCTCTGCCCGCGCAAGGCGTAGACGCTGCCGCAGTCCAGGGGGGCGGCGGCGGCCGCGGGCGGCGGCGGAGCGACGGCGACGGTGACGACGCCGAGCCCGGCGGCGAGCAGGCCGAGGACGACCGTCGTGGCGACGCGTCGGCGCAGGGCACGTCCGCGGAGCGGCAACCAGTCGCGCCGCCCCGAGGGGTGGCTGGGGAACCTGCTGGCGCGTCGCAACCGAGTGTCCTTCCGAATCCCGGCGTCCGGGCTCCCCAGGACGCCGGTCCCCGGTCCGAGCCACCGGTGACGAGGTGAACGTAGGCAGGCCGCGGGGGGGCTTGTCATCGGTTCGGCAAAAAAACTTCTGAAAACAGATGTCTGACTTTTTTTGCGGCCGCGCCGCGCTCTCAGCGGACCCTCAGGCGTGTCCGGCACCATGAGGCCGTGGACACGCCGCGCGTACTGGTCGTCGAGGACGACAAGGCGGTCCGGGAGTCGCTGCGCCGGTCGCTGGAGTTCAACGGCTACGAGGTGGCCACCGCCGGGGACGGCGCCGAGGCCCTCGCCGGGATCGCCCGGGTGCGACCCGACGTCGTCCTGATGGACGTGATGATGCCGCGCCTGGGCGGGCTGGAGGCGACGCGCGCGCTGCGGACCGCCGGCAACGACGTCCCGATCCTGGTGCTCACCGCCCGCGACGCCGTCGGTGACCGCGTCGAGGGCCTGGACGCCGGGGCGGACGACTACCTCACCAAGCCGTTCGCGCTGGCCGAGCTGCTGGCGCGGGTCCGGGCGCTGCTGCGTCGCCGGTCGGCGGCCGGTGGCGAGGAGGACCTCGACGAGACCCTGACCTTCGCCGACCTGACGATGGACGTCGCCAGCCGCGAGGTCACCCGGGCCGGACGCTCGATCGAGCTGACCCGCACCGAGTTCTCCCTGCTCGAGCTGTTCATGCGCCGGCCGCGGCGGGTGCTGGAGCGCGCGTTCATCCTCGAGGAGGTCTGGGGCTACGACTTCCCGACCACGGCCAACTCCCTCGAGGTGTACGTCGGCTACCTGCGCCGCAAGACCGAGGCGGAGGGCGAGTCCCGCCTGCTGCACACGGTGCGCGGCGTGGGCTACGTCCTGCGGGAGGCCTGAGTGTCGGCCCCCGCCCGCCCGGTCGACCAGCAGCAGCACAGCGGGCTCGGCGGGCACGGCGGGCTCGGCGGGCTGGTCGCCAAGCGGTGGCACTACCGCCGCTCGCTGGCGAGCCGGGTCCTGCTGCTCACCACCCTCGCCGTCGGCCTCGCGGTGGCGTTCATGGCCGCCGCGGCGTTCGTCACGGTGCGCACGCAGATGCAGAGCACCCTCGACTCGAGCCTGCTCGAGCGGGCCGGGAAGGTCAGCGACGGGCGGGTCTACTCCGAGCTGGCGGGTGCGACGGCGCTGCCGCCGTGGGCGCAGGGCGCCTCCGACGTCCGCATCGTCTTCGTCACCACCGACCGCCGGGCCACCCTGACCGACGACCTCGGCCCGCTGCCGCTGGGCGGGCCCGAGCTCGCGGTCGCGAACCGTCAGAGCGACTCCTCGGTCCGCACGATCGTCGACTCGTCGGGCCAGCGGCTCCGCGTCGCCGCCGTCCCGGGCGGCCCGGGCGAGGCGGTCGTCGTCGCGTCGAGCCTGGACCCCCAGGAGCAGGTGCTCGGCAAGCTCGCGATCGTGCTCGGCCTGATCGGTGCGGCCGGTGTCGTGGCCGCCGGCCTGTCCGGCTGGGGCGTCGCCCGCAACGGCCTGCGCCCGGTGCGGCGTCTGACCTGGTCGGTCGAGCGCATCGCGCGCACCGAGGACCTGCGGCCCCTGCCCGTCGAGGGCCACGACGAGATCGCACGGCTGGCGCGGTCGTTCAACGAGATGCTCGCCGCTCTCGCCGCCTCCCGCGACCGGCAGCGCCGCCTGGTGGCCGACGCCGGCCACGAGCTCCGGACGCCGCTGACCTCGCTGCGCACCAACGTCGACCTGCTGGCCCAGGCGGACGCCGCCGGGGGGCTGCCGCCGCAGGCCCGCGAGGAGCTGCTCGACGACCTGCGCGCCCAGACCGAGGAGCTCACCACCCTCGTCGGCGCCCTCGTCGAGCTGGCCCGCGACGAGCCGCTCCCGCCCGTGGTCGAGACCGTCGACCTCGCCGAGGTCGTGGACCGCGCGGTCGTCCGCGCCCGACGCCGCGCGCCCGACGTCCGCTTCGAGGTCTCGCTCGAGCCGTGGCTGGTGCGCGGGGAGTCCGACGGCCTCGAGAAGGCCGCCCTCAACCTGCTGGACAACGCCGCCAAGTGGTCGCCGACCGGGGGCGTCGTCCGCGTGACGCTGCACGAGGGCACCCTGCGCGTGGACGACGAGGGGCCGGGGATCGCCCCCGACGACCTGCCCCACGTCTTCGAGCGCTTCTGGCGCTCCGAGGAGTCCCGCTCGATGCCGGGGTCCGGCCTCGGCCTCGCGATCGTGCGGCAGGTGGTCGACCGCCACTCGGGGACCGCCACGGCCTCCGCGTCACCGATCGGCGGGGCCCGGCTCGAGATGTCCCTGCCCGGCCGGCCCGTCTAGGTCGACGAGGGCCGAGGGAGCAAGGGCCCGACCCGACGGTCACGGGGTGCCGACGGGCCGAGCCCGGCCCGGCAGCGTCTCCCCCCCGGGTTCGCTGCCGAGCCGTGCACCACGGTACCGACCCCTCTTTCACGTGCACGGGCCAACAAGTGTGAAGAACGGGCTGTCTGGGTACACCCCGGCTGGCAGAGTGGGTCGTGATGGACGGTGATCCCGGGGTTCATACGCGGTTCTCGCGTGCCCTCACCGGGGCCATCGAGCGTTCCGGGCTGTCGCTGCTGGGCATCCAGGCCCGCCTCGCCGAGCGCGCCGTCCCGGTCAGCGTGGGCGCGCTGAGCTACTGGCGCTCCGGGCAGAGGCGGCCCGAGGGCCCGCTGTCGCGGCAGGTCGTGGACGAGCTCGAGAGCGTGCTCGGCCTGGCCACCGGTGAGCTGTCGCGGTGGCTCGGGCCGTCGCGGCGGTCGGGTCCGGTGCGCGAGCGGACGTCGTACGACGAGCTCCTGGACGTCCCCGCGCTGACGGGACCGGTCGCGGAGCACCTCGGCTCGCTGGGGCTCCTCGACTCCCAGGACCGTCTCGTCGAGGTCAGCGTCCACTCGACGGTCGACGTCGACTGCGACCGCGAGATGACCCACCAGGCCTCGCGGTTCCTCTTCCGGGCGGTCAGGGCGCAGGTCGCGACCCTGCCGATCCTGCTCACCAACGACGGCATGCCGTTTCCCGAGGCGCCCCGGCTGCTGTCGCTGCGCGGCGGGCGCGTGGGCCGGTCGATCCTGGACCTGTCCGCCGGCGTCGCGGTGTGGGAGGTGCTGCTGCCCCGTCCGCTCGACGTCGGCGAGACGGTCGTCGTCGAGCACGACCTCGCCCTGCCGCGCCTCGGCGAGGGGACCGAGGCCCTGCGCTACGAGCAGTACCTGGTGAGGTCGGTCCGCGACGTCCTGCTGTGGGTGCGGTTCGACCCCGAGTGCCTGCCGAGCTCGTGCGAGACGTACCAGCGGCAGGCCGGCCACGCGGAGGAGGTCCGCAGCGTCGACGTCGACCCCGGTGGCGGGCTGCACCACACCGCCGCCGGGATCGGGCCCGGCGCGTTCGGCGTCCGCTGGACGTGGTGAGCCTCAGACCATGTACTGGTCGTGCTCGGCGAGGAACGCGGTGTACTCGTCGGCCGTCATCGGCTCGCGGCGGGCGAGGGTCTCGAAGTAGAGCTCGCGGGGCCCGCCCGGAGCGAAGCTGAGCAGCATCGAGGCCCGGTCCGCGCCGCGGAAGCCGTGGATTCCGCCCTCGGGCACGTAGAGGTAGTCCCCGGGCCGGGCGGTGACCCACGTGTCCCCGTCGTACAGGCGGACCTCGCCGGACAGCACGTAGAAGTGCTCCGACATCGTGCGGTGGAAGTGGGGGTCGGGCCCGGACTCGGCGTCGCCGAAGGTCCAGCGGTAGAGCCCGAAGCGGCCCTCGGTCTGGTCGCCGGTGGCGAGGTACTCGCACGTGCCGACGTCGGGGCGACCGAGGTCGGGCGGGGTGTCGCTGCGGCGCATCCACGCGCTCGCCTCGCCGCCCTCACCGTGGTAGGTCGGGGGCGGGTAGGGCCTCGGCAGCGACATGGCGCTCAGCCTGCCCGCCGTGCGGCGATGCCGTCGAGCCTCAGCGCGGTCGACTCGTCGCGGTGACTCCCCGTCGTCCCGACGTGCTTGTCGCTGATGGTGGGGCCGTTCTTGAGGACGTGCACGAACGGCATCCCGTGCCCACGCCCGAGGTCGAGCTCCGCCTTCAGGAACGCCAGGACGTCCCCGGCCTTCGACTCAGGGCCGAAGCCCTGCGCCTCGATCAGGTCGAGGATCTGCTGCGGGGTACGCCCGGTCTTCTTCTCCGTGCCGTCGAGGTAGGCCTGGAAGGACATCGTCGTCTCCTGTCGTGGGGTTCTGCCCTCACCGACCCTCGTACGGCCCCGGACTCATCGCCGCCCGGAAGCTCGTCGAGACCCCACCCTCAGAGCCCTTCGACCCCCAGCACGACGAGGTGCGCGGCGAAGCAGACGAGCGCCGCGGCGAGCAGCCGCCGTCCGGTACGGGTGGACGTCGGGTCGGGGCGGGTCGCCGCCCCGGCAGGCCGCCGGGACGCGCGGTAGGCCACCACCATCGCCGCGAGCAGGAACGCGTTGGCCAGCAGCAGCGTCCCGACCCTCATCTCGCCACGGTAGCCACGCCCTCGGCCTGACAGTCCGCAGGCGAAAGATGGGGTTCGCGCGACCGCATCTGGGTGATGATGTGCGCCATGAGCGACCAGCAGCGTCCGCCGCAACCCCAGCAGCCCGGCCAGCAGCCCGGCCAGGGGTGGCAGCCCCAGCAGCCGCAGCAGTACGGCGGCCAACAGCCGGGGCAGTACGCCGGTCGCCGCGTGCAGCAGACGGCGCGCTACCCGCAGCAGGGCTACCCGCCCCAACAGGCGCCCCAGCAGCAGGCACCCCAGCAGTGGGGTGCTCCCCCGGCGCAGCCGCCGTCGGGGCACCGCCCGGACTCCGGGCGCAGCAGCGGCCGCGGCAAGGGTCTCGGCGCGGGCCTGCTGGCCGGAGCACTCGTGCTGGGCCTCCTCGGCGGGGTCGGCGGCGCCGCGGCGTGGGACAACATCAAGCCGGGCAACGAGGTCGACGACATCGTCAGCGGCGGCACTGTCGACACCGACGAGGTGGACCTGTCCGGCGTCAACCCGGTCGACATCGTCACCGTCAACCAGGTCTCGAGCGAGGTCCTGCCGACCGTCGTGAAGATCGACGCCCGCGACGGAGAGGGCGGCGGGGGCTCCGGCTCGGGGATCATCCTCACCTCGGACGGCGAGATCCTCACCAACGACCACGTCATCGCCTCGGCGAACACCGAGGGCGGCTCGCTGACGATCTCGTTCGACGACGGCACGCTCGCGCCGGCGACGATCATCGGCACCGACCCCGCGACGGACACCGCCCTCATCAAGGCCGAGGGCATGAGCGACCTGCCGGTGATCGACGTCGGATCCTCCGACGCCACCGAGGTCGGTCAGGCCGTGGTGGCGGTCGGGTCGCCGTACGGCCTGCAGTCGACCGTCACCGCGGGCATCGTCTCCGCGCTGCGCCGTCCGATCGTGATCCCGTCGGTGGAGGACCCCGACCAGAACAGCGTGTACGGCGCCATCCAGACCGACGCCGCCATCAACCCCGGCAACTCCGGCGGCGCGCTGGTCAACATGGGCGGCGAGCTGATCGGCATCAACTCCTCGATCGAGCTGGCCCGCAGCAGCGAGGGCAGCGGCGACCTCGGCAGCATCGGCATCGGCTACGCCATCCCCGTCGACGACGTGAAGGACATCGTCGAGGAGATGCGCAACGGCGAGACCCCCACCCACGCCCGCCTCGGCGTCGCGACGAACGACGAGCTGACCGAGGAGGACGTCCCCAGCGGCGCCCTCGTCTCAGAGGTCGAGTCCGGCCAGGCCGCCGAGGAGGCCGGCATCGAGGAGGGCGACGTCATCACCCGCCTCGGCGACATCCCCGTCATCAGCTCCAACGGCCTCATCGCCGCCGTCTACGCGTTCCGCCCGGGCGAGACCGCCGACGTGGTGGTCGACCGGGACGGCGAGCAGCAGACGCTGTCCGTGACGTTCGGGTCGGACGCGGAGTAGCAATCCCGCGAGTCATACCGCCCAGACAGGCGCGGCTGTCATACGCCCACGGCACGCTCCGGCGCGACCGCAAGGCCCTTTGCGCGTCACGCGCGAGCGGGGGCTCCTCACGCGCGTCTGTCAGCCGGCTGCGGGTGCTGGCGCCCTGGCCGAGGGCGTCTGATCCAGCGCTCCTGCGCGACGGGTCCGTAACCGAACTGGACGCCTACACGGCGAATGCCGAGCCGCAGACGAGGCAGTACAGCGGGCCGATGTGATCCTCGGGGATCTTGACGGGCTCGTAGCCGTGGCAGGGTGAAGCGACGATAACCATGTCGTCCGGCTCAGTAAGCGGCACGGACTCGTCCGCGGCTACATCATTGCCTGGCTCGTAAGTCAGTCCTTTGACGCCACGGAAAATGGACGCCAGTTCGTCGTTCACCATGCCCATGACCTGGGGCATGGCTGCTTGTTGCGCCAGCTCGACCTGCGCCTCGGTGTTCCAGGAGTCGAGCGCCGCGGGCTGTCCGCACAGCGGGCAGCTATACGAGTCGGGGGCTACGTGCTGCTCGGCCTCCTCGCTGGCCGGACCGTCATGCCACTTGAACTGCAGCATGCAGTTTGGGCACTCACGCCGGATGAAACCGTCCGAGTCGGACGGGATGTCGATGCGGACCTCGATCTGAAACTCATCGTCCACTGACGAACTCCTCCTGCCGCACCTCGGTGCCGTCGGCCGTTTTCCCGGTCAGTAAGACAGTGAAGTACGCCGGGACGTGCGAGCCAAACATGAGAATACGGGCGGCGGTCACGGACTTTCCCGACGGCAGTTTCGGCACCGGGAACCCTTCCTCGCGCCACTCCCGTGTGCCCTCGCGGTCGTCGGGCAATTCGAAGTCCAGGTTGTAGACGTCTCCCGGCCCGTGGTTGGTGATAGTCATGCGCTCGGCCGTCTTACCCGATCTATTCAGAGTCACGGCCAGCCGGGGCTGTCCCGTCGCCTGGGACGACGGCAGCTTGCGGCCTAGAGGAAGGCCTCCGCCGGGCGGCGCCGGAGGAGTCAAGTCCCCGTCCTCATGCCAGTCGGTGCCATCCAGTCGCACCGCGCAGCCAGCTGTCTTCAGTCGATTCCCCAACTCTTGGCGCTTCGGGACGCTGTTGTCGAGCCGTACAACGTGGCGGCCGTGGATGTCACTGAACGACTTGACCTGCCCTAGCTCCACGATGATCGTTCGATCCTCGTTCCGCGCCAGCGCCATCCCCGCCTCGAACAACACATTCGGGCGCGGCTGCATCTGCGGGGTAGTCTCCGGGTCGCCCGGGTAGGTCAGGGACTCGTGTAGGTGAGCGACGTCATCCGGGGTCTGGAGCACCACCACGGCCTGGGCAGCGCTGAAGGCCACGTTCAGCACATCGCCGATGTAGGGCGATCCCTTGCCGGTCATTGCGATGGCCTCGGACCACTCGATTGGGTCCAACCCGATCGATCGAAGGAACGCGAAAAGCCCCCGGCGGGCAGGTTCGTTCCTGCCGTGGATTACGAACACTTTCCGGGGGTCAGCCCCGCCCTGCTCGGCCGTCGTCAAGTTCGATCCCTTCGCTGGGCATCCGATAATCGGACGATAACGAGCACCGCCGACAGTTCAACCAGATTGAGCACATGCACCAGTCCGAGCATCTTCCACCGATGCCGAGCCTTTCAGGTAACTCGGTCCACCTGGCACGAGAATCCCAGCACCCCCGACCGGTGGGGTAGCGCGCATACGCGACAACCGCCGTCGCCTGCCTACGCTTGGGTGGCCATTGCTACCACCGCAGTAAGCAGACCATCCGCGTGGACCGAACAAACCTGCCCGCTGACCGCCCGCATCTTCTGCGATCCAAGCGCGTCGCAGACCGGCGTGGTTCCGCCGCCAGCGACTTTTCGGCCGTGCGGCAAGACTCTCGAACCCCAGTTGCGCCACCGCGGAGCAGTTGCACGACGGTGGGATGAAGCTCGGGCCGGTCGCCGTTGTACCGCACATGCAGATCGAAGTGTGGTCCGACGTCGTGTGTCCCTGGTGCTTCGTCGGCAAGCGCCGGCTCGAGGCAGCCCTCGACACGTTCGAGCACGCCGGCGACGTCGAGGTCGTGTTCCGCTCGTTCGAGCTCGACCCGAGCGCGCCGCAGCACGGGCACGAGCTGACGTCGGTGGCGCTCGCGCGCAAGCTGGGGCGCAGCGAGGACGAGACGCGCCAGATGCAGCAGCAACTCATCGACCTGGCGGCGTCCGAGGGGCTCGAGATGCGGCTGCACGACAACGTGCACACCAACACCGTCGACGCGCACCGCCTGCTGCATCTGGCCCGCGAGACGGGCGGCACCGCGCTGCAGCGTCAGCTCGCCGAGTCGCTCTTCGCGGCGTACTTCACCCGCGCCGAGGACGTCGGCGACCACGAGGTCCTCACGGCTGCTGCGGTGGCGGTCGGGCTCGACGAGGCGCGGGTGCGGGAGGTGCTCGCGTCGCAGGAGTACGCCGAGGACTTCGCCGCCGACGTCGCCCAGGCGCGGGCGTACGGCGCGACCGGCGTGCCGTTCTTCGTCGTCGACCGGAAGTACGGCGTCTCCGGGGCGCAGCCCGTCGAGGTGTTCGGCCAGCTGCTGGACCAGGCGTGGAGCGAGAGCCACCCGACGCTGCAGACGGTCGGCGGCGACGCGGACGGGGCCTGCGGCCCGGACGGTTGCGCGATCTAGGTCGTCCGTCGGTCGCGGTGGTCTCGACGCCGCGCGCTCGCCAAGGCTCGCGTGCTGCTCGACCACCTTGTGGTCGGCTCGCGTGCTGCTCGACCACATTGTGGTCGGCTCGCGGACTGCTCGACCAGCGTGAGGGCAGTCCCTACGCGTCGGTGTCCGCGAGCGGGACGGCCAGCTCGACCGTCGTCCCCGCGCCCGGCGCGGAGTCGAGCGTCACCTCGCCGCCGTGCTGGTGGGCGATCTGGGCGACGATGCTGAGGCCGAGGCCCGTGCCCTGGATGGCGCGCTCCCCCGCGGCCGTCGTCCGGAAGAAGCGGGTGAAGACGGCCTCCTGGTCCTCCGGCGCGATCCCCATGCCGGTGTCGGCGACGGTGACGACACCGCGTCCACCCGGCGTGCCCGGCGACCGCTCGTCCACGGTCACCGTGACGCACCCGCCGTCCGGCGTGAACTTGATGGCGTTGCTCCACAGGTTGATGACGGCCCGCTCCAGGGTCGGGGCGTGACCGCGGACGACCACGGGCCCGTCGGGCACGCGGACCTGCACCTCGAGACCCCGCTGCGAGAGCGGGCGCGACACCGCCTCGTGGGCGGAGTGGACGACCTCGCGCAGGTCCAGGGCGACCAGCGTCGTGACGGCGGCGCCGGTCTCCGAGGCCGACAGGGTCAGCAGGTCCTCCACCAGGTCGCGCAGCCGCGCGCTGTTGCGCTCGATGCGGCGTACGGCGTCGGCCTGGTCCGGATCGAGGTCGCCCAGCACGCCGTCCGCGAGCATCTCCGCGAATCCGGTGATGCTGGTGATCGGCGTCCGCAGCTCGTGGCTGACCGTCGAGACGAGCTCCTGCTTGACCTGGTCGGCCTGCCGCAGCGCGACGACGGAGCCGCGTTCGCGCTCGAACGCCGCCTCGAGCGCGGACTCGGCGCGGAGCCGCTCGGTGATGTCCTCGCCGCTCGCGATGTACCCGACCACCTGGCCACCCGGATCGGTCATCACGCTGATGTGGAGCGACAGCATCCGGGTGCTGCCGTCGCCGCGCACCACCTCCCAGTCGCGGCCGGAGTCGCTCGCGATCTGCGCCTGGACGGTCGCGTTGTACGCCGCTCGGTGGTCGGCCTCCTCCACCCCGAGCGACGCCGCCTGACGCTGCACCTCCGCCTCGGAGTGCAGGTACGCCGTCTCCCGGCCGACGAGGTCGGGCGCAGGGAAGCCGAGGGCCTGCTCGGCGCCGGTGTTCGCGTGGGTGATGACGCCGTGACGGTCGGTGGCGAGGAAGACAGTGCCGGTCGCGGAGTCGAGCATCCGGTTCACCGTCGTCGCGGCCCGCGTCGCCTGGCCGCTCACCACCATCAGCCGGCGCACGGTGATCGCGAGCGGCAGCAGCAGGTAGCAGAGCGAGGCGATGTAGAGGTGGACGACCAGCGCCGACATGGCCGGGGCGCTGCCGACGTCCCCGAACGGGCCCCGGCCCGACACGGTCGCGGCGAGGACGACGAGCGACACCACGAGCACCTGCACGTAGGTCTCGAGCGCCTGCGCGCGGAGGGCCGCCCACCCGAGGACCGGGAACAGCAGGAACGCCAGGGGCTCGGCGGAGACCGGCACGAAGACGACGCCGGTGATCACCGCCAGCAGCAGGCGCTCGCCCCAGAGCTCGCCGCCGTGCCAGGGCACGGAGCCCAGTCGGCCCAGCGCCAGGGGCAGCACCACGAGCTGCGACGTCGTCGCGGCCAGCAGCACGATCAACCCGACCAGGGGCAGACGGCTCGGCTCGGCGGTGCCCGTCAGTGCGACCGCGAGCACGGCGAGCACCCCGCACAGCAGACCCGCCAGCGCGGTCACGCCGTGGTAGGCGTCGACCTCGTTGTCGGCGAACCGCCGCAGCGCGGCACCCCCCGGCCGCAGCCCCGCCGCCGACAGCAGAGCGGGCGCGGTGACCACCACGCTGCCCAGCAGACCGCCCCACCACGGGACGGCGCCGTGGAGGGCCAGGGCCCCGCCCATCGCCAGCGTCTGGACGGCGAGGACGACCGTCCGCCACCGGGCTCCGGCGACCACGTGCATCGCCGCGGCCACGCCGACGACCGGCCACCAGGCGTACGACGCGGTGTCCCAGCCCGGCCCGTCGTCCAGGGCGCCCAGCGACACGGACGCCACCAGCACGAGCGTCAGCGCCGCGCACGTCCACACCTTCTTGTCGAGCACCCCGAGGTCCATCGCGGTCCGAGCCTAGGTCGGCTCGGGACTCCCCGCACCCGAACCCGGACACCGCCGCGGCGTGAGCAGGCGGGCGCGGGCGGGCGCAGCTAGAAGGCGATGCGCCCGTGGCGGTCGTGGAACTCCCCCGTCGGGCCGTCGGGCCCGACCTGTGCGAGGGCGACGGTGGCGTCGGTGCCCTCGGTGACGGTCTGCGGCCCGCTGTGACCGTTGAAGTCGGTGGCGGTGTAGCCGGGGTCCGTCACGTTGACCCGCATCTGCGGCAGGTTCTTCGCGTACTGCACCGTCAGCGCGATGACCGCGGCCTTCGACGCGGCGTACGGCACCGCCTTCACGTTGACCTCGACGTGCTCGGGGTCGGTCAGCCAGCGCGGCCACCCGACGCCCGAGGCGACGTTGACGATCACCGGGTTGGTGGAGCGGCGCAGCAGGGGCAGCGCCGCCTGGGTGACCCGGACGATGCCGGTGACGTTCGTGTCCAGCACCGCGGTCATCGCCGCGGCGTCGAGGTCCTCGACGTCGTACGACGTGCCGAGCACGCCGGCGTTGTTGACGAGGACGTCGAGCTCGGGCAGCGCCGCCATCGCGGCGTGGACCGACTCCTCGTCGGTCACGTCGAGGGTGACGACCTGCGCGCCGAGGCGGCGTACGGCGTCGCCGCTCGCGGGGTCGCGCATCCCGGCGTACACGGTGTGGCCGGCCTCGAGGAGGCGGCGGGCGGTCTCGAGGCCCAGGCTGCGGTTGGCTCCGGTGATCAGGGTCGTGGTCATGGGTCCAGCGTCCGCCCGGCGGGGCGGTCGAGGGTAGGCCCCGTCAGGGCCACCCACGGGTCGGGGGATCCCGGCATGCTGGAGCCGTGGACCAGTTCGGAGCGGTGCTGCGGTCGTGGCGCGACCGGGTGACGCCGCAGGAGGTCGGACTGCCGCCCGGTCCGGGACGCCGGGCGCCCGGCCTGCGCCGGGAGGAGCTGGCGGGGCTCGCCGGGATGAGCGTGGAGTACCTCGTCCGCCTCGAGCAGGGCCGCGCCACCCACCCCTCGACGTCCGTGCTCGCGGCCCTCGCACGGGCGCTGCGCCTGACCGACGACGAGCGGGACCACCTCTACCGCGTGGCTGGCCAGGCACCGCCCGCCACGGGCGCCGTGTCGCAGCACGTCGGGCCCGGTGTCCAGCGGGTCGTCGACCGGTTGTCCGACGTCCCCGCCGCGGTGTTCTCGGCCGCGTGGGACCTCGTGTGGTGGAACGCGATGTGGGCGGCGCTGACCGGTGACCCCTCCGAACGGCCGCCGGGCGACCGCAACGTCGCGCTGCTGCACTTCCTGGGCGAGCCCCGCACGATCGTCTTCGACGCCGCCCACGACGAGGAGTTCTCCGACGACCTGGCCGCGGACCTCCGTGAGGCGCTGGGCCGCTACCCGGACGATCCCAGGCTCGCCGGCCTCGTGGCCCGGCTGCGCCGCGAGTCCCCTGCCTTCGAGCGGCGGTGGGAGCGGGCCCACGTCGCGCGGCACCGGTCGAGCCGGAAGACGGCGACGGCGACCCCGGTCGGACCCATCGACCTCGACTGCGACGTCCTCACAGCGCCGGGCAGCGACCTGCGGATCGTCGTCTACACGGTCGCCCCCGGATCCGAGGCCGCGTCGCGGATGGAGCTGCTGAGGGTCGTCGGCGCCCGGACCCTCACCTGAGGGTGGCGACCCGCACGAACCGCGCCAGTGCGACCGACCGGCTCTGCGGTGGCCACGCGAGCAGGGTCGTCACCGGAGGGGCTCCCGTCACGGGGACGGCGACGACACCCTCCCCCGCCAGCGTCGCCGCGGAGACCGGCGCGACGAGATAGGTGCGGCCCAGGGCGATCAGCTGCAGCAGCTGGGTGACGTCGTGGACCTCCGGGCCCGGCCCCTCGGCGTACCGCCCCTCGCGGTCCGGCCACCGCGGCGCCGGCACGCCCACGGCCTCCGGCAGCTCGGTGAGGTCGACGGCGTCGCGGGCGGTGAGCGGGTGGCCGGCCTGCACCAGGACCGCTGGGTCCTCGACGACCAGGACCTCGGTGTCGAAGCCGGCCACGTCGTCCCACGGCGCGTGCAGGATCGCGACGTCGGCGCGGCCGTCGCGCAGCGCCTGCTCCTGCTGGCCCGGGCCGAGCAGCAGGACGTCGACCTCGACGGCGTCCGGCTCGACGGCGTACGCGGCCAGCAGCTTCGCGACCAGCTCGTTGGCCGCCCCGGCCTTCGACCCCAGCACCAGCCCGGCCCGCCCGCTGGGGGCCTGCGCCGCCCGGCGCGTACGTCGCTCCGCCGCGGCCACGGCGTCCAGCGCGGCGCGGGCCTCGGCCAGCAGGACCGACCCGGCGTCCGTGAGGCTCACCGAGCGGCTGGTCCGCTCGAGCAGCTGCGCGCCGAGGCGACGCTCGAGCTGGCCGATGGCCCGCGAGAGCGGCGGCTGCGCGATGCCGAGGCGCTCGGCGGCGCGGCCGAAGTGCAGCTCCTCGGCGACCGCGACGAAGTACCGCAGCTCCCGCGTCTCCATGCCTCCACTCTGCCACCGGACCGATACCGCCCGGGTATGGATGGCGATCCAGGTGGTGTTGGAGTGCGGGCCCCGGCGGCGAACGCTGGGGGCATGACACAGCACCAGGAACAGACCCAGGACTTCTCCGGCCGGACGGCACTCATCTCCGGCGCCAACAAGGGCATCGGCCTCGAGATCGCCCGCGGTCTCGGTCGGCTCGGCCTGACGGTCGGCGTCGGCTCCCGGGACGCCGAGCGCGGCGCGAGGGCCGTCGCGGAGCTCGAGGCCGAGGGCCTCGACGTCTTCGCCGTCCCCCTCGACGTGAGCGACGACGACAGCGTCCGGGCCGCGGCCGCGCTGCTGGCCGAGCGCGGCGGGCTCGACGTCCTCGTCAACAACGCGGGAATCACCGGCACGATGCCGCAGGAGCCCACCGTGGTGGACCTCGACACCATCCGGACGGTGCTGGAGACCAACGTCCTCGGTGTCATCCGCCTGACCAACGCGGTGCTGCCGCTGCTGCGCGAGTCGGCCTCGCCGCGCATCGTGAACGTCTCCAGCGGTGTCGGCTCCCTGGCCCGCCAGTCCGCGGCCGCCGTCGACGGCCAGGCCGGGCCCGTCGCGGCGGCGTACTCACCGTCGAAGACGTTCCTGAACGCGGTGATGCTGCAGTACGTCCGTGAGCTCGCCGGCACCCCGATCCTCATCAACGCCGCGTGCCCGGGCTACGTGGCGACCGACCTCAACGGCTTCCAGGGCCACCGGACGGTCGAGCAGGGCGCCGCCACGCCGATCCGCCTCGCGACGCTGCCGGACGACGGTCCGACCGGCGGTTTCTTCGAGGACGCGGGCGTCGTCCCCTGGTGACGGGGCCCGCGGTGGCGGCGTTGTCGGTGGTCGCTCCTAGGGTCGTCACGTGATCACCCGATGAGCAAGGAATCCGCCCTCCGCGCCATGCGTGAGGCCAAGTACGCCGAGCGCCTGGCCAAGGGCAGCACCGGCATCCCCGCCACCCGCTTCGGTCAGTCGGCACCGGCCGCACGACCCGCGGGCTCCAAGACCCGCCCGCCGGTCGCTCCGCCTCTGGCGGCCGCCGACACGACCGCCGACAAGAGCGCCGGCGCGGGGACCGACGCCGACGAGCTGTGCGGCCACAAGTCGATGAACGGCCGCACCTGCACCCGGGAGAAGGGGCACTCGGCCAAGAACCACCGCTACTCCTGAGGGCGAGGCGGTGACGACGTGACGGAGCCCGGAGGGCCGGAGGACACCCTGGAGGATTGGGTGCCCGGGACCGTCATCCGCGCCTTCTGGGACTACGACGGGCCGTTGTGGACCGAGGAGGGGCCGCTGCCGTCGGACACGAGGTGGCTGCGCGACGTCCTCGGGCTTAGCGACTCGCTAGCGGCTGAGATCGACGACTGGTCCCGTCAGCTCCTCGAGTGGCCCGCCCACTCCTCGATCCCGACAGCGTCCCTGCGCAGGCAGGGCGACCGCATCCGGCGGCGACTGACCGACGAGCTAGCCGGACGCTACGAGGTGCGCTGGGAGCTCTGAACCCGGTGCCACCTCAGAACGCGTAGCGGACCCGGCACTCCGGCAGCTCCTCGTCGATCATGGCGACGAGACGGTCGATCCAGACCCGCTTCCAGCGGGCCCGGTAGCGGACGTTCTCCTGCCCGGTGTGGCTGGTCTTGCCCTCCTGCAGGTCGGGACGCCAGAGCAAGTCCTCGCCGCGGGGGTGCCAGCCGAGATTGACCTCGTGGAGGCCGGCGTTGTGGGTGAGGAAGATGATCTCGCAGGCCAGCTGCTGCTTCGCCCGCTCGCCTACCCCGTCCGCGACCTGGCGCAGCAGCTCGCGCCACTCCGCCTCCCAGGTCTCGTGGACGACGACGGGGCTGAAGTTGAGCTGGACCTCGTAGCCGGCCTCGACGAAGTCGTCGATCGCGGCGATCCGCTCGGCGATCGGCGAGGTGCGGAGGTCGAGCAGCTTCGCCGTCCGCTCGGGCATGAGGGAGAAGCGGATGCGGGTGCCGCCGCGGGGGTCCCAGTCGAGCAGGTCGCGGTTGACGTACTTCGTCGCGAAGCTCGCCTTCGCCCCCGGCAGGTCGCCGAACAGGTCGACGAGGTCGCGCACGTTCTCGCTCACCATCGCGTCGACCGAGCAGTCGCCGTTCTCGCCGATGTCGTAGACCCAGTCGACGGGGTCGCACTGGTTCGGCGCCGGCTTCGGACCCTGCCGCTTCACGTGGCGGGCGAGGTAGCCGGTGATCTTCTCGATGTTGACGAAGACGGTGATCGGGTTGGCGTAGCCCTTGCGCCGCGGGACGTAGCAGTAGCCGCACGCCATCGCGCAGCCGTTGGACGTCGACGGCGCGATCCAGTCCGCCGACCGCCCGTTGACCCGCGCCTGGAGCGTCTTCTTCTCGCCGAGCACCAGCACCTGCCGCTTGTTGCGGACCCAGTCCCGCACCCCGCCGGGGTTGCCGTGCAGCTCGGGGATGTTCTGGTGGGAGGCCACCTCGATGCGCTCGGCGTCCGGGTAGCGCGCCAGCACCTCCCGCCCGCGCGCCCAGTCCTCGACGCCGGGCTCGACGTACAGGCGGCGGATGTCGATCAGGCTCACGTCCGACAGGGTGCCCCGGGCGGGGGGAGGCTCACGCGGGCAGTCAGCCGATGAGCATCAGGACGCCGGCAGCGCCGAGGAGGGTGAGCGCGGCGATCCACAGGCCCACGAAGGCCGGGCTTCGCAGCGCCCGCGCGCGCATCTCGGTGCCGGGCCACGACCGCACGGTGTGGCGCCCTTCCGCGAGCGCCTTCTCGCGCTCCCGGGTGTAGAGGCGCCAGTAGATGAGCTGGCCGGCCAGGCTGCACGCGATCGCGACGAGCACGAGCGCGGCCGGCTCGATCGAGGACAGGGCCATCGGCCCCATCCTCCCCCACGCGAGGCCCGCGGCGGATCGCCGCAACCGAATCGCCCTCTCGCGGCCTATCCCCTGTAGAGAGGTCGACACCGACAGCGGGCGGAGGGGGGCGTGATGCGGGACGCGGCGGGCTTCGACGAGTTCTACGCCGCCCGCGCGCCGTCGCTCGTGCGCACCATCCTGGCCCGCACGGGCGATCGGACCCGCGCCGAGGACTGCGTGCAGGAGGCGTTCGTCCGCGCCTGGCGGCGGTGGCGGCGCCTGGAGCACGACGACCCGGTCGGGTGGGTGACCACGGTCGCCTGGCGGCTCGCGGTGAAGGACTGGCACCGCGGCCGCCGGGAGACCGAGGCGTGGAGCGGGGGCCGTGCGCCGTCGTCCATCGACCTGCCGGGCGAGGTCGTCGAGCTGCGCGACGCCCTGTCGCGGCTGCCGCGGGCGCAGGCCGACGTCCTGCTGCTGCACTACCTCGAGGACCTGCCCGTACGCCGGGTCGCCGACGTCCTCGGGATGCCGGAGGGCACCGTGAAGTCGCACCTCTCCCGCGGGCGCGCCGCGCTCGCGCAGTCACTCGACCCGGGAGGGGCCCGACCATGACCGACCACGACAACGGCCACGACAACGGCCACGACAACGCACCCGGGACCGGCCCGGATGTGCTATTCCGCGCGCGGCGCACAGCGCTCGGCCCGGACGGGCTGCAGTCCGCCGAGGCGGTACGCCGCCGCTCCGACCGCCGGCGCCGACGGCAGTGGGCGTCCGGCACCGCCGCCGTCGCGGTCCTCGCGGTCAGCGCCGCCGTCGTGCCGTGGAGCGGCGGGTCCGTCGACGACGGGAGCACCCTCGCGGTCGACCGCGCGGTGGACGAGGAGACGGCGGGCACGAGCACGGCCGGGCTCGGCTACACGCTCCCCGACGGCTGGGAGGTCCTCGCCCGGCCCGGCGAGCGGAGCACGTGCGTCGGACCGGCCGGCACGGACGGGTGCCCGGTCGAGATCGCGGTCGCGGACGACCCCACCGTCGGCGAGGACCCGCTGGCGCAGGTCACCGAGGACCTCGACGACGGCTGCCTGCGCACGCTGGCCGAGGTCCTGCGCATCCTGTCCCGGTCGCAGGGCGACCCGGCGGCCAGCACCTACCGGGCGCAGTGCGCCGCGGGTGGTCAGGACCCCGGGACCACCACCCTGAGCACCGTCGTCGCCCTCGACAGCGGCACCGCCTCGGCGACCACACGCGACCCGGACCTGACCCGCGAGGCGCGGCAGATCGTCGCGTCGTTCGAGGTGCCGGAGGGCTGGCGCACCTCCTCGCGGGTGTCGTTCGCGGAGCCGGGACCCGCCGCGTGACCCTCACACCCGCAGCGCCTCGAACGCCCGGCGCGCAGCCCGGCCGATCGCGAGGTCGGCGCCGGGGTCGACGCTGACGGGCACGCGTGACTCGGTGAGCGCGACGACGACCACGACCTGGTCGCCGGCCTCGACGACCGCGGCGTCGTGGCGGAGGTTGAGGAACGTGCCCGTCTTGGACGCGACCCGCACGGCGTCGGTCGCGAGCTCGGGGGCGATGCGGTGGCTGGTGAGCTGACGGGCCATCGCGTCGCGCACCCGCGCGCAGGCGTCGGGGGTCGCGACCGCGTCGGCCCGGACGGCGGCGAGGAGGTCGGCGACGGCGCGGGCGGAGCCGACGTTGGCGGCGGCGACGTCGAGCATCGCGATCGCGTGGCCGCCTCCCTCGGTGGCGGCGCGGACGGCGAGCGCGAGGGCCGTCTCCTCGTCCGGCGCGGCGGCCGCGGCGGCGTCGTGGAGGTCGCGCAGGCGGTGGCGGACGACGATCCCGCCGCCCGCCGGGTCGGTCAGCCCCCACCCGGCGAGCGCCGCGGTGACCCGGGACGGCGGCACCCGGTCGAGCAGCAGGTCCGCGGCGGCGTTGTCGCTGACCGTCAGGCTGCTGTCCACCAGGTCGCCGAGCGCGACGGTGGCGGGGTGGCGGAAGGACCCCAGGCCGGTCCGGCCGCGGGTCGCCGTGGCGGGGTCCACCTCGACCGGCTCCGCCTCCCCGCGGGGGCCGAGCTCGCCGCGCGCCGCGGCGTCGAGGACGGCGAGCGCGAGCGGGAGCTTCACCAGCGACGCGAGCGGGAGCTGGCGGTCGACGTCGACCCCGACCTCCGCGCCGGTGCCGAGGTGGCGGGCGAGGAAGGCGCCGGACAGGCCGGCGTCGTCCCAGAGCTCGACGATCTCCTGGGCCACGCCGAGGGCGGTGCCGTCGCCGCCGACGAGCGCCGGGGCGTTCACCGCGGCTCCGCGACGTCGAGGCCCAGCGCCGGCCCGAGGGCGTCCAGCAGCCGCCGGCGCACAGCGGGACCGGCCGCCGCGGCTCCTCCGCGGCCGACGGCGAGCCGGTAGGCGCGGCGGACCTCGAGGTCGGCCACCGGGCGCCACGCGAGGTCGTGGGCCGCGGCCTCGAGGGGCGTCGCGACCCAGAGGTCGTCGTGGGCGAGGACGTCGGTCACCGCGGTGAGCGTCGGGGACCCGACGACGAGCTGCGCCGGGGAGAGACCGGACCGCGCCACGGCCCGTCGTACGACGTCGCGGACCCAGGGCCGGTCGTCCTCGGGGCCGAGGTGCACCCGTCGGGCGCGACCGGTGCGGCCGCGGCCGGCGCGCAGGGTGTCGAGGTGCAGCCGCCCCGACGCCTCGGCGCGGGTCGCGGCGCCGAGGGGCCCGACGAGGTCCGCCTCGTCGGGCGCGCACGGCACGAGGGCGAGACCCCCGGCCGCCCGGCCCGCAGCGGCGGCCCGCTCGTCCGGGTCCGCGACCACCAGGTCCACCTCCAGGCCGGCGTCACGGGCGGCGTCCCGCACCGGGACGAGGGCCCGGGCCGACGCGCCCGCCGGGACGGCCAGGGTGAGCCCGGTGCCGACCGCGCGGCCCAGCGTCACGAGGTGCTCCGCGCGGACCCCCAGGTCGCGCGCGTGCGGCAGGACGGCGCGACCGCGGTCGGTGGGCGTGACCCCGCGCGGGTCGCGCACGAGCAGACGCCCGCCGAGGTGCTTCTCCAGCGCGGCCACCCGACGGCTCACGACCGGCTGCGGCACGCCGAGCTCGGCCGCCGCCCGCGTGAAGCTGCGCTGGTCGACGACCTCGCAGAAGGCACGCAGGTGCAGCAGCAGGTCCACGCTGCGGTTATACCGCTGACGCATGAGCAGGCGCCGTTCCGTCTTCGACATGGACGCGCGGCGCCGAGCAGGGTCTCGGCCATGACCACCCGTCGTGCCGTCCTGGGCGGACTCGCCGCCGCCACCACCCTCCCCCTGCTCGGCGGGGCCGCCACCGCCACCCCCGCGCCGACCCGCGCCCCGTCGAGGACGCCGGGCGTCCGCGAGGTCCGCGACCTCGAGCGGGCGTACGACGCCACGATCGGCTTCTACGCCGCCCGCGTCTGCCGCGGCGCCCGTGTGCTCGCGCACCGCGCCGAGGAGAGGGCGCCGATCCACTCCGTGTTCAAGTCGTACGCCGCCGCCGCGGTGCTGCGCGACCTCGACCGCGACGGCGAGACCCTCGACCGCCTCGTCCGCTACACCCGCGAAGACCTCGTCACCTACTCCCCCGTCACCGAGCCGAACGTCGAGGTCGGCATGACGGTCCGCGAGCTGTGCGACGCCGCCGTCCGCATCAGCGACAACACCGCCGCCAACCTGCTGCTGCGCGAGCTCGGCGGGCCGTCGTCCATCACCCGCTTCGCCCGCTCGATCGGGGACCGCGCCACCCGCCTCGACCGCTGGGAGACCGAGCTGAACTCCGCCATCCCCGGCGACCCGCGCGACACGACGACGCCGCGGCAGGTGGCGCAGGGGTACGCCGCCCTGCTGGTCGGCGACGCCCTCTCCCCCGCCGACCGCGAGATCCTCCGGGACTGGATGCTCCGCAACACGACCTCCGACCGCCGGTTCCGGCGGGGGCTGCCGGACGGCTGGGCCCTCGCGGACAAGACGGGCTCGGGCACCGAGACCTTCAACGACGCCGGCGTCGTCTTCCCGGCCGGCGGCGGGACGCCGTTCGTGCTGAGCGCCTTCGTGCGGCTGTCCGAGCCGGACGTCGCCGCCAGCGAGGAGATCCACACCGAGCTGGCGCGGATCGCCGTGCGCCGACTGGGGTGAGATCCGTCCTGATTGCGGCCGGTACCTGACCGCAAGCCCGGCGAGGCTGGTTCCTGTCAGATCGGGACGACGCAGGAGGCAGGCATGACGGTGCTGGTGACAGGAGCGACGGGGACGGTCGGGACGGAGGTCGTGCGGGCCCTGCGGGAGCGGGGTGCCGCCGTCCGGGCCATGAGCCGGACCCCGGAGTCCGCCGGGATGCCCGCGGGCGTCGAGGTGGTGCGCGGCGACCTGACCGACCTCGCCTCCCTGCGGGCGGCGCTCGACGGCGTGGAGGCCGCCCACCTCATCACCTTCGACGCCCCGCGCGGCGCGGGCGGCGGCGAGGCGGTCGCGGACGGCACGGGCGTGGTGGCGGCCCTGACCGACGCCGGCGTACGCCGCGTGACGGTGCTGCAGAACGGCTACCCCGGCCCGGTCGAGGAGGCCGTCGCGGACGCGCCGTTCGAGGCGACGGTGCTGATGCCGGTCGAGTTCATGGCGAACGCCCTGGACTGGGCGGACGCCGTCCGCGAGCACGGACGGGTCGACGAGCCGTACGTCGACCGGCTCAGCGCGATGGTCCACGAGGCCGACATCGGGGACGTCGCCGCCGTGGCGCTGCTCGAGGACGGCCACGGCGGGCCGCTCGTCATCACGGGACCGGAGGTGCTGACGCTGCGCGACAAGCTCGACGCGATCGGTGAGGCGGTCGGTCGCCGGGTCGATCTCGTCGCGCTGAGCGAGGACGAGGCGATCGAGCGCTGGCGCGCCGAGGGGCTGGACGACGAGGCCATCGGCTTCCGGCAGTGGATCTACGGCGACCCGCCGGAGGTCGGCTACACGGTGGCGACCACCGTGCCGGACGTGACCGGCCGCCCGGGCCGCACGTTCGCGCAGTGGGCGCGCGAGCACGCGGCGGCGTTCGGAGGGTGAGCCGCCCCCGGTGGTGGAGCTCGTCGGGACCCTCACGGGTTCCGAGGCCCCTCGCCAGGGCTCGTCACACCTCAACCACCGCGGTGGTCGAGCTTGTCGAGACCCTCACCGGGTTTCGAGGCTCCTCGCCAGGGCTCGTCGCACCTCAACCACCGCGGTGGTCGAGGTGTGAGGCCGCCCGCGGCCGAGCCTCGAGACCCGGTGCGCGCAGGGACGGCCCGCACCACCGCCCGATCGGTCCGCACCACCGGTGGTCGAGCCTGTCGAGACCCTCACCGGGTTTCGAGGCTCCTCGCCAGGGCTCGTCACACCTCAACCACCCGCGGTGACTGCCTGTGGACGACGGCCCGCCACTGTCGGCGGTCGAGCGTATGTTCGAATCATGGTCAGGGATGACGAGCAGCAGGCGGGTCGGTGGGGCGTCGGTGCGCACCCGCTGCTGGCCGCTGCCTCGTCGTTGACCACCGCCCTGGCCGCGGCGCACGGGGCGATCGACGCCGGCTCCGACCCGTCCTGGCTGGCGGCCGAGGACCAGGGCCAGCTGCTGAGGACGCTGGGGCGGGCGCAGGCCAGCCTGGATGCGTTGCTGATGCGGGTCCTGACCGCCTGCTCCGGGGCCGACTCGGTCGCCGAAGGCACCGCCGCACGGTCCGCCGCGGACTGGCTCGCCGGCGAGCAGCACGTCCGCGCGAACCGGTTGCACGCCGCCACGACGCTGGGGAAGGCGTTGGACCGCTGGCCCCGCCTCGCCGCAGCACTCGCGGCGGGGGAGATCACCACCGAGCACGCCCGCGCCGCCGTGGAGGCCCTCGAACGGCTACCGCGGACCGGCGACGACGCCCTCGACCCGGACCTCCTCGTCCAGGCGGAGACCGTGATGCTCGGTCACTGCAGTGAGTTCACCCCGCCCCAGATCCGCACCCTCGGCGCGCGGCTGCTCGAGGCCGTCGCCCCTGAGGTCGCCGAGCGTCTCGAGGCCAAGCGCCTCGCGGACGAGGAACGCCAGGCTCGCCGCGAGACGACGTTCTCGATGTCCCGCACCGGGCGCGGCACCCGGCGGTTCCGCGGGCAGATCCCCGAGCTGCACGCCTCCATCCTCGACAACGCCCTACGCGCGATCACCAACCCAGGACGCACCCACCTCGACGGAGGCATCCCCTTCGAGGATGACGGTCCACTGGACGGTGACCCCGTGAGCGACGGTCAGCGGCTGACCGACTCCCAAAGACTGGGCCAAGCGTTCTGCACGCTGATCGAGAACCTGCCCACCGACCGGCTCCCGGTCCACGGCGGATCACCCGTCACCGTGGTCGTCACCATCGACGAGGAGACCCTCCGCCAAGAAGCCACCGACCACGGCTACACCGGCTACGGCACCACCACCGGCGGTGCCCCCGTCTCCGTCGGCGAAGCCATCCGCCTCGGCTGCCAGCACGGCGTCCGCGGCTGGGTCGTCTCCGGCGACGGCGAGACCCTCCACCTCGGCCGCACCCGCCGCCTACACACCGGCCCCCAACGCCTCGCCCTCGAGCTGCAACACCCCACCTGCCAAGCCCGCGGCTGCGACGTCCCCGCCCCCTGGTGCGAAACCCACCACAAGACCCACTGGGCCGAAGGCGGCCACACCAGCCTCGACGACGGCGCCCTCCTCTGCCCCCACCACCACCACCGCACCCACGACCCGAAGTACGACACCCGCTGGCACCCCGACGACACCGCCACCTTCCACCGCAGGTGCTGAGGGGTTGACCTCGAGTGCGCTCGAGGACGTCGGATGGTCGGCATGAGCGACAACGGCGTGCTGCGGGAGGCGTACGGGCGGTTCGGGCGGACCGGGCCGGAGTTCGACGGGTGGCTGAGCAACCACGGGCCGATGGCCGTGGAGGCGATGGTCCGGCACGGGCACGACGCAGCGGTCGATCGGTGGATCGACCGCTACCAGGCGCGCCTCGAGCCGGCGCCGTCGCCGCGTGACCGCATCCAGGTCGAGGAGTGGCGGGAGGCCCTCGGCGACCCGCGTCGGCTCGGTGACTGGCCGGTCTTCTTCACGGAGCGGCTGAGGGAGGCCGACTGGCGGACGGTGCTCGCGGACTGGTGGCCACGGCTGCTCCCCGGCATCGCGGCCGGCGCGACCCACGGGGTCATCCGGGTCGGGCACGTCGTCCGGGTGATCGAGGAGCAGGGCGCATCCGGTGAGCACGTCGCCGAGCTCGCCCGGGCGCTCGGCTACTGGGCCGCCCGCTGGCAGCCGGTGCCGCGCGTCCCACTGACCGGCAGGCTGGGGCCCGCGAACGGGCTGCGCGGTGTCCCCGGTCTGCCTCCCGAGCACCAGGCCGGCGGCATCACCCTCCGCCTCGCGAGGCTCGAGGGCCTGCCGGGATGGGCCGAGGCGCAGGGATCGGTCGCGGCGCCCACCACGGAGCGGGCCGCGGATTTCCTGCGGTCGCTGGTCGCCTCCGCCGTCCAGGACTACGCGGAGCGGGCGCACGGGTCACCGGTGATGCTGGTGCACGCGGCGACCGCGCCGAACGCGGTGCTCCGCACCCTGCCGTCGCTCCCCCCGGGGCTGTGGGCCGAGTCGGCGGCCACCGCCTGGGCGGCGACGGCCGCGGTGCGGGCGGCCTACCTGCCGACCGAACCGGCCGAGACACCCGCCCCGGACGCCGGCCCGGAGGAGCTGATGGACGTCGCCGTCCGACACGGCGACGAGCACCTCGTGAAGCTGACCGACACCGCGCTGGACGTGTGGTCGTGGACGGGCGACCCGGCCGCGCTGGCCGCCGTACGACGGGGTGCGGCGCTGGTCGAGCCGCCCGGGCGATGACCGGGTCGGCGCGAGCTCAGAGCGAGGCGTGCGGCAGCAGCAGTCCGACGGCGTTCTCGCCCATCATCGCCCGCAGCTCGGGGCCGGGGACGCCGAGCGTCTCGCCCTCCATCTCGCCGCACGCCATGACCGCGGCCATCAGCTCGTCCCCGATGTTCGCGAGGTGCTCGACGAGGGCCGCGGAGTCGCGGTAGCGCTCGACCACGACGGCGCGGGTCTCGTCGTCGTCGAGGTAGATGTCGTACTGCAACGTCCCGGTGTCCTGCGTGCGGACGATCTCCATGCACCGCTCGGAGAGTCGCTTGAACTCCTCCGCGCCGCCGTCGGCGAACGCGATGCGGGCGATGCCGAGGATCTCGGTGCTGCTCACGGGTCGGTCTCCTGTCGTCGTCGACTGTTCCTGGCTCCCCGGGGCAGACCCGGCACCCGCGCCACACTCATCGGACCCGCCCCGCCAGCAGGGCGGCCGTCGTCGCGGTCCGCGCCGGGTCGTCCCCGACGTCCACCACCTCGCCAAGGTAGGCCGCCGCCGCGGTATCGAGGTCCTCCCGGGCGGCATCGGGGAGGGATGGCGCGACCAGCCGCCCGGCCTCGTCCTTCGCGACGACGCGTCCCGACCCGAGCGTCACGACCGTCCGCGCCAGCGTCAGCAGCACGTTCCGCTCGTCACCCGCGAGGTCCGCGAGGAGGGGGTCGAGAGTCTCACGCAGTGAGCGGCGGACGTCGTTCGCAGGCACCTGCGGCAGCAGCGTCGCCGGGTGCGGGCCGAGCAGCGGGACGGTGTGCTCACGGGCGCTCGCGACGACGACCGGCAGGTTCGCGTCGTACGACGGCCGTGGCAGGTCCCCCGCCGTGTGGTCGTCGCGCAGCCACTCGCCGTACAGGAGGTCGGCGAGGGCCGGACAGCGCCACGGCACCACGTCGTCCAGGCACACCGACAGGAGCTCGACGGGCCGGCCCGGCGTCCGGGTGGCGCGTCGTCCGGAGACCTCGAGGAGCCGGTCCACGACCGCCCGCCGCTCCGCGTCGTCGGGCGATCGGCGGGTGAGGACGAGCAGGTCGAGGTCGCTGTCGGGGCGCAGACCGCCGGCTGCCCCGGAGCCGACGAGCGCCACCGACTCGATGCCGCCCGGGTCGAGCGCGCGGAGGAGCCCCACGAGCTCCTCGACCACCGGACCCCCGGGCGTCACCGGTCCAGCAGGTCCCCGACGAGGTCCGCGAGCAGCTGGTAGCCGTTCTCGGTGAGGATCGACTCCGCGTGGAACTGGATGCCCGCGTAGTGCGGCCCCCGCACGCGGTGCACGTCGCCGGTCGCGGGGTCGGCGTCCACGCGGACGCCGTCCGGGGGCGCCGGCCGCTCGTCGCCGACGCGGGCCACGAACGTGTTGTAGAAGCCGACGCGCTCCACCCGGCGGTCCAGCGCGACCGGCGACTGGGTGCCCTGGAAGACGATGTCCTTGTACTCCAGGTCGAGCCCGAGCGCGTGGCAGAGCGCCTGGTGACCGAGGCACACGGCGAGGAACGGCCGCTGCGCGGCGAGCAGCTCGTCGACCGCCGCCCGCAGGTGCTGCATCTTCGGGTCGGCGTCGTCGCGGGGGTCGCCGGGCCCGGGGCCGACCACCACGAGGTCCGCCCCGTCGAGGGCGCCAGGCGCGTAGTCCTCGTGGCGCACCACGGACGTCGTCATCCCGAGCACCGCCAGCACGTGCCGGAGCATCTTCACGAAGTCGTCCTCGCCGTCGAGCACCACCGCGGAGAGCCCTGCGAGCGGCGGGGTGAGGACGTCGGCGTCCGCGGCGTGGTCGGTCAGCCAGAAGCGGGACAGCCGCTGGTTGCGCGAGTTCAGCGCGACGAGCACGTCCTCGTCGGCGACGAGCTCGGCGACGTCCACCGCGCTGGGCGGCGCGGAGGGCACGAGACCGAAGGCCGAGAGGATGCCCGACGCCTTCGCGTGCGTCTCGGCCACCTCGTACGCCGGGTCGGAGTCGCGCACCAGCGTCGCGCCGGCGGTGACCTTCAGGGTGCCGTCGGGGGCGACGTCCGCGGTGCGGATGACGATCGGGCTGTCGAGCACCGCGCCCCCCTGCTCGTCGCGCCCGAGGATCGCGAGAGCGGCGCCGTAGTAGCCGCGCCCCTCGGTCTCGTGGGTCGCGATGAGGCGGCAGGCGTTCTCGACGGGGCTGCCGGTGACGGTGGCGGCGTACATGGTGTCGCGCAGGACCTCGCGCGGGTCGCGCTCGGTGCGGCCGGCGAGGAGGTACTCGGTGTGCACCAGGCGGCTCATCGGCTTGAGGAACGGCCCGAGGACCTGGCCCCCGGACGAGCAGAGGTCGCACATCATCTTGAGCTCCTCGTCGACCACCATGAAGAGCTCGTAGACCTCCTTGGGGTCCGCGAGGAAGTCGAGGAGCTGCCGCTTCAGGTCGGGCCCGGCGTCGGTCGGCAGGCGGAAGGTGCCGCTGATCGGGTTCATCCGGACGTCGCCGCCGTGCACCGACACGTGGCGCTCCGGGCTCGCGCCGATGAGGTAGCGGTCGCCGGTGAAGAACACGAAGGTCCAGTACGCGCCGCGCTCCCGCTCGAGCAGCGTGCGGAACACCGACAGCGCGCGGGCGGCGTCCCAGTCGGCGACGCGGGCGCGGTAGTGCCGGCCGATCACGAGGTTCGCGCCCTCGCCCTGGCCGATCTCGTCGTCGATGATCCGCCGCACGGTCTCGGCGTACGCCGCGTCGTCGACGTCGAAGCCGCCGACGGAGTCGAAGGCGAGCTCGACGGGGTCGATCGCGGCGACGACGTCCTCGACGCTGAACTCCTGCTCGACCTCGACGTCCACGACGACCAGCGGGGTGCCGTCGTCGTTGACCTCGAAGCCCCGCTCGGCGATCTGGCGGAACGGGACGGCGACGAGCCGGTCGGCGATGTGCCCGTCGGTCGGGACGCCGTTCTCAAGCGGGATGTCGAGGATCGAGGCCACCTCGCTGCGGCGCCCGCCGAGGACGCCGACGGTGTCCTTGTCGCCCGCGCGGGTGGAGCGTCGGATGATCGCCCACGCCTCGTGCCCCTGGACGGCGTCGATCGCGTCCCGGGCGGTGGCGTGCTGGCTCATGGCGACGAGCCTAGGCCCGTCCCGCCCTTGACCCACGCCAGGTTGCTACCTATCGTCTTTCGATAGATACCGATCGAGAGACGGAGGACGAGGATGCTCGG
The DNA here is from genome assembly GCF_022436705.1 of Nocardioides sp. CFH 31398. Lineage (GTDB taxonomy): Bacteria > Actinomycetota > Actinomycetes > Propionibacteriales > Nocardioidaceae > Nocardioides. Next base: position 121,708 of record NZ_JAKUHT010000020.1, on the reverse strand, counting down.
ACGCGTGACGCTGGCCCTCAGGGTCGTGGTCGGGGTGTGCCTCGCGGGCTCGGTGGTGGCCCAGGGCGGGACGGTCCTCGGGCTGACCCTCCTCCTCGTCGACGGCCCGCTCGCCTGGCAGGGACTGGTCGTCCTGCCGACCCTCTTCCTCGCCGTCGTGTGCCTGCAGGTCGTGGGCGTGTGCGTGTGGCGGCTGCTGACGATGGTCCGCCGCGGCACGGTCTTCACCGCCGCGGCCCTGCGGCACGTCGACCGGGTGGTCGGGGCGATCGCCGTCCTGGCGGTGCTCGTGACGGTCCTGCCGGTCGTGGCGGTCGTCAGCAACCGCACGCAGCCCGGGGACGCCGTCGCCCCCGGTGTCGTCGGGCTGGCGCTGGGCGCCTCGGTCGTCCTGGCGGGGGTCGCGCTGGTCGTCCTGGCGCAGCGGCTGCTGCTCGCGCAGGCCGTGGCCCGCGACGCCGAGACGCGGGCGCTCCAGGCCGAGCTGGACGGGGTCATCTAGTGCCCATCGTCGTCGACATCGACGTCATGCTCGCCCGCCGCAAGATGGCGGTCGGGACGCTCGCGGAGCGGGTCGGGATCACCCCCGCGAACCTCGCCGTCCTGAAGAACGGGCGGGCCAGGGCGGTTCGCTTCGCCACCCTCGAGGCCATCTGCGAGGTGCTCGACTGCCAGCCCGGCGACCTGCTCCGGTGGGAGCCGGACGACGTCCCGGTCGGGGCCGCTACTCCGTCGGCGTCCCGGCGTGGATGACCTGCTCCTCGGCCGCGGCCTGACGCCGCAGCTCGTCGAGCACCCGCTCGGTGGCGGCCGTCGACCGGTCGCGGTGATGGAGCACCGTGATGGTGCGGCTCCCGGGGTCGAGCGGGCCGGGGTGCACCCGTACCTGGCCGCGCTCGAGGTGGGTCAGCGTGAGCTGCGGGATGATCCCCGCACCCAGGCCCGCGGCCACGAGCGCCAGCATCGTGCCGGCCTGAACCGCGCCGTGGCGCACGTCCAACGAGACAGTGTGGTCGGTGGCCACCCGCTCGAGCGCCTCCCGTGACGCGCTGCGCCCCGACGAGAGCACCCAGGGCCCGCGCAGGATGTCCTCCGCCGCGACGTCGGTCGGCCACGACGCGGGGACGACGATGCGGAAGGGGTCCCGCACCAGGTCGGTCTCCACGAGGGTCCGCGGTCGCGGCGGGTCGTCGGGGCCGGGACGCTCGCTGAGGAGCAGGTCGAGCCCGGCCTCGGCGAGGTGCGCCAGGCCCTCCTCCTCGCCCACCTCGAAGATCCGGGGGTCGATCTCGGGGTCGGTGAACGACAGCGACACCACCGCGTTGGCCACGACCTGGTTCAGCACGCTGGCGAAGCCGCCGATGCGGACCGTGCCGCCTCGCTGCTCCTTGTGCAGGTCGACCTCGCGCTCCGCGCTCGCCAGGGCAGCCGCGAGCTGCTCGGCCCGGTCGGCGAGCCGTCGCCCGGCCGGGGTCAGCACGAGGGACCGACCTCCCCCGCGTCGACTGCGGTCCACGAGCGGGACGCCGGCCTCGGCCTCCAGCTTCGACAGGTGCTGCGACACCCCGGACGGCGTCAGGTGCAGCGCGCGGGCGGCCGTCTTCACGCCACCGGTCCGGGCCACGGCACGCAGGACGAGCAGGCGGTTCGGGTCCATCGGCACGATCGCAAGCCTAGATCAGCCGCGCTGAACCACAGCGTCACGACAACTCGCTTTCGCTGAGCCAGGTCAGGCTTCAGGCTGATGCCGTGCAGATCACCGCCGCTCTGCTGTCCGGCGTGGGACAGCCCTTCGAGATCACCACGCTCACCCTCGACGACCCCGGCCCCGGGGAGGTCCGGGTCCGCCTCGCGACGTCCGGGGTGTGCGCCTCCGACGCCCACACCCGGTCGGGCCGCATCCCGTCGCCGACCCCGAGCGTGCTGGGCCACGAGGGGGCCGGCGTCGTCGAGTCCGTCGGCGCCGGGGTGACCCACGTCCGCGTCGGCGACCACGTCGCGCTGTCGTGGATGCCGAGCTGCGGCGCGTGCCGCCACTGCCAGCGCGGCCGCCCCGTCCTGTGCACGGCCGCCGCCCCCGCGCTGCTCGCCGGGACGATGCTCGACGGCAGCGTGCGCCTCCACGACGCCGCCGGACGCCCCGTGCACCACTACTCGTTCCTGTCGACCTTCGCCACGCACACCGTCGTGCCGGCGGCCAGCGCGGTCCCGATCCCGGCGGACGTGCCGCTCGCGGTGGCGAGCATCGTCGGCTGCGCCGTCCTCACCGGGTACGGCGCCGTCGTCAACCAGGCGCGCGTCACGCCCGGCAGCTCCGTCGTGGTGTTCGGCGGGGGCGGCGTCGGGCTCGCCGCCGTCGTCGCCGCCCGCGTGGGGGGCGCCGCCCAGGTGATCGTGGTCGACCCTCTCGAGTCCAAGCGCACCGCCGCGCTCGGGTTCGGCGCCACCCACGTGCTCGCGCCGTCCCCGGTGGTGGCCGAGCAGGTCCGGGCCCTGACCGGCGGGGACGGCGCCGACTACGGCATCGACGCCACCGGCAGCCAGGGCGTGGTCGCCCAGGCCTTCGACGCCGTCGTCGCGGGCGGCACGGTCGTCTGCGTGGGCGTCCCCGCGCCCGGGGTCGACCCGGTCCTGCCCGGCGCGAACCTCGTCCGCTCGGAGAAGACCGTCGTCGGCAGCCTCTACGGCTCCTCCCGCCCCGGCCTCGACATCCCCGCGGTGCTCGACCTGTACATGGGCGGGCTGCTGCCACTGGACCGGATGATCACCAAGGCGTTCCGCCTCGACGAGGTCGACACCGCCTTCGACGAGCTCCGCGCCGGGACCCTCGGCAAGGGCGTCCTGGTCCTCGACCCCGAGCTCGCGGGCCCGCTGCCCGTCGAGGCGCCGGCCGACCTCGCCGTCCCGCAGCCCGTGCTCGTCGGCGCATGAGCCTGGTCCCGCAGGCCGACCTCGACGGCCGGCTCGCCCAGGGGTGGGGCGGCTCGGCGCCGGACGGCGTGCACGTCAACGTGCTCCTCGCCCGGCGCGGCAGCGCGACCGCCGCGACGATCACCACGGCGTTCACCTCGCCCAGCCCCGGCTTCACGCCGATCCTGGCCTCGCTCGGGCCCGACCAGGCGTCGTACGAGACCCTCAACCCGCCGACGGTCATCCTCACCAAGACCGAGCCGGCGGGCGACCTCGGCGCCACCCTGGTCGCCGGCGCGGCCCAGGTCGGCATCAGCCGGGCGGTCCTCGACACGGTCGCCGCCGGCGGGTTCGCCGCCGACCAGGAGACCCTCGTCCTGGTCTCCCTCTGGATCGACCCGGCCGCGAGCGACGAGACCGCCGTGCGCGACAACGCGCGCACCGCGGCGTCCCGCGCCCTCGCCGAGTGCGTCGAGGGCCGCTCCCCCGCGGCGGCCCTCGACCTCGTCCGCCGCCGCGACGAGGTCACCCACCCCTTCTACGGGGGCGCCTAACGTGGGCGCGTGACCCAGCCCGCGTCGTTCGGCCCGACCGTCATCGGGGTGCTGCGGACCGCCCGGACGGCGAAGGCCGACACCCCCGTCCAGGCCCACGCCAACCTGGGCGAGGAGGGCAGCGTCGAGCTCGACCCGGCGTACGCCGCGGGGCTGGAGGGCCTGGAGGGGTTCACCCACGCCTGGCTGCTGACCTGGCTGCACGAGGCCGATCCGTGCCCGCCGACGCCCGAGGCGCTGCGCCAGCGCCCGTTCCTGCGCCCGGACGGCGAGGCGATGGGCGTCTTCGCCATGCGCGGCCCGCGGCGACCCAGCCCGATCGGGCTCAGCCTCGTCGAGGTCGTGGCCGTCGAGGGCACGCGGGTCCGGTTCCGCGGGGTCGACGTGCTCGACGGCACGCCGCTGCTGGACCTCAAGCCGTTCTTCCCGGACGCTGACGTCCCGCGCGGCCCGGTCCGGGCCGGGTGGTTCGACGAGGTCGAGGTGCCGGAGGCCGCGACGCCCGCGTCGCTGCGCGGGCGGCGACCCTGAGGCTCAGCCCGAGATCGTCGTCAGCAGCTGCGTGGCGCGGGTGAGGACGACGTACAGCGTCGCGCGGCCAGTCGCCGACTCCGCCTCGATCTCGTCGGGGGCGACGACGGCGATGGCGTCGAACTCCAGGCCCTTCGTCTCGAGGCCGGTGAGCACGGCCACCCGGTCCTCCGACGACGTGCGTCCCGTCTCGGCGGCCTGCCGGGCGCCGGGGGCGTCGTCGGCGAGCTCGGTCCAGCCGGCCAGCCAGCGGTTGACGTCGGAGTGCCGGGCGGAGGGGACGACGATCCCGACGGTGCCGTCGACGCGCGCGGCGAGGTCGGCGACGACGCTCCGGGTGGTCGCCTGCAGGTCGTCGACGCCCGTCAGCACCACGGGGTCGACCCCGGTCGAGCGGACGGCGGTCGGCAGGTCGGCGTCCAGACCCACCCGCTCGGCGTACGCCGCGGCGTGGGCGTAGATCTCGGCGGAGTTCCGGTAGTTCGTCGAGAGGTGGAAGGAGTGGACGACCTTCTTCTCCAGCGCGGCGGCGCGCGCGGCGTCCGCCTCGGCCGGGACGGGCCACGACGACTGGGCGGGGTCGCCGACGACGGTCCAGGTCGCGGTGCGGCCGCGGCGTCCGACCATGCGCCACTGCATCGGGGAGAGGTCCTGCGCCTCGTCGACGAGCACGTGCGCGAACGCGTCGTCCTCGATCGAGCCGGTCGGGGGTGACCAGGCCCGGCCCGACGGGGCGTACTCGCGGTCCGACGCCGTCGTCAGCTCGGCCAGGTCGATGCCGCCCTCCGCGGCGGTGAGCAGGTCGTCGGCCTCGTCCGCGGGTGCGGGCACGTCGCCGAGGGCGTAGCGCAGCTCGTCGAGCAGCGGGACGTCCTCGATGCTCATGCCCGTCCCGGACGTGCCGGGCGACGACCACGACTTCTCCAGCAGGCGCTGCTCCTCGTCGGACAACGTCCCGTTCGCGACCGAGGCGAGGAGGTCGGGGTCGCGCAGCCAGCCGAGGACGTCGTGCGCCGACAACGGCGGCCACCAGGCCGCGGCGAAGTCGACGAAGGCGTCGTTCGACAGCATGTCGTCGACGAACTGCGGGCGTCCGCGCTCGCGGCCCCGGTCGCTGCGGACCTGGCGCCACAGCGCCTCGATGAGTGCCCCCGCCACGCGGGAGAGCTGGCGGTTGCGGCGGCCCTGCCCCATGAGCTGGCGGCGGACCCGGCCCAACGTGCCGCGGTCGAGCCGCAGGCGGTTGTCGTAGTAGTAGACCGAGAACTCCCCGGGGCTGCCGGGCGCCTGGCGCCGCGACAGCCGCACGAGGACGTCGGCCATCCGCGCGGACCCCTTGACCTCCGCGACGGTCGGCTCGTCGTGGCGCTCGGCGCGGACGCCGTCCACGACCTCGCCGAGCGAGCGCAGCGCCACGGCGGTCTCGCCGAGGCTCGGCAGCACCCGCTCGATGTAGCGCATGAACACGCCCGAGGGGCCGACGACGAGCACGCCGCCGGTCTCGTAGCGGCGCCGGTCGGAGTAGAGCAGGTACGCCGCGCGGTGCAGCGCCACGACCGTCTTGCCGGTGCCGGGGCCGCCCGAGATCGACACGACGCCCTTGACGGGCGCGCGGATCGCGCGGTCCTGCTCGGCCTGGATCGTCGCGACGATCGAGTGCATGGAGCGGTCGCGGGCGCGGGACAGCTGCGCCATCAGGGCGCCCTCGCCCATGACCGGCAGCTCCTCGGCGCCCGGGGCGGTCGGGTCGAGGAGCTCGTCCTCGACGCCCTCCACGGTGCGACCGGAGCTGCGCAGCACCCGGCGGCGGACGACGCCGGCCGGCTCGGCGGCCGTGGCCTGGTAGAACACGGCGGCCGCGGGGGCGCGCCAGTCGACGAGCAGCGAGTCGCGGTGCTCGTCGCGCAGGCCGATCCGGCCGACGTACCGCGGGCCGCCCTCGCCCGCGGGCGTGTCCGCCCTCAGGTCGAGCCGACCGAACACCAGGCCCTCGTGGGCGGCGTCCAGCTCCGCGATGCGGCGCGCCGCGTGGTGCACCATCGCGTCCCGCTCCACCAGGCCACCCTCGTGGCCCAGCCGGCCACGGTCGTGGCCCTCCCGCGCGAGCTCGCGCGCGGCTCGGGCGGACTCCTCCAACCGGGTGTGCACCCGGTCGACGAACGCTTGCTCAGCGGCGACCTCGGCGGCCGCCAGATCCTCCGACACTGCACCTCCATGGGGTGTCCCCACAGAAAAGAACGGACGGAGAACTCTAGCCCTTCCGCCGCAGGAACGCCCCCATCGCCTCCCTCGCCTCCTCCGAGCCGAAGAGCCGTGCGGAGGTCGCGGCCACCTCCTCGCGGCGCGCGTCGAGGTCGGCGAGCACCTCGCGGTTGAGCAGCAGCTTGGTCTCCCGCTGGCCCTGCGCGCTGCCGACGAGGAGCGCGGCGCACACCCGGTCGGCCGCCGCGTCGAGCTCGTCGGCCCCGACCGACTCCGTCACTAGGCCGTACGCCGCGGCCGCGTCGCCGTCGAACACCTCGCCGTCGAGGAAGGTCCGCTGGGCGCCCCGCGGTGTCATCCGGTGCAGCAGGACCAGCGAGATCACGGCGGGCGCGAGACCGAGGCGGACCTCCGTCAGCGCGAAGGTCGCGGCCCGGGAGGCGATCGCGACGTCGCAGGCCCCGACGAGACCGATGCCGCCCGCACGGACCGGGCCCTGGACCGCCGCGACCACCGGGGTCTCCATCGCCAGCACGGCCCGCTGCATGTCCACCATCCCGCGTGCGCCCTGCTCCATCCCGCCCTCGACGGCCTCCGACAGGTCGGCGCCGGAGCAGAAGACCTTCCCGGTGGCGCGCAGCAGCACCGCCCGTACCGAGGGGTCGCGGTCGGCCTCGTCGAGCGCGGTCAGCAGCTCGGCGACCAGGCGTCGGGACAGGGCGTTGCGGTTGTGCGGGGAGTCGAGCGTGACCACCGCGAGCCGGACGTCGTCCGGCATGCGGTGCTGGCCCTCGGGGGCGAGCTCCGCGGCGGGGCGGTGGCTGACGCGGACGAGGGGCTCGGGGGCGGGTGTGTCGCTGCTCACGCCGCGCATCCTGCCGGATCCGATCCGGGACCGGTCGCGGTGTCGAACCAGGGGCATGAAGCTCCTGCCGTCCGCCCGGACCGCCTCCTACGCCGGAGCCGGGGTGCTCGCCGCCCTCGCCGGCACCGCGGCCGGTCACCTGACGGCGTCGCTCCTGGACCCGGCGAGCTCGCCGGTCCTGGCCGTCGGCTCGACCGTCATCGACGCCACGCCCACCCCGGTGAAGGAGTGGGCGATCGCGACCTTCGGGTCCGCGGACAAGGTGATCCTGGTCGGCAGCGTCCTCGTCGTCACCCTGGTCCTGGCGGGCGTGGCCGGGGTGCTCGCCCGTCGCACCCTCGCGGGCGGGCTCGGCCTGCTCCTGGCGCTCGTCGCGCTGGCTGGTGCGGCGGCCGTGCTGCGTCCGACCGCCGGCGTCCTCGACGTCCTCCCGGCGGTCCTCACCGCCGCCGTGGGCGCCGGGGTGCTGGTCTGGTTCGCCCGGCGCCTGCGTCGGGCGACCCCGCCCGAGCCGTGGGACGCCGACTCCGCCGGCACCCCGACCGCGGCGCGCGCGTCGCGCCGTGGCGTCCTCGTCGGCGCCGGGGCGGTCGCGGTCGTGGCCGTCGGGATGGCCGCGATCGGCCAGGCGGTCGGCACCGCCCGCACCCGCCTGTCGAACATCTCGCTGCCGCGACCGACGTCCTCGCCGAAGGCCCTGCCCGCCGGTCTCGAGACCCGGGTCGACGGCGTCTCGCCGTTCGTCACGCCCGCCGAGGACTTCTACCGCGTCGACATCAACCTGTCCGTGCCCGTGGTCGACGAGTCGTCCTGGACCCTCACGATCGACGGCGACGTCGAGACGGAGGTGTCGTTCACCTACGCCGAGCTCCTCGAGATGGACACGGTCGAGAAGGACATCACCCTCACCTGCGTCTCGAACTACGTCGGCGGCCCGTACGTCGGCTCCGCGCGCTGGCAGGGCATCCCCATCAAGGACCTGCTCGACCGCGCCGGCATCGACTCCACCGGCGCCGACCAGATCCTCTCGACCTCGGTCGACGGCTTCACGATGAGCACGCCCCTCGAGGTGGCGCTCGACGGCCGCGACACCCTGCTCGTCATCGGGATGAACGGGGAGCCGCTCCCCCGCGACCGCGGGTTCCCCGCCCGGCTCGTGACCCCCGGCATCTACGGCTACGTCGGCGCCTGCAAGTGGATCACGAAGATGACCCTCACGACCTACGACGAGGTCGAGGCGTACTGGACCGAGCGCGACTGGGCGATCGACGGCCCGATCAAGATCTCGAGCCGCATCGACACCCCGGAGGGCCTCTCGTCGAACCCCGCCGGCGAGATCGTCGTGGCGGGCGTCGCCTGGGCGCAGACCCGCGGCATCGGCAAGGTCCAGGTCCGCGTCGACGGCGGCGCCTGGCAGGACGCCGAGCTCGGCCCCGACGCCGGCGTCGACTACTGGCGCCAGTGGTTCTACCGCTGGAAGGCCGACTCCCCCGGCCAGCACCTGATCGCCACCCGCGCGATCACCGACGACGGCGAGGTGCAGACCGCCGCGATGGCCGAGCCGTTCCCGAACGGCTCCAGCGGCATCCAGGAGATCGTCGTCAACGTCAGCTGACCCCGAGATGGTCGGGAACGTCGAAAAAACCCAGGTCAGCACCCATCCACCCACCCGCAGGTGACGAATCACCTGCGCACTTCCCCCGCACGGCCCGGACAGTCCGGGTCGCCGACAGAAAGGCCTCACCATGCAGCGCACGATCCTGAAGCGGACCGGCGGCGTCGCGGCCCTGGCCCTGTCCCTCTCGCTGGGCCTCGCGGCCTGCTCGAGCGAGGACGCCGACTCCGGTTCCGACTCGTCGGGCTCCGAGAGCAGCGCCACCGAGGAGTCCCCCTCCGAGGAGTCCAGCCCCTCCGAGGACTCCAGCGAGTCCGAGGCCGCGGAGGAGCCGATGTACTTCGGCGCCGCCTGCGCCGAGGTGCCGCAGAACGGCCCCGGCTCGGCCGAGGGCATGGCCGACGACCCGGTCGCCACCGCCGCCAGCAACAACCCGCTGCTGGAGACCCTGGTCACCGCGGTCACCGAGGCCGACCTGGTGCAGACCCTGAACGGCCTCGAGGCCGCCACCGTCTTCGCGCCGACCAACGACGCCTTCGCCAAGATCCCGGAGGCCGACCTCAACGCCCTCCTCGGCGACAAGCCGGCCCTGACCACGGTGCTCACCCACCACGTCCTGCCCGAGCGGGTCGACCCGTCCGACCTCGCCGGTGACCAGACCACCGTCGCGGAGGACACCGTGACCATCGAGGGCGAGGGCGAGGACTTCACCATCCCCGCCGCCAACGGTGGCGAGGAGGCGAACATCATCTGCGGCAACGTGCAGACCGCCAACGCCAACGTGTACGTCATCGACAGCGTGCTGATGCCCGAGCAGACGGGCGGCGGCAACGGTGGCGGCAACGGCTGATCGGGCGCCACGACCCAGGATCATCAGGGATGATGCGGCCGTGAGGTCGACTGAACCCGTAGCCTCCGGCCCACCCGCACCGGGTGGGCCGGAGGCCCTGGGCCGCCTGCTCCAGCGCTCCAGCCGGGGCGACCATGCCGCCTTCGGCGAGCTGTACGACGCCACCGCGGCACGGGTCCACGGGCTCGCGCTCCGCGTGGTGAGAGACCCGGCGCAGGCCGAGGAGGTCACCCAGGAGGCCTACCTCGAGACCTGGCGCACCGCCAGCCGGTTCGACCCGGCGAAGGGCAGCGCGCTGTCCTGGATGATGACCATCGTCCACCGCAAGGCCGTGGACCGGGTCCGCTCGGCGGAGGCCAGCACCCGCCGCGACCTGACCTACCACCACCGCACGAGCACGCCCGAGCACGACAGCACGGCCGAGGCCGCGCACGCGTCGCTCGAGGCCCACCGGGTCCGCTCGGCCCTCGCCGCACTCACCGACGTGCAGCGCGAGGCCGTCGAGCTGGCCTACCTCGGCGGCTACACGCACACCGAGGTCGCGCAGCTGCTCGACCTGCCGCTGGGCACCGCCAAGACCCGGATCAGGGACGGCCTGATCCGACTACGAGACGCGATGGGAGTCGGCCAGTGACCGATCACGACCACCAGGCCCGCGACCTCGCCAGCGAGACCGAGCTCAGCCACGCCCTGGTCGGCGCGTACGCCGTCGACGCCCTCGACGAGTCCGAGCGGACCCTGTTCGAGCGGCACCTGGCGGCCTGCCCGGACTGCCAGGCCGAGGTCGCCACCCTCCAGGAGGCGGCGGGCGTGCTCGCCTCGACCTCCCTGACCACGCCCCCGCCGGGCCTGCGCCGCGACGTGCTGGCGCAGATCGGCACCATCCGCCCGCTGCCGCCGCTGCCCGTGCAGCCGACCCTCGCCGAGCGGCGCGACGAGCTCGCCGCGCGCCGCGGCCGTCGCCGCCGCTGGACCTCGACGGTCGCCGGCGTCGCCGCGGCCGCCGTCCTCGCCGTCGGCCTGGGCGTCACCCAGCCGTGGGTCGACCAGCCCGACGAGCTCAGCCCGGCGCAGCAGGTGCTGCAGGCCGACGACGCCCGCTCGACCTCGGTCGAGCTCGGCAAGGACGTCCGCGCCACCGTCGTCCACTCCGACACGGCGAACTCCTCGGTCATCCGGACCGAGAACATGCCGCCGCCGCCCACGGACCGCGTCTACCAGCTCTGGTACGAGCGCGACGGGGTCTTCGAGCCGGCGGGGCTGATGCCGGTCGCCGAGGACCAGACGGTCCAGCTGAACGGCGAGGCGCGCGGCGCCGACGGCGTCGGCATCACCGTCGAGCCGGAGGGGGGCTCGGAGGAGCCGACCTCGGAGCCGATCGCCGAGTTCGACTTCGGACCGGCCGCGTGAGCGCTGGGGGTCATGGGGAGCAGCACACGGACCGTCGTCGGGTCGCCGTCGTCGGGAGCGGTGTCGCCGGCCTGACCGCGGCCTACGTCCTCTCGCGGACCTGCCACGTCACCCTGCTGGAGGCCGACAGCCGCCTCGGCGGCCACGCCGACACCCACCCCGTCGACGTCCGACGCCCCGACGGCACCACCGTGACGGTCCCGGTCGACACCGGGTTCATCGTCCACAACGAGCGCACCTACCCCCACCTGCTGCGGCTGTTCGGCGAGCTCGGCGTCACGACGCGGCTCTCCGAGATGTCGATGTCGATCCGCGACGAGCAGCGGCGGGTCGAGTGGGCCGGCGCGCTCGGCCTCACCGGGGTGTTCGCCACCTGGCGCAACGCCGTCGACCCCGCGTTCCTGCGGATGCTCGTCCAGGTCCCCCGCTTCCACCGCCGCGCCCGCGCGCTGCTGCGCTCGACGTCCGACGCCGACGCCGACCTGCGCACCCTCGCCGAGTTCCTCGACGACGGCGGCTTCGACCAGCACTTCCGTGCCCTGTTCATGGAGCCCCTCGTCGCCGCGGTGTGGTCCACGGACGACGCCCGTGCGCTGGAGTACCCCGCGCGCTACCTGTTCCGCTTCCTGTCCCACCACGGGATGCTGCAGGTCTTCGGCTCCCCGCCGTGGCGGACGGTCGTCGGCGGGTCCGCGACGTACGTCGCCGCCGTGGCCGAGCACCTCGACGAGGTCCGCACCGGCGTCAAGGTCACCGGCCTGCTCGAGACCGCCGACGGCGTGCAGCTCACCGACGGCAACGGCGAGCGGACGACGTTCGACGCGGTGGTCGTCGCCACCCACCCGCACCAGGCGCTGGCGATGCTGGACGCGCCGACCGACGCGCAGCGCGAGGTCCTCGGCGCCATCACGTACTCCACCAACACCGCGCAGCTGCACACGGACACCTCGCTGCTGCCGCGCCTGCCGCGCGCCCGCGCGTCGTGGAACTACCTGCGCCGGCCCGCCCACCACCACGGCGACACCGGGGCCGTCACGGTCACCTACGACCTCACCCGGCTGATGCGCCTCGACGAGGCGTACGGCGTCACCGACCGCCGCTTCCTCGTCACCCTCGGCGGAGCCGACCTCGTCGACGAGGCCACGGTGATCGACACGATGGAGTACGAGCACCCGCTCTACACCCCCGAGTCCGTCGCCGCGCAGGGCCGGCTCGACGAGTGCGACTCCGACCGGCTCGCCTTCGCCGGCGCCTACCACGGCTGGGGCTTCCACGAGGACGGCGCGCGCTCGGGCGTCGAGGCCGCGGCCCGGTTGGGTGTGGACTGGGAGCGCACCGCGCCGGGCCGCCGCCCGGCCACGGCGTCCACCTCGCCCCGCACCTACGCGACCACGATCAGCCACACCCGCCGCACGCCGCTGCGGCGGACGTTCTCGCACCGCTCGCACACCCAGGTCGTCGACCTCGACCACCTGCCGCGACCCGGCGTCCTCGGCCCCGTGCTCGGGACCTTCGAGGCCCGGGACCACGTCAACGACCCGGCCCACCCGGAGCGCAGCCTCCGCGAGAACGTCGAGGCCTTCTGCGCCCAGCAGGGCGTCGACGTGTCGGGTGGCCGCATCCTCATGGCCGCCAACCCCCGCGCCTTCGGCTACTGCTTCAACCCGATCTCGGTGTTCTGGTGCTTCGGGCCGGACGGCGAGCAGCGCTGCGTGGTCGTCGAGGTCCACAACACCTACGGCGAGCGGCACGCCTACCTCGTCCACCCGGACGCCCAGGGCCGCGCCAGCACCGACAAGGCGCTGTACGTCTCCCCGTTCCACGGGACGGGCGGCCGATACGAGATCGCCGTCCCCACCCCGACCGAGACCGACCTGCACGTCGCCGTGTCCCTGACCTCCGACGAGGGCGAGGACTTCTCGGCCTCGCTGCGCGGCACCGCGACCGCCCGCCACGCCCCGTGGCGCGCCGCGCCGGTCGCCTTGCGACACTCCGTGCTGATCAGGCTCCACGGCATCACGCTCTGGCTGCGCCGCCTGCCGGTCCGCCCCCGACCCGACCACCCCCGCCAGGAGGGCGTCTCGTGACCACCGAGATGACACCGCACGAAGACCTGGGCGCCACCGCGTACGCGGTACCCCGTCCCGACCCGCACACGTGGCCGGGTCTGGACCGCGTCCCCTCCGGCCCCCGCACCCGGGTGTCCGCGCTGGTCGCGAAGCGGCTCTTCGCCGCCGCGATCTCGCGGCTGCCGGTCACCGTCCACGGTGCCGACGGGCCCGGCTCGACGCTCGGGCTCGGCGGCCCGGAGATGACGATCCACCGTCCCGACGAGTTCTTCGCCCGGTTCGGCCGCGACGCCCTCATCGGCTTCGGCGAGGCCTACCTGACCGGCGCCTGGGACGAGGGGCCCTCCGGTGACCTGGGCGGCTTCCTCGCCGTGCTGTCCGCGGAGATGCCGCGCCTGGTGCCCGAGCCGCTGCAGAAGCTGCGCGCCGCCGTCGTCCGCCGACCGCCGGCGCTGCACCGCAACACCGAGAAGCAGACCCGCGGCAACATCGCGCACCACTACGACCTCTCGAACGACCTGTTCGCCACGTTCCTCGACCCGACGCTGAGCTACTCCTCCGCACTGTTCGAGGCGCGGCTCGACGCCGTCCGCGACACGGTCGGCCCGTTCCTGCAGGCCGCGCCGCCGGTGCCCGGGGCCGACCTCGAGGCGGCCCAGGCCCGCAAGATCGAGCGGCTGCTCGACCAGACCGGCGTGGGCCGGGGCACCCGGGTGCTCGAGATCGGCACCGGCTGGGGCGAGCTCGCGATCCGCGCCGCCGCCCGCGGGGCGACGGTCCACTCCGTGACCCTGTCCAGCGAGCAGCAGGCGCTGGCGCAGCGACGGATCGACGAGGCCGGTCACACCGAGGCCGTCACCGTCGAGCTGTGCGACTACCGCGCCGTGCAGGGCACCTACGACGCCGTCGTCTCCGTCGAGATGATCGAGGCCGTCGGCCACGAGTACTGGTCGACGTACTTCCGCACCATCGACCGGGTGCTGGCGCCCGGTGGTCGGGTCGGCATCCAGGCGATCACGATGCCGCACGACCGGATGCTCGCCACGAGGCGGACCTACACCTGGATCAACAAGTACATCTTCCCCGGCGGCTTCCTGCCGTCGGTGCAGGTCCTGGACGAGATCACCCGGGCCGACACCGCGCTCCGGATGACCGGGCGGCTCTCGATGGGCCAGCACTACGCCGAGACCCTGCGGCAGTGGGACGTCACGGCGACCGCCGCCGCCGCACGGATCGGCGCGCTCGGCTTCGACGAGACGTTCCGCCGGATGTGGCACTTCTACCTCGAGTACTCCCGGGCGGGCTTCGCCTCGGCGTACCTCGACGTCAACCAGCTGCTCTTCACCCGGGAGGACGCCCGATGACCGTCGCCGACCGTCTCGCCGAGGCGCTCGCCCCGTTCGTGGGCGGCGAGCTGCCCGTGCGGCTGCGTGCCTGGGACGGCAGCGAGACCGGCCCCGTCGGCGCACCGCTGGTGGAGATCCGCACGCCGGACGCCCTCCGTCGGCTGCTCTGGCACCCGGGGGAGCTGGGCGCGGCGCAGGCCTACGTCACCGGCGAGATCGAGGTGCACCACGACCTGGACGACGCCCTGACCCACGTGTGGTCGGTCGCCGCGGAGCGGGGCCTGTCGGGGGTACGCCCGACACCGTCGACGCTGCTGCAGGCCGCGCGGACGGCCCGCGACCTCGGCGTCCTCGGCCGCCCGCCCGTCGCCCCGGCCTCGCAGGCGCGGATCACGGGCCGGCTGCACTCCCGGCTCCGCGACCGCCGAGCGATCAGCCACCACTACGACCTGTCGAACGAGTTCTACTCGTTGATCCTCGAGCCGCAGATGGCGTACTCGTCGGCGTACTTCACCAAGCCGCTCGACGACCCGTCGTACACGCTCACCGACGCGCAGCGCGACAAGCTGGACCTCGTCTGCCGCAAGATCGGCCTCGAGCCGGGCATGCGGTTCCTGGACGTCGGGTGCGGCTGGGGCTCGCTGTCGCTGCACGCCGCGGAGCACTACGGCGCGCAGGTGACCGGCGTGACGATCGCGGCGGAGCAGAAGAAGTTCATCGACGCCCGCATCGCCGAGCGCGGCCTGGGCGACCGCGTCGAGATCCGCTTGCAGGACTACCGCGAGATCCCGGAGGTCCAGGGGGGCGCCGGCCACTTCGACGCCGCCGCGAGCATCGAGATGGGTGAGCACGTCGGGCAGGGCAACTACCCGACGTACGCCCGGGTGCTGCGCGACGCGGTCAAGCCCGGCGGCCGCGTGCTCGTGCAGCAGATGTCGCGGGCCGGCGGCCGCAAGGGCCACCCCGGTGGCGGCCCCTTCATCGAGTCGTTCATCGCTCCCGACATGCACATGCGCCCGGTCGGCGAGACCGTCGCGCTGCTGGAGGAAGGCGGCCTCGAGGTCCGCGACGTCCACGCGATGCGTGAGCACTACGTGTGGACCGTCGACGGGTGGCTCGAGACGTTCGAGAAGAACGCGGCCCGGCTCACCGAGCTCGTCGGCGAGGAGGTCGTCCGCGTGTGGCGGCTCTACCTGGTGGGCGGCCGGATGGCCTTCCGCGACGGTCGCATGGGCGTGGACCAGATCCTCATGGTCCGCCCCGGCGCCGACCACACCCTGCCGCGGGTGCGGGACTTCTGAGCCATCCGGCCGCCGCGTCTCAGCGGCTGCTCACCGGAGCGTGGTGAGCGCCAGGCGGGTGAGGCGCTGCGACGCGCCCTGGTCGGGCAGCGAGCCCCGCTTCGAGGTCACGACGTGCACCAGGGTGTCGCCGCGCAGCACCAGGTAGTGCAGGTCGAACACCTTCCCGCCGCCCGAGTACGTCGTCCGCAGGCTCCATCCGAGCCGGTCCTGGCCGTACAGCGGGACCGAACGCTGGAACCACGAGTAGGTCTCCGTCCTCGTCCGCGCCGTCTGCCCGCGACACTCCCGCACCGCGGCCCGCAGCACGCCGAGTGCCGCCCGTGCCGCCTCCGGCGAGGCGAAGGTGCGCTCCTGGACGACCGGCGTCACCGGCCGCGCCTCGGCCTCCGGGCCGGGACGGTAGAGAGCCGCGCGACCGGACTCGCCACGGGCTCGGACCTCCTCGCCGAGACAGGGCTCGTCGTACACGGTCGCGGTGCCGCTGTTCGGACCTCGGATGCCGGTACCGGGCTGCGCCGCCCGGGTGCCGCCCGCGGCGTCCGGGAGGACCTGCGCGACCTCGCGCTGGTAGGGCAGGCGGCTCGTGGCCGCCGGGTCGGTGGGTTCGTCGGCGGAGGCCGGGGCGGCGAGAGTCGCCGCTCCGGTCATGGTCAGGCCGGCGACGAGGCCGGCGAGCAGACGTCTGGTCATGGTGGACCCCCGTGGTGACGGTGCCGAGGTCTGGTGACCCCGGTCACACTCACCCCTTCCGTCCCGGTCACCCCACCAAACCCGTCCGGCACAGGTTTCCCTCGGCGACAGCGGCGACAGCGGCGACAGCGGCGGCAGGGGGGCGCCGGGCGACGACCCGAGGACGCCTCGGGGACGGCCTCGGCCGACCCGTGACAACGGGGCTCGTCGGGAGCATGCTCGGCGGCGACAACCGGGCGTCTCGGGCGCGTCCGTCCCCCGCGAGGAGACCGCCCGTGGCCACTCCGCCCCACCGCCTGCCCGCCGCCGTGGCCTGCGCCGCCGCGCTCGTCGTCCCGCTCGTCGTCGCCGGCCCCGCCGCGGCCGACGTCGAGGTGAGGCGCGACCCGCGCGGTGACGTGTCCGAGATCCAGGGGCGGCAGCAGGAACCCCGCCCCTCCGCGGGCGTGCTGCAGCTGACCAGCCGGCACGCCGACGGCCGGGTGTCGATGCAGGTCGTCGTCGCGGACCTCGACACCACGTCGGCCGTCGGTGCGAACTTCGCCGTGGGCACCTCCGACGAGCGTCTCCTGGTCGCCGTCGTGCAGCGCACGGCGGACGGCGAGAAGGTCGTCGGTCTGTACGACACCGACCTCGGCCAGGAGGTCGACTGCCCGGGCCTTCAGGGGAACCTCCTGCCGGCCGCGGACCGCGTCACCGCCTCCGTCCCGCGCTCGTGCCTCGGACGGCCCCGGTGGGTGCGCACCGGCGCCGCGGCGTTCGCCGTGTACGAGGAGTTCGTCCTGTCCTACGCCGACGACGCCCTACGGGACAGCCGGACCCGGTCGCCGGTGCCGTTCGTCGGCACGAGGCGGCTCCTCCTGGACTGAGGTCCCGGCCGCCGGCTCTGCGAGACTCGGCGCATGAGCACCGCCACCGAGGAGCTGCCCGGCCGCGTCGCGGTGTATGTCGACTTCGAGAACCTGGTCATCAGCCTGTACGACGCCACCCATGGGGAGGGGGCCTGGCGCAAGGACGACGCCCGCAAGCGCGCGACCCCCGCGATCGCCGACAAGCTGGAGTCGGCCCGCCTCGACCTCGACGCGATCATCGACTACGCCGCGTCCCTCGGCATCGTGACGATCTGCCGTGCGTACTGCGACTGGACCGTGCCCGCCTTCGCGGCGTACGGCCGGGCCCTGACCCGCCGGTCGGTCGACCTGGTGCAGATGTTCCCGATGTCGGGGTCGAAGAACGGCGCGGACATCCGCCTCGCCGTCGACGCGCTCGAGGACCTCGAGCGGTTCCCGTACCTGACCCACCTGCTCGTCGCCGCCGGTGACTCCGACTACGTGCCGCTCGCCCAGAAGGCCCGCCGCCTGGACCGCCGCATCATCGGGGTCGGCGTGGCCGGTTCCGTCGGGCGCTACTGGGAGCTCGCGTGCGACGAGTTCCGCCAGTACGACGCCCTCGTGACGCTGGATGACGACGACGAGGACGACGAGGTCGCCGCCGAGACCGAGCCGGCTGCCGAGACCGAGCCGGCCGCCGAGCAGCCGGAGGAGCCCGCGAAGCCGGAGGTGACGCGGCGACGCCGCGGGGCGAAGAAGGCCGCTGCCGTCGAGGAGCCGGCCACCGAGGACGCCCCCGCCCAGGGCTCCGCCCGCGGCCGCCGCGCCGACGACCCCGCTCGGACGGCGCGCAAGCTGCTGCTCCGCGCTCTCAAGCTCGGCCACGAGCAGCGCACCGACGACTGGGTGCCGCTGTCGATGGTCAAGACCCTGATGCTGCGCCTCGCGCCCGACTTCAGCGAGCGGGCCATCGGGTTCAGCACCTTCAGCGCGTTCGTCGAGTCGCACCGCGAGATCGTCATGTACGACACGGAGCACAACGCCGCGCGACTCGCGTCGATGGGCAAGCCGGGGAAGGGGTAGACCCGTGGCCGCCCACCCGACCGCGACCTCCCGCGCCCGCGGCACGATCCGCGGCTGCCTGACCTGGGGCGTCGTCCTGGTGGTCGTCGGGTACGCCCTGCAGACGTTCCTGCAGACCCAGCTGGTGGACCTCCTGCCCATCGGTGCGGAGATCGCGGTCGCCGCCGTCCTCGGACTGATCAGGGTGGCCGGGCCGATCGTGCTCGCCGTCGGGGTCGTGGGCATCGGCGTGCAGCTTGGGCTCGCGGCGTACGGCGTCCGGCCGACGCTGCCGGGCGACGAGCGCCACGACCGGCTCCGCGACTGAGGCAACCGATCCGGCGCCCGGTCCGTCCTAGGGACGTGCGCGCCCGACCCGTCACCCGCGCCCGCGAGGGC
This sequence comes from Nocardioides sp. CFH 31398, assembly GCF_022436705.1. Classification (GTDB taxonomy): domain Bacteria; phylum Actinomycetota; class Actinomycetes; order Propionibacteriales; family Nocardioidaceae; genus Nocardioides. The sequence goes on along the minus strand of NZ_JAKUHT010000020.1, from coordinate 103,071 downwards.
CTCGGCCACGAGGTTCCGGAGGGCACCTACCGCGGCTTCTCCTCCGCCGACAGCGTGGTCGAGCCGGCCGGCTGACCGCAGTCCCACCCCGAGAGGACCCCGACCATGGCGACGACGATCATGCCCGACGAGGCGACCCGCTGGATCCGGTGGTGCCTCGTCGGGGGGTGCGGCGGCGTCGTGCTGCTCTGGGTCGTCCTCGCCGTCGCCGACGGTCCGATGGTCGTCGTCGCCTCGCTCCTCATGCTGCCCGCGACCGCGGCGGCCCTCGTGGGGCTCGTCGCGGTCGGCGTCCGGCTCGGCCTCGCCGCCTACGGAGAGCGGTAGTCGACCCGGGTCCGACGTGCGCGCCCGCCTCACATGACGACTCCGGCAGGCCCGGGAGTGCCCGGGCGGGACCGCGCTCAGTACGACTTCGGCAGCCCCAGCGAGTGCATGGCGACGTAGTTGAGGACCATCTCGCGGGTGACCGGGGCGATCCGGGAGGCGCGGGTGGCGACGAGCAGGCCCGCGATGCCGTGCTCGGAGGAGATGCCGGCGCCGCCGTGGGTCTGCACGGCGCGGTCGACGGCGCGGCAGGCGGCCTCGGCGGCGCAGTACTTCGCGATGTTGGCGGCCTCCCCGGCCTTCTCGTCCTGGCCCGCGTCGCACAGCGCGGCCGCCTTCTGGTTCATCAGCCGGGCGGACTCGATCTCCATGTACGACTCGGCGAGCGGGTGAGCGATGGCCTGGTGGGTGCCGATCGGGACGCCGAACACCGAGCGGTCCCTCGCGTAGGCCACCGCGCGGTCGAGGGCGTGGCGGGCGAGGCCGAGGGAGTACGCCGCCGCCATGATCCGCTCCGGGTTGAGGCCGGCGAAGAGCTGGAGCAGGCCGCCGTCCTCGCTGCCGACGACGGCGTCGGGGCCGAGGCGGACGTCGTCCAGGAAGACGCTGAACTGCTTCTCGGGGCTGACGATCTCCATCGGGATGACCTGCGCCTCGAAGCCGGGCGCGTCGGTGGGGACGACGAACAGCACCGGCTTGAGGCGGCCGGTGGCGGAGTCCTTCATGCGGGCGACGACGAGCACGTTCTCGGCCTCGTCGACGCCGGAGATCCAGACCTTGCGGCCGTTCAGGACGTAGTCGTCCCCGTCCTTCGTGGCCGAGGTGGTGATGGCGTGGGTGTTGGTGCCGGCGTCGGGCTCGGTGATCGCGAACGCCATCGTGCCGGTGCCGTCGGCGATGCCGGGCAGCCAGCGCTGCTTCTGCTCCGAGGTGCCGAACCGCTCGATGACCGTGCCGCAGATCGCGGGCGAGACCACCATCAGCAGCAGCGGGCAGCCCGCCGCGGCGAGCTCCTCGCAGACGGCGGCGATGTCGCCGATCCCGCCGCCGCCCCCGCCGTACTCCTCCCCGACGTTGACGCCGAGGTAGCCGTGCTTGGCGACGTCCAGCCACAGGTCGGTGGTCTTCTCGCCGCTGCGGGCCTTCGCGGTGAACCAGTCGCGTCCGTAGCGCGACGCCAGCCCCGCGACGGCCTTGCGCAGCTCGCGACGCTCCTCGGACTCCTCGAACAGCATTCCCTCGACCGTGCTCATGCCTGCTCCTCAGCTCCTGCGACAGTTCCCACGACCGCCAGGACCTCCCCGGCGGCGACCTGCTGACCGGCCGCGACCGCGACCTCGGTGACGACGCCGTCGGCCGGCGCGGTCACGGTGTGCTGCATCTTCATGGCCTCGAGCACGAGGATCGTCTCCCCCGCCGACACCGACGCCCCCTGCTCGGCCACCAGCCTCACCACGGTGCCGGGCATCGGCGCCGTCAGCGACCCGGCCGCCTGCGCGAGCGCGGGGTCGCTGAACCGCGGCGTCCGCACGAGGTGCACGTGCCCGGAGGCCGGCCCCGACCAGTCGACGTCCACCGTCTCGGCGCCGGGCAGGCCCCGCACCGCCGTCGCGTACGTCGTCCGCACGCCCGCCGACTCGAGGGTGACCGAGGCCGGCGAGCACGTCACGACGTCGACGTCGTCGAGGACCGGTCCGTCGCGGGTTCCCCACCAAGAGACGGGCTCGTGGTCATCGAACGCCACCGTCTGCGGGCCGCTCGTCACGCTGCGCCAGCCGGCGGGTACGCCGACCTGCACGGTGGCCCGCTCCCGCGCGGCGGCGACGACCGCGACCGCGGCGGCGAGGACGGCGTGCCGGGCGTCCGCCGACGTGACCGGCGGGTGCTCGCCCAGGAACGACGTGCTGACGCCACCGGCGAGGAAGTCGGGATCGCGCAGCAGCCCGACGAGCCGGTCGCGGTTGGTGACGAGCCCGTGGACCCGCGCCCGCGCGAGCGCGCCGGCCAGCTTGCGCGCGGCCTGCTCGCGGGTCGCGGCGTGGGCGACGACCTTGGCGAGCATGCCGTCGTAGTACGGCGTGACCTCGTCGCCCGCGGCGTACGTGCTCTCGAGGCGGACGCCGTCCGGTACCGCGAAGGCCGTCAACGTCCCGGCCGTGGGGCGGTGCTGGTCGTCCTCGGCGTACAGCCGCACCTCGATGGCGTGGCCGCGCTCGCCGACGCGGATCTCGAGGGGCCCGTCCTGCTCGCAGGCGTCGAGCTGGAGGCCGACGAGGTCGAGGCCGGTGACCTCCTCGGTGACCGGGTGCTCGACCTGGAGGCGGGTGTTCATCTCGAGGAACCAGAACCGCTGGGTGGTGGCGTCCATCAGCAGCTCGACGGTGCCGGCGCCGCGGTAGCCGAGCGGCTCGACCAACGCGCGGGCGGCGGCGTGCATCGCCTCCCGGGTCTCGGGGAGCAGGCCGGGCGCGGGCGCCTCCTCGACGACCTTCTGGTGGCGGCGCTGCAACGAGCAGTCGCGGTCGCCCAGGACCGACACGCCGCCCTGCGCGTCGGCCCACACCTGGACCTCGACGTGGCGCCCGTGCTCGACGTACGGCTCGACGAAGACGGTCCCGTCGCCGAACGCGGACGCCGCCTCCTCGCGCGCCGCGGCGACCTCGGCGTCGAGGGCGGCGAGGTCGCGGACGACCCGCATCCCGCGCCCGCCGCCGCCGGCGCTGGCCTTGACCAGCAGCGGGAGGTCGTCCTCGGTCGGCTCGTCGACGCTCAGCACGGGGACGCCGACCGCGACCGCGTGCTCCTTGGCCGCGACCTTGGAGCCCATGAGCTCGATCGCCCCCGGCGGCGGGCCGACCCACGTGAGCCCGGCGGCCTCGACGGCGCGGGCGAAGCCGGCGTTCTCGGCGAGGAAGCCGTAACCGGGGTGGACGGCGTCAGCGCCGGTGCTCAGGGCCGCGTCGACCAGCGCCTCCGCACGCAGGTACGTCTCGGCCGGGGTCGTCCCCGGCAGGCGGACGGCGGCGTCGGCCTCCGCGACGTACGGCAGCGAGGCGTCGGCGTCGGAGAACACCGCGACCGTGCCGATGCCGCGCTCGCGGCAGGTGCGGAAGACCCGCGAGGCGATCTCCCCGCGGTTGGCGACGAGCAGACGGGTGATCACGGGTCGAGTCACGGCCGGAACACCCCGTAGGTCGTGGCGCCGGTCCAGGCGCGGTTCTCGACGACGGACAGCGCGATGCCGAGCACCGTGCGGGTGTCGCGCGGGTCGATCACCCCGTCGTCGTACAGCAGGCCGCTCAGCACGAACGGCAGCGACTGCTCCTCCACCATCTGCTCCACCATCGCGCGCATCCCGGCGTCGCCCTCCTCGTCGTACGGCGCGCCCTTGGCCTCCGCGGCGGCGCGGGACACGATCGACAGCACCCCCGCGAGCTGCTTCGGGCCCATCACCGCGGACTTGGCGTTGGGCCACGCGAACAGGAAGCGCGGGTCGTAGGCGCGGCCGTTCATGGCGTAGTTGCCCGCGCCGTACGACGCGCCCATGAGGACGGTGAAGTGCGGCACGGTCGAGTTGGAGATGGCGTTGATCATCATCGCGCCGTGCTTGACGATGCCGCCCTGCTCGTAGTCGGTGCCGACCATGAAGCCGGTGGTGTGGTGCCAGAAAATCAGCGGCGTGCCGGACGCGTTGGCGAGCTGCACGAACTGCGTCGCCTTCTGCGCCTCCTCACTGAACAGCACGCCCTGGGCGTTGGCGAGGATGCCGACCGGCCGGCCGTGCAGCCGCGCCCACCCGCAGACGAGCGAGGCGCCGTACAGCGGCTTGAACTCGTCGAAGGCCAGCGGGTTCTCGGCGCTGACGCCGTCGCAGACGCGGGCGACGACGTCGCGGGGGTCGAACGGCTCGGTGAGGTCGGTGGGCGCGAGGTCGAGCAGCTCCTCGGGGTCCGCGTCCGGCTCCGCCCAGGCGTACGACGGGGGCGCGACGGGCTTGCGGCGTCCCCAGCGGGCGACGATCCGTCGGGCGATCCGCAGCGCGTCGTGCTCGTCGGCGGCGAGGTGGTCGGCGAGCCCGGAGGTCCGGGCGTGCATCTCGGCGCCGCCGAGCGACTCCTCCTCGGCCTCCTCGCCGGTGGCCATCCTCACCAGTGGCGGGCCGCCGAGGAACACCTGCGCGGCGCCTTTCACCATCACCGTGTGGTCGCTCATGCCGGGCACGTAGGCGCCGCCGGCGGTGGCGTTGCCGAACACCACGGCGACGGTCGGCTCACGGCGGGCGCTGGCGCGGGTGAGGTCGCGGAAGATCTGGCCGCCGGGCACGAAGATGTCCTTCTGCGTGGGGAGGTCGGCCCCGGCGGACTCCACGAGCGAGATGGTCGGCAGCCCGTTGCGCTCGGCGACCTGGTGGGCGCGCAGGAGCTTCTTCAGGGTGAACGGGTTGGTGGCGCCGCCCTTGACCGTCGGGTCGTTGGCGACGACCAGCACCTCGGTGCCCTCGACGACCCCGACGCCGGTGACGACGCTGGCGCCGACCGTGTAGTCGCTCCCCCAGCCGGCCAGCGGGGACAGCTCGAGGAACGCCGAGCCCTCGTCGACGAGCAGCTCGATGCGCTCGCGGGCGGTGAGCTTGCCGCGGGCGCGGTGGCGGGCGACGTACTTCTCCCCGCCGCCGGCGACCGCCTTCGCGTGCTCGGCGGCGAGGGCCTCGAGCTGGTCGGCCATGGTCGTGCTCGTGGTCATCGCGCTCCTCCGTAGCCGAGCAGGGCCGCCGCGAGGTCGGTGAGGACCTCGGTGGACCCGCCGCCGATCCCGAGCAGACGGGCGTCGCGGTAGTGCCGCTCCACCTCGCCCCGGACGTAGCCGGCACCGCCGTGCAGCTGGACGGCGGCGTCGGTCACGTACGCCGCGCACTCGACCGCCGTCTGCTTCGCCAGGCAGGCCTCGGCGACGACGTCCTGGCCGGCCAGGTGGCGGTCGACGACGTGGTGGACGTACGTGCGGGCGACCTCGACCTGCCGGTGCATCTCGACGAGCCGGTGGCGGACGACCTGGCGGCCGCTCAGCGGGCGCCCGAACGTCTCGCGGTCGCGGCACCAGGCCGCGGTCAGGGCGAGCGCGCGGGCGGCGAGGCCGTAGCCGTGGACGGCGAGCACGATCCGCTCGGTCACGAACTGCTCCGCGATCTGGCCGAAGCCGCTGCCCTCCGCCCCGACGAGGTGGTCGACGGGCACCCTCACGCCCTCGAAGGCGATCTCGCCGGTGTCCGAGCAGTGCCACCCCAGCTTGGGCAGCGGGCCGGTCACCGTGACGCCGGGGCGGTCGGTCTCGACGACCAGCAGCGACACCCCGGCGGCCCCGGGGCCGTCGGTGCGGACGGCGACGGTGAGGAAGTCCGCGCGGACGGCGCTGGTGATGTAGGTCTTCGCCCCGTCGACGACGTAGTGGTCGCCGTCTCGGACCGCCCGGGTGCGGAGGTGCGCGACGTCGGAGCCGCCGTCCGGCTCGGTGATCGCCAGGGACCCGATCACCTCGCCGGCGAGGGTGGGCCGGACGAAGCGGTCCACGAGGTCCGGGGAGCCGTGCGCCGCGAGGTGCGGCAGCGCGATGCCGCCGGTGAACAGCGCCGCGAGGAGGCCGCTGGAGGCGCCCTCGGCGAGCATCCCCTCGGTCGCCGCGACGACGTCGGCGAGGTCGCCGCCCTGACCGCCCACCTCCTCGGCGAACGAGATGCCGAGCAGGCCCTGCTTCGCCGCGGCGGCGTGCAGCTCGCGCGGGACGAGGCCGGCGGCTTCCCAGTCGTCGAGGTGGGGCGCCACCTCGCGCCGGGTGAACTCCGCGGCCATCGCGTGCAGGTCTGTGCTCACAGGAGTCCCTCCGGGATCTCGACGGTGCGGCCGCGGGCGTACTCGCCCAGGCCCTTCGCCTGCGGGTCGAACCGGGCCGACGCGGCGACGCCGTCCCCGAGCAGGCCACCCAGCAGCACGTTGACCCCGCCCAGGTTCGGCAGCGGGTGGACGACGACGTCCAGACCCTCGGCCTCGGGCACGAGCATGGCGACCCACGCCGGGGTGACGGTGTCGAGCAGCCAGGCCACGCGGTCGTCGTACGCCGGGTGGTCGTCGTGACGCACCCACAGGCCGAGGTTCGCGTCGCCACCCTTGTCGCCGGAGCGGGCGTGCACGAACGTCCCCAGGGGTGCCCGCACCGTGGACCCACCCCCAGGTGGTCGAGCAGCACGCGAGCGCTCGCGAGCGCTGGTCGAGGCCCCCGCGAGTGCGGCGCCGACGTCAGCCACCACCTCGGAGCGCCCGTCGGAGAAGGTCACCACCGCCTCGACCTCACCCCGGCCGACGTACGCCGCCCGGTGCACGCCGTACGGCGTGGCGGGCGCGGGCGGGGCGACGGGGGCGAAGCCGGGGTAGGAGCCGAGCGCCAGGTCGACCACCGCAGCGCTGAACGCCCGGTCGACGGGGGCCTTGTCGGCGTCCCGCACGGTGCAGCGCAGGACCATCGAGGCGCCCTGCTCGGTGTCCGCGTCGGGGTCGGGGGCCGCGGACCGGGTCCAGGTCACCGAGGCGGCGGTCAGCCGCGGCTCGAGCTGGGCGCGCACCCAGGCCTCCTTCTCGGCCAGGTCGAGGCCGGTGAGCACGAGGTCGACGTGGTTGCGCATCCCGCCGAGCAGGTTCACCGACACCTTGAGCCGCTCCGGCGGTGCCTCGCCGACGGTGCCGGACACACGGACCCGGTCCGGGCCGTCGGCGGCCACCTCGACGGTGTCCAGGCGGACGGTGACGTCGGGGGTGACGTAGCGCTCCGACTGCACCTCGTAGAGCAGCTGGGCCGTGACGGTGTCGACGGTGACCGCGCCACCGGTGCCGGCCTGCTTCGTGACCACCGCCGAGCCGTCGGCGTGGACCTCGGCGAGCGGGAAGCCGAGCAGCGCCGCGTCGCGGGGCAGGTCGAGGAACCCCGAGAAGTTGCCGCCCGTGGCGTGGGTGCCGCACTCGAGGACGTGCCCGGCGACGGTCGCGCCGGCGAGCGCGTCGAGGGCCGTCGGGTCGTCGTACGCCCAGCCGTGGTGCCACGCGGCCGGGCCGACCACGAGCGAGGCGTCGGTGCAGCGGCCGGTGACGACGACCTGGGCACCTCCCGCGAGGGCGGCGGTGATCGGGGCGGCGCCGAGGTAGGCGTTCGCCGTGAGGGCGTTCTCGGGCCAGGGGTGCCCGGAGATGCCGAGCTGCCGGACGTCGTCGCCGGTCACGTGGGCGACCGTGACGTCGAGCCCCAGGCCCCGCGCGGCCTCGGAGACCCTCGCCGCGAGGCCGGCGGGGTTGAGCCCGCCGGCGTTGGCGACGAGCCGGGCGCCCCCCTCCAGGAGCAGGCCGAGGCAGTCCTCGGCCTGGCGCAGGAACGTGCGGGCGTAGCCGAGACCGGCGTCGCGCAGCTGGTCGCGGCCGAGGATCAGCATGGTCAGCTCGGCGAGGTAGTCGCCGGTGACGACGGCCGGGACGGGGTCGCCGGTGAGGACCTCCCGCATCGCGCCGAGGCGGTCGCCGTAGAAGCCGGAGCAGTTGGCGACGAGCAGGGGCCCGCTCATCGACGGGCCTCGCTGCCGGGGCCGGGAGGGCCGGCGAAGCACTGGGCGACGTCCAGCCAGGCCTCGGCGTCGGGGCCCTCCGCGACGAGCGCGAGCGCGGACCGGGGGCGGCGCTGGGTGACCCGCAGGCAGAAGTCGTACGCCGGGCCGGTGACCCGCTGCGCGGCGTCCTCGGGCCCCCAGGTCCAGACCTCGCCGGACGGGGCGACGAGCTCGACGCGGACCTCGGCCTCCGGCGCCTCGAGACCGTGGGCGGCGTAGGAGAACCGGCGGGTGCGGACGCCGAGGTGGGCAACGTGACGGATCCGGTCGGTGGGCTCGGGGGTCTCCCCGAGGCCCTCGAGGACGTCGTGGGCGTGGGTCCAGGTCTCCATGAACCGCGCGGTCGCCATCGAGGTCGGGGCCATCGGCGGGCCGAACCACGGCATCCGGGTGCCGTCGGGCAGCGCCCGCAGCGCCGTCGCGAGGCGCTCGCGGGCCGTGAGCCAGCGCGACCGGAGCTCGGCGGCGGGCACCGCGGCGCCGTCCGCGGCGGCGGCGTCGACGAACCCCTCGGGGTCGCCCATCGCACCCAGCACGACGTCGTCCCAGGGCTGCTTCTCGCCCGTCGCGGCCCGCGCGGCGAGGGTGGCGACCTCGTCGGTCCAGGCGAGGTGGGCCACCTGGTGGGCGACGCTCCACCCGGCGGCGGGGGTCGGACGCCGCCAGCCGGCGTCGTCGTCGGGTCGCCCCCGCAGCACGGCGTCGAGCGCGTCGGACTCGGCGGCCAGGTCGGCCAGGACGTCGTCCAGGGGCGTCGCGGGGCTGCTCACGGGGTCCTCCCGGCTCGGGCGAGCTCGTCGTCGAGCACGCGGGCCCAGCGGTCGAGCACCCGCTCGCGCCGCGCGCGGTCGTCGGTGATCGTGGTCGCGAGGCCGAGGCCCCGGGCGAGGTCGAGGGTGGCCTGGACGAGCTCGCGCTGGGCCGGGTCGGTGTCGTCGGTGCCGAGCAGCTCGACCGTCGTCCGGTGCAGCTGGCGTCCCATCCGCTGCTCCAGGGGGGCCACGGCGTCCAGGAGGGTCGGGTCGGTCCGGGCCGCCACCCACAGCTCGAGCGCGGCGGTGAACACCGGCCCGGTCACGTGGTCGGCGAGCATGGCCAGCACGGCCCGCGTGCGGTCCGGGCCGTCCGGCATGGACGCCGCGGCCTCGGCGAGCTCGGCGCCCCTCAGGCTCGCGACGTGCTCGACGGCCGCGGTGACCAGGGCACCCTTCGACGGGAAGTGGTGCAGCTGGGCGCCCCGGCTCACCCCGGCGCGCTGCGAGACCAGGGTCGTCGAGGTGCCGGACCAGCCCCGCTCGACCAGGCACTCCACGGTCGCCTCCAGCAGGCGCAGCCGCATCGCGCGGGTGCGCTCGGCCTGGGGGGTGCGGCTGGCGGTCGTCACGCGGTCATCCTGCGTGCGCGCGAACAAACAGTCAACCCTGTCTTTAAGTGGTGGCCGGGGGTGGGTTTGGACCGCGCGGCACCGGGGAGAAGGCGGTCCGGGGCTGACAGACTCGGCCCGCCCCGACCCCCACCCCGACAACGAGGTCCGATGTCTCAGTACGGCGCCCCTCCCCCGTCCGGCGAGCCCGGCGACGACCGCACCCGGGTGCCGGGCGGCGGCTCGCGCGGCGCCGGCCAGACCCCCGCGTGGGAGCGGCCCACGCGCGGACCGTCCGAGCCCGACCCCTGGGACGCCCCGGTCACGCCGCCCGGCGCCACACCCACCCAGCAGACCCAGCAGATGCCCCCCGCGGCCCCGTCGGCCCCGTCGGCCCCGTCGGCCCCGTCGCCGGCGTACCCGCAGGGCCCGCAGCAGGGTTACGCCCAGCACCCGCCGCAGCAGGGCTACGCCCAGCCGGGCCAGCCGTCGTACGACGCGGGCCAGCAGGCCGGCCCGTGGAGCACGGGCTCGGGCCCCGGCGCGGCCCCGGGCGGCGGGTCGACGAGTGCCGCGGCCGCCGAGGCGAAGGGGCTCGTGGGCGCGCTCTTCGACTTCTCGTTCTCGACGTTCGTCACCGGCCGGATCGTCAAGGTCGTCTACGTGCTGGCCCTCGTCGTCCTCGGTCTCGCGACGCTGGCCTGGATCGTGACCGCGTTCTCGACCGGCTCCGTGGCGTTCGGCCTGTTCGCGCTGGTGCTGGGACCGCTCGGGTTCCTCGTCTACCTGTGCTTCATCCGCATGACCCTCGAAGTGTTCCTCGCGATCACCCGCCTCAGCGACGACGTGCACAAGAGGATGCCCGACCCGAACGATCGCCCCTAGTCTTCGTCCACCGCACCACCTCCCGAGAGGACCCACCGCATGTCGCAGTACGGCAACGAGCCCCAGGACCCCTACGCCAAGCCCGGTGACTCCGGCCAGTCGGGCCAGTACGGCCAGCAGCCCGGCTACGGCCAGCAGCCGGGCCAGTACGGCCAGCAGCCGGGGTACGGCCAGCAGCCCGGCCAGTACGGCCAGCAGGGCGGGTACGGCGGCCAGCAGCCCGACCCGTACGGCGGCTACGGCCAGCAGGGCTACGGCCAGCAGGGCTACGGCCAGCAGCAGTACGGCCAGCAGCAGTACGGCGGCTACGGCCAGGGGTACGGCGCGCCGCAGGGGCAGTACGCCCACTGGGGCAAGCGCGTCGGCGCCTACCTGATCGACGCCCTCCTCGGCGCCGCGGCGAGCATCCCGTTCCAGATCATCGGCGGCATCTTCAACGCGACGTCCGACACCGGCGTCAGCGCGCTCGGCACGATCTTCAGCCTGCTCGGCTCCGTCGCCGCGATCGCCGTGTTCGTCTGGAACACCTGCCTCAAGGGCGGCGGCACCGGCTGGTCGATCGGCAAGGGCGTCATGGGCATCCGTCTGCTCTCCGAGCAGACCGGTCAGCCCATCGGCGGCGGCATGGCGTTCGTCCGCGCGCTGGCGCACATCCTCGACGCGCTGCCCTGCTACATCGGCTTCCTCTGGCCGCTGTGGGACGCGAAGCGTCAGACCTTCGCCGACAAGATCCTCAGCACCGTCGTGGTGGAGCAGCCCAAGCCCTGACCCGGTGGGGGTGCTGACACCCTGGGCCCCGTGCCCACCACCCTGATCACCGGCGCCAGCTCCGGGCTCGGCGCCGAGACCGCCCGACAGCTGGCCGCACGCGGCCACGACCTGGCGCTGTGCGCACGGCGACTCGACCGGCTCGAGGCGCTGCGCGAGGAGATCCTCGCGCGGCACCCCGACCGGCGGGTCGCCGTTCGTGCGTTGGACGTCACCGACGACGAGCAGGTCTTCGCCGTCGTCCGGGACCTCCGCGACGAGCTCGGGACCCTCGACCGCGTCGTCGTCAACGCCGGCCTCGGCAAGGGCGCCCCGCTCGGCACGGGCCGGTACGACGCCAACCGCGAGACCGCCGTCACCAACTTCGTCGCCGGGCTCGCGCAGGTCGAGGCCGCGATGGAGGTCTTCCGCGACCAGGACGCCGGCCACCTCGTCGTGATCTCGTCGATGTCGGCGCTGCGGGGCCTGCCGCGCACGATGACGACGTACGCCGCCACCAAGGCCGGCATCGCGCACCTCGCCGAGGGTCTCCGCCTCGAGCTGCTCGACTCCCCCATCGACGTGACCGTCCTCTACCCCGGCTACATCGCCTCGGAGATGAACGACCGCGCCCACGGGCGGGGCAAGGGCCCGATGATGGCCTCCACCCGCCGCGGCGTCGCCTCGATGGTCAGGGCGATGGAGGCGCGTCGCGCGTCGGCGTACGTGCCCGGCCTGCCGTGGGCCCCGCTCTCCGTCGTGATGCGCCGCGCACCCCTGCGCCTGCTGCGCCGCATGGTCTGACCGCCGAGTGCTCAGGTGGGGGCGGTCAGCGACGTCCGCTCGAGGTGCGAGTGGTCGTTGAAGGACACCAGGCTGAGGCCGCGGGGGGCGAGGGCGACCTTGGTGACGGAGGAGTCGACGACGACGGCGCTCAGCCGGCTCCACGAGGCGGCGAGCGGGGTGCAGAGCTGCTCGGGTCCCCAGCCGGCCCAGAGGGCGGTGGCGATCCAGGCGATGGGTCCGCCGCTGGTGACGACGACGGCGCTGGCGTCGGGCCCCATGCGGGCGACGAGGCCCAGCTTGGCCCGGGCGACCCGCCGGGTGAAGTCACGGAACGGCTCGTCGTAGTCGCTGTCGTGCTCGCCGGAGGCCCAGCGCAGGAACGCCTGCTCCGTCCAGGCCTGGAACTCCTCGCGCGTGGGCTCGGCGTCCCCGAAGGACGGCTCGAGACGGGACAGCACGTGGAGGGTGTCGACGCCGTTCCAGCCCTCGTCCTCGAGGGTGTCGACGGCGCCGGCGGTCATGGCGTCGACGGTCTCGCGGTGTCGCGGGAGCGTGCCGGTCGCGACGATGTCGGGGTCGACGCCGTTGGCCGACATCGCACCGCCCAGTCGTCGTGCCTGCTGGCGTCCGAGGGCGGTCAGACCGCCCTCGGCGTGCCCCTCGTGCGACGCCTGGGCGTGCTTCACGAGGAGGATCACGCCCATGGCCGCCATCATCGGCGGCCGGGGTACCCCACCGTCGGGGAACGGGTGATTCTTTGCCTCCACCCCACGCCCGGAGGGCCTCCGCCTTCTGGGACCCTGTCAGCCACCCGCCACGAGCCCCGCCCCCGAGGCTCGTCGTAGCCCCCAGGAGCGTGCCGTGACCCCCTCCGTCAGGCGTCGTGCCGCCCCCGCGGTCGCCGTGGTCCTCGCCTGCCTGCTGCTGGCCGGCTGCGGCCTGGACGAGCAGGAGCAGCAGGTCGCCGACGGCGTCACGACGGCGCTCTCGGACGGCGACGACGCCACCGACGCGCAGGACCTCGCCCAGTGCACGGCGGAGCGCTGGGTCGGCGAGGCCGGCCTCGAGCCGCTGCGCCAGGACGGCCTCGTCTCGGGCGAGGACGCGGACGCCGACGCCGTGCGCGCCGCCGCGGACGGCCAGCGGCCGGTGTCCGAGCCGGTGGCCCGGGCCTACGCGAGGGCGCTGGTGTCGTGCCTCGACTACGACGCCGCGTCGTCCGACGTCCGCGACGCGCTCCCGGACGCCTCCAGCGAGGTCCGCGACGACTACGCCGACTGCCTGCGGGAGATCTCCGACGACCTGCGGGAGGACGCCGTCACCCGGCGCCTGCAGGGGCAGGGCGGCGCCGAGCCGGTCGCGCGGCTGCGCGAGCAGGAGGACCGCTGCCTGCAGCGCGCCCGGCGCTGACGCCGGCGGGCCTCACGCCGAGACCGTCGTGACGACGACCGCGCGGCGCGCCGGGTCGACCCACACGTCGCGGGCACGGAGCAGCCGCACCGCGGACCAGGCCAGGAACAGCGCGGCCACCAGCAGCGGCAGCCGCCAGTCGGGGGCGTGGGCGGTGATCGCGAGCACCAGCCCGGTCAGCGTCGTCGTCAGCGCCAGCTTCGTCGAGTAGACGACCATGACCGCCGGCGGCGCCGGGGTGGCCCGGGCGCTGCGCAGGTCCACCGCGTACGGCGCGCGCGCCGACCACGTCATCGACGCGGCGACGGCCTGGGCGACGACCACGACCCACGCGGCGAGGACGGCGGCCAGCTCCGACGGCGTCGGCGCACCTGCGCGCAGCGCGGCCATGACCAGGGTCCCGCCGGAGGCGAGCAGGAGCGCCTCGGCCAGCACCAGGGCCCGGGACCCGAAGACCAGCCCCGGCCGGACCGGCAGCGACTCGCGCCACAGCCCGCCGCGCCCGTCGAGGCACCAGGCGTTGACGCCGAACAGCAGCGCGCCGCCCGACGCGACGAGCCCCGGCAGGATGATCGCGCTCTCCCACGGCAGCGCGCCGAGGACGGCGACGAGGCCCGGCATGACGGCGAGGACGACGAGCCCCCGGCGCATGGGCACCGCCCGCCACACCGACGCCCGGTCGAGACGCAGGAGCGCGCCGAGGTCGCCGCGGGGCGCACGGCGGGGCGTCCGGACGCCGGTCTCCGCGCGGACCTCCTCCCGCGGGGGCCGCCGGGACGCGACACCCGCGGCCCACGCACCCGCGACCACGGCGAGCGCCGTCGCGGCGAGCAGCCCGGCGACGGTGGCCGCCCAGACCCCGCCGAACCCGGTGTCGCCGAGGATCCCCGCGCGGACCAGCACGTCGGTCGGCAGCCCGTCGAGGGCGTCCTCGGTGCGCCCGGTCGCCTGCAGCGCGGCGACGGCGCCGACGAGGGCCAGCCCCAGGCCCCGCAGCACCCACACCCCGTGGGGGCGGCGCCGCAGGGCCTCGATCAGCCAGGCCAGGACCTGCACGACAGCCGTCGCGGCGAGGAGCCACAGCACCACGACGGTCTGCGCGGCGGCCAGGCGCGCCGGGCCGACGGCGTACGACGTGCCGCCCAGCAGCAGCCACGCCTGGAGGATCCACGCGATGTTCAGCGGCGCCAGCAGCAGGGCGCCGAGGTGGTCGGTCGCCGCGCTGACGGGGTACGGCGTCGCCTGGTCGCGCGGCAGCAGCTCGCGGCCGCCGCCCGAGGCCACCGCCGACGCGAGGGCGAGACCGGCGAACGCGGCGTACCCGCTGGGCAGCAGGAGCAGCACCTCGAGGGCCCTGCCCTCGCCGAGGCCGGGGCCGACGAGGGCGGGCACGACGGCCACGGCGAGGGTGACGACCACCAGCACCGGCCCGAGCCGGCGCGCCGCCCGCCCCCGTGCGACGCCGCCGCGCATCGCGAGCAGCAGGCCCACGTCGACGACGTGGGAGCCGCCGGGCAGCCGGTCGAGCCGCCTAGGTGTCGAGGAGACCGCGGTAGACACGGGCGCCCTCCTCGCCGGACATCGCGGCGGCGTCCATCCGCGCGACCTGCGAGCCGCCCCGCAGGACGACGGCCTCGGCGCACGCCTGCACGGCGAGCTCGCGCAGGTGGGTCGACAGCAGGACGGCGGCCCCGCGGGCCCGCGCGTCGGCGACGACGTCCATCGTCGCCTCGACCCCGACCGGGTCGACACCGTCGAAGGGCTCGTCGAGCAGCAGCACCTCGGGGTCGTGGAAGGCCGCCAGCAGCACCGACAACCGTCGGCTCATGCCGTGCGAGAAGCCGGCGGTGACGCGGTGGGCCTCCGCGCCGAGCTCGAACCGCTCGAGCAGCTCCCGCGCGCGGGGCTCCCAGTCGCGCAGCCGGCGGAGCCGGGCGGCGAGCTGCAGGTGCTCCCAGGGCGTCGCCCGCGGCACCAGTCCGCCGACGTCGGGGCAGTAGCCGATCGCGCGCTTGACGGCGAGCGGGTCGGCGACGACGTCGATCCCGGCGACGCGCACGCTCCCGGAGGTCGGCGGGACCACCCCGGCCAGCACCCGCATCGTCGTCGACTTGCCGGCCCCGTTGCGCCCCAGCAGGGCCGTCGAGGCCCCGGCGCCGGCGACGAGGTGGACCCCGTCGACGGCGAGCACGGGCCCGAAGCGGACGACGAGGTCGTGGACGTCCACGGCGGGTGGGGAGGCAGACGGGGCGCTCACCGGACCAGTAGACCGGTCCGGGGAGCGCCCCGTCCTGCGAACGCGTCAGGCCCGTGCCCGGGCCCGGCTCAGCGCGGGAAGCCCTCCCCCGACGCCGCCATCTCGCGCAGGCGGTCGGTGGGGCGGAACCTCTCGCCGTACGCGTCGGCCAGCTCGTCGGCCCGCGCGACGAACGCCGCGAGGCCCCGCTCGCCGGACGCCGACTCGTAGCCCGTCATGAACTGCGCGGCGCCGCCGGTGTTGGCGGGGAAGCCGATGCCCATGATCGAGCCGATGTTGGCGGCCGCCGCGGAGGTGATGACGCCCTCCTCGAAGCACTTCGCGGTCTCGATCGCCTCGGCGAAGAGCATCCGCTCCTTGACGTCGGCGAACGGCACGGCGTCCAGCCTCGAGCCGAACGCGTCGGCCAGGCCGGGCCAGAGGTTGGTCCGCCTGCCGTCGGCGTACTCGTAGAAACCGGCGCCCTTGAGCCGCGACGGCCGGTCGAGCTCGAGCATGCGGTCGACGACCGCGTCGCCCGCGTGGGCGGCGTACGGCGTCCCGTCGCGCTCGGCCGCGGCGGCGGTGGCCGCGCGGATCTTCTTCATCAGCTCCATGTTGAGCTCGTCGGAGAGCTGCAGCGGCCCGACCGGGTAGCCCGCCTGGGTCGCCGCACGCTCGACCGACATCGGCATGACGCCCTCGGCGAGCATCGCGAGGCCCTCGTTGACCATCGTCCCGATCACGCGGCTGGTGTAGAAGCCGCGGGAGTCGTTGACCACGATCGGGGTCTTCTTGATGGCCTGGACGACGTCGTACGCGGCGGCGAGGGCGGCGTCCGACGTCTCCTTGCCGCGGATGATCTCGACCAGCGGCATCTTGTCGACGGGTGAGAAGAAGTGCAGGCCGATGAAGTCCGCCGGACGCGAGACGCCGGTCGCGAGCTCGGTGATCGGCAGCGTCGAGGTGTTGGAGCAGAGCACCGCGCCGTCGGCGAGGTGCGGCTCGACCTCGGCGAAGACCTTCGCCTTGAGCGCCGGGTCCTCGAAGACGGCCTCGATGACGAGGTCGCAGCCGGCGAGGTCGGAGGCGTCCGCGGTGGGGGTGATGAGGTCGAGCAGCGCCGACTTCTTCTCCTCCGTCGAGCGGCCGCGCGCGATGGCCTTGTCGAGGATCCCCTCGGAGTAGGCCTTGCCGCGCTCCGCGTTGGCCTGCTCGACGTCCTTGAGGACGACGGGCATGCCGGCCTTCGCGCAGACGTAGGCGATGCCGGCGCCCATCATCCCGGCGCCCAGCACGCCCACCTTGGTCGGGCGGAACCGCTCGTGGCCGTCGGGGCGCAGCGAGCCGGCGTTGATGGCCTGCAGGTCGAAGAAGAACGCCTGGATCATGTTCTTCGACTGCTGACCCGTGATCAGCGAGGTGAGGTAGCGCGACTCGATCCGGCTCGCGGTGTCGACGTCGACCTGCGCGCCCTCGACCGCGGCGGACAGGATCGCCCGCTGCGCGCGGTAGACCGCGCCCTTGGTCTGCTGGCGCAGCAGCGCCGGGAAGGCGGGGAGGAACTGCGCGAGCTTCGGCGTGGACGGCGTCCCGCCGGGCATCCGGTAGCCGCTGCGGTCCCAGGGCTTGCTCGACGCCTCCGGGTCGTCGCGGTGGTCCAGCACCCAGGCCCTGGCGGCGGTGAGCAGGTCGGCCTTGTCGGCGACGAGCTCGTCGACGAGGCCCTTCTCCTGCGCCTGGGCCGGACGGAAGCGGGTGCCGGGCATCAGCACGTCCATCAGCGCGGACTGCAGGCCGAGCATCCGCACCACACGGGTGACGCCGCCGCCACCCGGCAGCAGGCCGAGGGTGGCCTCCGGCAGGCCGAGCTGGACGCTCGGGTCGTCCCACGCGATGCGGTGGTGCGCGGCCAGCGCGATCTCCAGGCCGCCGCCCAGGGCCGCGCCGTTGATGGCGGCGACGACCGGCTTGCCGAGGGTCTCCAGGCCGCGGAGCGCGGCCTTGGTCTCCTCGACGGCCGCGAAGAGCTGCGGCGCGTCCTCGGGGGTCGTCGCCTGCATCATGCCGAGGTTGCCGCCGGCGAAGAAGGTCTTCTTGGCGCTCGCGATCACCACCCCGGTGATGTCGTCCTTCTCGGCCTGCAGCCGCTGCACCGCGGCCGTCATCGAGCTGCGGTACAGGTCGTTCATCGTGTTCGCGCTAGCGTGCGGGTCGTCCAGCGTGAGGGTCACGACGCCCTCGGAGTCCCGGTCGTAGCGGACCGCGGTCTCCTGCTCGGTCTGGGTGGTCATGGCTTCTCCTCGTACGGCGTCACGGGGTACGGCGCCCACCGGTGGTCGACCTTGTCGAGACCGTGGTCACCGTGCTGCTTCCTCTTGCTTCTCGTCTCACCGGGTCTCGACACGCTCATCGCGGCTTCGTTCCTCAGCCGCGGTCGCTGCTCGACCACCGATGACAGAGCCTGATCTCGTCCCTCGGTCAGACTCTTTCGACGACGGTGGCGATGCCCATCCCGCCGCCCACGCAGAGCGTGGCGAGGCCGCGCCGCAGGTCGCGGCGCTCGAGCTCGTCGACGAGGGTGCCGAGGATCATCGCGCCGGTGGCGCCGAGCGGGTGGCCCATGGCGATGGCGCCGCCGTTGACGTTGGTGATCTCGTGGCTGATGCCCATGTCGGCCATGAAGCGCATGGCGACGGCGGCGAACGCCTCGTTGATCTCCCACAGGTCGATGTCGCTCGCCTCGAGGCCCGCGCGGGACAGCGCCTTGCGGGCCGCCGGGGCGGGGCCGGTGAGCATGATCGTCGGGTCCGCGCCGGACACCGCGGTGGCGAGCACCCGGGCGCGCGGGGTGAGGCCGGCCTGCTGGCCGGCGTACTCGGAGCCGATGAGCATCAGCGCGGCGCCGTCCACGATGCCGGAGGAGTTGCCGGCGTGGTGGACGTGGTCGATGCGCTCGACCCAGTGGTACTTCTCGAGCGCGACGTCGTCGAAGCCCGCCTCGGCACCGATCTTGGCGAAGCTCGGGCGCAGGCCGGCCAGCGTCTCCGGGGTGGTGTCGGGGCGGACGAGCTCGTCGTGGTCGAGCACGACCAGGCCGTTGCGGTCGGTGACGGGGACGACGGAGCGCGCAAAGCGGCCGTCGGCCCACGCCTTCGCGGCGCGGGAGTGGGACTCGGTGGCGTAGGCGTCGACGTCCGCCCGGGTCCAGCCGCCGAGGGTGGCGATGAGGTCGGCGCCGATGCCCTGCGGCACGAAACCGGTCGTCAGCGCGGTGGCGGGGTCCATCGCCCAGGCGCCGCCGTCCGAGGCCATCGGCACGCGGCTCATGGACTCGACGCCGCCGGCGACGATGAGGTCCTCGAAGCCGCTGCGGATCCGCTGCGCGGCCTGGTTGACGGCCTCCAGGCCGGAGGCGCAGAAGCGGTTGAGCTGGACGCCGGCGACGGTCTCGGGCCAGCCCGCGGCGAGCGCGGCGGTCTTGGCGATGTCCGCGCCCTGGTCGCCGACCGGGGTGACGACCCCGAGGACGACGTCGTCCACGAGGGCCGGGTCGAGGCCGGGGTTGCGGCTGCGGGTCTCGTCGAGCAGGCCGACGACGAGGTCGATCGGCTTCACCTCGTGCAGCGCGCCGGAGGCCTTGCCCTTGCCGCGCGGCGTGCGGAGGTGGTCGTAGACGAAGGCGTCGGGCACGCCCGAGCCGGGAGTGGGACGGGTCATGTCGCGATCATGACACCAGTGCTGTCACGATTGAAAGGTGACCAGCACCACGCCGCTCGACCACGGGGCGGCCCTCCTGACCCTCGCCGACCTCACGAGCCGGGTCGGCCTGAGCGTGCGCACCGTCCGGTTCTGGACGACGCGCGGGCTCGTGCCGCCGCCGGTGCGCCGAGGCCGCTCGGGCTTCTACACCCCGGAGCACGTCGCCCGGCTGGGCCTGATCGCCGACCTCCAGGAGTACGGCTTCACGCTCGCCGCCATCGAGGACTACCTCGCCCGCGTGCCCGACGACGCCTCCGTCGAGGAGCTCGCCCTCCAGCGGACGATGCTGGCTCCCTGGGTCTCCCCCGGGCCCGGCGTCCTGACCCGGTCGGAGATCGCCGAGCGGGCCGGACGGGAGCTGTCCGACGAGGACGTCGAGGTGCTCGTGTCGCTGGGCATCCTGGACCCGGTCGCCCCCTCCGGCGAGACCGACGAACACGACGTCCCGGGCGGCTACCGCGTCGCGCTGCCCCAGCTCGCGATCGGCGTCGACCTGCTGGAGCTCGGCTTCCCGCCCGAGGCCGCCCGCGCCGCCGCCGACGTGTACGCCGCGCACGGCCGTGCGATCGCCGCGGAGCTGCACGAGGTGTTCCGGCGACAGGTGTGGCCGGCGTACCGGCACTCGGGCGCGCCGCCGGAGACCCTGCGGCGGGTCGTGGAGCGGCTGCGGCCGCTGTCGGTGGCGGCCCTCGGCCAGGCCTACCAGGTGGCGATG
The DNA here is from genome assembly GCF_022436705.1 of Nocardioides sp. CFH 31398. Taxonomy (GTDB): domain Bacteria; phylum Actinomycetota; class Actinomycetes; order Propionibacteriales; family Nocardioidaceae; genus Nocardioides. The sequence goes on along the minus strand of NZ_JAKUHT010000020.1, from coordinate 83,198 downwards.
GACGACCAGCAGCGCGGATCCGTCGAGCGCCGCGCCGCTGGGTACCGCCCGGACATGGCTGAGAAGAAGGCGTCGAAGGAGAACCGCGACAACCCGTCGCTCAAGGACCCGGAGCTCTACGAGGAGCTCCGCGAGGCGGGCAACAGCAAGGAGAAGGCCGCCCGCATCTCCAACGCGAAGGCCCGCTCGGACGCCGGCGACGGCCCCGACCCGAGCGAGCGCGGCGGCAAGCACCCGTCGTACGAGGAGTGGACGGTCGACGAGCTCCGCGAGCGCGCCGCCGAGCTCGACATCGAGGGCCGCTCGTCGATGAACAAGGACGACCTCGTGGACGCGCTGCGCAACCACTGACAGCCTGGGGGCCGTGAAGGTCCTGCTGCTGTTCTGGACGGAGCCCGTGCCCGAGGGCGAGCGGTACGCCGAGGGCCGGGGCACCGAGGCCGACTACCAGGCCTGGGTCGACTTCGAGACCCGGCTGAAGGGCGACGGCACGTACGTCGACTCCGGCGACCTCGAGCCGGGACCGAGCGACCGGTTCGTCCGGCCCGACCTCGCCGCCGGGCGCGACGTCCCGGCGCCGCCCTCGGGCGGGGCGGTCGTCAGCGGCTACTACGTCGTCGACGTCGCGGACCTCGCCGCGGCCCGGGCGGTCGCCGCCGCCGCGCCGCTCCACGGCTCCGTCGAGGTGCGCCCGGTCGTCGACCACACCGCCTGGTCCTGACCCCGGCGGGAGGCGGGCCTCCCCCTGCGGGCACAGCGCAGGTTCTCCCTCCAGGGGGAGGCGCCGGTGCCGGGTCCCGGGCGAGGCTGGAGCCATGACCTCCCACCCACCGCTCGACGGCACCGGCACCGGCGGTGCTGCCGCCGTGACCGTGCGCGGCCTCCGCAAGTCCTACGGCGGCCGCGTGGTCGTCGACGACCTCGACCTCGACGTCCCCGCGGGCGGCGTCGTCGGGCTCATCGGCGCCAACGGCGCCGGCAAGACCACGACGGTGGAGTGCCTCCAGGGCCTCCGCCGCCCCGACGCGGGCGAGATCCGTGTGCTGGGGCTCGACCCCCGGCGCGACGCCCAGCGGCTCCGGCGCCTGGTCGGCAGCCAGCTGCAGTCGTCAGCCCTGCCCGACCGGCTCCGCGTCGGGGAGGCGGTGCGGCTCTTCGCCGAGCCGGGCGCGCGCAGCGCCGACGAGCTGCTCGAGCGCTTCGGCCTGGCCGGCAAGCGGCGCTCGCCGTTCGCCGGGATGAGCGGCGGCGAGCAGCAGCGGCTGTTCCTCGTGCTCGCCCTGCTGAACCGGCCCCGGCTGGTGATCCTGGACGAGCTCACCCAGGGCCTCGACCCCGCCGCCCGCCGCGAGGTCTGGGCGTCGGTCGCCCAGCTGCGCGACGAGGGCACCACCGTCCTGCTCGTGACCCACGAGCTGGCCGAGGCCGAGGCCCTCTGCGACCACGTCGTCGCGATGCGCGACGGCCGGGTGCTGGACGCCGGCTCGCCCGCCGAGCTCGTCGCCCGCCACGCCGCCCGCGCCACGACCACCTTCTCCGGGCCGGCGAGCGCCGTCGACGACCTCGGGGGCCTGCCCGGCGTCCGGCGGGCCACCGCGGAGCGCGGCCTGCTCCGGGTCGAGGGCGACCGCGCCAGCATCGCCCACGTCGGCGCCTGGCTGGTCGCCCGCGCGCCCGAGCTGGGCGGCGTCCCCGCCGACCTCGCCGTCGACGTCCCCGACCTCGAGGCGGCGCTCCTGCGCCTGCTCGACTCGCCCGCCCCCGACCGCGCCGCCGACGACCGGCCCGCCCTGATCGGAGCCCCCTGATGGCCACCACCGCGCCCGCCACGGGCACCCGCGCCCCGCGCACCCGCGTCCCGTCGGTCACCCGGCGGCTGATCAGCACCGAGCTCCGCCTGCTGCTGCGGGAGCCGATGACGCTGACCTTCGTCTTCGTCTTCCCCGTCGTGACGATGCTCATCATCGGCGGCGCCTTCGGCACCGAGCCCGACGAGGCGTTCCCGGTGAACCCGAGCCACTGGTACGTCGCGGCCTACCTCGCGACCGTCATCGGCAGCACCGGCCTGGTGATGGTGCCCGTGCACCTCGCGGCCTACCGCGAGCGCGGCGTCCTGCGCCGCTTCGCCGCCGCCGGCTTCCCCCGCTGGTCCTTCGCGCTGTCGCAGCTGGTCGTCGGCGCCGTCACCACGCTGCTGGGGATCACCACGCTGCTGCTCGTCGCCGAGCCCGTGTACGGCGTCCCCACCGTCGAGGACCTCCCGCGCACGCTCGCCGGGATCGCCGCGGGGATGCTGCTGTTCCTCGCCCTGGGCACCCTGCTGGGCTCGCTGCTGCCCTCCGCCCGGGCGGCGCAGGCGGTCGGCCTCATGCTCTTCGTGCCGTCGTTCCTGCTGGGTGGTGGCGGTCCTCCGCCGGCCGCGATGACCGACGTCCTGTCGAGCATCGCGGAGTGGACGCCGCTGTCGCTGGTCACCGACTCGATCCGCGACCCCTGGCTCGGCCTCGGGGACGGCACCTCCGACCTCCTCACGGTGTGCGCGATGGCCGTGGTCGCCCTGGCGCTCTCGGCCCGCCGCACGTCGCTGTGAGCCGTGCCGTGACCACCCTCGGTCGCGACGAGCGCCGCCTGCGCGGCCTCGTCGCGGCCGTCGTCCTCGTCCTCGTCGCCGGGGCCGCCGCCTTCAGCGACCGGCCCCTGCCGGTGGTGCTGGTGTGCGTGGCGGTGGCCGTCGTCGCCGTCCTCGCCCTGTGGACGGCGTCGGGCACCCGGTTGGCCGTCGGGCTGCCCGTGGTGTCCGCCGCCCTGGTGGTGCTCTGTGCCGGCGGCGCCACCACCGCGGGGTGGTTCACCTCCTGCCTGCTCGTCGTCGTGGCGTTCACCGGCCTGGGGGCGCGGCCGGGGCTGCTGGCCGCCGGCGGGTGGGTCGTCGTGTTCGCCGTGCAGGCGGTGGTGCACCCCGACCCGGGGTGGATCGCCTGGACGGGTGGCATCGTGCTGACCGTGGTGGCCTGCGTCGCGATCGAGCGTCAGCGGAGCCTCGTCCTCCGGCTGGAGGAGGCCCAGGCCGGGCTCGCGGCCCGGTCGGCGGCCGAGGAGCGCACCCGGATCGCCCGCGAGATGCACGACGTCATGGGTCACGCGCTCACCGTCTCGCTGCTGCACATCACCTCCGCCCGGCTCGCGCTGGACGAGGACCCCCGGGCCGCCGCGGAGGCGCTCGCCGAGGCGGAGCGGCTGTCGCGGCGCAGCCTGGAGGAGGTGCGCGCCGCGGTCGGCGTCCTGCGGGACGGGTCGCAGCCGTCCGCCCCCCTCCCGGGCGCGTCGTCGCTGCCGGACCTCGTCACCTCCGTCCGCCGCACCGGCACCGACGTCGACCTCCGGGTCACCGGTGACCTCTCCGCGCTGTCCGAGGTCGCCGGCCTCGCGGTCTACCGGGTCGTGCAGGAGGCGCTGACGAACGTCGTCCGCCACGCGCCGGACGCCCGGACCCGGGTGAGCGTGGTAGTGACCGACGCGGTGCGCGTCCGGGTCGACTCCGCCGCTCCCCCGCGCGCCGGCGCGCGCCACGGAGCCGGGACCGCCGGGATGGCCGAGCGGGTCTCGGCGCTGGGCGGGACCCTGACCGCGGGCCCGGGAGGTCCCGGCTGGAGGGTCGAGGCGACCTGGCCGCTGGCCGCGTCGGAGGTCGGCGCGTGAGCACGCGGGTGCTGCTGGTGGACGACCAGGAGCTCGTCCGGACCGGCCTGCGCGGTATCCTGCGGCCACGGTTCGGCTTCGAGATCGTCGGCGAGCTCGAGTCGGGCGCGGGCGTCGTCGACGCCGTCGCGTCGCTGGTCCCGGACGTCGTCGTCATGGACGTGCGGATGCCCGGTGTCGACGGGGTGCAGGCGACCACGGCGCTGGTCGCCTCCGGCTCGACGGTGCCGGTGCTCGTCCTCACCACCTTCGAGGACGACGAGGTGCTCGCCGGCGCCCTGCGCGCCGGCGCGGCCGGCTTCCTGCTGAAGGGGGTGCCCGCCGAGGACCTGCAGCGGGCGGTGCACGCCGTCGCCGGCGGTGGCTCCTGGCTGGACCCCGCGGTCACCGGCCGGGTGCTCGCGACCTACCGCTCCGGTGACGCGCCGACGCTGTCGTCGTCCGGTCTCGACGTGCTGACGGGACGGGAGCGGCAGGTGCTCGGCCTGATGGGCGAGGGCCTGTCGAACGCCGAGATCGCGGCCCGCCTCGTCGTGGGCGAGGGCACCGTCAAGACCCACGTCGGCAACGTGTTCGCCAAACTCGGCCTCCGCGACCGCGCCGCGGCCGTCGTCTGCGCCTTCGACCACGGCCTCGTCCGCCCCGGCCCCCGGTAGGTCCGCGCGCTACGCCGGACACCGGTTCCGCGACGTCTGCCGCGGGGCTGTGGTGCTTCAGACCCCCGCCGGGGCCGTGTGATCAAGCCACAACACCGCGTTACATGGGCCGGGGACCCGCCGCGGGGGCGGGTCAGCGGCGACCGGAGGAGAACGACGCGGCGCTGTGGCCGCCCGACGAGGTCGTGTAGACGCTCGCGCTGCCGGACCCGCCGGCCCGGCGGCGCGAACCACCGGAGCGCGAACGCCCGCCGCCCTGCCCACCCGAGGTCGAGCCGGAGCCCGAGCCCTGGCGGGCCTGCCCGCCGGACTTCTGGCCGCCCCCCGAGCCGGAGCCCGAGCCGGAGCCGCGGCGACGGTTGCGACCGCCGCCGGAGCGACCGCCACCACCGGAGCCGGAGCCGCGCTGCGGCTGGGCCGGGGCCTCGACGACGAGCCCGCCCTCGACCAGGGTGCGCTCGCCGGGGGCGAGCTCGGCGAGGACGGGGTGGTCGGTCCCGGAGACCTTGGTGGTCACCGGCGAGATGCCCGCGGCGCGGGTGAGCGCCCGGACGTCGCGGACCTGCTCGTCGAGCATCAGCGTGACGACGGTCCCGGCGGCGCCGGCGCGCGCCGTACGACCGGAGCGGTGCAGGTACGCCTTGTGCTCGACCGGCGGGTCGGCGTGGACGACGAGCGCGACGTCGTCCACGTGGATGCCGCGGGCGGCGATGTCGGTGGCGACGAGGGTCTGGGCGCGGCCGGAGTGGAACGCGTCGAGGTTGCGCGTGCGGGCGCCCTGGGAGAGGTTGCCGTGCAGCTCGACCGCCGGGACGCCGCGCCGGTTGAGCTGCTTGGCCAGCCCCTTCGCGCCGTGCTTGGTGCGCGTGAAGACCACGGTGCGGCCGGGGGCGGCGGCGAGGTCGGCCAGCACGGGCACGCGCTGCTCGCGGCTCGTGAGGTGCAGGACGTGGTGGCTCATCGCCGTGACCGGCGCCTGGACCGAGTCCGCCTCGTGGGTGACCGGCTTGCGCAGGAACTTCTGCACGAGCACGTCGATCGCGTTGTCGAGCGTCGCGGAGAACAGCAGCCGCTGGCCGTCCTTCGCCGTCGCGGTGAGGATCCGCCGGACGCCGGGCAGGAACCCGAGGTCGGCCATGTGGTCGGCCTCGTCGAGCACGGTGATGGACACGTCGCCGAGGGAGACGTGGCCCTGGCCCATGAGGTCCTCGAGACGACCGGGGCAGGCGAGGACGACGTCCGCGCCGCGCTTCAGGCCGGTGACCTGCGGGCCCTGGCCGACGCCGCCGAAGACGGTCTGCACGGTGAGTCCGGCGGTCGCGGCCAGCGGCTTGAGGGACTCGTGGATCTGGCCGACGAGCTCGCGGGTCGGGGCCAGCACGAGCGCGCGGGGGCGACCCGGCCGGGTGCGACGCCCCTCGGCGACGAGGCGCGCGACGAGCGGGAGGAGGAACGCGTAGGTCTTGCCGGAGCCGGTGCGGCCGCGGCCGAGGACGTCGCGTCCGGCCAGCGAGTCCGGCAGCGTCGCGGCCTGGATCGGGGTGGGGGTGGTGATGCCGCGCTCGGAGAGCACGGCGGCCAGCGACTCGGGCACGCCGAGCGCAGGGAAGGACAGGGGTGAGTCAGAGGACACGGGTTTCGCTTCCGTCGGGGGTGTGCCCGCGTCGGGGACCAGGGCTCGACGGACCGGCAGGGTGCCTCGTGGTGTCCGGAGCCCGGGGGCGGGCCGTGCTCCCAGCCTACGGTCCCGCCGGTGGCGCACCGCAATCGACACGGCCCCGGTACGGCGCCGCCGCCGGGCCCCTGGCCTGCTGAAACTCGGTGGACCGCGCGGCGGCGGGGCGTCAGCGTGGTCGTCATGACCAGGCTCACGTTCACCGGCGTCCGGCTGTTCGACGGCGTCCGACGGCACCCGGGCCTCGACGGGCGCGTCGACGTGCACGTCGACGGCGACCGGGTGCTCGACGTGACCGTCCCGGGCGCGCGTCCGGTGGCGGGCGAGGTCGTCTCCGGCGAGGGACGCACGCTCCTCCCCGGGCTCGTCGACTGCCACGTCCACCTGGTTCCGGGGTCGCTGCACATGACCGCGGCGTACGGCGTGACGACGGTGCTGGACATGTTCAGCCGACCGAGCGACCTCGCCGGCGCCGACACCGGGCCCGGCCGGGCGGCGCTGCGGACCTCGTCCGTCGGCGCCACCGCCCCGGGCGGGCACCCGACGCTGGCCTACGGGCCCTTCCCCACCGTCACGGGTCCGGGTGACGCCGAGGCGTTCGTCGACGCGCGGGTCGCCGAGGGTGCCCACCACCTCAAGGTGCTGCTCGAGGGGCGCCACGGCCTGCCCACGCTCGACGACGCGACCGTGCACGCACTCTGCGCGGTCGCGCACGACCGCGGGCTGCTGGTCGCGGCGCACGTGTCGTCGGCGGCGGACGCCGTGCGGGCGGCGCGCGGTGGGGCCGACGTGCTCGCGCACGCGCCGTACGACGCGCTGAGCGGCGAGCAGGTCTCCGAGCTGGCCGGGCGGCTGAGGGGCGTGGTCGCCACGCTCACGCTGTTCGACGCCTGGCCGACCCCGGCCGGGGTGCTGCCGCTGGCGGCGGACCCCGTCCTGGGTCCGCGGCTGACACCGGCGTGGCGGGCGCTGCTCGAGGCGCAGGCGACGCGCTGGATGCCGCCGGGCCCTCCGGACGACACCGTCCGCACCGGCAACGTGCTGGCGCTGCACCGCGCCGGCCTCCCGGTGCTGGCGGGCACCGACAGCCCGAACCCCGGGCTCGTGCCGGGCCTCAGCCTGCACCGCGAGCTCGCCCGGCTGGTGGACGCCGGGCTCACGCCGTCGGCGGCCCTGGCGGGGTCGACCTCGGCCGCCGCCGACGCCTTCGGGCTGAGCGACCGCGGCCGGGTCGCGGCGGGGCTCCGCGCCGACCTGGTGCTCGTCGAGGGCGACCCCACCGTCGACGTCGCCGACTCGGGTCGCGTCGTGGCGACGTGGGTGGCCGGCGAGCGTGTCGACGCGGCCGGGCTCGCGGGCTCCGAGGAGGAGACCCGGGGGCTCGACTGGCTCGCAGTCATGACGACCCGCGTCGTGGCCGGCCTGCGGGCGCGGGGCGAGGTGGTGGACCCGGGCGAGGCGCCCGGACCCCGCGACGTCGTCCGCGACGAGGACGGCGAGCTGCTCGGCCGCGTCGTGCCGACGCCCCAGGGGTGGGTCCCGCAGACGGTGTTCGGCGCCGCCCTGGCGGGGCCCGGCGACGACGAGGCGGCGGAGGCCGTCGTCCGCGAGCGCGGCATGTCGGTGCTGGCGGACCCGTGGCTGCTGACCCGGGACGGCGCCGACGAGCCGGAGGACGTCGTCCTGCTGGAGGTCCACCCCGACCGGGTGCGCCTGCGGCCGGTGTGGCCGAGCGAGGACGGTGCCGCCGGCGACCCGGCCGGGGAGTGGGTCGACGTCGACCGGGTGCGGCTCAGGCCAGCACGGCGGTGACCTTGAGCTCCACGAGCATCTCGGGGGTGAAGAGGCTGGCGACGCCGATCAGCGTGGCCGGCGGGGTGTGGGTGGTGCCCACCCTCGCCGCGCCGCGCGCCATGCCCTCCATCAGGGCCGGGACCTTGTCCGCCGACCAGTCCACGACGTACGCCGTGAGGTCGACGACGTCGTCGATCGAGCCGCCGGCCCCGGCGAGCGCGGTGGCCACGTTGGCGTAGCACTGCTCGATCTGCGCCGCCAGGTCACCGAGGCCGACGGGGGTGCCGTCGGCGTCCTGGGAGACCTGGCCCGCCAGCGAGACGAGGCGGGAGCCGGTCGCGACCGACACCTGGTGGTAGAGGCCCGTGGAGACGAGGCCGGGGACGTCGAACGTACTTATTTCACTCATGAAGTGAACGCTAGCGGCAATCTGTTCATCTGTGAAGTAACCTGGCCGCATGAGCGACGAGCCGTGGCTGAGCGAGGCCCAGAAGGACGGGTGGTCGGCCCTCGGGTCGCTCGCGATGCTCCTGCCGCCGCGGGTCGAGGCGGCCCAGCGGGGGAGCGGGTTGTCGCTGTTCGAGTACCTCGTGCTCAGCGCGATCTCGGAGGCGCCCGACGCCACGCTGCGGATGGGCGAGCTCGCCCACCTCTCGGGGGGTGCGCCGTCCCGGTTGTCCAACGCGGCCAAGCGCTTCGAGGAGCGCGGCTGGCTGACGCGGCGCCCCGACCCCGCCGACGGGCGCGCCACCCTCGCGACGCTCACCGACGCGGGACTGGACGTCGTGAGGGCGGCGGCGCCGCTGCACGCCCGCGCCGTCCGCGAGGTCGTCGTCGACCGACTGGACGACGACGACCTCGCGGCGCTCGTGCGCATCGCGGGCCGGCTCGGCACCTGGACCCCCGCCGCCCGCGAGCGGCCGGGCGGTCAGCAGGCGGGCTGACGCGCCGAGGCGTGGGCGTCAGGGCAGACGCACGAGCGCCTGGACGGGGGTGTGGTCGCTGGGCCAGCGGTCGTCGCCGGCGCCGGTGTCGTACGTCGTGGCGTTGATCGCCGCGCTCAGCACCCGGACGTCCGGGGTCGCGAGGACCCAGTCGATGCGGCGTTCGCCCTCGACCGGGGGGGCGTAGTTCGGGAACGTGCCCCAGGCCGGGGTGAGCCGCCGGCGCGCCGTGTCCCAGGTGTCCACGGTCGTGCCGTCGCCGGTCAGGGTGGTCCACGGCGTGCTCGAGCCCGCGGGCGCGTTGAAGTCACCGGTCAGCAGGGCGGGCACGTCGAGGCCCGCGACCTGGTCGCGCAGCACCGCCGCCGAGCGGGCACGCGCGTTCTCCGACTGGTGGTCGAAGTGGGTGTTGAGGTGGACCAGCTCGCGTCCGGTCCGGCGGTCGGCGAAGCGGGCCCACGTGACGATCCGGGTGACGGTGTTGCCCCAGGTGGCGGAGCCGATGACGTCCGGGGTGTCGGAGAGCCAGTACTGGTCCCACTCCAGCGCGACGAAGCGCTCCGCGTCGTAGAAGATCGCCGAGTACTCCCCGGCGCTGCCGCCCGACCGGCCGAAGCCGAGCATCCGGTGCGTGCGCCCCACGCCGCGCTCGACCTCGTCGAGCTGGCCGTACGTCGCCTCCTGCACCCCGAGCAGGGTGGGCCGCTCCGAGGCGAGCAGCCGGGTCACGAGCGGGGCGCGGTCGCCCCAGTGGTCGGGCTGGCCGGGCTGGGTCGCCGTCCCCCGGTCCAGCCGGATGTTGAACGTCATCACGTGCACGTCGTCGCCGCGGGCCGGGCCGACCAGGGGCCTGTCCTTCGGTCGCCGGGCGGGCGCCGCGGCGGCGTGGCCCGCCGGTCCCGTCCCGGCGGCCGCCCCGAGGGCGGCCGCGACGCCGAGTGAGGTCCCGAGTGTCCTGCGCCGAGTCAGCATGCGAGCAGTCCAGCGGACGCCGGTGACGCGCCCGTGAACGGAGGGCGGCCGCCGGGCGCCGGGTGCTGGACCCGACGCCCGGCCTCCCCCCAGGAGACCCCCCGGCTGATCGGCTCGCGCCGGCCCCATGGCGGCGCGGCCGGCGATTCGGCGCAGCACGACTGTACCGAATTCGACGACCCGCGCACCACAGTCGGCGCTGACCGTGGCCGCCGGGCCGGGCCGCGGGCCTCAGGGGCGCAGCGCCGGGATCGTCCGCCGCAGCCAGGCGCGGTACTGCTCGTCGGTGTAGCCGTGGTCGTGGACCAGCTGCACGTAGGTCTCCGCGCCCATGGCGACGGCGACCAGGCTCGCGAACCGGTCGAGCTGCTCGTCGTCCACCGCGGCGGCCGGGACGACGCCGCAGCGCAGCAGCCACTCCGCGGTCTCGCGGAAGGTCACGGTCTTGAGCCTCAGGTGCTCGGCGTACGCCGCGTCGAGCTGCGGGTCGAAGCGGGCCGTGGCCCGCAGCGTGAACCACAGGTCGGCGGAGCGGGCGTGGGCGGTGGCCAGCCAGTCGACGGCCACGGCGAGCGCCTCCCGGGGGTCGGTGATCTCGAGGAGGGCCGCCGTCTCGGGGTCGTCGGTGATGGCGGCCCAGCCGCCGCGGCCGACGTAGCGGACCCTGAAGGCCTCGAGCAGCAGGAACGCCTTGGTGCCCGTGTCGTGGACCGTCTTCGTCGACACCCCCGCCTCGCGGGCGATCGCGGTCATCGTCGTCCCCGCCCAGCCGTGCTCGACGAAGCAGCGGGCCGCGGCCTCCAGGACCCGCCCGCGGGTCTCGGCGGCCCGCTGCTCGCGGACGGCGGACCGGTAGGGCCGCGAGTCGTCGGCCACGGCCGGTCCTCAGCAGGGCCGGATGGTCGGGATGGCGGCGCGCACCCACGCAAGGTACTGCTCGTGCGTGAAGCCCGAGTCCCAGACCAGCTGCACGTAGGTCTCGGCCGACATCACGAGGTTGAGCAGGGCGACGAAGCGGTCCATCAGGTGCTCGGGGACCTCCTCGGCCGGGACGACCCCGAGGTCGAGCAGCTTCCGGGCGAGCAGGCCGTACGACTCCTGCTTGTAGCGCATCAGGTCGTCCTGCTGCCTGCGCACCGTCGGCTCCACCAGGGCGGTGGTGCGCAGCACGTACCAGAGCCGACCCGACGCCCGGTGGGCGTTCCCGATCCAGGCGGTCATCGTGGCCACGGCCTCGACCGGGTCGGTCACCGCGAGCAGCGCGGCGCCCTCGCTCTCCTCCGTGATGGACACCCACCCGCCCCCGCCGACGTAGCGGACGCGGAACGCCTCCACGAGCAGGTCCGCCTTGGAGCCGACGGCGTGCACGGTCTTCACCGACACCCCCGCCGTCCTCGCGATCCCGGACATGGTGGTGCCGGACCAGCCGACCTCCTCGAAGCAGCGGCCCGCCGCGTCGACCACCTCCTCACGCGTCTCCGCGGCGCGCTGCTCGCGCACCACGGACCGGTACGGCCGTCGGGCGGTGCTCACGGCGCCCCCGGCGGACGCTCGGGCAGGACGCGGCGCAGGAACCGGCGCGTCGCCTCCTCCTGCGGGTCACCGAGCACCTGGGCGGGGGGCCCGACCTCGTGGACCCGGCCCGCGTGCAGGTAGGCGACCCGGGAGGCGACCTCCCGGGCGAACGCCATCTCGTGCGTGGCGATCAGCATCGTCATGCCGGCCTCGGCCTCGGCGCGCACGAGCTCCAGCACGTCACCGACCAGCTCGGGGTCCAGCGCCGCGGTGATCTCGTCGAGCAGCAGCAGGCGCGGCTGGGTGCACAGCGCCCGGACGAGCGCCACCCGCTGCTGCTGACCGCCGGACAGGCGGTCGGGGTGGACGTCGGCCTGCGCGCCCAGCCCGAAGCGCTCCAGCAGGCCCCGGGCGCGCTCGACAGCCTCGGCCCGAGGGACGCCGTGGACCCGCACGGGGGCCAGTGTGCAGTTGTCCAGCGCCGTGAGGTGGGGAAACAGGTTGTAGGCCTGGAAGACGACGCCGACGTCCCTGCGGACCTCCCGGGGGTCGACCTCGGGGTCGGTGACCTCGCGGCCGTCGAGCAGGACCTCCCCGTCGTCCACGGACTCCAGCAGGTTCACGCAGCGCAGCAGCGTCGACTTGCCCGACCCGGACGCCCCGATCAGGCAGACGACCTCGTGGGCGTCGAGGGCGAGGTCGAGGCCGTCGAGGACCACCCGGTCGCCGTACGTCTTGCGCAGGCCCCGCACCTCGAGGAGGGGAGCGCTCACCGTCCGCCACGCTCCCGCTCGGCGACCCGCCGGCCGAGCCAGTCGGTCAGGCGCGCCAGCGGGATGGTCAGCGCCACGAAGAACAACCCCGCCACGAGCAGCGGGGTGTAGTTGAAGTTGTAGTTGCCGTAGTCCTGCGCGGCGAACAGCGCCTCGAACACGCCGACGGAGGCGACCAGGGCGGTGTCCTTCTGCAGGGAGACGAAGTCGTTCATCAGCGGCGGCACGACGCGGCGGCCCGCCTGCGGCAGGACGACGAACCGCATGACCTGCGACTGGCTGAGCGCCAGCGAGCGGGCGCTGGCGACCTGGGAGGGGTGCACCGAGTCGATGCCCGCGCGGATCACCTCGGCGACGTACGCGCCGTAGCAGAGCACCAGGGCGGCGGTCGCGAGCCAGAACAGGCTGGTCGTCACGCCCTGCAGCTGCAGCGCGGGGATGCCGAAGGCGAAGAGGAAGACGACCAGCAGCGTCGGCAGGCCGCGTAACAGGTCGACGTACGCCACCGCGAGCAGGCGGAGAGGGGTCAGCCACGGCGAGGTCGTCCCGCGGACGACGGCGACCGCCGTCCCGAGCAGGAGGATCAGCGGCTCCGCGACCATGAACATGGCCACGTTGAGCAGGAAGCCCTCGGCGATCGCGGGCAGCGCCTGCCGTGCGTGGTACGGCGACAGGAAGGTCTCCTGCACGCGCGGCCAGCCCGGGGAGAGCACGACGACCGTCACGAGCAGGCCGAGGCCGACGACCGTGGCGACGCCGGCGACGAGCGTGCCGCGGCGCCGCAGGCGTCGGCGGACGGCCCGGCGCTCGACCTCGTGCGCCGACGGCGTCCAGCCCCTCGCGGCCGGGGTCACCGGGGAGGTCACTGCAGCACGGGCACGTCGACCGACTCGGAGAGCCACTCCTGCTCGAGGTCGCCGAGGGTCCCGTCCTCACGGAGGGTGGCCACGGCCTCGTCGACGCACGGCGTCAGCGGGCTGTCCTTCTCCAGCAGCAGGCCGAACTCCTCCGGCTCGCCGCCGGAGTACTCGAACTGGCCGGCCACCGCGCCGCCGTCCAGCTGGGCCGCGGTGATGAAGAGCGCCGTGGGCAGGTCCGCCACGATCGCCTCCACCTGGCCGTTCTGCAGCGCCTGCGTCGCCGCGTTGGTGTTGCGGAACACCAGCGGGTCGGCGTCGGGCTGGATGGCCTCGCGGATCGCGGTCAGGCTGGTCGTGCCGGACTGGGCCCCCAGCTCGAGGCCCTTCAGGTCGTCGAGCGACGCGATCTCCGGGGCGTCGTCCTCCAGCACGACGACGGCCTGGTTCGCGGTGTAGTAGCCCTCCGAGAAGTCGACGGCACGCTCGCGCTCGGGCGTGATCGAGATCTGGTTGATGTCGAAGTCGAAGCGCTTCGGACCCGGCGCGTAGGAGTTGTCGAACGGGACCTCGACCCAGGTGACGTCGTCCGGGGCGTAGCCGAGCTGCTCGGCGACGGCGTACGCGACGGCCGACTCGAAGCCGTCCCCGTTGGTCGGGTCGTCGTCGACGAAGTACGGCGGGTAGGCGGGCGTGTCCGTCGCGATCGTGAGGGTGCCGGCCTCCAGCGTGGGCAGGTCGCCGGGCTCGCAGGAGGCCGCCTCGCCGCCGCCGTCGGAGCCGGCGCCGGTCGACTCGTCGACCGGGGCGCAGCCCGCGAGGGCGGCGGTGACGACGAGACCGGCGAGGGTGCCCGCGAGCGCGGCGGGACGGGGCGTGCGCATGGCGGGATCGTAGGCCAGGCGGGCGATGTGGTCTGCGTCTCCTCCGGCTCAGACGAGCCGGACGAGCGCCTGGACGGGGGTGTGGTCGCTGGGCCAGCGCTCGCCGGTGGCCGCGGAGTAGCGGGTGGCGTTGATCGCCGACCTCGCGACGGTGACCTCCTCGGTCGCGAGGAGCCAGTCGATGCGCCGCTCGCCGCGGACCGGTGGCCCGTAGCTCGGGAAGGTGCCCCACGCGGGGGTGATCCGGGTGTCGGCCGACGTCCAGGTGTCGCGGAGCACGCCGTCCCCGGTGAGCACGGCGTACGGCAGGCTCGCGCCGGCGGCGGCGTTGAAGTCGCCGAGCACCAGCGTCGGGCAGTCGAGGTCGTCGACCCGGTCGCGGACGAGCCGGGCGCCCAGGACCCGGGCGAGCTCCGACTCGTGGTCGAGGTGGGTGACGACGAGGCCGAGCACGCGGCCGGTCGTCGTGTCGCGCGCCCGCGCCCAGACCAGGCTCCGGGCGAAGCGGTTGCCCCAGCCGCGGGAGTCCACCGCCGTCGGCGTCGCCGACAGCGTCGAGCGACCCCAGGTGAGCACCTCGAGCCGGTCGGCGTCGTACGACAGCACGGGGTAGCCGGCGAGGGTCTCCTCGCCGTACCCGAAGCCGAGCAGGCGGTGCGACGGCAGCGCCTCCGCGAGGGCGTCCAGGTGCGCCCCCGTCACCTCCTGCAGCGCCAGCACGGTCGGCTGCTCCTCGGCGAGCAGCCGGACGACGTACGGCGCGCGGTCGCCCCAGTGGTCCGACTCACCCGGCCGGGTGCCCGGTTGCGGCACCCGGACGTTCCAGGTCATGAGGTGGAGGTCCTCGCCGAGGGCGGGCCCGAGGAGCGGGCCGGGGTCGCGGGCACCGGCGCGCCCCGCGCCGAGACCGGTCCCGCCGAGGACGCCGAGGAGGGCCGCGGCCCCCGTGAGGGTGGTCCGTCGCGTGATCACGGCCCCCAGGCCATCGCGCCCCGGTGACGCGGCGCCGAACACGACACCACGCGGCGACGGCGACGTGTTCACGTCTGCGTGACGACCCCGCGGTCGAGCAGCCCGTCCAGGTCGTCGACGCCCCAGGCGGCGAGGGTGTCGCGGGTGCCGCTGCCCGGCGAGGTGGGTCCGGTGGTGAGGGTGGGCTCGGTGCGCGAGAACCTCGGCGCCGGCCCGGGCTGCAGGACGCCGTCCCGCTCGACGAGGGTGCCCCGGGCGACGTTGTGGGGGTGCTCGGCGGCCTCGGCCATCGTGAGCACCGGCGCGACGCAGGCGTCGGTGTGCTCGAAGACGGCGGTCCAGTCGGCCATCGTCCGCTGGGCGAAGCGGCCCGCGATCAGCCGGCGGAGCTCGTCGGCCCGCTGGGGGTCCCACCGGTCCGGCGCCACGTCGGCGATCCCCAGCAGCCGGCAGAACTCGTCGTAGAACTTCGGCTCCAGCGGTCCGACGCTCATGTGGCGCCCGTCGGCGGTAGCGTAGAGGTCGTAGTAGGGCTGCCCGCCGTCCAGGAAGTTCGACGCCCGCCGCTCGACGTGCCCGCCGCCGGCGAGGAACCCCAGGGTCATCGCGTTGAGGTGCGCGGTGCCGTCGGTGATGGCCGCGTCGACGACCTGGCCCCGGCCGGACACCTTCGCCTCGAGCAGCGCGGCGAGCACGCCGATGACGAGGTAGGTCGACCCGCCGCCGAAGTCGCCGAGCAGGTTCATGGGGAAGTGCGGACGGTCGGGGTCCTGCCCGAGGCCGTGGAGCGCACCGCTGAGGGCGACGTAGTTCATGTCGTGGCCGGCGTACGGCGCGAGCGGACCGTCCTGGCCCCAGCCGGTCATGCGGCCGTAGACCAGGGCCGGGTTGCGCGCCCAGCAGTCCTCGGGGCCGAGGCCGAGCCGCTCGGTGGTGCCGGGCCGCATGCCCTCGACGAGGACGTCGGCGTGCTCGACGAGGTCGAGGACGAGCCCGACGGCCTCCGGGTGCTTGAGGTCGATGCCGACGCTCGGGCGGCCGCGGGTGAGCAGGTCGGTCGGTCCGGAGCTCACCGCACCGCCCCCCGGACGCTCCAGCCGGACGACGTCCGCACCGAGGTCGGCGAGGATCGTGCAGGCGTGGGGACCGGGTCCGATCCCCGCGATCTCGACCACCCGCACGCCGCGCAACGGTCCGGTACCACTGGGTTGGGGGGCCTTGACCATAGGCGGATCTTGCCAGTACAGGCATACTGCCCGAATGGACGAGGTGTCGTACCTCCACGAGCTGGCGCGGGAGCTCCCGCGGCGGCTCCGTGCGCTGCACGACCGCGACCTGCCCTACGCGGCCGCCGAGGTCTTCGTGACCCGCCTCGCCACCGACGTCGCGGCCGACGGGATCGACGAGCTCCTCGTCGCCTGCCGCGGCACCGACGTCGACGGCACGTGCTGGGAGGCGGAGGCCCGCGTCCGCTTCGACCGGGAGTGGCGCGAGGCGCGCGTCCCGTACGTCGACTGGCTGGCCCGCATGCTCTTCACCGGCGCCGCCTTCGCGGCCGCCGACCTGAGCGACCCGGTGCACAGCGAGAACGTCACCGCGCCGCTCCCCGACCCGCAGGAGGCCTGGAACGCCATGGTGGCCCGCGTCGGCGCCCGCGTCCTCGGACCCGGCCTCGCCGAGTCCGGCGGCGTCACCATCGCGATCACGCCGGAGGACTGGATCAGCTTCGTCGCCACCGCCGGCGAGTCGGCGGAGACGGACCTCGTCCACGCCGTCACCTCCCAGCAGCTGGGCGACCGCCACTTCGTCGTCTTCTTCGAGGGCTCCCTGCACCGCTCCACCCGCCCGGACCCACCCCCCGCCTGACCGTCGCCCGCACCGCCCTCGCTGCTGTCGAGCCACGAGCGCTCCGCCGCTGGTTGAGGTGCGAACGAAGTGAGCCTCGAAACCCGGCGGGGCACGGTCGGACGTCAGGCCTCGCCGGCTTCACGCGCCTGGACCGCTCTGCGCCGACTCAACGCCGGCAGACCGGCGAAGTCGCCCCGGATCAGCGCCTCCCTCTTCGCACGGCTCCAGCCCTGGACCCGCTTCTCGAACGCGTAGGCCTCCGCGATCGACTCGTACTCCGCCGCCCACACCAGGACCACCGGGCGTCGTCGGCGGGTGTAGGCGGCACCCAGCTCGTCGTCGTGGTTGTGCTCCCACAGGCGGCGCTCCAGGTCGATGGTGCTCCCGACGTAGTAGCTGCCGTCGGCGCAGCGCAGGACGTAGGTGTGGGGCATGCCCGCAGTCTGGGGTCACCGTCGCGCGAGCGACCGGGTCCTCCACAGCCCGTGGTGACGACGAGGCCTGTGGACGTCACCGGGTTTCGAGGCTCACTCCGTTCGCACCTCAACCAGCGGCGTCGACGCCGTTCGCACCTCAAACAGCGGTCGATGCCGTTCGCACCTCAACCAGCGGTGTCTCCGCCGTTCGCACCTCAACCAGCGGTGTCGACGCCGTTCGCACCTCGACCGGCGGTGGCGAGCGTCAGACCGCGTCGGGCTCCGCGTCGGGGTCGCGGCGGACGAGGGGGCGGGGGGCGCGGGGGAGCCAGTCGCGGACGACGTGGTCGACCACGTGGACGCCGGGCGGGGCGACGACGCGGGTGAGTCCGAAGACCGACTCCGGGCGGCCCTCGCGGATCGCGCGGTCGACCTGCCACTCGCGGCGCTTGCGCGGGATGCGCACCTCGCTGAAGGCCGTGCTGCTCCAGTGGGCGAACTCGTCGGCGTCCAGCCACTTCAGCTCCACGCACATGCCGGGCGGCAGGTGGATGCGCTCGGTGTCCTCCGGGAAGACCCGGAGCTCCCACTCGAACGCCTTCTTGTGCACGTACTCCGGGCCCATCGGGTAGATCCACGGCTCGCGGAAGTCGACGCCGAGGTCGATCCAGGCCTCGGACTCCGACACCACCGTCATCGAGTGCCGCGGCACCAGCGCGACCGCGCCGGAGCCCTCCAGCTGCCAGGCGAGGTCGGCGAGCGTGCGCACGCCCTCCTCGGTGAGCACCATGTCGCCGTCCCACTTCATCGAGTACGACGTCCGCACGTGCGAGAACGACCAGTTGTAGAAGTGCGTGAGGCTGTGGACCGACGTCGCGGGGGTCGCGAGGTTCTCGGTGCCCGCCCGGCTGACGGCGAAGGGGTACTCCAGCAGCGTGACCCGGTCGGTCGCACCCTGCTCGGCGGCCACGCGCGCGGCGACGTCCAGCGTGCCGTCGCTCGAGCCGTTGTCGACGAGGACGACGGCCTGCACCGCCCGGAGGATCCCGGGCAGCACCCACGGCAGGTTGCGGGCCTCGTCCTTGACCCGGAACACGCAGGTCAGCCCCGTCTCGAGCGGGCCGTCCGACCACGCCCAGCGGACGTCGTACCCCTCGTGGCCCTCGAGGTTCGCGATGTCGACGGCACCGGGGGGCCTGACGGCGCTCACGACGCGGCCCGCCCCCCGCGCGGGCGGTCCTGGGCGGTCAGCCGGCGCAGCGACGGGTCGACGAGCGGACGCTCCGCGGCCGGCAGCCACACGTCGGTGACGTGGTCCACGACGTGGGCGTCGGAGCCCGCCGGCACCTCGATGCGGTGCAGCCCGCTCGCGGCGTGCGACTCCCAGCGACCCTCGACGAGATCCGTGAACAGCTGGTGCTCGCGGCGCTTGCGCCGCGTGCGCTGGCTGGTGGCGAACGCGTCGACGTCGGTCCAGTGGGCGAACTCGTCGGAGTCGAGGTACTTCAGCTCCAGGCAGGTGCCCTCGGGCAGCTTCACGTGGTCCACGCCCTCGGGGTGGATCCGCAGCTCCCACTCGAACGCCTTCACGTGCGGGTACGACGGCCCCATCGGGTAGCCGAACGGCTCGGCGTTGAACAGCCCCAGGTCGAGGTAGGCGACGCGGTCGGACTCGACGTACAGGCTGTGGCGCGGCACGTAGAGGACGGCGTCGCGGCCGGGCAGGCGCCACGCGAGCTCGCGCAGGAGCTCCTCGCCCTCCTGCGTGAGCACCATGTCGCCGTCCCACTTCACCGAGTACGTCGTCGACAGGTGCGCGAACGACCACGAGTAGAACCAGACGAGGGAGTGCACGGAGTCGGCCGGCGTGTGGAGGTGCTCGGGGCCGCAGCGGCTGACGCGGAACGGGTACGACGTCACCGTCAGACGGTCCGAGAGCCCGGCCTCCTCGGCGACACGGCGGGCGACGTCGGGCGTGCCGTCGGACGACTCGTTGTCGACGAGCACGACCTCGGTTGCGGTGCGCAGCAGCGGGGGCAGCACCCACGGCATGGAGCGGGCCTCGTCCTTGACCCGCAGCACGATGCCCGTGCCGGCGCGCTGCGGGCGCGACCAGGGCCAGACGATGTCGAAGTCGGCGTCGCCCTCCCGGTTGGCCGCGGAGTCGCCGGCCGTGCCGAGGACGGCGGTCATCGCTGGCGGTTCAGCGCCGCGCGGACGCGGCGGCGCGCCCCCGCCGGGACCATCGCGCGGACGGAGTGCGGCACCTTGTCGGCGAGACGTCCGCCCTCGGCGGGTGCGCCGGGGGCCGGGGCGCCCTGCCCGCCGCCGAGACGCTCGCGCTCGGTGGCCGCGCCGGCGCGCTGCGCCGCGATGGCCGTCGACTGCGACATCGCCTCGGCCTCCTCGTAGGCCTCGGTGAACCGCTGGCGCAGCTCGTCGAGCTCCGCGTGCCGCTCGGGGGTGTCGCCGCCCGGGGTGGCGAGCGCGTCCAGCGCGTTCCAGGTGCCGTCCGCGAGCTCGCGCAGGCGCGGCGGCACGGGGACGTCGTCCCAGGTCAGCTGCACGCGGCGCAGGGTCGGGTCGATGAACTGGTGGACCTTGCGGATGTCCTTCGCGGTGGCCGAGCGGACCGCGTGGAGGTCGAAGCGCTCGCCGATGTCGTGGACGGGCACGGTCCAGTCGTCGAGCATGTCGGCGTACCGGACGAACGCGCGCAGCGAGCCGCGGGTGGAGCGCTCGGTGTGCAGCATCATGTTCACCCACGCCGCGACGCGGTTCACCTCGCCGAAGCGCTTGGCGTAGTACTTCTGCTTGCTGCCGACCACCTCGGTGACCGGGCGCAGCATCGTCACGTGCGAGCAGGTCGCGCCGGCGCGGAGCGCGGCGGAGCGCCACAGGCCGAGGTACCAGGCCAGGCGCGGGTCCTTGATGACGAGCTCGTCGCCGCCCTCGGCGAACTGCTGCTCGAGCCACTCGTGGATCCGGGCGCGCAGGGCCTCGTTGGTCGACTGCTTGCCGGTCTCGAACCAGGCGGACGGGCGGGCGTCGGAGACCTGCACGTTGACCCGCGCGAGCAGGTCGTTGTGGAGGTCGACGACCCAGCGGGGCTCGCCGAACCCGCGCGGGTTGGTCTCGTCGGCGGCGACCTCGGGCTGCGGGACGTGCATCCCGAGCGTCTGCAGGGTGCCGGAGAAGGTGGAGGTGCCGCTGCGGCCGGACCCGACCACGAACACCACGCGGCGCTTGCCGCCGGGGGCCGGCTCGGGGAGGGGGGTGGAGCCGTCCTGCGCGGAGGTGGTGCCCGGCGCGGACGTCTCGGGGGTGCTGCTGGACATGGTGGACAGGGTAGACGCGACGATGGCCCGGTGACGCTTCCGCCCGCCGGCCCCGACGCCCGTGACGTCCGGCGCGGCGACGACCGTCCGTCCGAGGAGCACTCCCCGGGTGCGTGGGCCACCCACTCGTTCTCGTTCGGCGCGTACTACGACCCCGCCAACCTGGGGTTCGGGCCGATGGTCTGCCACGACGACCACCGGCTCGCGCCGGGGGCGGGGTACGCCGACCACCCCCACTCCGACCTCGAGGTCGTCACCTGGGTCCTCGACGGGGCGCTCGTGCACCGCTCCCCCTCCCTGGACGGCGCCGGGGCGCTCGGCGTCCTCGGCCCCGGCCAGGCGCAGGTGCTGTCGGCCGGGTCGGGGGTCGTGCACAGCGAGACCGGGGACGCCGGCGCCGGGCCGACCCGGTTCGTGCAGACGTGGCTGCGGCCGGACGAGGCGGGGGCGCGGCCGTCGTACGCGCGGGTGGAGGGCGCGACCGCCCCGGCGTCGTCCGGGCTCGTGCCCGTCGCGGGGGCGGGCGGACCCGCCGGCGTCGGGGTGGCGGGGGCGACCCTGTGGGTGGCCGGGTGCGGGACCGAGCCCGCCGTCGACCTCGTCCTGCCCGAGGCGCCGCTGCTGCACGTGTACGTCGCCCGCGGGGCGGCGGGCCTCGAGGACGGTGTCGGCCTCGACGAGGGGGACGCCGTCCGGCTCCACGAGGCGGGTGGCGTCCGTGTCCGGTTGACGCGGGGCGCGGAGCTGCTGGTGTGGTCGTTCGCCGGGCGGTGAGCGGGGCGCCCGGGAGATCGCCCGGGACATCGCTGGGGAGATTCGTGACCGATCTGCGATGAGTTCGGGCATCGACCCCGGTCGGTTGGTGTGGGCAGACTGACGACCACCCAGGAACCGGAGCTGACAGGTGACCCAGACCATGACCAGCGAGCTCGACGACTTCGACACCCTCACGCAGCGCTACTCGCGCGAGCTGCACGCGCACTGCTACCGGATGAGCGGCTCGACCCACGAGGCCGAGGACCTGGTGCAGGAGACCCTGATGCGCGCCTGGAAGTCGCAGGGCACCTTCAGCGGCCGCAGCTCGGTGCGGACCTGGCTCTACCGGATCGCGACGAACGTGTGCCTGACGAACCTCGAGGGGCGCCCCAAGCGGCCGCTGCCGACCGGGCTCGGGACGGCGGACTCGCTGGCCTCCGACGAGCTCGTGTCCGACGAGGAGGTGCCGTGGCTGCAGCCCGTGCCGGACACCGCCGTGGTCGTCGGCGAGCGTGACTCGATCCGCCTCGCGTTCGTCGCCGCCCTGCAGCACCTCCCCGCGCGCCAGCGCGCCGTCCTGATCCTGCGCGACGTGCTGCGCTGGAGCGCGGCCGAGGTCGCCGACGCCCTGGAGACGACGGTGGCCGCCGTGAACTCCGCCCTCCAGCGCGCCCACGCGCAGATGAAGGAGCGAGCGCTCACCGAGGACACCGTCGGCGACGAGCTCACCGCCGACCAGCGGCGGATGCTCGACGCCTACGTCGAGGCGTTCTGGAAGAAGGACGTCGACGCGATCGTCGGGCTGCTGAAGGCGGACGCGGTCTGGGAGATGCCGCCGTTCGTGGGCTGGTACGTCGGCGCGCAGACCATCGGCGAGCTCATCGCGACCGCCTGCCCGGGCGGCGTCCACGACATGGTCATGCTGCCGATCAGCGCCAACGGCCAGCCGGCGTTCGCGCTGTACATGCGCACCCCCGACGGCGACTTCACGCCGTTCCACCTCCAGGTCCTCGACCTGGACGGCGACCGGGTGCGCCACGTCGGGGCGTTCTTCGAGACCGAGCTGTTCGCCACCTTCGGCCTGCCCGAGCGGCTGCCCGCCGACTGGCGCGGCGACGACGGCGGCCCTCGCGCCGCGCTGGCCCCGGAGGGCGCCGAGCGGATCGCCGCCGTCCACGGGTCGTGACCGCCGACCCGCGCCTGTCGCGGGCGGTCGAGCTGCTGGAGCGGTCGCTCGGGCACACCCGCACGGCGCTGGCCGCCGTCCGGCCGGCGCACCTGCACCGGCCGACGCCGTGCGCCCGGTGGGACCTCGACGACCTGCTGTGGCACATGGACGACGCCCTCGACGCCTTCACGGAGGCGTCGGCGGGGCTGGTCGCGACGACGCCGGTCCGCACCCCGGGCTCCGTCGCCGAGCCGGGCGTGGAGGCCCGGCTCGGGCGGCTGCAGCGCAAGGCGTGCCACCTGCTCGGGCTGTGGGCCGCGCTGCCCCGGACCACCCCGGTGCTGGTCGGGGACCTGCCGATGGACGCCCCGCTGCTCGTGGGCACCGCCGCGCTGGAGATCACGGTCCACGGCTGGGACGTCGGCCAGGCCACCGGCGAGGGCGGGGCCGTGCCCGCCGACCTGGCGGCGGCGCTGCTGCCGGTCGCCGCCCTCACCGTGCGGCCCACCGACCGGGGCCGGCGGTTCGCCGCTCCCCTGCTGCTGCCCGGGGGCGTCCCGGCCGACCTCCGTCTGCTCGCCCTGCTCGGCCGCACCCCCCGCTCGCTCACGGACGCGGCCTGAGCCTGCCTGTCTAGGCTCCAGCGGTGCAGGTCCACGCCGACGTCGCGGAGCAGTACGCCGACTTCGCGGCGTACGCCGACGGTGACTCCCCGTGCTTCGCCGCCTGGGCCCGCGGGGCCGCGGAGGACCGCGAGGTCCTCGCCTGGCTCGCCGACCTCCCGGTGCCGAAGCGGCAGCCGAACCTCGTGTTCGCCGCGGCGCGCTGGCACGGACTGGCCGCGCCCGCGCCGTACGCCGCCCTGCGCGACGCGCTGCTGGGCGACGACGGCACCGTCGCCGAGACGGTCCGCGCCCGCTCGACGCAGACGAACGAGGTGGGCCGGGTGGCGACGCTGCTCCCGGCGCTCGGCCTCGTCGCGGCCGCGACGCCCGGGCCGCTGGCGCTCGTCGAGGTCGGCGCCAGCGCCGGGCTCTGCCTCTACCCCGACCGGGTGCGGGTGCGCTGGCAGCCGACCGCCGACGGCGTGGACGTCGGCGAGCCCGTCGAGCTCGGCGCCGAGGGCCCGCGGCTGGACTGCCGCGTCGCCGGGACGCCGCCGTACCCGGCCTCGGCGCCGAGGCTCGCCTGGCGCGGGGGCATCGACCTCAACCCGCTCGACGTGACCGACGACGACGCGATGGCCTGGCTCGCGACCCTGGTGTGGCCCGAGCAGGAGGACCGCCGGGTCCGCCTCGCCGAGGCGGTCGCCGTCGCGCGCGCCGACCCGCCCGTGCTGGTCCGCGGCGACCTGCTCGCCGAGCTGCCGGCGCTCGTGGCGATGGCCCGCGCCCACGGCCGGGTCGTCGTCCAGCACAGCGCGGTCGCGGCCTACCTCACCGCCGAGGAGCGGGAGGCGTTCGTCTCGATGATGACCGACCTCGTCGCCGACGGCGCCTGCCACTGGCTGAGCAACGAGGGCAAGGACGTGCTGCCGACCCTGACCGCCACCGGTCCCGCCGTCCCCGCCGACCTCGCGACGTTCGTCCTCGCGCTCGACGGCCGAGCCGTGGCCTGGACCCACGGCCACGGCCGGTCGATGACCTGGTTGTAGAGCCGCACGTCGTCCCGGGGTCGCGGCCTGGGACGGGCGGGGCCGGCAGCGCCCGCCCCGACCTCAGTCCTGGTCGGCCTTCTTCTTCTCCCGCCACTTGCGCTCGAACGGCAGGCGCCAGGCGCGGGGGGCGACGAGCTGGTGGATCTGGTTCGGACCCCAGGAGCCGGGCTCGTAGGGACGCACGGGCGGGGGGTCCTCCACGAGGGCCTCGGAGATCTCCCACAGCCGCTCGACACCCTCGGCGGAGTTGAAGAGCGTCCGATTGCCCTTCGAGGCGTCGAGGATGAGGCGCTCGTAGGCCTCGAGCACCGAGCCCTGCCACGAGGTCTCGTCCATGCTGAACTGCATCGAGACCTTGTCGAGGCGGAAGCCGGGGCCCGGGCGCTTGCCGTAGAACGACAGGCTCATCCGGGGGCGGTCCGACAGGTCGAAGGTCAGGTGGTCGGGGCCGTGCTGCCCGACGCCGGAGCCGTCGGGGAACATCGACTGCGGGGGCTCCTTGAACGCCACCGAGATGATCCGCTGGCCCTCGGCGAGCTTCTTGCCGGTGCGCAGGTAGAACGGGACGCCGGCCCAGCGCCAGTTGTCCACGTAGCACTTCAGCGCGATGAAGGTCTCCGTCTCCGACTCGGGGTCGACGCCCTCCTCGTCGCGGTAGCCGGCGTACTGGCCGCGGACGACGTCCTCGGCCTGGATCGGCAGCATCGACCGGAAGACCTTGTACTTCTCCTCGGTGATCGACTGCGGGTCGAGGGCGGTCGGGGCCTCCATCGCCGTGAACGCGAGCACCTGGAACAGGTGGGTGACGACCATGTCCCGGTAGGCGCCGGTCGCCTCGTAGAACGACGCCCGCTGCTCCAGCCCGAGCGTCTCGGGGACGTCGATCTGGATGTGGTCGATCATCGTGCGGTTCCAGATCGGCTCGAACAGACCGTTGGCGAAGCGGAAGGCGAGGATGTTGAGCGCCGCCTCCTTGCCGAGGAAGTGGTCGATGCGGAAGACCCGCTCCTCGTCGAAGACCTCGTGGACGGCGGAGTTCAGCAGCTTGGCCGACTCGAGGTTCGTCCCGAACGGCTTCTCCATCACGACCCGTCCACGCTCGGTGAGCCCGGCGTCGCGCAGGCGGTGCAGGACGGCGAGCGCCGCGTTCGGCGGCACCGACAGGTAGTGCAGGCGCTGCTGCGGCTCGCTGCAGTCGGCCTCGGCCTCCGCCACCGCGTCGCGCAGGGCGTCGGTCGTCGCGCCCGGCGCCCAGTAGAGGCGCTTGGCGAAGTCGGCCCACTGGTCCTCGGTCACGCCCGGCTCGAACTCCTCGATCGCCTCCCGGGCGAAGGCGATGAACGAGTCACGGGTGAAGTCGTCCAGGGAGGTCCCGACGATCTGCACGTTCGGCATCAGGCCCGACGAGATCAGGTGGAGCAGGCCGGGCAGGAGCTTGCGGCGCGACAGGTCGCCGGTCGCGCCGAACAGCACGACGGTGGTCGGCGGGGCGGGGCGACCGCGCTCGCGGTCGGTGGCGTTGACCATGCGCCCACGATCCCACGCCTTCGTGACGGCGGCGTGAATCGCTGCTGCGCCCGGGACAGCCCGTCCACAGGTTTGGGACGGCGACGACTACGGTAGGAACCCGTCGCCGCAGCCGACGGAGGACGGGGGTCCGCCAGCCATGACGACGTTCCTGGTCATCGGCGCGTGCGGTCTCGTCGTGCTCCTGCTCTCGCTGCTCGTGGGCGAGCTGCTCGAGGGCGTCCTCGACGGCGTGGCCGGCGACTGGTTCTCCACCGAGGTCGTCGGCGCGTTCGTCGCCGCCCTCGGCTTCGGCGGCGCGATCGCCGAGGCCCAGGGCCTCGCCACCCCGGTCGCGACCGCCGCCGGCGTCGGAGCCGGCGTCGTCTTCGGAGCCTTCGCCGCCTGGCTGACGCGCCTCGTGCGGTCCGGCGGCACCGAGGACACCCCCTCGACCGAGGACGTCCTGGGCTGGGACGCCCGGGTCGTCTCCCCCATCCCCGCCGACGGCCTCGGGGTCGTCACCGTCCGCCGGGGCGGTCATCTGCTCCGGTTCAACGCCCGCGCCGAGCAGGCGCTGCCCACCGGGGCGGAGGTCCACGTCACCGGCGTCCTGTCGCCGACCGCCGTCACCGTCGCCCCACTGTGGCCCGACACCCTCGAGCAGCAGCTCGGGACACCTGAGGAGACCTGATGCTCTCACCCACCCTGATCGCGATCCTGGGCTTCGTCGCCCTGGTGGTGCTGGTCGTCCTGCTGGTCACCAGCCGCTACAAGGTCGCGGGGCCCAACCAGGCGTTCATCGTCACCGGTCGCAAGGGCAAGGCCGTGCTGAACCCGGAGACGGGCCAGCTGTCGACCGACCTGTCGGGCCAGAAGGTGGTGCTCGGGGGCGGGGTGTTCGTCATCCCGTTCGTGCAGAAGCTCGCCACCATGGACCTCTCGAGCCGCAGGATCTCGGTGCAGATCCGTGGCGCCGTGTCCGGTCAGGGCATCAAGCTGAACGTCGAGGGCGTCGCCATCGTGAAGGTCGGCGGCAACGCCGACCAGATCCGCCTGGCAGCCCAGCGCTTCCTCTCGCAGCAGCAGGACGTCGAGCCGTTCACCCAGGAGGTCCTCGCGGGTGCGCT
Source organism: Nocardioides sp. CFH 31398 (assembly GCF_022436705.1). Classification (GTDB taxonomy): domain Bacteria; phylum Actinomycetota; class Actinomycetes; order Propionibacteriales; family Nocardioidaceae; genus Nocardioides. Next base: position 56,638 of record NZ_JAKUHT010000020.1, on the reverse strand, counting down.
GCGCTCCATCGTCGGCGGCCTCACCGTCGAGCAGATCATCCGCGACCGCGCCGCGTTCGCCCAGCGTGTGGCCGACGAGTCCGAGAACTCGCTGACCGGCCAGGGGCTCATCCTCGACACCTTCCAGATCCAGGACGTCACCGACGACGGCTCCTACCTCGCCGACCTCGGTCGTCCCGAGGCCGCCCGCATCGGGCAGGCGGCGTCCATCGCCGAGGCGAACGCCCGCCAGGCCGCCGAGCAGGCGCGCATCAAGGCGGAGGAGGAGATCGCCGTCTCGCAGCGCGCGCTCGCGCTGAAGCAGGCCGAGATCAAGGCCGAGACGGACGCCGCCTCCGCGCGCGCCGCGGCCTCCGGTCCGCTGGCGCAGGCCGACCGCGACCAGGCGATCCTCACCGAGCAGGAGAAGGTCGCCGTGCGGCAGGCGTCGCTGACGGAGCGCAACCTGGAGACCGAGGTCCGCAAGCCCGCGGACGCCCAGCGCTACCGGGTGGAGCAGGAGGCGGAGGCGAAGCGCACCGCCGAGATCGCCGCGGCCGAGGCGCGCAAGGCGTCGTCCATCGCCGCCGCCCAGGCGAAGGCCGAGGAGGCCCGCCTGACCGGTGAGTCCGAGAAGGCCCGGCGCTCGGCGCTGGCCGAGGCGGAGGCGATCGAGGGCGAGCGCCGCGGTGCCGCCGAGAAGGCGCGCAGGACGGCCGAGGCCGAGGCGCTCCGGGCCGAGGGCGAGGCGCAGGCCGCGGCGACCCTGGCCGTCGGCTCGGCGGAGGCCGAGGCGATGGACAAGCGGGCCGAGGCGTTCGCGTCGTACAACGACGCCGCCGTCCTGCAGATGCTCATCGAGGTGCTGCCGCAGATCGCGAAGGAGGTCGCGGCCCCGATCGGCGCCATCGACAAGCTCACCGTCGTCTCGACCGACGGCGCCGGCGCCCTGCCCAAGCAGGTGAACGAGAACGTCGTGCAGACGCTGGAGATGCTGCGCAACTCCACCGGGCTCGACCTCGGCGAGCTCATCGGTCGCTCGGTGAAGGGCGCCACCGCAGGTCTCGAGCGCGACCGCCCCGACGGGGCGACGCCGGCGGGTCAGTCGACGGGGATCACCACGTAGGTGGTCTCGAGGTACTCCTCGATCCCCTCGAAGCCGCCCTCCCGGCCGTAGCCGCTCTCCTTCAGACCACCGAACGGTGCGGCCGGGTTGGAGACCAGGCCCGCGTTGGCGCCGAGCATCCCGTACTCCAGGCGCTCGGCGAGTCGGATCGTCCGGGCGACGTCGTTGGTGAACGCGTACGACGACAGCCCGTACTCGGTGTCGTTGGCGCGCTCGACGGCCTCGTCCTCGGTCTCGAAGGTGGTGATCGCCGCGACCGGGCCGAAGACCTCCTCGCGGGTGATGCGCGCCTCGACGGGGACGCCCCGCAGCACGGTCGGCGGGTAGAAGTAGCCGGGGCCGTCGGGCCGGTCGCCACCGACGAGCACCTCGGCGCCCGCCGAGACCGCGTCGGCGACGAGGTCGGCGACCTTGTCGACGGCGGCGCGGTTCACCAGCGGACCGATGTCGACGCCGTCGTCCTGGCCCCGGCCCACCGTCAGGGCGCCCATCCTCTCGGCCACCCTGCGCGAGAACTCCTCGGCGATCGAGGAGTGCACCATGATGCGGTTGGCCGCGGTGCACGCCTGGCCCATGTTGCGCATCTTGGCGGCCATCAGGCCGTCGACGGCGGCGTCGAGGTCCGCGTCCTCGAAGACGAGGAACGGCGCGTTGCCGCCGAGCTCCATCGAGACCCGCTGCAGGTGGTCGGCGGACTGCCGGACGAGGGTGCGTCCCACCGCGGTGGAGCCGGTGAAGGAGACCTTCCGCAGGCGCGGGTCGTCCTGCAGCCGGACGCTCATGTCCTTGTCGGACGTCGTCGGGACGACGTTGAGCACGCCGGGCGGCAGGCCGCACTCTCCGAGGACCTCGGCCAGGGCGAGCATCGTCAGCGGCGTCGCGGGCGCCGGCTTGACGACCATGGTGCAGCCGGCGGCGATCGCGGGCCCGATCTTGCGGGTCCCCATCGCGAGGGGGAAGTTCCACGGCGTGATGAGCAGGCAGGGCCCCACGGGCTTGGGGACCGTGAGCAGCCGGGTGCCGCCGGCGGGGGCCGTCATCCAACGGCCGCTGATGCGCACCGCCTCCTCCGCGAACCAGCGGACGAACTCCATGCCGTAGGCGACCTCGCCGCGCGCCTCGCCGAGCGGCTTGCCCATCTCCAGGCTCATCAGCTCCGCGAACCGGTCGGTCTGCGCGGTGACCGCGTCGAAGGTCGCGCGGAGGATCTCGCTGCGCTCGCGCGGAGGCGTGCGGGCCCAGTCGGCCTGGGCGGCGACGGCGGCGTCGAGGGCGGCGACGCTGTCGTCGACGGTCGCGTCGGCGACCGTCGCGAGCAACGACTCGTCGGCCGGGTCGAGGACCTCGAAGGTCCCGCCGCCGCTCGCGTCGCGCCACTCACCCCCGACCAGCAGACGGCGGTGGTCTCCGGACAGCAGCGCGTCGTCGAGCATGCGCTCACTGTGACACGCGACTCCATGACCGAGCGGGGGCGTCCGTGACCGACCGGTTGTCCGGGCCACCTAAAGATGCATTTGTCAAATGTTTGGGGACCCCTGCTGACAACACCTGGTGTGGAGGGGGTAATGTCTTCCCTACCGGACCCCTTGCCGACCCCATGCGGCGAGGGGTCCGGCTTTTTCCGGGTCCGAACCGGGTGCACGGTTCCCCGTCCGTCCAGGCGTTCGGGGCCGATCGGCGTCCGGACCGGTCGGCAGGGTGTCCGGGAACGTCCGGGAAGCGGCCGCGGCGCCGCACCCGCCGTCCCGCGGGACGGGTCAGACGTGCTCGCGCAGCAGCGCCGCCAGCTCGGTGCGCGACCGCACGCCGAGCTTGCGGTACACCCGGGTCAGGGCGGCCTCGACGGTCTTCACGCTGAGCCACAGCCGCTCGGCGGTCTCCCGGTTCGTCGCCCCGGAGGCGACGGCGAGGGCCACCCCCCGCTCGGCGTCGGTGAGGGCGGACAGCGCGCCGTCCCCGCCCGGCGCGGGGCCGGCTCCGGCCGAGCCCTGCTGCTCCGCCTCGATCTGCGCGACCCACGGACGGGCCCGGAGACCGGTGAAGTGGGCGTGGGCCGCCACCAGCGCCTCCCGCGAGGCCGCGGCGCGACGGCGACGACGCTCGAGGTGGGCGCGCGTCAGCATCGCGCGGCCGATGTCGATGCCGAGCCCGAGGTCGCGGCACACCTTCTCGGAGCGGTCGAGCAGCACGGAGGCCTCCTGGGTCTCGCCGCGGGCCGTCAGGACCTCCGCCTCGACCCGGTCGAGCTGGGCGGCCACGCCGTCGGTCCCCCGCCGGCCGTCCAGGGCCCGACGGGCCCGCAGGAGGACGCCGGCCGCACCCTCGGCGTCCCCGAGGGCGACCAGCGCCGAGACCAGGTCCGCCTGCCAGCGGTTCACCGTGGGGTCGCTGATGCGGTGTCCCTCCTCGATCGCCTCGACACGACGCAGCGCCTCCGCCGCCGGACCGGACTCGCCCCGGCGCAACCGCGCGTGCCCGATGAGGATCAGGTGCCGCTGCAGGTAGCGGTTGTCGCGCTCGGTCTCGGCGACCTCGGCTCCGCGGACGGCGAGCGCGAGGCCCCGGTCGAGCCCCCCGCCGGCGAGCTCGGCCAGGGCCGAGACGAACCAGACCGAGTGCGGGGGGACGTCGTGCTGCTCGGCGAGCGCGGCGGCCCGCCCGGCGTGGTGCAGCGCGGTCTCGCAGTCCCCGCGTCGCACCGCGACCTCGACGAGGCTGCGCAGCAGGTGCATCCGGTCGGCCGCCGGCCCGCGTTCGGCGCGGGCGAGCAGTGCACGGAACTGCGTCAGGGAGTCGTCGAGCCGGTCGTCGTACAGCGCGAAGCGGGCCGCCATGTACGCCGGGGAGGTGTGCACGCGGCCGGTCTCGGGCTCCACCCCGAGCGCGAGGGCCTCCTCCAGGGGCGCGTCGACCTCACCGCGGCCCGTCCACCGCCGCGCGACCGCCAGCACGGGCAGGGCCGCGGCCAGCGCGGCGGCGTCGCCCGCCCGGCGCAGCAGGCGGACGCCCTCCTCGGCGGCCAGCCCGGCCTCGACCGGCCTCGAGTCGCCCATCGACCACCGCGCCCGCTGGAGCAGGACGTCGGCCAGGAGCCGCTCGTCGGTCCCGGCGTCGGCGCGCGCCGCGGTGAGGGCCTCCTCCATCGTCGTGGAGCCGGCGCCGGCCAGCTCCAGCAGCGACAGCCGGACCCGCACCCGCTGCTCCGGGGTGGGCGCCGCGTCCCAGAAGTCCTCGAGGGCGTCGTAGACGGCCTGGGTGGCGTCACCCACGGCCCCGTGCTCCACCGTCAGCGCCAACCACTCGGCGCGCTCCGCGGCCAGCCCGGCGGTGGCGTGCCGGGCGGCCAGGAGGCAGAGGTCGGCCGCCAGGCCCCGCTCGCCGCGTGCGGCCGCCTCGTGGGCGTGCCGGGCCAGGCCCCGGGCCAGGTCCGCGTCGGGGCGCGGGTCGGCGAGGGCGACGTGGCGGGCCCGCTCGGCCTCCGACGTGGCGACCTCGGCGAGCCGGCGGTGCCACGCGGCGCGGACGTCGGCACCCGCGCGCTCCGCCAGCAGCCGACCGAGCACGGGGGGCACCAGCCGGACCGTCGGGTCGTCGCGCCGCACGAGGCCGACGCGGGAGGCGCGCCGCAGCTCCTCCTCGGCGTCGGCGCGGCCGGCGCGCTCCAGCTGGCGAACGGTCGGTCGCAGCAGCAGCGCGACGCAGACGAGCGTGCCGACCACCTCGTCGGGCAGGGCGGCGATGCGGGCGCCGAGCGCCCGCTCGAGCTCGGCGGGCACCCCGGTGGGGCGCCCGAGCAGCAGGGGACGGTCGCCGACGGCGCCGCCGAGGGCGAGCGCCAGGGCGGGCACCCCGCCGGACTCCACGTGCAGCCGCTGCGCGGCCCGCGGGCCCACGCCGTACGGCGCGAGCAGCCCGATCGTCGCGGCGCTGTCGAGCGGCGGCACCTCGACCTCCCGCAGACCTGGCAGGTCGAGCTGCTCCGGCACCGGGTGGGCCGCGTCGAGGGCGACCAGGGTCGCCACGCCGGACCTCAGCCTGCGGCACGCGTAGGCGAGGACCCCCAGCGAGGCGGTGTCGACGAGGTGCCCGTCGTCGACGAGGATCAGCACCCGCGTGCGGCCGGCGAGCGCCTGCAGCAGCTCCAGGGCGAGGCGCTGCGGGTCCTCGACCCGGTCCGGGTCGACGGGCGCCCGCAGGTCGTCGGGCAGCTGGGCGAACAGGTCGCGGACCGCGCCGTGCGCCAGGCCCTGCTCGGCGGCGACACCCCCGACGCGCAGCACCCACCCGCCGCCGGCGGCGTGGTGGGAGCCGAGCTCGTCGAGCAGCGCGCTCGTGCCGATCCCCCGCCGTCCCACGAGGGCGACGGGGGTGCCGGCACCCAGCAGCCCGCGGAGCCGCTCCAGCAGCTCCGCGCGGCCGACGAGTGCCGGCGCCACGTGACTAGCGACCGTCGGTCGGCGCGTTCTTCTCCAGGTTCGTCGGGCCCGCGCCGCCGGCGGTCCCGTCGGAGTCCTCGGAGGACGACGAGGAGCTGGAGCCCTCGGGGGTGGCGAGGCCGCTCTCCTCGCGGGCGTTGCCCTGCTTCGCCATCTCGCGACCCTTCGGGCTGGCGAGCGAGGCGATGACCGTGACGAGGAGGACGCCGCAGATCACGCTGAGCGAGAGGCCCGTGCTGACCTCCCAGTCGAGGACCGGGTCGCCGCCGTTGATCCAGGAGATGTCGTTCTCGTGCAGCGCGTGGATGAAGAGCTTCACGCCGATGAAGGCGAGGATGATCGCCAGGCCGTAGGACAGGTAGATCAGGCGGTCGAGCAGCCCGTCGATGAGGAAGAACAGCTGGCGCAGGCCCATCAGCGAGAACGCCGTGGCCGTGAAGACGATGTAGCTCTCCTGCGTGAGGCCGAAGATCGCCGGGATCGAGTCGAGCGCGAACAGCAGGTCGGTGCCGCCGATCGCGATCATCACGAGCAGCATCGGCGTCATCATCCGCTTGCCGTTCTCGTACGTGAACAGCTTGTCACCGTCGTAGTAGTCGGTGGTGTTCAGCCGCTTCGTCGCGAACCGGATGACGAAGTTGTCCGCGGCGTCGTCCTCGCTGTCGTCCTTCAGCAGCGTGAGCGCGGTGTAGAAGAGGATCAGGCCGAAGATGTAGAAGACCCACACGAACTGCGCGACCAGCGCGGCGCCGACGGCGATGAAGGCCGATCGCGCGATGAGGGCGAACACGATGCCGAACAGCAGCACCTTCTGCTGGTCGGCGCGCGGCACCTTGAAGCTGGCCATGATGACCAGGAACACGAAGAGGTTGTCGACGCTGAGCGCCTTCTCCGTGATGTAGCCGGCGAAGTACTCGCCGCCGAAGGTGCTGCCGTAGCCCTGTCCGGCCGTGATCCACCAGAAGACGGCGCCGAAGAGGACGGCGAGGCCGACGTAGATGGCGGACCAGACTGCTGCCTCGCGGAGGGTCGGCTCGTGGGCCTTGCGGACGTGGAAGATGAAGTCGAAGGCCAGCAGGCCCACGATCACGGCTACCGTGATGCCCCACACGAGGGGGGACACGGCGAGATTGGGGTCGTCCACAGGGCTTCCGATCCTCGAGGGTCTGGAGGTCCTGACTGCCCCGCAGGTGGTTCTCTACCGCTGGGTGCGCCAGGCGCGTTCTTGCTCCCAAGAGTAGCGGCGGTCCGCACGGCGCACCGATTTCGGGTCGGACAGGTCCACCCCCGCCGCACGGGCCGCTCGGCGCACGGCGGGCGAGGTCAGGTCGGGTGCCGTGAACGGCTTCGGCTCGATGCGTGCGTCCTGCTCGGCGTGGCGCCGTTGCTGCGCCGCCAGCGCGTCCTCCGACGCCCGGGCGGCGGCGACGTCGGCGCTGGTCGGCGTCACGCCGCCGACGAGCGGGGCGTAGCCGTCGCGGTGGCCGGCGACGTTCGGGTGGTAGCTCTCCGAGACCGGGTTCGAGAGACCGTTCAGCCACTCGACGTCGTCGCAGACCGCGTGCCCGGTGAACGCCGACGTCGGGTCCGCGAACGCGAAGCCGCGGGCCGAGGCGGCGGCCGAGAGCCGGTCGTTGAGCTCCTCGGCGGTCCGGTTGAGACGGGTCTGCTCGGCGGGCGAGAAGAACGTGCCGGCGTCGCAGTCCTCCCCCATGAAGACCCGCGGGTAGCCGACCACGGTCACCCGCGCGTCCGGGGCCGCGGCGCGGATGCGGCCGTAGAGGGTCGACAGCGCGCCGGGCAGCGTGCCCGCCACGTAGGCCTGGGCGCCGTCGACGGCGGCGTCGCAGTCGCTGGCCCACGCCGGCAGCGCGCACTCGGTGAGGACGTCGGCGAACCCGGCGTCGTTGCCCCCGACCGAGACGGTCACCCGGTCGGTGGCGGCACCGAGGGCGGACAGCTGGGTCGAGGTGACGTCGCCGATCGTGGCACCGGAGCAGGCCCGGAGGTTCAACGACCAGCCGCGGGCCGCGGCGAGCAGGCTCGGGTAGGCGCGGGCCGAGCGCTGGCAGTCGGTGCCGTCGGCGAGGTAGTCGCGGGTGCCGGTGCCCGACGAGTAGGAGTCGCCCAGGGCGACGTACGAGGTGGCGAGGGCGCCCGGGTCGTCCGCGGCGGCCGGGACCTGCCCCGCGCCGGCGCTGGCCAGCAGCGGGGCGGCGAGGAGGACCGCGAGCGGGAGGCGCAGGCGCATGGCGGCGACGCTAGGCAGCGCGCCGCCGTCGTCGCGACGGGGAAACCCCTCGCTCCCCCACCCGGCGCGTCAGCCGCCCAGGCGCTCGGCCAGGTCGGCGGCGCTGGCGCCGTACGCCTCGAGCAGCACGACCGTCTGCCGCTCGTGGTCGATGGCGAAGACCCCGAGGTCGGTGAAGACGCGGTCGACGCACCCGAGCCCGGTCGCCGGGTAGGTGAGGCTCGGGACGATCTTCGGGGTGCCGTCCTTCGTGAGCAGCGACATCATCACGAAGACCTGCTTCGCGCCGATGGCGAGATCCATCGCCCCCCCGACCGCGGGGATCGCGTCGGGGGCACCCGTGTGCCAGTTGGCGAGGTCGCCGGCGGCGCTGACCTGGAAGGCGCCGAGCACGCAGACGTCGAGGTGGCCGCCGCGCATCATGGCGAACGAGTCCGCGTGGTGGAAGTACGACGCCCCCGGCGGCTCCACGACGGGCACCTTGCCGGCGTTGATGAGGTCGGGGTCGACCTCGTCCTCCCGGGCGGCCCGGCCCATGCCGAGCATCCCGTTCTCGGTGTGCAGGACGACGCCGGCCCGGGGGTCGAGGTGGTCGGCGACCGTCGTGGGCTGGCCGATGCCGAGGTTGACGTAGGCGTGGTCCGGGACGTCGCGGGCGACCCGCGCGGCGAGAGCGGCACGGTCGAGGGGCTCGGGGTGCTCGACCGCCCCGGTGACGTCCAGGCGGAGCGCGCTCACGCGGTCACCACCCGGTCGACGTAGATGCCCGGCGTGACGACGGCCTCGGGGTCCATCGCGCCGAGCTCCACGGTCTCGCGGACCTCGACCACGGTGGTCGCCGCGGCGGTGGCCATGACCGGTCCGAAGTTGCGGGCGGTCTTGCGGTAGACGAGGTTGCCCATGGGGTCCGCCGCCTGTGCGGCGACCAGGGCCCAGTCGCCGCGGATCGGCATCTCGAGCACGTAGTCCCTCCCGTCGATGGTGCGCTGCTCCTTGCCCTCGGCGAGCAGCGTGCCGACCCCGGTCGGCGAGTAGAAGGCGCCGATGCCGGCGCCGGCGGCGCGCATGCGCTCCGCGAGGTTGCCCTGGGGCACGACCTCCAGCTCGATCTCGCCGGCGCGGTAGAGGCCGTCGAAGACGTAGGAGTCGGCCTGGCGGGGGAAGGAGCAGATCACCTTGGCCACCCGCCGCGCCTTGAGCAGCGCCGCGAGGCCGGTCTCGCCGTTGCCGGCGTTGTTGGACACGATCGTCAGGTCGGTGGCGCCGGTCTCGATGAGCGCGTCGACGAGGCGGACGGGCATGCCCGCCATGCCGAAGCCGCCGACGAGGACGGTGTCGCCGTCCGCGACGCCCGCCAGCGCCTCGACCGGGTCGGTGTGGAACGTGGTGCGGCCCATGTCAGGCCCCTCCCTTCCCGTGCTCCGCGAGAGCGGAGCGGACCAGCTTCAGGGCGTGGTTGGCGTCGGGGACGCCGAGGTAGATCGCGCACTGCAGCACGAGCTCGCCGATCTCGGCCTCGCTGAGCCCGTTGGTGCGGGCCGCGCGGACGTGCATCGCGAACTCCTCGTCGTGCCCACGGGCCATCAGGGCGGTGAGCGTGATGAAGGAGCGGGTGCGGCGGTCGAGGCCGGGCCGGGTCCAGATGCCACCCCAGGCGTAGGCGGTGATGAAGCGCTGGAACTCCTCGCTCGTGCCCCCGGCCTCGGCGGCCGCGGCGCTCGCGCGGTCGACGTGGGCGGCACCGAGGACGGCGCGGCGCACGGCCATCCCGGCGTCCTGGACCTCGGCGGTGGTCGCGCCCCGGGTCAGGGCGGTCACGGCGTCGCGGTCGAGGAACGTCAGCAGGGCCTCGACGACGGCGTCGGGCGCCTCCGCGGGCGGCAGGTGCGCGACGCGCTGCAGGACGACGCGGCGGCTGTCGGCGACCGCCCCGCCGTCCCCGGCGATCGGGGCCGGCCCGTCGGGCGGGCAGACGGGGTCGTCGGCGCCGAGGAGCTCGAGGACGGGCACCGTGACCTCGCCGAGGCGGTCGCGGACGTCGAAGGACCCCAGGGCCTCGCACGTCTGCGCGTAGCCCTCGGCGTCCAGGCGGGCCAGCGACTGCAGCAGGGGGACGGCGACCTCGGGGTGGGCGTCGGCGAAGCCGGGGGCGAACCAGCGCTGCCGGGAGCCGTCGACGACGGCGGCGGTGCCCTCGGCACGCACCAGGGCGGCCCGCTCGGCCCAGGCGTCCGGCCGGCCGAGGCGCGGCGCGGTGGCGACGGCGGCCAGCGCGGTGAGGCGCTCGGGCGCGTCCAGTGCCAGCTGCTGCCCGGTTGCGCCACCGACCGAGACCCCGGCGTGGGCGAACGACGCGCCGGGCGCGTGCGCGTCGACGGCCGCGAGGACGGCGGCGGCGAGGTCGGCGATCGTGAAGGGGTCCCCCACCTCGCGGTTGCCGCCGTGGCCGGGCAGGTCCCAGGCGAGCACGCGGAACCGGGCGCGCAGGCGCGGCAGGGTGGCGCTCCACAACGGGACGCAGCCCGTGCCGAGCGACGGGCCGAGCACGAGCAGCGGGGCGTCGTCCGCCTCGACGGTGGTGCCGAGGTCGGTGAGGTGGACGGGCGGGGCACTCATGCGGGCTCTCCCCTGTCATCGGGTGCGGGGTCGGGGGTCTCGTGGTGGGGCTCGAGGAAGGCGTCGACCTCGGCCAGGGCGGCCTCGACGAGGGCCCCGGCGGCACCGAGGTAGGCCCCCTCCGGCGCGTGGCCGGCGAGGCGGGCCATGGACTCCTGCTCGGAGCGGACGCCGTCCGCGGCGGCGAGCGTGGCGGCCATGCGGTCGGCGTCCACGCGGAGCCCGGCGAGCAGGTCCGTGGCCTGGCGCGCGGCGACGACGGTGCGGCGCGCGAGCAGCAGCAGCGTCTCCCACTCGGCGTGCCAGGCGCCGTCCGAGCGCTCGTCCACGGCGGTCGCGGAGGCGAGGTGCAGCGTCGAGCCCAGCGCCGGTGCCGCGAGGGCGGCGCGGCGCAGCAGGACGGCGAGGACGGGGTTCTGCTTGTGGGGCATCGTCGAGGAGCCTCCCGCGCCCGCCTCGCTGACCTCGCGCACCTCGGAGCGGGTCAGCACGAGGACGTCGGCGGCGAGGTGGCCCCAGGCGTCGGTGGCGGTGACGAGGGCGTCCCCGACCGCCGCGACGGGGGCCCGGGTGGTGTGCCAGGGCCGCGCGGCGACCAGGCCGAGGCGCCCGGCGACGTCGACGAGCAGGTCGAGCGCGGCGGACGGCGACCCGGTGAGCTCGACGGCGGCCGCCATCGTGCCGCCCGCGCCCCCGAGCTGGGCGGGCAGCGAGGTGCCGACGGCGGCGACGCCCGTCGCGGCGCCGAGGACGCCGGAGGCCCAGCCGGCGACCTTGAGCCCGAAGGTGGTGGGCACGGCGTGCTGCGTCAGGGTCCGGGCGACGGCCGGGGTGTCGCGGTGGGTGCGGGCCAGGTCGCGCAGCAGCGTGAGCTGGTCGCGCTGCGCGAGGACGACCTCGCCGAGCGCGTCGCGGACGGCGAGGAGCAGGCCGGTGTCGACGACGTCCTGGCTGGTCAGCCCGCGGTGCAGCCAGTCGGCGGTGACGCCGCCGGTGCGCTCGCGCAGCAGCGCCACCAGCCCGAGCACCGGGGTGCCGCCCGACTCGGCGCCGGCGGCGAGCGCCGGGAGGTCCTCGGGCGTGACGAGGCCGCGCAGGTCGGCCGCCGCCTCCGCGGGGGCCACCCCGTGGGCGACCAGGGCGGCGAGCCAGGCGTCCTCGACGGCGACCATGCCCCGCAGGACGGCGGCGTCGTCCGCGAGACCGTCGGCCCGGTGGTCGCCGGGCCAGAGCAGGCCGCTCACGCGTGCGTCAGGAAGACGGTCTCGTCCTCGCCCTGCAGCCGGACGTCGAACCGGAAGCCGGTGGCGTCGGGGGTGGCGACGAGCGTGCGGGCACGCTCGGGCGGCAGCGAGGCGAGCAACGGGTCGCTGCTCAGCAGCGACCCGGCCTCCGCGGCGTCCGACGGCAGGTAGGCGCGGGTGAGCAACCGGTCCAGGAGGCCGCGGGCGAACACGGTGACGGCGACGTACGGGGCCTGGTCCTCGCCGCTCGCGCCGCGCCGGCGACCGGGCAGCACGGTGGAGAACGAGAAGCTGCCGTCGTCGAGGGTGGCGCAGCGGCCCCAGCCGGTGAAGGTCCAGCCGTCGCGGCGCAGCGACCCCGGGCGGGCGGGCACGGATCCGTCGGCGTCCGCCTGCCAGATCTCGAGCAGGGCGTCGGGGACCGGGGCGCCGGCGCCGTCGGTGACGACGCCGTGGAGGCGGATCGCGTCGGCCCGGCCGGCCGGGACGAGCGCGGAGTCGCCGTCGTACGGCAGCGCGTAGCCGTAGAACGGGCCGACGGTCTGGCCGGGCGTGGGGGCCAGGTCGCCCTCGGTGCGGACGCCGCTCATGCGCCCTCCTCCTCGGTCGGGGTGCGGTGGCTGCCGGTGAGCACGATGTCCCACCGGTAGCCCGTGGCCCACTCGTGGGTGGTCACGTCGTGGTCGTAGTCGGCGACGAGCCGCTCGCGGGCGGCGGGGTCGGTGACCGACTGGATGATCGGGTCGAGGTCGACGAGCTGGTCACCGGGGAAGTACATCTGCGTGATGGTGCGCTGGGTGAACTCGGTGCCGAAGAGCGAGAAGTGGATGTGCGCCGGTCGCCACGCGTTGCGGTGGTTCTTCCACGGGTAGGGCCCGGGCTTGATGGTGGTGAAGCGGTACCAGCCGTCGTCGTCGGTGAGGCAGCGGCCCGTCCCGGTGAAGTGGGGGTCCAGCGCGGCCGGGTGCTGGTCGCGCTGGTGGACGTAGCGCCCGCCGGCGTTGGCCTGCCACACCTCGACGAGCTGGCGTCGCACGGGGCGGCCGTCGCCGTCCAGCACGCGACCCGTCACGACCATCCGCTCCCCGACGGGCTCGCCGCCGTGCTGGATGGTCAGGTCCGCCTCGAGGGCGTGCACGTCGCGCTGGCCGAAGCAGGGGGCCCAGAGCTCGATGCCCTCCGGGTCGACCTGGTGCGGCGCCTTGGTGGGGTGACGCAGCAGCGAGGAGCGGTACGGCGCGTAGTCGAGGCGCGGTCCCGGACGCGGGGCCTCGGCGCCGTCCTCGGCGGCGAGCGCGGCGATCTCGTCGCTGATCTCGGCCTGGCTGTGGGCGGGGAGTCCCGGTCCGCTCGGCGTGCCGGCTGGGCTGGCGTGAGTGGTGCTGGTCACGTCGGCGACGGTAGCGGTGGCCCCCGGCGACGGGATGCGCCATGCTTCCGCTGAGCGGAAGCAGCCGGGGGACGAGCCCCTGTGACCGGCGCCACGGTGGAGCCTGCCCGTCCGATGGAGGTCCCGATGTCGTCCCACCCGTCCGCCCCCGCACGCCCGAGCGCGAGCGCCTGGCCGGTGGTCCTCTGCTGGGTCGCCGTCGCCCTCGACGGGTTCGACCTGGTCGTGCTCGGCGCGGTCATCCCCACCCTGCTGTCGACCGGCGCTCTGGGGTTCACCGAGTCGTCGGTGACCCTGGCGGCCACGCTCGGCCTCGTCGGGGTCGGCCTCGGCGCGGTCGCCGTCGGGCCGCTCACCGACCGCTTCGGACGCCGCCGCGCCCTCATCGCCTGCATCGCGTGGTTCTCCGTGACGACGCTGCTCATCGCGGTGGCGCCGAACCCCACCGTCTTCACCACCCTGCGCTTCCTCGCCGGGCTCGGCCTCGGCGCGTGCCTGCCCACCGCGCTCGCCTACATGTCGGAGCACGCCAGGGCGGGCCGCGGCGGGTCCGCGGTGACGCGGATGATGACCGGCTACCACGTGGGCGCCGTCCTCACCGCGCTGCTGGCGCTGCTGCTGGTCGGTCGTCTCGGGTGGGAGTCGATGTTCGTGGTCGGCGGCGTCGCCGGCCTCGCCGTGGTGCCGCTGATGTGGGCGAAGCTCCCGGAGTCCGAGGCCTTCCTCGCCGCGCGCGCCGCGAGGGACGCCGGGGAGGCCGCCGCGAAGCCCGAGCCGACGAGCGCCGTCGTCAAGGGCGGCTACCTGCGGATCTCCCTCGGGCTGTGGGTCGCGTCGTTCATGGGCCTGCTGCTCGTCTACGGCCTCAACACCTGGCTGCCCACGATCATGGAGGCCGCCGACTACTCCATCTCCGCCGGTGTCGGCCTGCTCCTCGCGCTCAACGTCGGCGCGGTCCTCGGCCTGGTCGTCGCGGGCTCCGTCGCCGACGCGCGCGGGACCAAGCCCGTCGTCCTCGCCTGGTTCGGCATCGCCGCCGTCTTCCTCGCGCTGCTGTCGATCCGGATGGACTCGACCGTCCTCGTGTACGCCGCCGTCACCCTCGCCGGGGTGTTCGTCTTCAGCGCGCAGGTGCTCGTCTACGCCTTCGTCGGACACCTCTACCCGCCGGAGATCCGCGGCACCGCGCTCGGGCTCGCGGCCGGAGTGGGTCGGGTCGGCGCCATCGTCGGGCCGTCGCTGGGCGGGGCCCTGGTGGCTGCGGGCCTGGCCTACCCCTGGGGCTTCTACATCTTCGCCCTCGCCGCCGTCCTGGCCGTCGTCGCGCTCGCCGTCGTCCCCGCGCACGGCCCGGCGGCCCGGACGGGACGGCCCGCGGCGGCACGTCGGTAGGTCCGGCGGTCGTGGCGGGCGGGTCCTCGTCGGCGGACTCGGTCACGAGCCGCGCGTTCGCGCTGCTCGGCGCCTTCGACGAGGAGCACCGGCGCCTCACCCTCACCGAGCTCGCCGAGCGGGCGGGCCTGCCCCGCTCCACGGCGCACCGGCTGCTCGGGGAGCTCGTCGAGTGGGGCGCCCTGGCCCGCGCCGCCGACGGCGCGTACGTCGTCGGGCGCCGGCTGTGGGACATCGGCCTGCTCGCGCCGGTCCAGGCCGGCCTCGTCGAGCAGGCCTCGCCGTTCCTCCACGACCTGTACGGCGCGACCCGCGCCACCGTGCACCTCGCCGTCCGCGAGGGCACGGAGTGCCTCTACCTCGACCGGCTGCGCGGGCACTCGTCGGTGCCGGTGGTGAGCACCGTCGGCTCCCGCCTGCCGCTCTACCCGACCGGCGTCGGCAAGGTGCTGCTCGCCCACGCGCCGCGCGAGGTGCAGCTCGCCGTCCTGTCCGACCTGCGCCCGCTCACGCCGTACACGGTCACCCAGCCGGGGACCCTGCGGCGCCAGCTCGAGGCCGTCCGCCGCGACGACGTCGCCACGACCGCCGAGGAGATGAGCCTCGGCGCCTGCTCGATCGCCGTGCCCGTGCGCCGCGGCGAGGCCGTTGTCGCCGCGCTCGGCGTGGTCGTCGCCGACCTCCGCCGCGACCGCACCCGCCTGCTCGCCGGCCTCCAGGTCGCCGCCCGCGGGATCGGGCGGTCGTTGGGGCGTTGACCGGGCTCGTCCGCCCGGCGCGGTGGGCGACGGGACGGGGCTCGCTCGGCTGCCCACGCGACGACGCCCCGGACCTCCGTCGGGGTCCGGGGCGTCGCCCGCGCTCGGAGCGGTCAGGCCGCCACGGGCTTGCGGAGCTCCGGGCGCAGCCCGAGCTCGGAGGTCGGGACCGCGCGGGTCTCGCGGGCGGTCAGCGCCGAGACGGTGGCGATGAGGCAGATGACGCCGGTGAAGCCCGAGATGACGACCCAGCCTCCCTCCTGGACGCCGCCGAGCGCGGTGACGATGGTCGGGGCGAAGCCGGCCATGAGGAAGCCGAGCTGGGTGCCGATGGCCATGCCGGAGAAGCGCACGCGCTGGGAGAACATCTCCCCGTAGAACGACGGCCAGGTGGCGTTCGCGGCGGCGTAGCCGAAGGAGAAGGTCGCGATGCCGAGGGCGAAGACCAGGAGCTCGGAGTCGCCGGACATCGAGCGCATGTAGAAGGGCATCAGCACCGCGCTGGAGACCGCGCCCCAGACGAAGACGGGCTTGCGGCCGATGCGGTCGGACAGGCGGCCGAAGAACGGCTGGGTGACCAGGGCGACGACGTTCGCGACGACGACCAGCCACAGCGTGACGTCGTCGGCGAGGCCGACCTCGGCGCCGTAGGCGAGGGCCAGGTTGCCGAAGACCGTCGAGACCGCGGCGATGAAGGCGCAGGCCACGACGCGGGCGACGTCCCAGCCGTGGTCGCGCATCAGGTCGACGAACGGCAGCCTGGAGACGGCGCCGGCGGCCTTGGCCTCGGCGAACTCCGGGGGCTCGGTCAGGGTGCGGCGGATGAAGTAGGCGACGACCACGACGAGGGCGGAGAGCCAGAACGGCACGCGCCAGCCCCAGCTGTAGAGGATGTCGTCGGGCAGTGCCACGACGGGGATGAAGATCAGTGCGGCGAGGATCTGGCCGCCCTGGGTGCCGGTCAGGGTCCAGGACGTGAAGAAGGAGCGCCGGTCGTCGGGCGCGTGCTCCAGGGTGAGGGACGACGCCCCGGCCTGCTCGCCCGCGGCCGAGAGGCCCTGCAGCAGGCGGCAGAGGACGAGCAGCGCGGGCGCGGCCCAGCCGATCGTGTCGTAGCCGGGCAGGCAGCCGATGATGAACGTCGAGATGCCCATCAGCACCAGCGTGAACATCAGGACCTTCTGGCGGCCGACGCGGTCGCCGAAGTGGCCGAGGATGACGGCGCCGACCGGTCGGGCGACGTACGCGAAGCCGAAGGTCGCGAAGCTCATGACCAGGGCGGCGTTGTTGTCGGACGGGAAGAACACCGTCGGGAAGATCAGCGCGGCGGCCGAGCCGAAGATGAAGAAGTCGTAGTACTCGACGGCGCTGCCCATGAAGCTGGCCGCGGCGGCCTTCCTGGGCGTCTTGACCGCGACGGCCGGGTCGTCGGGGGCGCCGGCGACCGGGGTGGGTGCTGTGGTGGACATCGGTTCTCTCCTGGCGGTGCTGTACGGCGGGCTGGTGCGGGTGGGTCAGGCGCCCCGGGCGACGAGGTCGCGCAGGTGGGCGGACATGCGGTCGGCGTCCGGCTCGAGGCCGGTGATGAGGCGGAAGGCGTCGACGGCCTGGGCCACGGCCATGTGGCCGCCGTCGAGGGTGCGGCACCCGGCGGCGCGCGCCGCGGTCAGCAGCGCGGTCACCAGCGGGCGGTAGACGATGTCGGCGACCCAGAGCCCGGGGTGGAGGAGCGTCGGGTCGAGCGGGAGGCCGGGGTGGTCGGCCATGCCGGTGGGCGTGCAGTGGACGAGGCCGGTCGCGGCCGGCAGGAGCGCGGACAGCTTGTCCGGGTCCGCCGCCTCGACGCGCAGGCCCGCGTGGGTCGCGGCGACGTCGGCGGCGAGCGCCGTGGCGCGGTCGACGTCGACGTCGACGACGACGAGGTGCTCCGTGCCGAGCCGGGCGAGCGCGGCGGCCACGGCGGCCCCCGCTCCCCCGGCGCCGAGCATCACGACCTCGGCGAGGTCGGCGCCCGGGAGCCCGGTGGCGACCGCCGTCTCGAAGCCGGTGGTGTCGGTGTTGTGGCCGATCGTGGTGCCGTCGGCGCGGAGCAGGACGGTGTTGACCGCCCCGAGCGCCGCGGCGGCCGGCGACAGCTCGTCGAGGTGCTCGAGGACGAGCTGCTTGCACGGGTGGGTGACGTTGAGGGCGTCGAACCCGAACACCCGGGCCTGGGCCAGCAGGTCGCCGACCGCGGTGGCGGGCAGGGCGTGCTCCACGAGGTCCACGGGCCGGTAGACGTAGGTCAGGCCGAGCGCCCGCGCCTCCGCCATGTGCAGCGGCGGGGTGAGCGACGGGCGGACGCCCGCGCCGATCAGCCCGACGAGGTAGGGGTGGTCCATGAGCTCTCCCGCTTATGTACTAACTGGTACGTACGCTGTGTCGTGAGCGTCACACGGGACGCGGCCGTGTGTCAACGGTCACGGCACGACCGGTTCGCGGGCGGCCCTACGCTGGCGCCGTGAGCGAGCCGGTGAAGCAGCGGGACGCCGAGCGCACGCGCGCGGAGCTGCTGACGGTGGCCACCGAGGTCTTCGCCGAGTCGGGCTACTCGGGGGCCCGCGTCGACGTCATCGCGGAGCGCACGCGCACCACCAAGCGGATGATCTACTACTACTTCGGCGGCAAGGAGGGTCTCTACCTCGCCGTCCTGGAGGAGGCCTACCGCGGCATCCGCGCCGCCGAGCGAGACCTCGAGGTGGGCGAGCTGGAGCCCGCGGAGGCCATGCGGCTCCTCGCGGAGACGACGTACGACCACCACGTCGCGCACCAGGACTTCATCCGACTCGTCGCGATCGAGAACATCCACCGCGGCGAGCACATCCGCCGGCTGGACTCCCTGCGCGACCTCGGGCAGCCGGCGATGTCGCTGGTCGACGAGGTCCTCGCCCGCGGCCGGGAGGCGGGGCTGTTCCGGGCGGACGTCGACGCGTTCGACGTCCACCTCGTCATCAGCGCCTACTGCGTCTTCCAGGTCGCCAACCGGTGGACCTTCGGGCACCTCTTCGAGCGCGACCTCGGCGCGCCGGAGGAGCGGGACCACCTGCGCAGCCTCATCGGCGACGTCGTCGTGAGCTGGCTCGCCGCCTGAGCGACGTCCGGCAGACCTTCCGACGCAATGTACTAACCGGTACATTGCCGTGATGCGCACCTCCATCGCCACCGTCTGCCTGTCCGGTGGGCTCGTCGAGAAGCTCCACGCCTGCGCCGAGGCGGGCTTCGACGGCGTCGAGGTGATGGACGCCGACCTGGTCGCGGCGTACGAGTCGCCGGAGGAGGTCCGGGCCCTCGCCGACCGGCTGGGGCTGACGCTGGAGATGTACCAGCCGTTCCGCGACGTCGAGGGCGTCGACGAGGCGACCTTCGCCGACACCCTGCGCCGCGCGGAGGCCACCTTCGCGCTCATGCAGCGCCTCGGCACCGACCTCGTGCTGGTCTGCAGCAACGCCGGCACCGCCACCGTGGACGACGACGCGGTGGCCGCCGACCAGCTCGGCCGGCTGGCCGACCTCGCCGCGACGTACGGCGTGCGCGTGGCCTACGAGGCCCTGGCCTGGGGACGGTTCGTCCACGACTACCGCCACGCGTGGCGGCTGGTGCAGGCCGCCGACCGGCCGAACCTCGGGACCTGCCTCGACAGCTTCCACATCCTGTCCCGCGGTCACGACCCGGCGGCGATCCGCCAGATCCCCGCCGAGAGGATCTACTTCCTCCAGCTCGCCGACGCGCCCGCGCTGCAGATGGACCTGCTGTCGTGGAGCCGCCACCACCGGCTCTTCCCCGGCGAGGGCAGCTTCGACCTCGTCGGCTTCCTCGGCCACGTGCTCGCCGCCGGGTACGACGGGCCGCTGTCGCTGGAGGTCTTCAACGACACCTTCCGGCAGACCGACGTCGTCCGGACCGCCGCGCACGCCCGCCGCTCCCTCGCGTGGCTCGCCGACCGCGCCGGCTCCGACCGCCTCACCGCTCCCCCGCCGCCGTCCGCGGTGGACTTCGTGGAGGTCGCGGGCGACGACCTGACCGAGGTCGAGGACGTCCTCGAGGCCCTCGGCTTCACGTTCCGCGGCCGGCACCGCAGCAAGCGGGTGCGGCTGTGGTCGGCGGGCGACGCGCACGTCGTCCTCGACGAGCAGACGCGCACCCCCGAGCCCCGCCTGGCGGGCCTCGGGGTCCGCGTCGCCGACCCCGCGGCCGCCGGGGCGCGGGCGGCGGCCCTCGGGGCGCCCGGCCTGTCGCGCCGTACCTACGCCGGGGAGCAGCCGCTCCACGGCGTCGCCGCGCCCGACGGCACCCGCGTCTGGTTCGGCGCCGCCCACCCCACCTGGCCCGCCGAGTTCGAGGGCGGCGCGGAGCCGGGCCCCGACGCCCTCGCCGGGGTGGTCGACCACGTCAACCTCGCCCAGCCGTGGCAGGACTTCGACGAGGCCGTCCTCTTCTACACCAGCGTCCTGGGCCTCGCCTCCGGCGCGAGCACCGACGTGCCCGGCCCCGCCGGTCTCGTGCGCAGCCAGGTCATGCGCACCGCGGACGGCGTCCTGCGGATCCCCCTCAACATGGCCCCGCCGACCGCGCCGGTGCCCGCCCAGCACGTCGCCGTGGCCTGCGACGACGTCGTCGGCGCCGCCCGCCGGGCCCGCGAGCGCGGGCTGCGGTTCCTTCGCGTGCCCGCGAACTACTACGACCACCTCGCCGCCCGCTTCGACCTGGACGCCGCGTTCCTCGACGAGCTCCGCGAGCTCGACCTGCTCTACGACCGCGAGGTCCACCCGGACGGCACGACCGGGGAGTTCCTGCACTTCTACACGCCCACGGTCGGCGGGGTCTTCCTCGAGCTCGTCGAGCGCCGCGGCGGCTACGACGGGTACGGCGCCCCGAACGCGGCGGTGCGGCTCGCCGCCCAGCGCGCGGCCGGGTGAGGGCGCAGCCGGGTGAGGGGGCAGCACGGCTGAGCAGATGAGTACGACGACCCATGCGCGGCGGGTGCTGCCCGCCGCACGCTGGTCGCATGACCAGCACGCAGGCCCCACCCCCTGACGCGGCCCTCGCCGAGCTGCGGGACATCGACCGCCAGCTCGACCGCCTGTTCGCGCGCCGCGCGTTCCTCGTCAGCACGCTGCCGCCCCTCCCGCAGGCGCCGCCGCTCACCGGCGCCCCCGCCCCGGCGGCTCACGGCGCCCCGGGCGCGTCGGTGCAGCAGCTGCTGCTGACCACCGGTGCGGTGCTCCTCGGTCTCGCCGGCTTGTTCTTCGCCGCCGTCGCCTGGGCGCTGGTGGGCCCGGTCGGCCGCACCGGCATCCTCGTCGTGCTCGGCGTCGTCCTCGGCGTGGCCGCCGTCGGGCTCCGTCACCGGCTGGCGGGCGCGGCGGGGGCGCTGGCGTCGGTGTCGGCCGCGCTCGTCGCGATCGCGGCGTACGGCGGGCCGGTGCTGTGGCAGGTCGACTGGTCGGGCGTCGGTCTGGGCGTGTGGACCACCGCGGTGTCCGTCGTGCTCCTGCTGGTCTGGACCGGCCTGGCCGTGGGCTCCGCGATGCGCTCGTGGACGGTGTCCGCCACCCTCGCCGCGGTCGTCGGCACCGTGGCCGCGGGCCTCACGGTCGCCGACCTCGCCGACGACGTCCTCGGCCTCACCGCCACCACCGCGGTGGTCGTGCTCGTCGTCGTGGCCCTGCGCCGCGTCGTCCGGGAGCCCGCCGCCTGGTGGGTGGTGCTGGCGGTCGCCGCGTCCACGTCCCTGCTCTCGCTGCTGGGGTGGGTGGTCGAGCCCGAGCGGACGGTGCCGTACGCGGTGGCCGGGCTCGCCTGGGCCGGTCTCGCCCTGCTCGCGCCGCGTCTGGCGCCGGACGCCGTCGGGCCCGTGGTCGCCCACGCGGCGGCCGCCGCCCTGACCGCAGGGTCGGTCGCGCTGCTCGTCGGCTCCCGCGGCTGGGGCCTGCCCTGGGGCGGGCCGAGCCTCCCGGTGGTCGCGCTGGGCGCGGCGCTGGTGGTGCTCGTCGCCCTCGTCCGGGTCGTCCCCGCGCTGCCGACCGCCGTCGCGGCGGGCACGCTGGGCCTCGGGGCCGTCGCGGTGCCGACGGTCGCCGGGCTGAGGTGGACGGCCGACGGCTGGGTCGTCGCCCTCGTGGTCGTGACGCTCGCCCTCGCGGTGGCCGGCGCCGCGCCGCGGCTCGGTCGCGACGCCACCGGGCGGGGCGCCCTGTGGGCCGCCGCGGGTGTCGCCGCCTGCCTCGCCCGGGGCGTCCACCTCGTCGAGGCGGGCACCCTCGAGCCCGTCGAGCGGGTCGCGCTGGGCCTCGGCCTCCTGCTCGTCGTCGCGGGCACCGGCTGGGCCCTGAGCGTCCGCCGGTACGCCGGGACCTGGCTGACGACCGCGGCGTGGCTGCTGCCCGGGCTGCTCGTCGGGCTCGTGCCCGGGGCGCTGGTGGCCCTCGCCGTCACCTGGGACGACGGGTGGTCGGCGCCGCTGGTCCGCTCGCTGGCCTACACCGTCGTCGGTGCCCTGCTGCTGGCCGCGGGCGCCCGCACCAGGACGTCGGCGCTGGTCGTGGCCGGCGAGGTGCTGCTCGTCGTGTGCGCCCTCGCGCACCTCGGCGCCGCCGCACGGGAGGTCCCGCAGTGGGTCGTCCTCGCCGCCGCCGGTGCGCTGCTCCTGGCCGTCGGCGCCCGCTGGGAGCAGCTGCGCGGACGCGGCTCCGCAGCAGTCGGCTGGGTGGGCTCCCTGCGCTGAGCGGACCGAGAGGGCCAGCCGCCCGACGTCCGACCGGGGTATGTTCTCGGCCGGTCGGACGATGGGGGGTGTGGCCGGTGCAGCCAGCGCTGTGGACCTTCCTGATCGGCTTCGCCAGCGCCCTCGTGGTGGTCGTCAACATCGAGGCCTACCTCGCGGTCGCCGCCCAGCAGCTGCCCCTGCCGGTCCTCCTGGCCTGCGTCGCCGCGCTCGGCCAGATGTGCGGCAAGTCGATCTGGTACCTCGCCGGCGCCCACCCCGACCGGATCCCGCTGGTATCCCGGAAGGTCGCGAAGGAGAAGAACCAGGTCCGGCTCAAGAAGTGGCAGATCAAGGCGGAGGGCCGGCCGGTCGCGACCGCCGGGATCCTGCTGCTCTCCGCCTTCACCGGGCTCCCGCCGTTCGCGGTGATGTCGGTCGTCGCCGGCGTCGTCCGGGTGCCGTGGGCCGTGTTCTGGGCCACCGGGTTCGTGGGCCGCGCCGCGCGGTTCTGGTGCATCCTCGCGGCGTCGTCGCAGGTGCTCGACTGGCTCAGCATCGGGCACTGAGCCGTCCGGCGGCCCCGACGGCCGCTCAGCCCTTGCGGTGCTTCTTCGGCGCCCCGGAGTCCTCGCGCAGCTCGATGAGCTTGCCGGAGATGCGGGTGCCCTTCAGCTTCTCCCACGCACCCGGCGGCAGCTGCTGCGGCAGCTCGACCAGCGAGTGGTCGGTGCGGATGTCGATGTGGCCGAAGTCCCCGCGACCCAGGCCGCCCTCGTTGGCGATGGCGCCGACGATCTGGCGCGGCTGCACCTTGTGGCGCTTGCCGACCGCGATCCGGTACGTCGCCATCGGGCCGCTGGCGTTGCGCGGGCGGTCCTTGCGGGGTCCCCTGCCGGGCCGGTCGTCGCCCCCACCGGGGCCGGCACCGGGGCCACCGTCGCGGTCGCGCTCCTTCCAGGGGCGCGCGGGCGGCTCCGGCTCGGGCTCGAGCAGGAGCGGCTGGTCGCCCTGCATGACCACCGCGAGC
The DNA here is from genome assembly GCF_022436705.1 of Nocardioides sp. CFH 31398. GTDB lineage: Bacteria > Actinomycetota > Actinomycetes > Propionibacteriales > Nocardioidaceae > Nocardioides. The sequence goes on along the minus strand of NZ_JAKUHT010000020.1, from coordinate 33,674 downwards.
GCCGCGGCGACGTCCATCTCGGGGACGTCGTGGTGGCGGACGTAGTGCGCGACCGTCTCGCGGAAGAAGTCGAGGCGGTCCGAGCTGAGGGCCTCGGTGATCTGGTCGTCGAAGCGGGCCAGGCGGGTGGTGTTGACGTCGTCCACGCTCGGGAGGTCCATCGGCGTGATCTTCTGCCGGGTGGAGCGCTCGATGTGGCGCAGCAGGCCCTTCTCGCGCGGCGTCACGAACGAGATCGCGTCGCCCGACCGGCCGGCGCGGCCGGTGCGGCCGATCCGGTGGACGTAGGCCTCCGGGTCGGTGGGGATGTCGTAGTTGACGACGTGGCTGATGCGCTCGACGTCGAGGCCGCGGGCGGCGACGTCGGTGGCGACGAGGATGTCGAGCTTGCCGTCGCGCAGCTGGTTCACCGTGCGCTCGCGCTGCACCTGGGCGATGTCGCCGTTGATGGCGGTGGCGGAGAAGCCGCGGGCCCGCAGCTTCTCGGCGAGCGTCTCGGTCTCGTTCTTCGTGCGGACGAACACGATCATCCCCTCGAAGTTCTCGACCTCGAGGATGCGCGTGAGCGCGTCGACCTTGCGCGGGTACGACACGGTCAGCCAGCGCTGGGTGATGTTGTCGGCGGTGCGCGACTGGTTCTCGACGCGGATCTCGACCGGGTCGTCGAGGTGCTTCTCGGCGATGCGACGGATCTGCGGCGGCATGGTGGCCGAGAAGAGCGCGACCTGCTTGGTCGGCGGGGTGCTCGCGAGGATCGTGTCGACGTCCTCGGCGAAGCCCATCTTCAGCATCTCGTCGGCCTCGTCGAGCACGAGGAAGCGCAGCGCGGAGAGGTCCAGCGTGCCCTTCTCGAGGTGGTCCATGATGCGGCCGGGCGTGCCGACCACGACGTGGACGCCGCGGCGCAGCGCGGAGAGCTGGATGCCGTAGCCCTGGCCGCCGTACACCGGCAGCACCTGGACGTTCTTCAGCCGGGCGGCGTACCGGCCGAACGCCTCGGAGACCTGGAGCGCGAGCTCACGGGTGGGGGCGAGCACGAGCACCTGCGGCGCCTTCTTGTCGGCGACGTCGAGGTTCGACAGGACCGGCAGCGCGAACGCCGCGGTCTTGCCGGTGCCGGTCTGGGCGAGCCCCATCACGTCGCGGCCCGCGAGCATGGGCGGGATCGTGGCGGCCTGGATGGGGCTGGGCGACTCGTAACCCACGTCGCGGAGGGCCTTCAGGACGGGCTCGGAGAGGCCGAGGTCGTCGAAGGAGGTGGAGGTCTCGGGGGTGGTGCTGTCCTGGGGTGCTGCGTCGTTCACTTGTCAAGGGTAGTGCCGCGGCGGCACTCCGGCCGATTCAGCGCGACGCCGCCCCTCGCGGCCGTCGGCGGTCCGGACCGCGGGCCGTGCCGCGGCGGTCGTCGGAGACGGGGGTCCTCCGGGTTAGGTTTCCCGCGTGGCCCGGCCGCCGTCCCCCTCAGAGGTCGCCTGGTTCGCGCGCTGGCTCGGCGTCCCCGGGTCCCGTGCGAGCCTCCCGACCGGGTTCGACGCTGCCGTCGCGCTGCTGCACCCGGGCACGCGGGCGGTCGTCACCGCGAACGGCGACGGGCCCGCGTCCGGCCCGACGTACGTCGGCCCGCTGCGCGGCGACCTCGCGCCGGAGCAGAAGCGTCTGCTGAGCCGGCTGCTGATCGCCCTCGCCGACCCCCGCGCCTCGGCGACGCTGGCCTCCTGGGACCGCACGCCCCACCTGCACCCGCAGGCCCCGCTCGACCTCGCCACCCGCGTGGAGGCGGACCTCGACTACCTGCTCGTCGGCGGCCGGGTGTCGTCGCTGGTCTGGACGACCTGGGAGCCGCGCTTCACCGACCCGCAGCCGGTCACGGCCCTGTGGCCCGAGGACCACGCCTGGTGCGTCTGGACCGACCCCCGCCGTCCGTTCACCGTCCTCGCCGGCTCCGAGGAGCTGTGCGACCGCGTCCGCGAGGCGCCCGTCCTCGCCGCCGCTCCGCTGCCGACGGGCTAGGCCCGGCCGGGCGTCTCACTGTCCATCCACGTGACTCCTGGGACGCCTGTGACGGACGGCGCGTGCGCGCTCAGCCTGACAACAGTGAACACGTCGGCTATGGTTGGTGAACAGAAGGTGAACGAAAGGTAGACGACCATGGACCAGCACATGGATTCCCGCCCGGTGATGCAGTGGATCGAAGTTCCGGACGCCCGCGGTGGCACCCGGCTCGAGGCCCGCTGGGTCGTTCCCGCCGACGTCGCCGCGACCCCGCAGGTCGCCGCGGCCTGAGCGGGCCCGCACCCGCAGGCAGGAGGCTCCGGCTGCCGCCCCGGCCACCCCGGTCAGGGCCGCAACCGGAGCCTCTTCTGCGTCAGGGTCGCCATCTTGCGCTCGCCCAGAGCGTTCGGGTGGACGACGACCGGGTTCGTGCCGGCGACCACCGGCTCGACCCAGCGGGTGCCGACCGCCTGGCAGGCGTCGTGGCCCTCCGAGGCGCGCGGGACCGCGACGTACGTCGCGCCGCTGGCCGCGGCGGCCTGGCGGACGGCCTCGTTGAGCTCCGACTGCAGGTTCCGCAGGTAGGGCACGTCGCCGCGGGCGACCGGCATCTGCGGGTAGCAACCCTCCCGCGGCGGCAGCAGCCACGGGTAGCCGAGGATCGCCACCTCGGCGTTCGGAGCCCGTCGGACGACGGCCCGCAGCGCCCGCACCAGGGCCGGCGCGGTGTCGTTCCGCACGGTCCGCACGAACCGGTTGCCGTTCTCCTCCTCGCAGGGGTTGCCGCGGCCCAGCGTGGTGAGCCCGGCGCGGCCGCAGGCGAGGATCGCGTCGATGAAGACGCCGCCGTCGTTGCCCCCGATGGTCATCGTGACCAGGTCGGTGCCGCGGCCCAGGGCGTCGAGCTGCGGCGGGACGCCGGGGTACTGGGAGGAGAAGTAGTCCGGGCTCGCCGCGCCGCCGCACGTGACGTCGGTCAGGTCGGCGCCGATGCGCTCGGCGATCACGTGGGGGTAGTTCAGGGAGCTCCGCAGGCACTGGGGCGGCGAGGTCGGGTCGGGCGGCAGGACGCCCGAGGCGGCGCTGAACGAGTCGCCGAGGGCGACGTAGCGCAGCGGGGCCTCGCCCGCCCCCGCCGCGACGGGTGCGGCGGCCGTGGCGCCGACAGGCGCGACGAGCGCGGTGGCGGCGGCCAGCGCGACGACACCGGCCACGAGGGCCGACAGGGTGGACGGTACGGACGGGCGACGACGCACGGTGGCCTCCTGTGGTGCCGGTCACTCGCCGGCCCGGCCAGGCTAACCCCGCGGGCTACACCTGTGCACCGGTCTCCTCGGTGCCCTCGTCGACGGTGGTGACCACGGCGGTGACCGACGGGGTGCGCGGCGAAGAGGAGAAGCCGAAGCGGCAGGGCGGGTCGACGTCCGCGAGCGTGCCGAGATCGACGCCGTCGAGGTCGCCCTGCAGCGAGACGACGCGGCGCAGGTCCGTGGCGCCGTAGTACTCGCGGCGCCCCTCGCGCGCGGTGCCCGCGGTGCGGACGCCGTCCATGACCACCCGGGCGACCGGGTCCGTGACCCGGCACCAGGCCGGGCTGGTGGCGAGCCGCCGGGGCACGGCGCGCAGGAGGACGCCGAGGGCGGGTCGCCGTCCGACGGTGAGGTCGAGGCGCAGCGAGGGGGACCGCACCTGCCAGGTGGAGCCCGGACCGCGCTCGGAGGCGGTGACGGAGACCGGCTCCACACGCTCCTCGTCGAATGTGTACGTCGCGGCGACGAAGCGGCGCACCTGCTCCGTCGGCGCCAGCAGCACCCGGTGGCCCTCCGCGGTCTCGACCATCACGTCGGCGAACCGGCCCCACGGGCCGTCGTCCCAGCGGCCGACGACGACACGCACCCCGCTGGTGCTGCCGACGCCGGCGATGGCGCCCGAGAACCGCGACCGGCTCACCCGACGATCACCCCGTGCCCACTCGCGGTCACCGCCGCCGCGGGCCGTGGTGACGGGGCGTCGAGCACTTCCCCGGGCCCGCGAGGAAGAACCAGACGATCGCGCCGGCCACGAGGAACGGGAAGGCGCTGGAGACCACCGCGACGGTGAGGATCACCAGCAGCACGATCGCCCACGCCGGCAGCCCGGAGACGCGCTGCCTCACCGAGCCGAGGGTCGAGCGGGGCGGCTGGAACGCGCCGGGGCCGGCGGCCCAGTGCGTCGCACCCGACGGCGGCTGCGTCAGCCGCAGCTCCGGCGGGGTGCCGCCGGGGAGGTCGTCGAACAGCGGCGGGAGCTCGCCGCGCGTCTTCGACAGCCACACCCGGCCGACGCGCTCGTCGTACTCCTCGGAGTCGAGGCGGCCGGTGGCGAAGTGCTCGGCCAGCGCCTCGGCGGCCCGCTGCCGGTCGGCGTCGCCGATGCGCAGCGACGACTCGGGGACACCGCCGCCGGGGGGCACGGGCCCGCCCGCCCACGGAGCGCTCATCGCAGCTCCCCCTTGTCGTACGTCGTCGGGTCGTCGTCGGTCTCGGCCGCCTCGCCGTCGGCGAGGAGCTGGTACAGACGACGCCGGGCGTCGGCCATGATCGCCACCGCCTGGCGGCGTTGCTCGTCGGTTCCCGAGGAGACGACCTGCCATACCGCGTTCAGCGTCTGACCGACCTCGGGCATGAAGCCGGAGTCCCCACCCGGCTTGGACGGCGTCTCGACGAAGGGCTCCCAGACGGCGGCGAGCTCCTCGGGGTGGTCGGCGACGTAGTCCTGACCCTGCTCGGTGAGCCGCAGCGTCCGGCGGCCCGAGGCCTGGTCGCCCTCGACGAGGCCCTCGTCCTCCAGCTGCTGCACCGTGGGGTACACCGACCCGGGGCTCGGCCGCCACTGCCCGCCGCTGCGCTCCGCGATCTGCTGGATCAGCTGGTAGCCGTTCATCGGCTCCGCCGCGAGGACGTCGAGGATCGCGGCCCGGACGTCGCCCTTGCGGGCGCGGGGGGCGCGCGGCGGCTCGGGCCGGGTCATGCCCAGCATCTCGGCGAGCCACGGCGGCGGGCCGCCGCGACCCTTCGACCCGCCCGGTCCCCCGAACCCGCCGAAGCCCCCGAACCCGGGACCGCCCCAGCCGCCCTGCCACCCGTTGCTGCGACCCGTGGGGCCGTGATGATGTCCGTGCACGACAGCCTCCCGACTGTTCCTGAGTGTCGGCGACACTCTGCGATATATCGGAACCGTACGCCGAAGGTCGTGACGGGGCAAGCACCTCTCGACACCGTCGGCAGGATGGGCGCATGAGTGACACCGACCTCGTCGCGGCGTGGGACGCCCGGGTGGCCGCGGCCCCCGACCGACCCGCCCTGGCCTACTTCGACACCGTCCTCACCGCGGCGGAGGTCGACCGGCTCAGCGACGAGGTCGCCGCGGCGTACGCCACGCTCGGCGTCGAGGCGGGGTCTCACGTGGGCGTGCACCTGCAGAACGTGCCGTGGTTCCCGCTGTCGATGCTCGCGCTGTGGAAGCTCGGTGCCGCCGCGGTGCTGCTCAACCCGATGTACCGCGGCGAGGAGCTCCGCGCGCTCGTGGAGGACGCCGGCGCCGTCGGCGTCGTCACCGACCTCGCCGAGGTCGGCCGCACCCGGGAGGCGCTGGCGGGGCCCGACGCGCCCTGGGTGGTGGGCGCCTCGTCGCGCGACCTCCAGACCCGCGACGACCCCCGCGTCCTCGGCGACGACCCGGCCCCCGAGCGCGACCCCTCCGGTGCCGACGACCTCGCCGCGCTGGTCCGCGCGCAGGCCGGGGCGCCGGTCGACCACGCGGTCCCGGGCGGGGACGCCGTCGCCATGCTCTGCTTCACCTCCGGCACGACCGGACGCGCGAAGGGCGCCATGAACACCCACGCCGGCGTCCTCGCCGTGTGCCGCAGCTACGCCGCGTGGACCGGCCTGGGGCCCGGCGGCGTCTGCTTCGCCACCGCGCCGCTGTTCCACATCACCGGCGCAGTCATCAACGCGACGATCGCGCTCGTGCACGACGCCACCCTCGTGCTCGCCCACCGGTTCGCCCCCGCGGTGGCCCTCGACGCGTTCGCCGAGCACGGCGTCACGACGACCATCGGCTCCATCACCGCGTTCAGCGCGATGCTCGAGGTGCCCGACCCGCCGGCCGGGGCCTTCGCGTCGATGACGGCGCTCTACTCCGGCGGCGCCCCGATCCCGCCGTCGGTGGTGGAGCGCTTCGAGGACCGCTTCGGCGTCTACGTGCACAACGCCTACGGCATGACCGAGACCTGCTCGGGCGTCATCGCCGTCCCGCTCGGCGAGCGGGCCCCCGTCGACCCCGCCAGCGGCACGCTCTCGGTCGGCAAGCCGCTGCCGGGCATGACGCTGCGCGTGCTGGGCGCCGACGGCGAGCCCGTCGCCCCCGGCGAGCAGGGCGAGCTCGAGATGAGCGGCCCGCAGGTGGTCCCGGGCTACTGGCGGAGGCCCGACGCGACCGAGGAGACGATGCCCGGCGGCCGGCTGCGCTCCGGCGACGTCGCGGTGGTGGACGACGAGGGCTGGGTCTACCTCGTCGACCGGCTGAAGGACCAGATCAACGTCTCCGGCTACAAGGTGTGGCCCCGCGAGGTCGAGGACGCCCTCCACACCCACCCCGCGGTCCGCGAGGCCGCCGTGGTCGGCCGGCCCGACGACTACCAGGGCGAGTCGGTCGTCGCGTACGTCGCGCTCGTCGGCGGCGGGGAGGCGACGCCCGAGGAGCTGCGGGAAACCGTCCGCGGCCGGCTCGCGGCGTACAAGGTGCCGAAGGAGGTCCACGTGGTCGAGGACCTGCCCAAGACCCAGACCGGCAAGATCCGCCGCGCGGCGCTGCGGGACTGACGGGCGCCCGAGGTCGACCCACCGCCGGTCGGGTCAGCCGTCGGCGAGGGCCTTGCGGATGGACTCCTCGACGCCGAGGAAGCGGTGGCCGGGCTCGGCGACGAGCTCGCGGACGTCGTCCTCGGTGCAGACCATGTCGTGGCGCAGGCTCTCGATGAGGGCGGTGACCTCGTCGCTGTCCATGCCCGCCAGCGCGGCGACGACCGGGCCCACCACCATCCGCGGGGCGATCGGCGGGCTGAGCTGGAGGCGGCTGATGCCGTCGATGCGGGCGAACAGCCTGAGCAGCTCGGGGTAGGTGACGACCTCGTCGCCCCCGACGTCGTAGGCGCGGCCGGTCGCGTCCGTCGTCAGGGACCGCACGAGCAGGTGCAGGACGTCGTCGATGGCCACCGGCTGCATCCGGCTGTGCATCCACCGCGGCACCGGCGTGATCGGCACGCGGCGGCTGATGCGCCGCAGCAACTCGAACGAGGTCGACCCCGCGCCGACGACCATCGCGGCGCGCAGCACCACCGTCGGCACCGACGACTGCAGGAAGAGCTCCTCGACCTCGAGGCGCGAGCGCAGGTGCTCCGACAGGACGCCCTCGGGCACCAGCCCGGACAGGTAGACCAACCGCTTCACGCCGGCGTCCTCGCAGGCGGTGGCGAACAGCAGCGCCGCCTCGCGGTCCCGCTGGGCGAAGTCGACGGACTCCATCGAGTGGACCATGTAGTAGGCGGCGTCCTGGCCCTCGAGCGCAGCGCGCACCGAGTCCGGCTGCGAGACGTCGAAGTGCACGCCCCGGACCCCCTCGGGCCAGTGGTCGTCGTCGACCTTCGAGCGGCTGGCGGCGCTCACCTCGTGGCCGAGGTCGGCGAGGACCGGGACCAGCAGCGAGCCGACGTACCCGGTGGCCCCGGTGACGAGCACCTTCATGGGTCCTGTGTACCCCGGTGGACCCGGGGACCGGTCAGCGGGCGAGCTCCCGCTCGACGTCGCCGGCGATCTTCTCCGGCTTCGTGGTCGAGCCGTAGCGCTTGACCACCTTGCCGTCCTTGCCGACGAGGAACTTGGTGAAGTTCCACTTGATCTTGTCGCCGAGCACGCCGCCCTTCTCGCCCTTGAGCCACTGGTAGAGCGGGTGGGCCTCGGGGCCGTTCACGTCGATCTTCGAGAACATCGGGAAGCTGACGCCGTAGTTCTTCTGGCAGAACGAGCCGATCTCGTCGTCGCTGCCGGGCTCCTGGCCGCCGAACTGGTTGCTGGGGAAGCCCAGGACGACGAAGCCCTGCTCGCCGTAGGCCTGGTACAGCTTCTCGAGGCCCTCGTACTGCGGGGTGAAGCCGCACTGGGAGGCGGTGTTGACGACGAGGACGACCTGGCCGTGGTACGCCGAGAGGTCGCGCTCCTCGCCGGTCAGGGTGCGGGCGCTGAAGTCGGTCAGGGTGGTCACTGTCGGCTCCTCCGGGTCGTGGTCGGGTCGCGTCGGGCGCGAGTGGTTCGCTACCGGCGCCAACCCGGATGCCTCGGGCCGCATTCCGCGGGGTCCTCGTCGACCGTGCGGGGCCGGGCCAAGGCAGGTTAGGCTGTCCTAATGACGTCGGCGACCGTGGTGACCCCACCGGTCGCCAAGCCCCCACGCGGGCGACGGGGCCCGCGGCAGGGCTCCGTGCGCGGCCTCGTCGGGCTGCTCGTCGTCCTCGGGATCGCGGCGCTGCTGAGCCTGGCCGTGGGGTCGCGCCCGATCGGCCCGGACACGGTCCTGCGGGTCCTCACCGGGGACGACGGCAGCGAGGCCGCCACGATCATCCGGGAGCTGCGGGTGCCGCGGACCGTCGTCGCGATCGCGGCCGGCACGTGCCTCGGCCTCGCCGGCACGCTGATGCAGGGCTACACCCGCAACCCGCTCGCCGACCCCGGGCTGCTCGGGCTGACCGCCGGCGCCGCGTTCGCCGTCGTCCTGGGCATCTTCCTGCTCGGCGTCACCAGCCCGGCCGGCTACGCCTGGTTCGCGCTCCTCGGCGCCGGTCTCGCCGGAGCCGCCGTGTTCGGCATCGGCACCACGCGGCGGGGCCCCGACCCCGTCACGCTCGTGCTGGCCGGCACGGCCGTCACCGCGCTGCTGCAGGCGGTCACCAACACGATCCTGGTCCGCGACACCCTCACCCTCGACGACTACCGCTTCTGGATCGTCGGGTCGGTCGCCGGGCGGGACCTGTCCGTCCTCGCCCAGGTGGCCCCGTTCATGGCGGTCGGGGTCCTGCTCGCCGCCCTGTGCGTCCCCGGCCTCAACCTGCTCCAGCTCGGGGACGACGCCGCCTCGTCGCTCGGCCTCAACCCCACGCTGCACAAGGCGCTCGGCCTCGCCGCGGTCATGCTGCTGTGCGGCGCCGCCACCGCGGCGTGCGGGCCGATCGTGTTCCTCGGCCTGACCGTGCCCCACGTCGCGCGGCACCTCGCGGGCGTCGACCACCGCTGGCTGGTGCCGTACTCCGCCGTGCTCGGCGCGATCGTCCTCGTCCTCGCCGACGTCCTCGGCCGCGTGCTCGTCGTCCCCGCCGAGCTGCAGGTCGGCATCGTCATGGCGCTGGTCGGCGGCCCGGCCTTCATCCTGCTCGTCCGGCGTGCCCGGATGGTGCGGCTGTGAGCACCCTGCTGAGGCCCGCGAAGGCCCCCGAGCAGCGGGGCACCCCGACGTCCCGCCCCGCGCACACCCCGGTGCGCGTCGGCCCGCTCTCGGGGCGGGTCCCGCTGCGGACGCTCTGGGTGACCCTCGGCTCGCTGGTGCTGCTCGCCGCCGTGCTGGCGGTCAACCTCTCCCTCGGTGACGTGGCCGTCCCCCTGCGCGACGTCGTCGCCGTCCTGCGGGGGGAGGACGTGCCGGGCGCGACGTTCATCGTCCTCGAGCTGCGGCTGCCCCAGGCGGGCGTCGCGCTGCTCGTCGGCGCCTCGCTCGGCCTCGCCGGCGCGCTGTGCCAGACCTTCGCCCGCAACCCGCTGGCCAGCCCCGACATCCTCGGCGTCACCGACGGCGCGGCCGTCGGCGCCGTCGGCTACCTGCTGCTCGTCGGCTCGTCGTCCGCCGGGGTGGCGGGCCTGCTGGCCCAGCTCGGCCTGGCCGGCTCGGCCCTCGCCGGCGGGTTCGGGGCCGCGGTCCTGCTCTACCTGCTGTCGTGGCGCCGCGGCGTCGACGGCCAGCGGTTCGTGCTGGTGGGGATCGGGATGTCGTTCGCCCTCGCCGCGCTCGTGTCGTGGCTGCTCGTCTCCGCCCGCCTGCAGGACGTCGCCAGCGCCCAGGTCTGGCTCACCGGCTCGCTGAACGCCCGCACCTGGGACCAGGGCCTGCCGGTCGCCGTCGGGCTCGCCGTCGCGGTGCCCGTGGCGCTGCTGCTGGTGCGGCACCTCAACGCCCTCCAGCTCGGCGACGACAGCGCCCGCGGGCTCGGCGTCCGCCTGCAGACCACGCAGCTCGGCATGCTCGTCGTCGCGGTGACCGTGACCGCTCTCGCCGTCTCCGCCGCGGGCCCGCTGGAGTTCGTGGCCCTCGCCGTCCCGCAGATCGCGCTGCGCCTCGTGGGCGGCTCCCGGCCGCCGCTGGTCGCCTCGATGGTCCTCGGCGGCGTGCTCGTCGTCGCCGCCGACGTCATCGGGCGCGTCCTGCTCCCGTTCAGCGTCCCCGCCGGCGTCGTGACCGCCGTGCTCGGGGCGCCGTACCTGATCTGGCTGCTCGTCCGCGTCAACCGGAAGGTCTCCGCATGACCACGTACGCCGACTCCTCCCCCGCCACCGCCCGCACGGCTCCCGTCGGCGGGGCCCGCCTGCGCGCCGAGGGGGTGACCGTGGGGTACGGCGGCGCCCCGGTCGTGAAGGACCTGTCCCTGGAGGTCGTCGACGGCCAGGTCACGACCATCGTGGGCCCCAACGGCTGCGGGAAGTCGACGCTGCTGCGGACGATGGCCCGGCTGCTCGCGCCCACGAGCGGCACCGTGCTGCTCGATGGCGAGCCGATCGGCGCGACCTCGACGAAGGAGGTCGCCCGGCGCCTCGCGCTGCTGCCGCAGAGCCCGGTCGCCCCCGAGGGCCTCGTGGTGGGCGACCTCGTCGCGCGGGGGCGGCACCCGCACCAGCGGTGGTTCCAGCAGTGGAGCCGCGAGGACGAGGGGGTGGTCGAGGAGGCCCTCGCCGCCACCGACACCCTCGACCTGCGCGACCGCGCGCTCGACCAGCTCTCCGGCGGCCAGCGGCAGCGGGCCTGGATCGCCATGACCCTGGCGCAGGACACCGACCTGCTCCTGCTCGACGAGCCGACGACGTTCCTCGACCTCGCCCACCAGGTCGAGGTCCTCGAGCTGGTCTGCCGGCTCAACCGTGAGCGCGGCCGCACCGTGGCGATGGTCCTGCACGACCTCAACCTCGCCGCGCGCTACTCCGACCGGATCGTCGTCATGGCGGGCGGCGAGGTCGTCGCGCAGGGCGACCCGGGCTCGGTGCTCACCGAGGAGCTGCTGGCCGACGTCTTCGGTCTGGTCGCCGACGTCCTGCCGTGCCCGCGCACCGGCCTGCCGATCGTCGTCCCCCGCTCCAGCCACCTGGAGTGAGGGACGACGCGCGTCGTCGCGTGGCGGCGGGCGTCAGGCCTGCGGCGCCGGCGGCTCGGTGCCCGGGTCGCCGTCGAGCACGGCCTGCAGCTGCGGCACGTAGCGCTCGAGGACGTAGGGGATCGACAGCGGCGTGACCATCGAGTGGCCCACGTAGTACGCACCGTCGGCGTCGCTGATGTCGACGAAGGCGTTCTCCTCGGCGGGGGTGGTCGACTCCCACAGCCGCGTCATGCCGGCGTCGGCCGCGCCCAGGTCGAGCCACACGACGCCGTCCAGCTGGTCGAGGTCGGTGGTGCGCTCGGCGCTGACCGACCAGCCGAACTCGCCCTCGGGGCGGCCCTCGAGCAGGACGTCGGGGAACGTCATGCCGAGCTGGTCGAGCATGCGGGCGCGCGGGTCCTCGGGACCGTAGACGAACAGGCCCTCGTACGGCGTCACCACGGCGATGCTCTTGCCCTCGAAGACGTCGGCGTTGTCGGCCGCGGCGGTCTCGATCTGCTCGGTGACCGACGCGACGAGCTGCTCGCCCTCGTCCTCCTTGCCGACGGCGCGGGCGATGGTGCGGGTCATCTCGTCCCAGGGCATCCCGTAGTCGCCGAACTCGGCGGACTGCGCGACGACGGGCGCGATGCCGGAGAGCTGCTCGTACTCCTGCTTCGTCATCCCCGAGTAGAGGCCGATGATGAGGTCGGGGGCGAGGCCGGCGACCTCCTCGACGGGGATGCCGTCGGGGTTCTCGAGCACGGTCGGCAGGTCGGCGCCGGTGGCGTCGAACGCCTCCTGGGCCCACGGGAAGATGCGCCCCTCCGCCTCGCCGAACCAGAAGGTGGTCGCGACGGGGGCGATGCCGAGGGCGAGCAGGGCGTCCTGCTCCATGAGGCCGACGACGGCGACCTTCGTCGGCTGCTGCTCGATGGTCGTGGTGCCGTACTTGTGCTCGATCTCGACCGGCGTGAACTCCTCCGCGGCGCCGGACTCCTCGCCGGAGGCACCGGACGAGCCGTCGGAGGTGGATCCGTCGACCCCGCACGCGGCGAGGACCGGCACGGCGACGGCGAGGGACGAGAGGCCGGTGAGGAACCGACGGCGCGAGGTGGTCATGCGTGCTCCAGCTCAAGGAGGGCGGGTGAGGTTAGGCTCACCTTAGCGGCTGGGGCGGGCCTTCGTCGGTCGGGTCCTCAGGAGCCACGCGAGGCCGAGGAACGGCAGCACCAGCGGCAGGAAGCCGTAGCCCCGCCCGTAGCCCGACCACACGGTGTCGTCGGGGAACAGCACCGGGTCGGCGAGGCTCAGCGTCCCGACGACGAGGACGCCGACGAGCTCCACCCCGACCGCCGTCCACGCCAGCCGGCGCGACCACGGCCGGTCGACGGCGAGGCCGACCGTGGCGGCGACGTACACGAGGGCGGCGAGCGCGCTCAGCGCGTACGGGAACGGCGCCTCGGACGCCTGCAACGACAGCTGGACGACGGAGCGGCCGGTCGCGGCGACCGCGAACACGCCGTACAGCGCGACGAGGACCCGGCCCGGGCCCGTGCCCGTGCCGCGCCGGCTCACAGGATCCACGCCGGGTCCCAGACCTGCTGCATGCGCAGCACGAGGAACGGCACGGTCACCCCGAGCACGACGAGGACGGCCGTGCCGGAGCGGCTCGGCTCGCCGCGGGCCCACCACGCCGCCACGGGCGGCAGCAGCAGGCACCCGACGAGGTAGCCGACGAAGGTGGCCACGGAGATGTCCGGGGACTCCGTGACCAGCAGCGCGATCCCCACCACGAGCTGGACGACGAGGACGACCTCGAGCAGCCAGGTCAGCCCGAGCAGCCAGCGGTCGGGCCGACGGTCGGGCACGAGGTAGACGCCGGCGAGGACGGCGACGGCCAGGGACAGGGCGACGACCGTGAGCTGGAGCCAGACGACCACGGCCCCAGTGTGACGCGGAAGTCGGCATTCTCCTGCGGTGGGTGTCGCCCCGGTCCTACGGTCCGAGCACGGAACGACCCGGAGGTGACCATGTCGCAGCAGCAGCTCCCCCGCACCCGCCCGTCCTCGGCGGGTCCCGAGGTGCGCCCGGTCCCCGAGGAGGGTGCCGCGACCCGGCTCGAGGTGGTCGCCCGGGTGGTCGCCGCCGCTCGCTCGGAGCTGTGCCAGCGCCACCAGCTGTCGCTGCGCGCGGTCGCCCGCCGCGCCGGGGTCGGGATCCGCGAGGTCGCGCAGCACGTCGGCACCGGCGACGAGCTGATCGGGCGCATCTTCTTCGAGATGGCGGTCGACGCCCACGAGGTCATGGCCGGCGTCAGCCAGGCGTCCGCCGACAGCAGCACCCGGGACCGCCTGCTGGCCTACGCCCGCGGCTACCGCCACTGGGCGCTGACCCGCCCCGTCGAGTTCTCGCTGCTGCTCGGACCGACCGCGAGGGCGCTGATGGACGAGTCGGTCGCGGCGCAGGGCGTCACCTGGTTCAACGGGCCCCTGATCGACATCCTGCGCGACGGGGCCGAGCGCGGCCAGGTCGACCTCGACTCCGGCGCGGCCGCCGGGCGATCCCTCCCCGCCGTGCGACCCGGCCTCCTGGCCGCGGCGCAGGACCTCGACCCCCGCACCGCGCTCGCCTTCGTCACGGTGTCCGCCGGCCTGCACGGCCACCTGGTGCTCGAGGGCTCCGGCCAGCTCGCCGCCGTCTTCGTCGACCTCGACCGCGCCTTCGACGCGCACATGCGCGCGGTGCTCGACGCCGCCGGGATCGCCTGAACCCCGGGCTGCCTACGCTGGCCGGATGACCCCGGCCGACCTGCTGACCGACGCCTTCGGGCGCCTGCCCGACCTCGCCCACGGCGCCGCCGACGGGCTGGACGACGACCGGCTCGTGCTGCGGCCCTCCCTGCCGGACGGCGCGGGGCGGGGCAACCCCGTGGCCTGGCTGCTGTGGCACTCCGCCCGGGTCTGGGACGACCACGTCGCGGGCGTCGCCGGCGTCCTCGACCCGTCCTCGGTCGCCGCCGAGCAGGTGCACACCGCCGAGGGGTACGCCGAGCGCCTGGACCTCCCGCTGCCCGTCACCGACATCGGCTACGGCCACGACGACGAGCACGTCGCCGCCGTCCGCGCGCCGTCCGGGCTGCTGCTGGAGTACCTCGACGCCGTGGCCGCCCGCAGCGCCGCCTGGCTCCCCACGCTCACCGCCGACGCCCTCGACACGGTCGTCGACGAGGACTGGGAGCCGCCCGTCACCGTCGGCACCCGGCTCGTCAGCGTCCTCGGCGACGTGACGCAGCACCTCGGGCAGGCGGCGTACGTGCGGGGCCTGCTGCTGGGCTGACCCGTCGGTCGCCGGAGGTCTCGACGCGCTCGCTCGCCAGGGCTCGCTCCCCGCTCGACCACCTCTCGTGCCGCTGGTCGGGCCACCGGGGCCTCAGCCGCAGAGGCCGAACTCCTCCGGCGACGGGCCGGTGTCGCCGCCTCCGTCGCCGCCACCACCGCCGCCGCCACCGCCACCCCCGTTGCCGCCGCCGTTGCCGCCGCCACCGGTGTCGCCCGAGCCGCCGGGCACCGGAGCCTCGGCGCTGATGGCGTCGTCGGCGTACTCCGCGCCGAGCGGCTGGTCGCGGCGGATCTCCCGCCACAACCCGTCGGCCGTGGGGCCCCACTGCAGCAGGTTGTCGTCGAGCGGGTAGGTCTCGATCGGCACCGTCGTGAACCGGATGTCCGACAGGCCGGTGCCGTCCAGCTGCAACCCGAGGCCGACGAGCTTGCGGGTGCTCGCGAGGCCCGGGTCGGTGGTCAGCGAGCTGGTCGCCGCGTCGAGGAACGAGAAGAGCCGGTCGGGCCGGGCGAGCACCCCGCGCGAGGAGACCTTGTTGACCAGCGACGCGACGAAGGCCTGCTGACGCTTCATCCGGCCGATGTCGGAGTTCGGCGAGAGCACGTAGCGCTCGCGCACGTAGTCGAGGGCCTGGTCGCGGTCGAGCGTCTGGGTGCCGGCGTCGAGGAAGATCTGCTTGTCCGGGTCGGAGACCTCGACCGGCACGCAGACCTCGACGCCGTCGACGGCGTCGACCATGTCGCCGAAGCCGTTGAAGTCCACGACGACGTAGTGGTCGACGAAGATCCCGGTGAGCTGCTCCACCGTCTGCTGGACGCAGCCCGCCCCGGCCACCGCGTACGCCGTGTTGAACAGCACCGCGCTCTCCCCGGGGACGTCGTTGCCGTCGTCGTCCACGCAGTCGGGCCGGTCGACCACGGCGTCGCGGGGCAGGCTGACGCCGTACACGTCCTCGCGGTCCTCCGAGATGTGCAGCAGGATCGTGGTGTCGGCGCGGGCCCCGCCGCCGGTGAGGCCGTCGATGTCGTTGCCCTGGCCGTCGCGGGCGTCCGAGCCGAGCACGAGGATGTTCAGCGGCCCGTCGGGCCCCTCGTAGCCGCGCTCGGGCCGGTTCGACAGCTGGTCGGTGACGTCGTTGGTGGTGATGTTGGAGTCCAGCTGCCGCAGCAGCAGGAACGCCCCGGTGCCGACGACCAGCGCGAGCACCAGCGTCGTGATGCCGACGGCCTTCAGCACCCGTCGTCGGCGCGACCGCGGGGTGCGCGGAGCCTCCGGGGCGGGTTCCCCGGGGGTGTCCCGGTCGTCCGCGCCCTCGTCCTGACCCGTCATGGGTGGTCCTCCGCTCCCTGGTAGCGAGAACCTACCGCCGGAGGTCTAGCGGGAAACCGTTATCCGTAGGTATTGCGGGGGGCCTCGACCGCCTCGACGTCGCTCGCGGCCATCGTGGACGTCGGCTCGCCGCCGTCCAGCGGGTCCCACTCGCCGGTCACGCGCACCCAGGAGTTCCGCTCCGGCGCCTCGGCGCCGGTGACCATGATCCGGTTCGCGGCGGCGTCCGCGGCGCAGCAGTTCATGTCCATCCGCGTGACGTACCAGTTGCCCTCGTCGTCGCCGCTGACGAAGCCGACCACGGACACCTCGCGACCCATCAGGGAGCGGGCCTCGTCGAACTGCACCCGCACCACGAAGTCGACCACGTCGATCTCCAGGGGTCCCTCGGACGGCGGGAGCGGAAGCTCCGCCCCCTCCGCGGCGGACGCCGGGAGCTCGTTCGCGGACCGCTCCGCGCTGTAGGCGCCGAGCGCCGGGGGGCTGATCGTGAACACGACCAGCACCGGGGCGAGCAGCAGCCAGGCGGAGCGGGACACGTGCCCCGCGTGCTCGTCGTCCTCGTGGCCCCCGCCGCCCTCGTGGGGCTCGTGGGGCTCGTGACCCCCGTGCTGCGGGTGGTCCGCGTCGGCCGCGGCGGGCTGCCGCAGGACGACGACCAGCGCGACGGCCACGAGCAGCACGCCGCTCGCCAGCAGCGGCCAGCGCATCCAGGCGTTGACGTAGCGCAGGTAGGCGTCGGTCAGCGTCAGCCGGACCAGGGTCGCCCCGACCAGGGTGAGCACGAGCGCCTGGGTCGTCCGGGTCATCGTCACAGCAGCCACCCCCCGACCAGGACGGCGCTGCCCGTGGCGACCACGACCACCAGCGGCACGAAGACCAGGGCGAAGCCCCGGCCGAAGGTGCCGGCCTGCATGGAGGCGAGCTTGATGTCCATCGCGGGGCCCACGACCATGAAGACGAGCTTCGCGGTGTCGGAGAACGCCGTCAGGCTCGCCGCCACGAAGGCGTCGGCCTCCGAGCACATGGCGACCACGAACGCGAAGAGCGCCATCGCGACGATCCCGGCGACCGCCTGCCCCGCGACCGAGTCGAGCACCTCCCGCGAGACGAACGTGTTGACGACGGCGGCGAGGGCCGCGCCGAGGACGAGGAACCCGGCCGCGTGCAGGAAGTCGTGCTGCACCGAGCCGAGGAAGCTCCCCCCGTGCTCGCCGCCGCCGCGGGGCAGCCGCATCGGGACGCGTCCCCCGCGCCACAGCCAGAGCCAGCCGATGAGGACGGCGGTCAGCAGCGAGGCGAGGAAGCGGGCGAGGACGAGGAGCGGCTGGTCGGGGAAGGCCACCGCCGTCGCCACGATCACGACGGGGTTCACGGCGGGTGCGGCCAGCATGAAGGTCAGCGCGACGGCCGGGACGACGCCCCGGCGGATCAGGCTGGCCGACACCGGCACCGACGCGCACTCGCACCCCGGCAGCGCTACCCCGGCGAGACCGGCGGCGGGGACGCCCAGCGCCGCCCGGTCGGGCACGACCCGCTCGAGCGCCCGGTCGGTCACGAGGTGGGAGATGACGGCCGCGAGCAGCACGCCGAAGACGAGGAACGGCACCGCCTGGACGACGATCGCGACGAACATCGTTGCCCAGGTCCCGAGGGCCTCGTCGTCGAGCGCCGGGACGAGCCACCGTTGCGACACGAGCGCCAGCAGCACCACACCGAGCACGAGCTCCGTCTGGCCGAGCCGCAGCCGGTCGCGCCGGGGTGCCTCGGTCGTGGTCACGCTCGCCTCCTCCAGTCACCGGGTCCGTCGGCTTGAGAACGAGTCTCGGCGCACAAGGTAACGCCGCCGGGGCGGGGAGGGCCTCAGACCCGCCAGGTCCGGAGGACCAGGCCGTGCTCGACGCACCGCTCGGCCAGCAGGGCGGCGTGCTCGGGGTCGGTGAGCAGGAGCAGGCCGCGACCCGGTCCGGCGCCCAGCGCGGCCGCGAGGTCGGCGGGATGGACCAGGTGGCAGCCCGGAGGCGCGCCCCGCGCGGTCAGCTCGGCGTAGGAGTCGGCCACGGCGACGGCGCCCGTCTCGCGGTCCAGGCCCCAGAGGACGACGAAGTGGCCGACGTCCCAGCCGGTGCCGGTCAGCGGGCCGGTGGTGACGTTGGCGACGACGCCGACCGGGTAGGGCACGGCGGCGAGGGTGCCGAGCAGCCCGGTGACGATGCCGACCGGCCAGGCGCCCGCGTCGTCGCGACGGACCGGCACCACCCCCACGGCACCCCGGGTGGCACGGACGATGCCGGTCGCGAGGCCGGCGGCGTCCGTGCCGGCGTCCTGCGCGTCGACGGCGACCGGCAGGTCGCCCCCCTGCTCGTCGGTCCGCCAGGGCTGCTGCGGCACGCCGGGGGGCCGGGACGCCGGGTCGTCGTCGCCCCACAGGTGGGTCCCCGCCGCGAGGGCCAGGGTCCGCAGGTCCGGGACCTGCTCCGCGGGCAGCACCGCGTGGAGGGCGGCGCGGGCCGCGAAGGGGCCGCAGAGCTGGTCGGGCTGCGGCAGGCCGGCGGCCTGCACCGCGAGGACCTCCTCGGACCCCGTGCAGCGCTCGAGGCGCTCCCAGACCGAGTCGTCGGGGGCGCCGTCGGCGTCGTCCCGGACGCCGGTCAGTACTGCCACCTCAGGGACGCGACCACGTCGTCGACCTGCCGGGGCGCGGCCCAGGCGGCGTCGGCGTCGCGGCAGGCCACGAAGGCGCCCAGCAGGTCGTCGCCGAGCACGTCGCGGACGAGCGCGCTGCCCAGGAGGTCCTCGCGGGCCTGCTGCGCCGTGCTGGCGAGCGGGGCGATCCCCGCGGCCTCCCGCTGCTCGGCGGTCCAGGTGCCGACGTCCTCGCCGATGGGGTCGGGCGGGGTCGCGCCGGCCTCGACCCCGGCGAGGCCGGCGGCGAGCACGACCGCGAGGGAGAGGTAGGGGTTGGCGGAGGCGTCGCTGGCCTTGAGCTCCACGTTGGTGGCGCCCGGTCCGAGCAGCGCGCTGGCGGGCACGAGCCGCAGCGCCGCCTCGCGGTTCTCGATGCCCCAGAACCCGTAGGCGCTGGCCCAGAACCCGGGACGGCGGCGCAGCAGCGAGCCGGTGCTGGGTGCCGTGACCGCGGTGACGCCCGGCAGCTCGTCCAGCAGTCCGGCGACGTAGCCCAGCCCGACCTCCGACAGGCCGTGCGGGCCGTCGCCGGTCAGCGCGTTGCTGCCGTCGGCGGCCGTGAGCGAGGTGTGCAGGTGCCAGCCGTTGCCGGCCCCCGCCATCAGCGTGACCGGCGCGAAGCTCAGGCGCAGGCCGTGCTGCCGGGCGGCGGCGTGGGCGGTCTGGCGGGCGAGGACCTGCGCGTCGGCGGCCCCGACCCCGGGCAGCGGCGCGAGCGCCATCTCGACCTGCGAGCCGCCGTACTCGGCGTGGAGCTGACCGACCCGGACGCCGTCGTGGGCGAGGTCGGCGAGCAGGGTGCGGCAGAACTCGCCGACGTCGCGTATCGCGTTCGCCGAGTACGCCGGGCCGCGGTGCGCGGGACGCACCTCGCCGTCGGGGTCCAGCGGGTCGTCCTCGTGGGAGACGACCATCTCCATCTCGAAGCCCGCCACCAGCCCGAAGCCCGCGTCGGCGGCGCGGTCCAGCTGCCGCTCGAGGACGGCGCGCTGGTCGTAGGCCCACGGCTCGCCGTCGCCGGTGAGCTGGCGGCCCGCGACGAACGCGAAGCCGGGCTGCCCGGCCATCGCGGTGACGCCCAGCGGGCCGTCGACCACGGGGACCAGACGGACGTCGCCCGACGGCGTCGCCAGGCCCTCGTGGGCGAAGGTGATGCCGTCGTGGGAGTCGAACACCGCGAAGGCGGTGGTGTTGCCGACGCCGCGGCGGGTGGCGGCGGGCAGCTCCGCGGTCGGCACGGTGCGGGTGCGGACGATGCCGTTGTTGTCGACCCACCCGATGGTCACGCCGACCACGTCGCGGGAGGCGAGCTTGCGCGTGAGCTCCTCGGCGTCCACGGCCAGGTCGGGGTGCACACCGGAGGCGGTCATGCGGCGACGCTACCGGACCTCGCACCCCGCGCGGGCGGCCTCGTGGTCGACGTCCAGGGACACCGTGGCCCACGGCAGGAGCCACTGGGTGAGCGGGCCGATGGCGAGGGCGTAGAGCACCGTGCCGAGCCCGACGACCCCGCCGAGGACGAACCCGACGGCGACGACGGACACCTCGAGCCCGGTGCGGACGAGGCCCACCGGCAGCCCGGTGCGGCGGTGCAGGCCGGTCATCAGGCCGTCCCGCGGCCCGGGCCCGAACCGGGCGCCGATGTAGAGGGCGGTCGCGACGGCGTTGAGCAGCACCCCGCCCACGAGCAGCAGCACGCGCAGGGTCGTGCCGTCCGGTGCCGGCAGGAGGAACAGCGTCAGGTCGGCCGCCGGACCGATGACCACCGTGTTCGCGACGGTGCCCAGGCCGGGGACCTCCCGCAGCGGCACCCAGGCCAGCAGCACGAGCAGGCTGACGGCGACGACCGCGGTGCCGATCGACATCGGGAGGTGCCGCGCGAGCCCCTGGTGCAGCACGTCCCAGGAGGCGTTGCCGAGGGTCGCGCGGATGACCATGGCCAGGCTGGCGCCGTACAGGACGAGGCCGACGCCGAGCTGGCCGAGGCGGCGTCCGAGCCGTCCGGCCCGGAGCTGCTGCACCGGCCCGAGCCGGGCGGGGGCGACACGCGGGGAGGTCATGTCGTCCAGGGTGGCCTCCCCCGTGGGTGGCGGTGAAGGGCCAATCGTGGTGAAGTGGCCTGCATGGCCCGCACCGTCCACGCCGCCCGCCTGGCGTCCCTGCTCGGCGACTTCGGCCGGGACCCGGCGTACGCCGGACTGGCCGACGGCGTCCGGGCGCTCGTCGACGAGGGACGGGTCCCGACCGGGACCCGCCTGCCGAGCGAGCGCGACCTCGTCGCCGCCCTGGGCGTCAGCCGCACCACCGTCGCCCGCGCGTACGCCGCGCTGCGCGACAGCGGGTACCTCGTGTCGCGCCAGGGGTCCGGCAGCGTCGCGCAGCTCCCGCCGGGCCGCGGGCACCGCGGCGACCACCTGCTGTCGCCCGGGGTGGACCCCGACGGGCCCGAGGGGACCGGCACCGGCGACGTCGTCGACCTGACCTGCGCCGCCCCCGCGCCCCCGCCCGAGGTGCACGAGGCGTACCGCCGTGGGGTGGAGGCCCTGCCCGCCCACCTGGGCGGCACCGGCTACTACCCCTCGGGCATGGCGGTGCTCCGTCAGGCGGTGGCCGAGGGCTACGCGCGGCGCGGGCTGCCGACCGACCCCGGACAGGTCGTCGTGGTCGCCGGCGCCCAGGCCGGGGTGGCGCTCACGGCCCGCTCGCTCCTGGGGCCCGGGGACCGGGTCGTCGTCGAGAGCCCGACCTACCCCAACGCCATCGCCACCCTCGCCCGCGCGGGCGGGCGGGTGCTGGGCAGCGACGTCCTGGACGACGGCAGCGACACCGACGGGCTCGCGACCACGCTGCGCCAGGTGCTGCCGCGCGTGGCCTACCTGATCCCCGACTTCCACAACCCCACCGGTGTGCTGCGCGACGACGCGGCCCGCGAGCGGGTGGCGGCGACCCTGCGCCGCACGGGCACCACGGCCATCGTCGACGAGTCCATGGTCGCGCTGCCGCTGGAGGGCCAGGCGATGCCGCTGCCGTTCGCGGCGCACGCGCCCGACACGATCAGCGTGGGCAGCATCAGCAAGCCCTACTGGGGCGGCCTGCGGGTGGGCTGGCTGCGGCTGCCCGAGAGCCGTCTCGCCGGCGTCCTCGCGGAGCGCCTCGCCCTCGACCTCGGCGCACCGGTGCTGGAGCAGCTCGTCTCCGCCGACCTGCTCGCCGCCGGCGACGGCCTGCTGGGGGCCCGGCGCGAGGGCCTGCGCGCGGCCCGCGACGCCGCGCTGGCGGCGATCGCGACGCACCTGCCCGACTGGACCCTCACGCCGCCGGGCGGCGGCCTCTGCCTGTGGTGCCGGCTGCCCGCCCCGCTGTCGACCGCGCTCACCGTGCGCGCCCGCGAGCACGGCGTCCTGCTGGCCCCCGGGCCGGCCTTCGCCCCGGAGGGTGGCCTCGACCGCTACGTCCGCCTGCCCTTCACCCAGACCCCCGCGGTGATGACGGACGCCGTCGAGCGCCTCGCCACCGCCTGGGCCGAGACCCTCGCCGACCCCGCGCCCGGCGCCGGCGTCGGCCGCGCGCCGTCCCCGGTGCTGGTGGCCTGACGCGGCCGAGGCGACCCACGGCCCCGTCGTACCCGTCGGTAACGGGGCGCGGGGCTGGCGTGCGCCACTACGGTGGGGCGATGTCGTTGGTCATCCCCGGTCCGCAGGCGGTCGTGTCGTTCGCGGAGCGGGTGAGGAACGCGGTGTTCGAGGTCCTCGACGCGGTCCCCCGGCTGACCCGGCTGCTGGACGCCGTCGAGCTGATGCTGCGCGACGTCAGCGCCTTGCTGGAGCGCATCGAGGCCACCCGGGTGGCGGCGGACGGGGTGGTGGCGCGGGTCGACGAGACCCGCCGCAACGCGGACCTGCTGCTCGGGGGGACCGGCCCGACCCTGGAGCGGCTGCAGGAGCTGCTCGACGTCTTCCAGCCGTCGCTCGACAAGCTGCAGCCGGTGATCGAGCGGCTGGCCGACACCACGTCCCCCGAGGAGGTCACGGCCCTGGTGACGCTGGTCGACCGGCTGCCGGTGCTGGTGAAGGAGCTCGACGAGCAGGTGATCCCGATGCTGAACAGCATGGGGACGGTCGCCCCCGACATCCACGACCTGCTCGGCGTGAGCAAGGAGCTGAACGAGATGCTCGCCCGCCTGCCCGGCATGAAGCGGGTCAAGAAGCGGGTGGACGACGAGCAGGCCCTCCGCGGGATCCAGTGACCCCGCGGAGGACCCGCCCCGCGACAGCGCTCAGCGGCGACGCTTGCGCATGAGCCCGCCGAGGACGCTCTTCGCCCCGCGGGCGATCTCGGCGTCGGGGCTGGCGGTGCCGCCGACGGGACGGCGGGTGCCCGCCGTCGGTGCGGGCCTGCCGGCGGCCGGTCGACGAGCCGCTCCGGTGACCCGTCCGAGGATGTTGCGCAACATGGTGACCCTCCCTCTCCCGCACACGGTGTGCAGGTGGTGACGATCCCGGTCTCCACCCTGCGGATTTCTATACGGAGGACGCCGGCGGGCGCGGCGTCACCCGGTAGCGGACGAAGGCGGGCACCAGCAGGGCCGCGGCCACCGTGCCCACGATGACGAGCAGCCCCCCGCCGGCCGCGGCGACCGCCGTGCCCACCACCGCCGCGCTCGCGCCGTGCGCGACGTCCGCCACCCGGGGTCCGCCGGCGACGACCACGATGAACACCCCCTGCAGGCGACCGCGGACGGCGTCGTCCGCGGCGGTCAGCAGCATCGTGTTGCGGAAGACCGAGGAGACCATGTCGGCGGCGCCGCCGACCACCAGGGCCGCGACGGCGAAGGGCAGCATCGGCAGCGCGGACCCTCCGGCGAGGCCGACGGACAGCCCGAACGCCGCCATCGCCGCCCCCCACACGCAGATCGCGACCACCACCGCGAGGCCCTGGCGCGCCACCCGCGAGACCCACCCCGAGAAGACCCCGCCCAGGACCGCGCCGGCGGGGATGGCCGCGAACAGCAGCGCGAACGCGAGGCCGCCCTCCCCCGGCCCGCCGAACGAGGTGTCGGCGATCTCGGGGAACAGCGCGCGGGGCATCCCGAAGACCATGGCGATGATGTCGACGACGAAGCTCATCAGCAGCACCGGCTGGGTCCGCAGGTAGGCGAAGCCCTCGACGACCGACCGGATCCCCGGCACCGAGGTGGCGCCCGTCGGCGGCAGCGCCGGCAGGGAGACCACGGCCGCCAGGGTCGCGAGGAGGGTGAGGGTGTCGACCAGGTAGAGCCACGAGAACCCGAGCAGCGGGATCAGCGCCCCACCGACCAGCGGGCCGGCGATCGCCCCGCCCTGCATGACCGTGGTGTTCAGCGAGCTCGCGGCCGGGATCAGGTGGTCGGGCAGCAGCTTGGGGATGATCGCGCTGCGCGCCGGCTGGTTGACCGCGAAGAACGCCTGCTGCAGCGAGAAGAGCCCGAGCAGCAGCCACACCTGCTCGAGGCCCAGGACCGCCTGGAGCCAGAACAGCGCCGAGGTGGCGATCAGCCCGGTGGTGGTGATCACGAGCAGGGTGCGGCGGTCCATCCAGTCCGCGAGCGCGCCGCCCCACAGCCCGAACACCACGAGCGGGACGAGGCCGAACACGCCGGTCAGCCCGACGTACGCCGAGGAGCCGGTCATCGCGTAGATCTGCGCGGGCACCGCGACGACGGTCAGCTGGGCGCCGACGACCGTGACGATGTTCGCGACCCACAGCCGGCGGAAGGCCGGCACCGACAGCGGCCGGGTGTCGGCGAGGACGGAGCGCAGCGGCACTGATCCGACGCTACGCCGGGGTGTCGCCCTCCCCGGCACCCGGGCGGCGGTCGCTGCGGACCCGCCAGACGAAGGCCCCCACCGCGGCGGCCAGGAGGACCGCGCCGCCGCCCGCGAGGACGGGGGTCGGGATGCCGCCGGCGTCGGCCGCCTCGGGGGCGGCCAGGTCGGCGCCCTCGCAGGCGGCCCCGTCGGCGGGCTCGCCGCCGTCGGAGACCTCGAAGGCGTAGCGGCTCTGGACGAGGTGGCCGTCGACGGACATCACCCGCCAGTCGAGGGTGTGCTCGCCGGGCTCCAGCGCGTCGGTGGCGACGCAGACGCCCATCCCGTCGTCGACGACGGACACCGCGCCGACCGCGACGGCGTCGCCGTCCGGGCCCTCGAGGGTCACCTGGTTCGCCTCGTCGTCGTCCTCGACGCCCTCGCCGAACAGCAGGTGGACCGTGGTGCTCCCGGTGGCGACGTCGTCCCCGGGGCCGGGCGAGGCGTCCTCGAGGTCGGAGTGCGCGGACGCCGGGGCCGCGACGGCGAGGGTCAGCACCCCCGCCGCCGCGAACCCGGCGGCCGACCTCAGAAGTCCGCGCACACGAGGCGGTTGTCGGGCAGGTCGGTCGGGTGGACGACGATCGACCTCGCGCCGTCCCCGACCTCCTGGTCGTTGGTGGCCGTCGCCGTGGCGACGCCCTCGTCGTCGGCCTCGAGCGCGAGGTGGACCTCGTTCGGCGGGGTCTCCGCGCCGCCCTCCTCGAACTGGAAGTGCGGGCCGCCCTCGTCGGTGCCGCACGGCTCGGCGTGCAGGTGGGCCATGTACGTCGACCCGGCCTCCAGGCCGTCGAGCTCGACGCTGACGGTGGTGCCGCCCTGCTCGCCGCCCTGGGCGAGCCAGGCCTGCCCGGTGACGCCCTCGGAGCCGGGCGGGGCGGAGTCGAGGACCTGGAAGTCGCCCTCGACGGCGTCGGGCAGGTCGTACGCCGGCGTGGCGTCCGGGTCGTTGACGGAGCTCATGTCCATCGAGCCCATGTCGGACGAGTCCGTCGAGCTCTCGCCCGCGGGGTTGTCGTCGGGGTTGAGGTCGCTGGCGTTCTCCTCCTGCCCGCACCCGGCGAGCAGCAGGGTCGCGGTCAGCAGTCCGGCCACAGCGGTCGCGGCACGGCGGGTCATCGGCTCTCCTCGAGGGTCTGGACGGGGGCGTCCTCCACGGTAGCCGGGCGGGCGGAGCGCAGCCCGAGCACGACGTCCAGCAGGAGGAACGCGAGCAGGCTGACCCCGAGCAGCGGGACGAACCACCCGACCGCGACGGCGACCACGGCGACGCCGACCAGCGCCGCCGGCGAGGCCGCGCGCCAGGCGCCGCGGCGCGGTGCGCGACCCATCGACCGGCCCGCGGCGCGGGTGGGTCGGCGCTGCCACCACAGGCGGTAGCCGGTCACCGTCATGGCCACGATCGCCGCCGCCAGGAGCAGGAGCGCCACCTGGCTGACGAGGCCGAACAGCACCCCCATGTGGAGGTCGATGCCCCAGCTCGCGAGCTTGGCCATGAGCGGCCAGTCGGCGAAGCGGACGACGTCGGTGACCGCGCCGTCGGCGGGGTCGACCGCCACCACGTCGGAGCGGGTGGGCCACACGTCGTCGATCTCGGAGACGACGTACGTGCCGGCCGCCCCGACCGGCTGGGTGACCTGGAGCGGGCCGGACAACCCCGCGCCCGCGGCGGCCTCGACCGCCCCGTCGAACCCGACCCCCGGGCCGTCCGCGAGCGTCTCCGGCTCCGCGGCGGCGTCGTGGCCGCCGTGCCCGGAGTGGTCGGCGCCGCCGCCGTCGCCGTCGGCGGCGAGGTCGCTGGTGACGGCCGGGGTGCCCCAGCCGAGGCCGAGGCGCAGGTCGGTGACGTTCGCGCCGGCGTACGTCGACCAGGTCAGGCCGGTCACGGACAGCATGAGCATGCCGAGCAGCGCCCAGGTGCCGAGGGAGCCGTGCCAGGACAGGGTCCGGCGGCGGGCGGAGCGGGTCTCGGAGCGACGCAGCGGGGTGAGGCGGCGGGTGCGGCGGGGGCCGGTCCACCACAGCAGCAGCCCGGCGAGCGCCACCACACCGAGCCAGGACGCGGCCAGCTCGCTGTAGAGCCGGCCGGGCTCGCCGAGGTGGAGGTTGCGGTGCAGCTCGCTCAGCCAGGTGCGGACCGGCAGCGACCCCGACCCGCCGTACGAGGTCAGGCGGCCGGTGACGTCGCCGGAGGCGGGGTCGACGAACACGGCGAGCGTGCGGGAGGCGTCGGTGCGGCCGTCGTCGAACATCACGCGGGTGGTCTCGCCGACGCCGCCCTCGTCGGGAGCGGCGGGTCGGACCGAGACGAGCGGCAGGTCGTCGCCCACCTCGGCGCGGGCGGCGGCCACCTGCTGCTCGATCGGCAGCGCGGGGCCGGAGGACGTGGCGGTCAGCTCGTCGGCGTGCACGACGCGCTCGAGCGGGGTGGCGACGGCGTACAGGCCGCCGGTGACGGCGGCGACGAGCACGAACGGCGCCACGAGCAGGGCGGCGTAGAAGTGCAGGCGCAGCAGCAGCGGGCGCAGGGTGGAGGCCCGCCGGGTCGGGGGCCTCCCGGTGGTGGGGTCCTCGGAGCTCGTGCTCTGGGGGGTGGACAGGGCCATGCGGGGTTCCTTCCGGGAGCGCGGGCCCGCCGGTGGGCGGAGCGCGCGCGGACGACGGCCGGCGGCCGGTCGTCAGGAGGGACGTCGGCCGCTCAGGCGCAGAGGGGGGCGGTGGTCGCGGCGGGGCCGCGCCGCACCGGTGGACCCCGGGGCCCGACGACCTCGGGGGCGTCCACCGAGGTCGGGACGGCGCACGCGGGCTCCGTGACGCCCGGCAGCCTGCCGACGACGGGCAGGGCGACGGGCTGCGCCGGGAGGTGCGGGAGCAGGCGCAGCAGGCCCGCGCGGACGATCGCCCACCACGAGGCCTCGAGGCCGCCCGCGACCGTCGCCACCAGCACCGCCACGACGACGTGGGCGAGGACCATCGACGCCTCCCCGCCCACCGGGGTGGCCATCGACCCGCCGTGCATGGCGTGCCCACCGGCCGGCGCAGGACCGAACGCGTGGTGGAAGACGAGCTGGGCGGCCCCGGCCAGGCCGAGGAGCGCCACCGGTCCGAGACGGCGGGCGGACGCCAGCCCCGCCCCCGCGAGCGCGGCGGCGGTGACGAGCAGCAGCGCGGTCGCGGTGGGCGGCGTCCCCCCGGCGAGCACGTGCGCCGCCGCGCCCCCGGGCCCGCACAGCAGGCCCGCGCTCAGGGCGCGCTCGACCCGCAGCGGTGCGGAGGCGTGGCCCGGGCTCACCCGCGCGATCGTAGGCGCCGCCCCCGCCCCGCGCGAGGCCCGCCTCGTCGCCCGCCGCGCGCTCCGGCCCTGCCGGGGTCGCAGGGGCACCGCCTGCCTCAGGTTTCACCAGCCGGCTGGCGAAACCCCGACCTGGCTGACGAAGCTCCGGGGGCCAGGTCGGCACGTCACGGGTCGGCTGGTGAAACCCCCGAGCACCAACGTCGCCGGGCCCGGAACCGTCCACAACCGCGGGCCGGTGTCGCCCCTGCACAGCCGCGGCGACGGAGCCTGCGGGGACCGTCCGTGCCGCTGCAGGGTCCTCGTCATGGGCATCCTCGAACACCTGCTGGCCGAGCGTGGGTTCTTCTCGCGCGCCGAGGCGCTGGACGCCGGCACGTCCGACGCCACGCTGACGGCGGGCGTCCGTGCCCGGGTGTGGGTGCGGTTCTGCCACGGCTACTACACGGACGCAGCCCGCTGGAGCGCGCTGGGCGCGGAAGGTCGGCACCTCCTGCGGGCTGACGCCGCACTCCACCAGCTCCGGGACGCCGTCGCGCTCAGCCACGTCACCGGATCGCTGAACCACGGGCTCGGGGTCTGGGGTCTCGACCTCAGCAGCGCCCATGTCACCCGCCTCGACGGTGCGACCGGCCGCCGCAACAACCACCTCGTGCACCACCGCGGCGCGGTCGGACCCGAGGAGGTCACCGTCGTGCGCGGCCGGCCGGTGCTGTCGCCGGTGCGGTGCGCCGTCGAGACCGCCACGTTGGGCTCCGGTGAGAGCGGGCTGGTGGTCCTGGACTCCCTGCTCCACCAGGGGTTGTGCTCGCCGGCCGACCTGCGCGCCGAGATCGCCGCCAAGCGGCACTGGCCGGACACGCTCCCTCTGCAGCTGCTCGCGCGGATGGCGAGCCCCGGCGGGGAGTCCGTCGGCGAGTCCCGCCTGCGTTGGCTCCTCAAGTGCGCGGGACTCCCGGACCCCGTCCTGCAGTACGAGGTCCGCGCCGGTGACACGCTGATCGGGCGGTGCGACATGGCCTGGCCCGAGCTCGGCGTCATCCTGGAGTTCGACGGGCGCTTCAAGTACCAGCGCCACGTCGCACCCGGACTGACGCCGGGCGACGTCGTCTTCGCCGAGAAGCAGCGGGAGGACCGGATCCGCGAGCTCACCGGCTTCCTCGTCGTCCGCGTCGTCTGGTCCGACCTCGACCGTCCGAACCTGCTCGTCCAGCGCATCCGCGAGGCGTTCGCCCGTCAGGCCCTTCTCCGCGCCGGCTGAGCGGCCGGGACAAGCCCCCGTCGGGCGGGCGTGGCGCACGATGGCGTGCCTGGCCCCCCGAAGTTCCGGGGGCCAGGTCGGGGTTTCACCAGCCGGCTGGTGAAACCCCCACGCCCCCAGGCCCGCCACGACCCAGCCACACCACGGAGAACGCCTCAGAGCAGCGTGCGCCAGTAGTCCCAGAACTGGACGAGCGCGACGGTGACGAAGGCGGCGTACCAGACCATGACGAGGAGGTAGCGCCAGAACCAGGCGGTCTCCCCGAGGCGGCCGAGGGTGCCGTCGCGGCCGGCGGCCCAGGAGGACGTCGTCCACACGAACAGCGGGATGACGGCGGCCCACACGACCATGCACCAGGGGCAGAGGGCGCCGATGCGGAAGGCGGACTGGAACGCCAGCCAGTGGATGAACACCAGGCCGAGGCCGGTCCCGACCACGAGCCCGCCGTGGACCCAGCGGGGCAGGGCGACGGCGAACGACAGCACCCCGATCGTGACCAGCGCCGAGAAGGACACGACGCCGATGAGGGGGTTGGGGAAGCCGAGGAGCTCGGCCTGCCACGTGTCCATCACCGAGCCGCACGACAGGATCGGGTTCAGGTCGCAGGAGAGCGGGGCGGAGGGGTCCTCCAGCAGCCGGTACTTCTCCACCGCGAGGGTGAACGCCCCCGCGAGGCCGACGAGGCCGAGGACGACGAGCGCGACCGACAGGCCGCGCGGCCAGCCGAGGCGTGCGCCCTCGTCGAGGACGTCGGGCCCGTCGGCCCCGTCGGTCCCGTCGCGGGCCTGGTCGTGCACGGTCGCGCTCATCGGCTCCCCCGGCCCTCAGCCCTGCGCCAGGGCCGCGTCGATCGCGGCGGTCGCCGCGGCCGGGCTGGCGTCGGGGACGCGCTCGCCGTCCACGAAGATCGTGGGGGTGGCGCTGTAGTCGCCGGCGGCCTGGTCGTCGACCGCGTCGGCCCAGTCGAGCCAGCGGCCCTCGTCGATGCACTCGGTCACGTCGGCCTCGTCGGCGCCCGCGGCGGTGGCGAGCCCGATCAGTTGGGTGTCGGACAGCCCGTCCTCGCCCTCCGGCGGCTGGCCGGCGTACACGGACGCCTTGAAGTCGTTCCACACCTGCGGGTCCTCCTGCTCCAGCACGCACCCGGAGGCCGCGATGGAGCGGCGGGAGAACTCGTTCGGCGAGGTGCGGTCGATCGCGGAGACCAACCGGTAGCGCAGCCGGACCTGGTCCTGCTCGACGTACGTCGAGAGCGCCTGCGCGGTGGCCGACTCGAAGTTGGCGCAGGCGGGGCACCCGAAGTCGGAGATGACCTCGACCTCCACGGGTGCGTCGTCGGAGCCGGTCACGATCGCGCCCTCGTCGTCGGTGCCCGGAGGACCCTCCGCGGTGATGTCGGACGACGACTCACGCAGCGTGAAGAAGGCGACCAGGCCGCCGACGAGGACGAGGATGCCGACGGCGGTGCCGACCTGCACCAGCACGCGGCGGCGCCGACGGGCGCGCTCGCGCTCCGCCTTCTGCTCGGCGAGGCGCTGGCGCTCGGCCTGCCGCGCCTCGCGGCGGGCGGCCTGCTGCTCCTTGCTCCGCTGCTTACCGCGACCCGGCTTCTGCTTCGCCATGCCGCGATCCTAGAAGGGCACCCGAGGGGGCCCTGAGGGTCGTCGGCGGCGCGGGGGCCGCAACCACGACGGGCGGCGGCGCGAGGAGGTCGTCGAGGCGGTGCGCGGCCTCGATGCCGACCTCCAGCAGGTCGCGCAGGCGCGCGTCGGCGGCGTTCGAGGCGTGGGCGACCGTGCCGTCGACCGCGCAGGAGACCATGGACGGCGCCGCGTGGCGGGTGAACGCCTTGTGCGTGATCCGCCGGTCGACGCTGAAGGCCCGGGCCCACGACTCGGCGCGGGGGACCCCGGCGAGGATCTCGCGCAGGTCCTCGATCCCCGGGACCGGCTCCGACAGGGTCGCCGCGAGCTGCTCGCAGCGGATCAGCCCGGTGGCGACCGCGCGCTGCATGACCTCGGGGATCTCGCGGAGCGTGTGGCCGGCCACGGCCACCACGAACCCGACGGCCCAGCGGACCTCGGTCTCGCTCCCGCCGCGCAACCCGCCGCCGACGCCCACCACCGACGGGATCATCGGCGCCAGGGCGGAGCGTTCGGCGTCCGAGGTGTGGTCGTTGACCATCCGCGCCAGCTGCGCGAGCAACGGGTGCGTGCACGCCGGGTGGTCGGACCACTTCTCCCCGGCCAGGTAGGACGCCATCTCCATGAAGCAGGCGCCCTTGCGCGGGGAGCGGTGCCGGCCGCGGGACAGGACCGGGACACCGTCGAACGTGAGCTCACGACTCATGCGATCACCTCTCGGCCAGTCTGTGCCCCAGATCACCTCCCGACAAGCACCCATTTCGGGGATGTCAGTGGTCGACGCAGCAGCGGATCTGCTCGCGGACCTCGAACGGGCGGGGCCCGGCCGGCCCGGCCTGCACGAGCAGCTCGCACCGGCCCGCCCGCCAGGTGGGGCGGACGAAGTCGCCGAGGTCGAGCTCGGTCTCGTCGGTGACCGGCGTGCCCGCGAGACCGACCACGGCCTCGACCTCGCTGCGCGCCACCACCTGCGCCGCCGTGGGCCGGCCCGTGACGGCGTCGGAGCCGCGGAAGACCACCAGCCGGCCGGACGTGCGCGCCGCGTGGGCCCGGGCCACGTCCGGGGCGTCGACCACGACCGCCTCCGGCACCCGGCCCAGGTGCCGGCCGACGTCGGCGTCCGTGGCCAGCAGGACCCTCCGCCCAGCCTCCGTCGCCACCACGTGGGTGGCGACGGTGGCGGGCACGCCGTCGGTCAGGACGAGCGCGGCGTGGTCGGCGGAGGCGAGGTCGGCCCACCCGCCGTCCAGCACCAGGACCGTCATGCGGGTCGCACCGGCCCGGTCACCGAGCCGGTCACCGGCCCGGTCACCGGGTCGGGACCACGAACACCGGGTTCGTGTAGAACCACAGGTCCGTCCACGGGTCGGCGTCGCCCGCCGGGTCCAGACGCGGGCCCTCGGCGTCGACGTCGGCGCCGAGGTAGCCCACCTGGGAGACGTTGCCGTCGGTGCCGCGCAGACGCACGTAGAACGGGTCCTCCACGCGGCCCAGGTCACGGGTCAGCTCGAACCGCTGGCGGCGGCCCGAAGTGTCCCACCGCTGGACGACGCGGGTGTCGGGGGCGGTGAACAGGTCGCGGTCCGCGCGCGCCGGACGCGGGTCGACCGCACCGCGGACCAGGTCGACCCGGTTGAGGCTCGGCGTGAACTGGGCCCAGTTCGGGCGCTGCGCGGGGGTGATCCGGACGACGACCTCGACCGGCGTCCCCCGCTTCACCTGCAGGGTGCCGCCGAGGGTGACGCCCTGCCCGCGGCGACCCTTCGGCCGCACGAGGACCTCGACCTGCTCGACGAGCTGGCCGTGGTCGACCCACACCTGGCCCGCGCGGATGCCCTGCATCACCGCGGCGTACCCGCGCTTCGCGGCGCCCACGTGGGTGCGGGAGTAGAACCCGGGCCAGAAGTCGCCGGCGGACAGGTTGACCTGCCCGGCGTACACGGGGTCGCCGTACCGGCCGTCGCGGTTGAACTGCTCGGTGCTCGAGCCGTCGGGGCGCCGCGAGGTGTCGCTCCAGTTCACGTGGGAGTCGGAGTTGGCGCTGATGGTCCAGGGCTTGCCCTCGGACAGCAGGCTGTCCCACAGCCCCCCGACGGTGGCGGTCATCCAGTCGAAGCCGCCCCAGGTGCGGTACGACTCCGCCGGGTAGTCGGGGAAGGAGTTCGGGTTCGGGCTGTTGCCGTAGTAGCCGCGGTTGGACGCCGGACCGTAGCCCTCGGGCAGGCCGGCGGCCTGGTGGCCGGGGGCGCCCTCGAAGCCGACGGCGACGCGCGGGTCGGCGTCGCGCCAGGCGCGGATCTCGTGCGGCGAGTCGATGCCGTTGCGCGCCGGGTGGTTGGCCAGGAACAGCGCCTCCTGGACGCGCTTGCGGTCCATCTGCTGACCGAGCCACTGGACGCCGGCCACCGCCAGCCGCTCGTTGGCGGGGCTGGACGACGAGGCGTTGTTGACGCTGCCGTCGTAGTCGTTCTCGAACTGCTTGAGGACGGCGACCTCGTTGCGGCCCGGCGTGACGAACACGGTGCCGTGCTCGGCCGAGGGGATGTTCCACTCGAGCCCCTGGAAGATCAGGGTGCCGGGCAGCTTCGCTCGGGCGTCGCGGATGTCCGGGTTGACGAGGTCGACGCCGATCCGGGCGTGGGTCGCGCCGCCGTGGTCGGTGATCACCAGCCAGTCGAGGCCGTACGCCGCGCCGTGCTGCGCCTGGTCGAGGACCGTGTACCGAGCGTCGGAGCTGTACTGCGTGTGGATGTGGTGGTCGCCCGCCAGCCAGCCCGCGGCGCCGGGCCTCTGCGGCGGCGCGTCGGCCGGCCGCCCGCCCCCGGGCTCGGCCATCGCCGGGGTCACCCCGAGC